>WTFU01000018.1 GCA_011523945.1 Mariniblastus sp. | reverse complement strand
GTCATAGGCTGAAGCGGTGCTCAAATCGGTGTTGTCAACGAACATCCAGCCCATGTGTGACCAATAACCACTTACATTAGGCGTATGCGGGTCCGGTTGGTGATCAGAGTGCTGGTGGTGTACACGGTGAACGAGTACCCATCGGGCTGGTGAGTCTTGGAAACTACAGACGCCTAGCGTTGCAAGCGTGTATTCGAACCACTTGGGACAATCAAAACCACGATGGGTGAGTAAGCGATGATAGCCAGCGCCAATTCCCATCGACGTGAAAATGTAGTTGCCGACCGGAAGGAACAGCAGTCCCCACCAGGAAAAAAAGTAGGGGATGAACGCGAGTGGAATCAAGAGGTGAAAAAGGGTAACCGGAATGATATAGGACCAAAGCACTTTGCTATTCGGGTTGACTCCTTCCGGTCTGGGAATGCGAGACTGGCTGAGCCTTTCTGTTTCGACATGAATGTCTTTGGCAATCGCGTCTGTCTCGGCCGCTGTGTCAGAGGCGTTGTTGAGTTCGGGTTGAGTTTCAGTAGCCATGGCTTCTTTATTCAAATCGTTAGGGAGCAGAACGCGAGCGAAAAAGACCAGAACCTAGTTTAGTCTTGCGGAGTCGCTGGCGAAAGTTCACTTGTTCACGTGGTGGAATACAGCGTACTGACCGTCCGTGGAACTGTTTTATTTTTAGCACATTAACTGGACGTTTTCGCGTTTGCCCGTTGTCATGCAGTGCTGAAGGTTGAATTCGTTCACCCGTTGGTAATCGGAACGTTTCGAGCAAATAGCAAGGTGTTCTTGCATTGGGTTGAACGATATTCGAATACGAGGTTCGAATTGCAATTTCCAAATTCGTCTATTTCAGCTGCACAGACTGGTTGCTATTGCTCACCTTGGCCTGTGGTGGTTCTGTCTCGTCGAGTGCTTCAACTCCTGCAAGGCTTTGTAGCTTGGCAACATCGTATTGATTTTCGAGGGAAAGTAAATCTTTCGTTTTGCCTGGTTCTAGCTCTAACATCAGGCCCGAAATGCGCCATCCATCCAAGTGTTTGTGCAGTTGCCAGGTCACTTCCATCTCATAAGGTTTGCCATCAACGGTGTCGACGACGTAAGTATCTACGTGGGCAAGTTTTTGTTTATTGGTTGCGTATCGAACTTCGCCGGTACGATAGGTAGATGAAGGTCCACCCATTGGCTCCAGTTTAAGCCCGGCTTTGGTGGTTGCCGTCAGGGCGGTGCGGGTCAGTAAGTTTTCAGCAGCGATTCGATTGCCGGATTGAAGCAGGTCTAAGAACCGCTGGCAAACTTCGGATGGCGTCGATTCGGAAGTAATTTCCTCGACGCTTGGCTGCGCGGGCGATGACACATCGGTTGTGCTAACCACCGCTACCGTATTTGTTTCGGAGGAAACAGGTAGAACTTTCGTTTCGGTGCTGGTTTCATTTTTTGATTCGGTTACCAATTGAGCGGATTTTTCTTCCATGCAACCAGAAAACGAGATCGAAATAATCGCAACGATTGCGGTGAGTCCGGTGAAACTAAATCGCCCAAAAAAACGCGGCATTATCAAATCCTTCCGTGGATGTTGGCAATCGGAATACAAGTCCGAAAGACTGGATCAATTCAGAGTTTGCACTTTTTTGGTGGCTTGGGTCAATATGGATTTCTCCGCCGCTTGCTAATAAATCGGTGGACTGTGTTTTAGAGCCGTCACATCCTCCAAGGTGCTATCACTTTTGGTGTTTGAATTCATGCTTCGGTTTGAACGTTCTTGCAGGCGAGAGGCGGGCTGGTCGAAAGAAAGGGTTCTGTTCGTGAAAATTTCTATTCCGTTAGTTAGGTGAGTAGGATTCGTCGAAAAATCCGTTTGAATGGGACTGCTTCGCACCTAAAAAACGATTGCCGTATTACGTGGGGCGTTGTTCTGTTAATGTTCGCAACTCCCCATAGATCAATTACGATGATATTCCGATTGGAATTCTGAGTGTTCATGCGTTTGTTCCTATTTCCGATTGGTGGACGTTGGCTGTTGGCGATTTGTTGCCTTCTAGTCTATTGCGGCGTGAACCCCGGCTGCGCGATGCATAAAGGGCGAAACACCTTGCCAACAAAGCAGCAATTGGTAGTTGGTCAATTAGTCGTTCATTCTGATTTTCATCTTCCTGAAAACCATCGATTGATAAAGGAATTGACGTCCCGTCGAGATGAGATTTCCGGGATTTTAGATATTCCTACTTCTGACGAATCAATTCATGTTTTCTTATTTGATGACGAAGCCCATTTTCAGGGGTTTATGGAGCGGGCGCATCCAGAGTTTCCCGGTAGGCGAGCCTTTTTTGTCAAAAGTGATAACAGTCTAAATGTGTACGCCTATTGGGGGCCGCGCGTAGGAGATGACCTGCGTCACGAAGTAACTCATGGCTATCTACATTCTGTCGTTCCTAACTTGCCCATTTGGCTCGACGAAGGTCTCGCCGAGTATTTTGAGATCAAGCGTGGAAAGCAAGGGCTCAACGGCGCACACATTTACAGTTTGTCAAATCGACTACGACGATCTGATTGGCAACCTGATTTAGCGAGGTTGGAGACTTTGCGAGATGCTGCTGAACTGGATCAGTTGGATTATGCAGAATCATGGCTATGGATTCATTTTCTTCTAAGTGGCGGGCAGGAAACTCAAGAGCTCTTGCAAAATCAGATGGATCAATTGATCCGTTTCGGGGTTGCCGATTCCATGGCCGATGCAGTCGCGGCATTGGTTCCCGATTGTGAAGCGAAATTGACTACCCACTTAAAACAGCTCGAAGGGAAGTCCAATCCGCGGAATGTGATTCGCCCGGTTAGTGTTCTTGGCTCCGGTGGCGACACAGATGCAAAATAACTTTGGGTGAACCGGTTAGTCGCACGCTTGGTGAAGAGAGTTTCCAGGATTTACGGCGATTCTTTCCTGATCCCAAATTTTTTGATCTTTCGATCGAGAGTCGATCGTTCGATGCCAAGAATTGCCGCCGCTTTACTTTTGTTCCAGTGAGTGGCTTGGAGAGTGGCGGCGATGTGACGTTGCTCAACCATTTCCAGCGATTCGGGTTGGTATTCCTGGACAATGGTACCGACGTCAAATTTTGATTCACTGGCCGTCGAGAGGTTGGTGAGCAGTAGCTCGTCAAGCTGGATGATCTCACCTCGCGCGAGCACCACCGCTCGCTCAATCACGTTCTTCAGTTCCCGCACATTTCCGGGCCAGCGATACCGTTTGAGCTGATGCAGAGCTTGCGGAGAGAATCCGCTGATTTTGCGACCGGTTTCCAGGTTGTACTTCTGGAGAAAGTAATCTGATAATTCGATGATGTCTTCGGGCCGTCGGCGAAGTGGTGGAACGTCAATTTGCACGACGTGAAGTCTGAAAAAGAGATCCTTTCTAAATTTGCCACGCCGGACTTCTTCTTCCAGGTCGCGATTGGTTGCGGCAATGACTCGAACATTCACTTTGATGGATTTACTGCCACCGACGCGTTCGAAAGGGTGACCCTCGAGGACTCT
Source organism: Mariniblastus sp. (assembly GCA_011523945.1). GTDB lineage: Bacteria > Planctomycetota > Planctomycetia > Pirellulales > Pirellulaceae > Mariniblastus. The sequence continues at coordinate 16,318 of WTFU01000018.1, read as the reverse complement.
TAAAAACTTCGCCTGAATGCTCGGGCTCATTTCGCCAATCTCATCCAGCATTAAGGTACCTTTATCGGCGGCTTCAAATTTTCCGGCTTTACGGTCCGTCGCACCGGTGAATGCCCCCTTCTCATGCCCGAAGAGTTCGCTCTCCAGCAACGATTCAGATAAGGCGGCACAGTTAAGGCAAATGAATGGGTTGTTACGTCGGTCACTGGAGAAGTGAACTGCTCGGGCAACGAGTTCTTTTCCAACGCCACTCTCACCGCGGACGAGAACGGTCGCTTTGCTCGGTGCAGCTTTTCCAACTTGCTCATGTACTCGGAACATGGCATTGCTGCCCCCGACGATTTCGCTTTCGACACCGAGTTGATTTCGTAGTTGGTCAATTTGATTGCGTGTTTTGGAAAGGTCTTCGACTAGTTTTTGTTCTCGGTAGCGAGTTCGCAGTGCCATGCCGACCGTTTCAGCAACGGCCAGTGTGAATTCGAGATCATTTGGGCGCAGACCTTCCTGCATATTAGTCGAATACAAGTGAATCAGACCGATTGTTCGGTTGTTCATACGAATTGGCGCGGCGATCACACTGGTGGCGTGAATGGTGCCCGCGCTATCTCTGAGACCCAATGTACTGTCGTCTTGGATGTCACGGGCCAGAATTGCCTCGCTGCCGCGAAGGCAGGTTTCCGCAAGAAACTGGGATACTCGCTGGTACTCAGGACGCGTGTCACTCCGCCAGGCGAGAATTTCAAGTTTGTTAGGGTCAACCGTTGTGCGTCTTGACTTTGGAACCAACAAGACCGCACCCGCATCAAGTTTGGTTTCCTCGTGTAGGCAGTCTAGCGCCATCCTCGCAATAGCGCGAGGTGTTGTTTCGTTGGCAAGATCGAATGCGAGGCGACACAAGCGAGTGGCGTTTCTCGATGCCTTGGATCTGGCGTTCTCATTGGCAGGATCTTCTTCAATGGAATCTGGATCTTCTGCTTGGAGGTAACGCGTCTTTTGTCTTCGATGAGTGATTTGAGTTGGTTCAGAGAGTTCCAATTCAGCCATAGTGGCCTGTTCATCGGAGTCATGAATTTCAAGACCGGTAACTGTTTCGGATCCGATTTCGACGCGGGAAAAGACCTTGCGGTTGTAGGCCGATGAAAGGTCAGTCACAAAAGCCATCTGGGTGCTGGCAATCCAGATGATTTCCTGAGGCTTGAGTACGTGGTCGCCGGTGACCCGTTCTTTACCAACCGCAGTTCCGTTTCGGCTGTTGAGATCCCGAACTGTCCACTTCCCGTCGGAACTAAATATTTCCGCATGCTGCCGACTTGCCTGATCTTCTTTGATGACAATTTGGTTTGTCGGTGATCGTCCGATTGTGACGGTTCTACCGGGCATTAATCGGAAAACGTCCGACCATTTCTTTCCATCCCGGATAACGAGATAGGCGATATTTGATCCAGTTTTTGGTTTCTTTGGGCCAGCCATATTTAGAAATTGAGTTTAAACCATGGTTCTGGGGGATTTGCGGAGTGCAAACCGATATTTTGGGATATGATTGTTAGGGTAGATTTTTGTTTTCCGTAGTATTATCAAGCGGAAAGACCGGTTTTTCTTGCCATTGGAGACTGCCCAAGTTAGTCTTAAAAGCAGTCTGAGTCTCACAACTGTTATCTTACTGCGATTCGACCAACATCCGCCAGTCTTTATTAGAAGTTCTCGGGTGCGAGGTAAGAATGCTGAGCTACAAGTACGATATAACCGAAATACCAAGGGGCAAGGCCTTTTTTCTCAGGAGCTAAATCATGTCGGCACGTTTCGCCAAAATCACCTTATTCGCGCTTGCTGCGTTGTTGGTTATCCCAGCAGCCGTAAATGCGCAGAATGCGAACAACGGTGGTAATAATGGAAACAATGGAAACAACGGAAACAATGGAAACAACGGATTCAACAACGGCACTTTCTTCGGTGGAGTTGTTGGTGGTATCAAAATAGATACCCGAGGGGTTTTTACCGGTGAAAAGGCCAAGCTTGACAGAACTGCTCTCGCCCGAATTGAAGAGGGGTTGAAAGCTACCGACTCAAAAATCGCTGAGGCAACTCCACTTCGTATGGTGTCTCTCCGCGGTCTAGAGAACGCAATCACTCAGGCCAAAGACGAAGGCAAGCCTCTGAGCAGTGAAATCAAGTACATGGCTGGTTTGCAGCGTGTGGAATACGTGATCGCATTGGAAGACAAGAGCGACATCATCATCGCTGGTCCGGGAGAAGGTATCCGGCTTAATGAAGATGGTGTTGTCGTAGGTGAAAAATCAGGAAATCCCGTGATTCATCTCGAGGACTTCCTTGTTGCAATGAGATCGGTTGAGAATGCTCGAACAGGGCAGGGTGTTTCGGTTTCAATTGATCCAACTGAAGGCGGTATTCAGCAGTTGCAAAAATTTTACGGGCAGTTGAAGCAATCCAATACGCCTTTCCGCCCGGAGATGCAGCCTTTGGTTGAAAAAGCCATGGGTGACCAGATGATTCGATTGACCGGTGTTCCTGCTGACAGTCGTTTTTCTCAGGTTCTAGTTGCGGCTGATTACAAGATGAAGCGTCTCGGGATGGGTTTAGAAGCTGCTCCCATTAGCAATTTCCCAAGCTTTATGGAAATGGCTCAGAAAGCTAAAGTCAGAAACATGACTGCGGCTCCGCGATTCTGGATGGAGTGCAACTACGAGCCAATTGCAAAGAACGCAGATGGAAGTATCTGGCAAATTCGTGGCAAAGGCGTAAGAACGCTGACTGAAGATTCCAAGTTTGATAGTCAAGGCAAGCGAAACGGTGCGAGTAAGCCAAATCGTTTTGCGGTAAAGTGGGCTGAGATGATGACAGAGCGATTTGACGAATTGTCATCCGCAGAGCCCGTTTTCCGTGAACTGCGAAACGTGATGGACTTGTCAGTCGTGGCGGCGATCATCAGTCGTGAGCAGCTCAACCAAAAGGTTGGGCTTAAGACGCCAGCGATACTTGGGCTCACCAATGCTGCAGTTGTACCGTCGTACACAATCCCAAAAGTTGTTCCGGCTCAATGCAGCTTTGTAAGAATTGCTCAGAGTTGGTTAGTTTCGGCTTCCGGTGGTATCCAGCTTGATTCTTGGGGCATCGCTTCAAACACCGAAGTACTTCCGAATATGGATGGCATCGAAGCGGCGACTGCAACACAGAATGGCTCATGGTGGTGGAACGCAGCGCCCAACTAACGGCCTAAGTCGGCCGACCTGAAAATGGTAGAGCCGGACATTTACAAACAGTAAGAAAAAAGCCAGACTTTACGGTCTGGCTTTTTTTGTTGCCTTCCATTTGCAGTTGCGGTCAACGGACCTCGACTAATCAACCAACCAAGTTAGCCCGTGGATTTCGATTGAGTTCTTCAAATTCCCATAGCTTTTACCTTACGGCTAATCCGCAAGAGTTTTTGTCCCTTGCGGACAGCGCGGTGGTGTTCGACGTTCGGTCTCCGGGCGAGTTTATTCAGGGACATATTCCCGGAGCCATTAATCTGCCGCTGTTCAGCGACGACGAGAGAGCTGAAGTTGGAACCATTTATAAGAACTCGGGACAAGAGTCGGCTGTTTTACGCGGTTTGAAAATTGCGGGTGGAAAGATGTCGGAGTTGGTCATCCAGGCAAAACAGGCGGCGTTAAGTCAGTCGGATGTTCTGGTTCATTGTTGGCGCGGAGGAATGCGGAGTCGGTCGATGGGGTGGCTGCTCCGCACAGCCGGGTTAAATCCGACGGTGCTCGAAGGTGGTTATAAAAGCTATCGAAAGTATGCCCGTGAGGTTCTCGATGCTTCCTATCGACTCAACGTCGTTTCTGGTTTGACAGGAGCGGGCAAGACTCGGATCCTCAGCGCTCTGGCGGAAGCGGGGGAGCAAGTGGTTGACTTGGAAGGTTTGGCAAACCATCGCGGTTCGGCGTTTGGGGGAATTGGCCAGCGAACGCAACCGACCACCGAGCAGTTCGAGAATAACTTATTTGGACAACTTAAAAAACTTGATGCAGATCAGCCGATTTGGGTGGAAGATGAAGGGAATCGAATCGGGACGGTTGTTGTCCCTCATGGATTCTATCACCGGATGCGACACTCACCTGCCGTCTTTATGGACTCAAGCCCCGCGAGGCGGGTCAAGAATTTGATGGAGGATTATGGCGATCTTCCGTTGGCGGAGCTTGCTGACTCGATCAACAACATTCGTAAGCGATTGGGGCCGCAAAATGCAGATGAAGCATTGGCTTCGCTCGAGGGAGGGAATGTCGCCCGGGCCATCGAAATTGTTTTAGCCTATTACGACAAGACTTATTTAAAAGCTGCAAATTCGATGCCGCGTCAAATCATGCCGTCGTTAGCGATCGACGCGCTGGAAGATTCGGAAATTGCTACGTCGGCCATTGCACTTTCCAGCGATGCAACCTTTGTTTAGTCGAGACGAAAGACAGAATCCCTAGTTCTCCCCAAGCCGACTAGGCATGTCTGCGATCACGTAAGCGGCAACCGCCAACGTAATGGCACATTCGGTTAACTCTTTTGGATTTACTTTATCTACAGTATCCGCATGGGTGTGGTGGGTATTAAAGTAGAGTCTTCCATCGACGGTCAGTCCCATACACATTGCCCCAAGTGGTTTAAGCTGTCCGACGTCGGCCCCGGAGTAGCCCGGTTTTGCACGCGTCGCTCCAATCGGCTTAAGGAGAGCAAGGATTTCAGTGAGTTGGTCTAACGCGATTTGAGACTTTTGTTCGTCCTGAGCATCGATCGTAAGTCCCTGCGGTTTAAATCCACCTGAATCTGATTCTATTCCAGCTACATGGTCATCATTTTGGTGGCGGGCAGCATAGCTTCTCGCGCCGGCAAGGCCGTTTTCCTCATTGGTCCAGAGCACGACACGGATGGTGCGTTTGGGTTTCAGATTTAATTTTCTAAGAATGTTGAGGGCTTCCATTGCTGCGACACAGCCAGCCCCGTCGTCTTGAGCACCTTGCCCAACATCCCATGAATCGATGTGGCCACCAATCAAAACAACCTCTTCGGGTTTTTCTGAACCGACAATTTCCGCGATGACGTTAGCGGATGGTGCTTCCCCCATATCTTTCGCATTCATGACTAGTTTGACGACACACTTTTTACCACGTTTTTGTAACCGGCTAATCATCATGGCGGATTCTACTGAAATCGCCGCTGCAGGGATTTTCTTAACTTCAGCATCGTATCTCATCGCTCCCGTGTGTGGGCTGTCCAAAGAGTAGGCAGTGACTGAACGAACCAGTGCTGCAACTCCACCTCGTTGGGCTGCCCATGAAGCACCATTGCTTCGGTATTGGACGGCGTCCCCGTAGCCAGCGCCGTCCGTTTCGGAATACCTTGCCATAGGATGATCAAACAGTACGATCTTCCCTTTGATTGCTTCGTCAGGAAGCGCATCCAATTCGGATTTACTTTTTACTGAAATTACCTCGGCGGTAATGCCCTCAGCTGGGGTTCCAATGGACCAACCCAGTCCTAGCATATTTATCTTCATTGGGCGGGGTTCGATCAATTCGCAACTTTCATTGCCTCGAACCCATTTTCGAATGGTGACTGCTTCCGCGCGAACATTTTCCTGCCCGTCATCTTTCATAGATTTCTGAGCCCACGCAATTGCTTGATCTAATGAAGGACTTCCGCTCAACCGATGCCCAATGTCATCGCATAGTTCCTGCAGTTTGATGAATGAATCATTTTCTTTTTTTGCTGATTCGATAATCTGGTTTGCAACCGATCCGTAGCTGGAAATTTTATTGGTTGCATTCTCCTGAGCTTGGGCTGCAGCGAAAACACAAAAGGAAGTTGCAAAGGCTAAAAGTAGGTGCGAGGTTTTCATAAAATACTTTCGGCAGTTTAAAACGACTCATAATAGCAGGAGGGAGCCCCAGATTTATCAGTGTATCAAGCAATCGCATGCGCTGGTTTTGTGGGCAATCTGCATTATCCGAAATCATTGGTTTGATACAACGGTGGATGGCCCAGATTGATCTTTTCGGTCAAAACTTATTCGTTTCAGTTTTCGAATGCCAATAAAAAAAACAGACAGTTCTTTTTTTGAACTGCCTGTTTTTGAGCGAATTTTTGCGTTTTTTAAGTCGAGGTTAAGGTGCACGGCATTCAAGGCTAACTGCCTGGATTAGCTGCAGATACCTCTGCTTTCTCACTTTCAGATGCTTCCTTGGATGCCTTCATTGCGGCAACCGCGTCTTTATGGACGATGACTGCTACCGTTTTTAGCCTGACAAAAGCCTCAGAGAGATGAATGAAACCTTTGTGCTTTCCAATTTCTCCCCACGAATTTTTGACCACATAATATTTGTTTCCCTCGGTATCTCGAGAGATGCCAATGAGGTGCATCAGGTGATCGTCAGTTGTTGCCAGCGAAGTGAACGCGTCTTGCCGCATTTTCTGAGTGACGACTTTTTCTTCACCCGGGCGTGTAAATAGGTCACGACGTCCCTCGTTGGTGGGTAAAACTGCGATACCGCGTGCCGCAGAAAAACCTTTTTCGCTTACATCTCCATCCCACGCGACGCTAAAACCGTTCTCGATCGCAAAATCAATCGTCTCCATGAGTTCGTCAATTGGAACGTTGTGGAATGAACCATTGGAATAGTTGTCAGGGATTTCAAGGACGAACGACTCTCCGAATGGGTGGTGGGTGAATGAGGTAAGGCTTTGGTAGTCTTTGCCGTTAAATCCAAGGCTTTCAGAGAATTCCTTGGGCGAATAACTACGATCCCGATAAGTAAACCGAGCAGGCGATTCGCCTAAATAGGTATCCAGAATTTTATCGGCGGCAATTTTCCATTTAGGAGAAAGTTTCTTCTGTTTAGCCACTGCTTCGAGAAAACCTTTCATTACCGCTTCCATTTCAGAGTGGTCATGTCGTTTCGAATTGTCTTCTCTGCCGGAGTAATTCTCTTCAGGTACTAATCCAAACTGGTGGGCAGAGTTAATGAAATCATGGGCAAGAGCGCCTTGGGAAAAGTTCGCCTTTCCCTGTCTCAAAACATAATTCTGAGCTTTGTCCTTATAAATGTTTTTGACGATAAACATTTCGGATAGATCGTGTTGTCCTTTCTCCTGCCGAATCAACTCGGATTCGATAAATGAGGCCGTCGCAAAACTCCAGCACGTCCCGGTTGAATCCTGGGATTTGACGTTGGTGTAAGGAATGCTGTATTCGATAGTGAAATCGTACTTGGGAACTGGTTTTTCAGCTGTTTCCTGTTCTTCATCAACCTTGGTTTTTGTTTCTTGGTTGGTTTCTGTCGCCTTGGGAAGAACACCATCGGCAGTTTTAGCGACCACGTCCTCTTGCCCAAGGGTAACGCTCATAGGAAGCAGCGTTAGCATGACAAGTAAAGAAAGTTTCAAGATAATATTCTTATGAGTGTTTTGCATTGATTTACCTTTAAAGTTAACTCGACTGCCGATGCACTTATGATACCCTAAAAATCACTCATCGTTGAGGCGGTTCCCTTTAAGATTCTCGTTTTGCGTTCGAAATCCCCATCAGAAAACTGGCCATCCACACCGCTCCAAGGGCCCATTGAACCGTACTGACCCATAAATAGATACGGTGAATCCGGTAGAATTTCGCTTCGTCTGAGATCGTTTCACCCGATACGCTAATTAATTCGTCCATTTGCGGATGGAGGAATGCAAGCGTTACAAGGCAGAGCGATAAACCGATCGCAAGTGCAACTTCAAGGAGGAGATTCCACTTTCCGCGGATGCTGCGATTAAGCCAGAGGTCCATTGCCAGAAACGAAATCGTCAGCGCTGCCGCGACGTTGAGCCAATGGGTGACCTCCTGGGTAATGAATCCCTGAGTTCTCGATGATCCGAGGATTTCACTTCCCACGGGCACGACGATTGATGCATAAAAAGTAAAACCGCCCCACCAATTCGCAAAGGCAAGTAGCAGAGCAACACGCATTGAATTTCTGGCAAATTGGCTCAATGGTAACTCGGTCGGTTAGCTCTCAACAACAGTGGCTTGAGCGAGGTGACGGTTATTTTAAAACTTATTCGATGTTACCAAATGTTTGAGCGTTCGTCCGGTGAGCCAGACACTGTGTTTCAGATTTGCGACGGAATTTTTTGGGATAAATCGCGTCCTGGTGATCGGGATTCGGGTTGTATCCCATCTTGCTTTGTAGGGTTCATCGCCACGCAGGAAATCAAACTTTTGTAAGCCGAGTGCCATAGCACGTTGAATTGCAGTGGAGCAAATTTGATAACCAGGTTCGAGGGACATTCGAGTTGCATCCAATCCGGATTGGTACAAATAGTATGTGCTTTCGCTTCTAAACCCAATCATGGCAGCGAGAGGCTTTTTATCGAAATTGATAATGAGCAGCTCAGCCCGATTGTTTTTTTCCATCGGTAGAAAGGCACGCTTGAGGAAAATTTCAAAATCAGTGTCCGCAAAACATCCGGGCTGTCCCAGCATCTCTCGCCGCTGTTGGTGTAGCTCGACGAATATTTTCCAAAGTTGTTCGGTAGAGTAACGTGAGTCAGCAGAGGAAAGAATCTCTGTGCCTAGACTTCCCAGTCGTTTGGCGGCTGCCCTTGTTTTCCGCCGCATGTTTTTACTGAATTTTGCGTTCAGTTCCTCCCACGTGGCGGGGAGTTCAACTTCCCAGCCTCCCTCGAGTTCGGTGGTGTGGTGTTTCATTCCGTTGGCGGTTAAGACCTCGCAAAGATATTCTGCGTTAGGGTCATTAGGTGAGATGCCTTCGAGTTCAATGACGTCAATTCGTCCTAGCGTGTCGGCACACCCAATGTTCTCAATCAACCAGTCGATTGCAATGCGGTTAAACTCCGGATGACTTTCCATATTGGAGATCAGGCTAAGATAGTCACTGCAAGCGTCACCCGACCCGAGGAACCTAAGTTTGTTGAGTAGCGGTTGCGTGCGATCAATACACCACGGGGCAATCCCAACCCACTGGTTGTCATCATTTATGCCGACGAGTACTGCAAGTTCCAGATCTTTTCCGAGGGTCTGAAACCAGTTAGTCATCCAATCAAACTGAAAAAAAGGAAAACTGCCGGCGAGGATGTCCCATTGGACGCGATCCTGTTCCAAATCGAAGATGTTTTGATAGAGCTGCAAACGCATGTTAGTAACTAGCTGGAGGTTGATTGTTTCGCAGGAGCGGCGGTTGGAGTTTTTGAGCGATTTTCGAATCTCTTTCTCATTGAAATCCATTTCGTTCGCAGGATCTTTGTCAGTGGCTGTTCCAGCCAGTGGGTGAAAGCTGCGGCAATCGCGATGACGGCTCCAGTGGTGAGAAAGAAAGCGAGTACAGGATAGCACCCTGTAAGCTCCAGTTGCCTCATGATTAAAGTGCCAAGATTGTTGTGAACGAGATAGAGCGAGTAGGAAATGAAGCTGATGTACACGAGCGGTTGAAACCTCAGCAACGGTACGCGACCAAAAGCACTAGCAGTTAACAGGCCAAACATTAGGATGGTGGCCATTGGATTATGTTCTCGAAGGTCAATTGCGTGGAAAACGAAACCGCTCAACACTATGCCGCACCAAAGAATCCAAGGTGTTCCCCGTTTCGATCTCAATTCATTGAGAAGAATTCCCATCGCGAATAAAGGTAACGTTCGAATAAATAGAAGCTCTTCAATTACATAAAAAGTTGAATTCCAATCGGACTGTGGATACCAATCCTTGAATTTGGTGAAGGCGGTTCCCAGAATCAAGCAAACGGAAACGGCAACCAGCATCGTACGAACAGGTTTATCGAGTAACCCTGAAATTAACAGAAACATAAGAAATACATAAAACAGCATTTCAACTTGGAGAGTCCAGGTTACTGGTTCCATATTCTCGTAACCTAGTAAGTTAGGCATTGTCGTCAGATTTGCTACGGTCCAGTCCAACGTTGGATCCGTGTTGAACATTGGGATATATGCGAAGAGCACGACATTTAAGAGAATCACGATCCAATAGGACGGAAAGATTCTAATCCACCTCGCGCTGATGAAATTTGCGGCATCCCGCTTGCTGAGCAGGGTCATGGCATTAACCAGACCGCTGAGCATGAAAAATAGCTGAACTCCGTACTTTCCATATGGAAATTTGTAGCCGATGGGTGAGCTAAATCCGTACTTCTCTTCATAGACCCACGTGAAATGAAATAAGAGCAAATTCAGGCACGAGAGTGCACGAATAGCATCTAATTCCAAAATCCGTTTCGACTTTGGTTTGGCTGGAGCGGTTGGAAGAAGCTGAGTCATTTCGAGTAGTGTTGAATCGCGTTTTTACGGGATTTCGTGATTTGATGGTGTCGATTTTGAAAGGTTATTTCACATTTTGTTAGTTTTTAGCGATGCGGTTTGATTTCGACACGATTGGGCAGAGATTGAACGGATTTGTTCAGGTTAAACCAGTTTCAACGATTCTGCGTTTTTTTGAAATGATCAAATTTCGCAACCGGAATCGGTAGAAATGGGGAGAGCTTTCAAAAATATTCACTGCCGATTTTGATAGCAATTTTTGTGGTTGAAAAAAAAGGATGGGGAAGCGTCCGTCAGAATTCAGTGTTTGGTGCGTTTTTTTCGAGTAATTAATTCCTTTTAGGATTCTGATAATATTTTTCTTAAAGTTTGACATCAGAAGCTGAAAACTTCTCTTGACCCAAATCGATGGTTTCAATAACTTGCCAATCCATCAAGGGTTGAGTGTCAAACACTCAAACACTTGAACAGAAATACGAGTTGTTTTGTGAAGGCGGATTGCACTGGGATTGACTTGTCAATTCTGCGATCAGCAAGTTGAGACGCTGACATGGATGTTGCGTTAGAAGCTTGTGGCTCGATCAAAGCTGAAGCCGATCGAAGCATGGATGCGGAGGTCGAACTTCGTCCAATCGCTCTCGGACTTACTGAGGTGTTCTAAGCCCCCCTGGAACCCAAAGTTGCCGAGGGTGTTTTTTTTTGCGCTGAAGGTTGGGTTCGCCGAAACCAGTTTTGGGTTGATAGGTTACGGAGTGTTTTCTTAATGAAGATCAAGCGGTATCAAGTTGATGCGTTTACCAATAAACTTTTTGCTGGAAACCCAGCGGCAGTCTGTGTGATTGAGCAACCGATTTCAGACGGGCTGATGCAGGCGATTGCAGCGGAAAACAATCTCTCTGAAACCGCGTTTGTTTGGGGAGGTCAGGGTGAGTATGAAATTTGTTGGTTTACACCACTCTGTGAGGTTGATCTATGCGGTCATGCTACCCTCGCCAGTGCTCATGCGTTAATTGCTGAAGAAGGGGTTTCAGAGAACGTGATCCGGTTTAAGTCGCGAAGTCGTGGAAACCTAATCGTCACGCAAAGGGAATCGTTTTACGAGCTTGATTTTCCCAGGACTGGTTTTGTTAAGCAAGGTGAAGACAGATCGTTAATGCGCTGTGTAAGCGAGTCGCCCGTTGAGTTTTGGTCGGCAGGTGAGGATCTTATGGTGGTGTACTCCGATGCGGATACAGTCGCTCGCTTACAAGTGGACAGTGTTCGATTAGGCGAACTGAAATATCGCGCGCTCATAACGACCTCGACTGGAGAAGATTGCGATTTCGTATCCCGTTTTTTTGCACCCGCTCTCGGTATTAACGAAGATGCGGTCACTGGATCCGCTCATACCGTTTTAGCTCCATTTTGGTCTGATCGCCTGAAAAAGAAGGCAATGAAGGCTCGGCAGTTATCGCAGCGCGGTGGGGAATTGACGTGCGAGTTAGTCGGTGAAAGAGTCTTGATTGGTGGGGAAGCTATCACTTATTCAGCCGGCACGATTTTGATTGACTAGTATTGGCTGGGTTCTTGGTTGTTGGAAGGTTCCCCCGCGAAATTAGTTAAAGTGAAATTGCCTAGACTCGGTTGGTAAGCGGTGTATTGCCAAAGTTGATTAGATACCAGCAAATTGGCCAATAGTTGAGAACCAAGTGCCCGCTTATTTAACAACGATTCCGTGATCGAGTTGTGTTTCTGGGGCTTTGAAGGCACGCTTAACGAATGCCATTCCGAGATGGGATTGATCGCGAAGTGAAAAAGTTACCGAACTAATCGTTCCAGCTGGTTGGCCATCGACGGTCAATTCATCGCCAGCGGTCGGAGGTTTCTCCAATTGCGAAAGCGAAGGAAACTGAATGGTCACGAAGAGCCGATTAACACGGCCTCTTGCATCGATTCTTGCGACCGTCTCTTGACCCAAATAGCATCCCTTGTTGAAGTTAATTGCTTGGGAATCTCGTTGCAGTTCCTGAGGCAGATTATCTTCGGAGATATCCAATTCGTACCAAGGTGTCGCATTTTCAATTCGGCAGACTTGCAGTGCGTTGTGGCCGCATTCCGCGATCCCCTCGTTCTTGAGGATGGTTTCGGTTTCAGTCAGTTCAGATTTATTGGAGAGAATGAGATAGCCAAACCCGGCAATTTCAAGATTAGCTAGAAAAATCTCGTGATTGGTGAGTTGCACTTTTTGAACTTTGTTTTTCGATGGGAGATTACTGGTAAGTTGTGCTAAATATTTCTCCGCTGCGTTTCCTCTTACAAATAATCCTGCCCAATTTGTTGTGGCATCTTCAAGGGTCACTTCTTCCCGAATTAGATATTTATCCAGGTGATCAATGGTTGTCTGGACGTTTTTCCCATGCCCAAAGAGGAGAAGTTCGTCTGGTAAGTTGATTGCATGGACGAAATTAAGAATCTTGCCTTTTGTATTAAGAATAAAGGCTTCGCAGGCCTGGTTGGGTTCTAACTTCTTGATTTCGTTTGTGCAGAAATTGTGAAAAAATGATAGTCGGTCTTCACCGGTGAGGCGAATTAAGCCGTGATTTTCCAGTCGCGAAAATCCAGCGTTCTTCGTAAGCGCTTCGTAGTCGCGTTCAAGTTGTTTGGTCATATGTAGTTTTTTAGCTTCCTTCATTGGAAGGGGCGTCACCTGTTCTAATTTGAGTTTTGTGTGCGTCGCGGATGACGAGGCAATCTTCGATAGATTCAGCCATCCTGTGGATTTCATCAACGGACGTAAGGTGGCCGAGGCCTAGCTCTTCGACCGTCTGCTCTGATAATGCGGATTTAAGAAAAACGGGTCGATCTTTGATGATGCCAGCGACGCGTTGAAGGGTTTTGGTAAGTTTGGAACTGATATTGTCTTCGAACTGTGACATGCAAGCTTTACGCGTGTTGCGATCGGGGGGAGTTGAAATTTCAGACCAGATGATGATAGGTGAGTCAGGTTCGGTGACTTCGCTGGCGGCGATCAATGCTTGCGAAAAGTCGTCCCAAGACTGATCCATTGGTTTGGCTTCAATCGTCGCCACGCATAAGCTGGAAGGTTTGGGCCATTCCAGTGACCACAGTTGATTCGTGGACGATCTCGCAGATTCTAAAGCGTCTTTTTTAGCGCCGCTGTGAACTTCACGGATGGTGTCCCCCGGGCCGCAGACAACCTGAATTGCAAAAAAGGCTCCAAGCGATTCATTGGCCAGTTCGATTTCAGTCCAACGAGAAATAAATGAGCCTTTACCCTGGGCGAATCGGTGCAGCGTCGCTGTCGTACTGAAGTCAGGGTAGATGCAATCGGCCTGTTGGTTAACTTCGCCGGGACTTGGGAAACCGATAGGAATGACAACATCGGCATCAACCAGAGTTCGGTTGACGTAAACTGGCTCTCCCTCCTCGTTGGCAGCAAGATAGGAATGGCCCGTTTGGTTTTCCGGGTCATGGACCTCGGTATTGAATGATTGAAATCCAAAGTCAAATGAGAAAATGTGTGGGCGTTTTCCTTCTGCTTTATCTTTTTCAGCCATTTCATATTGAGCCGCGGGGATGCCCAGGTTTTCAGCCGTCCTCCCGGTGACGACAAGCGTGATATCGTTTAACTCAATGCCATTGGTGATCAAGTAATCAACAATCGACTCGGTCAAATAGTTGGCGTGGGGGATATCGGATTGCAATGCGATCGCAACTGTATCACCCTCAAAAACTGACTCTGAAAGTGCTGGATAGAATTCGGGGGCATCAAGAGTTTTTTTCAACGCACTGGATAGGTCGATGTTTGGCTCGATTGAAATATCGAGCTGGGGTACTGAGAAATTTGGTTTCTCTGCCAAAGGTCTTAGTAATTCAGTGGCGATGTTGTCATTCGGATGCGGTTCAGTTGTCAAGGGAATACTCAAAATAGTGAGGTGTTGCGGCGGAAATTTATTTAACGGCTTTCATCGGCAATCATATCTATCCTTCGTTTGGGGTCAACGACCGAGAACGATGTTCCTCAAAAGAACGTTATTTGTTAGCCGACTTTGATATTTGTAGGTGTTTTGGCCAAGTTTGAACGTGGTGAGGCAACTTATTCCAATTCTTGAGCACGCGGTTCGATCAATGCGAATCAATCTTTACCCGTATTTTGCAAAGAGGTTAAATTAACGGGTGATGTGAAGTGTGATGCTAAATTAAGAGACGCTTATGAACGGATTCATTTCATCTAAATTTCGCTTGGTCATGGCATCCGTCGTATTGATGGTAAGCTTGGGGTGCAACCCAGCAGAAGAGACTCCAAGTGTTGGCTCTCCCGGTGAGCTTCAGTCAGGCGGGCAATTAACAGGCGAGGCGAGCGATCTAATCGATAATGATTTGTCATCGGATGAAATACTCGCCAAAGTAATCCAGCGTTATGCTCAGGCGAAATCCTACAAGGATAAGGCTGTCTTGTATTTGAATTATCAACTTGAGGGTCGGCAGACTCAAGAACCGCAGCGATGGTCGACTGTCTGGGAGCGGGGCGGGAAGTATGCTGGAGCTTTGTTTAACGGAAAAGTTGCAGCCAACGGTGGAATTCTGAGTTGCTATATTTTTGATATTGAAAGTGAAAATCTAGATAACCAGCATCTTTTAATGGCCTATCAAAATGAGGTTCCTTTCACTGAGCTGTTTTCGGATTCAATTGCGAAGTATTTCCTGGGTGGCTATTCCGATCTGCCATTGGATGAAACAAAAATTGATGAGACGCCGCGGCTCATTCCTCCTCCGCTTTCTTTACTGGCTCCTGAGTTACCTAATCCATGGATTCAAGGGTCAGAACAGTCTGTCCGTTTTGACAATGAAGATGTGGATGGTAGAAGTTGTTACGTAGTTAGATCGTTGTCGGGGGATATAACGGCGGACATCTGGGTAGACCGTGAAACTCTGATCATTCATCAAATTTCATTGCCGCTTAAATTGCTGGTCGGTGAAGTGGTTACTTCCCCCGAAATAAAAGAAGTTGAACTCGTAGCCAAATTCCACGATGCAAAATTCGACGAATCAATCTCCGCTTCTAAATTTGCGATCGAAGACCGCGGAGATGCAACTCCTCTGGAAAAGTTTGTGGCTTTGCCGGAAGCAATCCCCTCGGGATTGATTGGTCAAGTTGTGCCCGATTTTCAACTTGTCGATGATCCAAGTGTTCCGGTTTCCAGCGACCAATTTCGTGGGAAAGTCACAGCGATTCTCTGGCTGGCGGGCTTGTCGTCCTATTCGGCAGTAGGTGAGTTGGATCTGCTTGCTGGTGAAATGGTCGATGACCGGTTTAACTTTGTCGTTGTCTACTCAGATGCCGATCTGAAAGAAGCGGGTTCACTCGTGGTCGTTGATGAACTTGCGTCTTTTACGAATGTCGAAAACGTCAAACTTTACTTCGATTCCGGCATGAGAGCGAGTAAGTTATTGCAGATGAATGTTGTTCCCTCAGTGGTTGTTTTTGATGAGACAATGCGAATGCAGTTTGCTGTTCCGATTGGGAAATCCGACTGGAAACGGGATTTGAGAGCAGCAATGGTGAGGGTCGCCGAAGGCGAAAATATTGCCGATGAAATGAAATTATCGTACGGCCGTTTTATTGATTCGTATCGCCAGCAGTTACAGGCAGTTTCAGCGCAGCAACTGCTAGATCAAATCAACGGAAACTGATTGAGTGGACGTTGTGAGACCGCGAACGCGAATGAAACTTGCACGCTCCCCAGTTAAGATTTAACCCTACCGAATGCTATTTTTAACATCGAGGATTTGTGAATTCGATACCGAGTTGCCGAATCTATCAAACTGGTCGAATTGCCAAACGACTCGTTTGTTTTTCGGTTCGATTTCTACCAAGAGGGGTTGGTCAGGTCCGGCGTGGCAATTTCCGATTACATAGTTTCCGTTTGGCAATACTTCGAGTGTAGTTACCCAAGCCAGCGTGACACCGGGAAGTTCGTGTTGTTTTAGATGCCACGCA
>WTFU01000170.1 GCA_011523945.1 Mariniblastus sp. | reverse complement strand
GTTTAATACAGATCCAGACGGTCACCATTGTGCTTTTCTCTGCCTGCGAGAAACTGAATGGCGCAGATTGGATCGACGGAACGGCGCTTTACTATGTTTCTCGTCTCGACGACCTTTTCTACAAACTTCCACTGCCTGGATTTTTATTTAAGTCGATGTTTTTTATCAAAATCATGACCTGGGCAACAATTGTTTTTGAAATATCCGCCCCGATTGCAGTTTGGTTCAAACGCACACGTATTCCTGCCTTGATGGTCCTTTTCTTCTTCCATTTATCCCTCGAGTACACGATGAACCTCAATCTTTTCCAGTACCTGATGATCTTGGGTTGGTGCTCTTTCTTGCAACCTGAGGATTTTGCCTTCATCAAACAAAAGCTCAGATTTTCAACTAAGACTTCTGACTGACTAAGACTTCTGACTGACAAAAATCTCGAACTCAATTAATAACACCATTTTCTAAGTCTTAAGTTGCCATTCGAAAGAACACAAAGATGCCTTCGAGTTACACAACAATGAAGCGGCCTTTCCAGCGCACCGTCACCACTGTCGCTTGCGTTTTAATGATCTTCTCGGGTTGCAATTCACAAGAGAAAGCCACGAGTAAAAAAGCAGATTCACCGTTGCCCAAGGAAGACGCGACTGCCGTAACTTCCAGCGCGACGAGCAGCCAAGATCAAACCGCCGCACCGACTGCAGCAGAAACAGCCATTCCCCTGCAAAACTTCCTTGATGCCGCCTTAAACGGCGACACCGACACGATTGAATCTGCCTTGGCTTCCGAATTTGACGTCAATTCAACCAATGAGCAAAACCGTTCCGCTGTAATGCTGGCCGCTTTCAACGGGCACACCAACATCGTCAAGCTACTTGTGAGAAATGGAGGCTCTCCCAATCTACGAGACTCAAGTGGCCGAACCGCATTGATGTTCGCGGCCACGGGAGATAATTCTGATACTGTAGAATTCCTAATTGTCTCGGGGGCAGAACTGGATGTAGTCGACAATAGCGAGGGTTTCACAGCGCTGATGTTCGCCGCCGCAGAAGGGCAAACCGAAGTCGTCCGAACATTACTTAAATACAAGGCTGATCCCTCTATCAAAGACGCCGACGGAGAATCAGCTTTGGGATTCGCGAACAAAAACGGACATGTCGAGGCCGCAAAATTACTGTCTGACTAGCAATCGCCACATCCAATTTACCGCCCAAATTAATTCCCCGAGAGAATTAACTCGACCGGACGGTGATCGCTGGTTTTTTCGGTATCCGGAAAATCATTTTCTCTAACAATCACGCGGCTGGATGCGTTCCATGTCTTTGCCGCACCGCCGAGAAAACTAAAATCGAGTAACGAATCGATGTAATTATCGATGCCGTCACCATCTCGATCTGACCAATTCGTATCGACCAGCGGTTCAGGGCGCACCCATAGCCAAACATTGTCTTTCATGAATTCGTCGAACGCTTTGTTCCCTTTTTCAGTGGCAAACTCAAAGTCGAGATTGTAGTCTCCAATCGCAACAATCGGAATCGACTTAGTTCGCGCCCACTCTCGTAAGGTACTCGCTTGCTCCTGGCGAAAATCCTTATTCCCCCGGGCAAGATGATTCATCAAAAATACAACCTCTTGCGAATTCGCACGATCTTTTAATTTCACGTAAAGCGGTACTCGATGGTGTCCGTCATCAAATATAAACCCCGAAACCTCTTTCATCTCTTCGGTTTCAACGAGTGAGAACTTGTCTTTACTGAATGCGATCCAAAGATGATCGTCTTCACGCCCCTCATTCGCTCCAGAGACTCCGCGAATATACTCGTAACGATCGGGCCATTTTTTCGACAAGGCCTCTTCGTAGGCAGCCGGAACCTCCACTTCCGACAGCCCAATAACATCATAATCGCCCAGTTCGACCAATTGCGAGGCCACTGTCGCCGGATCGTTTCCACCTGACTCTACATTCCAATGCAAAACCGAGTAAGAAAAACCATCAGAGCCTTCACCTGCCTTCTCAGCCTTCGCCGCCGGAGCTTTGGTAACGGTAGGCCCCACATCGGTCGCCTTCGCTCCCTCCCCCTCAGTGGGACTGTCGACAGGGGTACACCCAATGTTTAAAAGGGATCCGAAAAGAACCAATCCCGCCATCACCAAAATATTTACCAAAAGTCTACTATTAAGTTTGCTCACGTTTCCCTCGTGGTTTATTTGCGTTACTTCACACAGCTTAATATGAAGTGGGCGACTTTTGGAAGAGGCACGCCGGAATCGGCAAATGGATAGCAAAAATCTTCGGCAAACTGTAACATAAAAGGTCTGATCTTCGGATGGCGAGGATTTCTCCCTGGAAACCCGCCAACTACAATCTCATTCAATTTCCATTTTTGGGTTACTTAGCATGCTGCGGCCAGTACTACACTCGATAGCTTTGGTTCTTTCCTTGACGTTGATTTCAGGATGCAAAAACCAGCCCCCAGAGATTAAAACCACGCCTCCCAAAGTTGCCATTGCTACACCGACCGTTAAAGATGTCGCCATTTATCTAACAGAAAATGCGAGCCTCGAAGCCGTGGGACAAGCGACCGTTACCTCACGCGTGAGCGGAATTGTAGGTGACATGCTCGTCGGACTCGATAAATCTGTAGAAACAACCACTCAACTTTTCCAAATTGATGACGCCGAATACGTTGCGAAAGTAAATGCAGCTCAGGCCAATGTCGAGACAGCCCTAGCGGCTGTCGCCGAAGCCGAGGCGGCATCAACTAAGGCAGATAGTGATGTTAAGGCAAAAGTAGCCCTTCAAGTTGCCGCAGACGCCGAATTTGAGCGAATGGAAAAACTAGAGGCGAGTAAAGCCATTTCCAAGAGCGAGTTCGATCAAGCAAAAGCGAATGCATTAACTGCCGAAGCCGAAGTAAAAGTCTCCGCCGCCAAGCAGGAGGAGGCAAAAGCCCAAATTAAACAAGCCGAAGCACAGGTCTCCAAAGCGAATGCTGACCTTGAAGATGCCCAACTCAAACTCAGCTGGACCAAAGTGATGGCACCAATCGAAGGGCGCGTCGCCAAGCCGCTCGCAAAAGCAGGCAACCTTGTGCAAAACGGAACTGAATTAGTAGAGATCATTAAGAGCGATCCTATCTGGGCCAACTTTAACGTCCGGGAAAGCTTCATTATCAAACGAGACCGTGAAGGCAAGCTGAGAGGCGAAGACGACGTGACTGAAGTCGAATTACAACGATCAGGTGATGACGGCTTCCCGTTTAAAGGGCAGATCGATTTCATCAATACAAAGATTGATGAATCCACTGGAACACTTGCTGTTCGTGCAGTCTTTCCTAATCCCAAGGAAAATCCTCTCGGAATTTTAGTGCCCGGATTTTTCGTTCGTGTTCGTATCAAAATTGATGACCTGAAAGATGCCGTACTCGTTCCTGAGAAAGCAATCAATCGGGATCAAACTGGCAAATTTGTCTACACGGTAGATAGTGAAAACAAAGCGGTCCGAAAAAATGTAGAAGTGGGAACAACCGAAGATGGGTTAATTGTTGTCCTCTCGGGTGTATCGCCAACGGACAAAGTGATCACCGATGGCCTTCAACGCGTGCGACCAGGTGTAGTCGTAAGCATTGAGAATTGAACACGCTGATTGAATAACTACCTCGTCTCTATCTGATTTTTATTTTCAAGGTTGTCGTAAGACCATGTCGGAATTTTTCATTAAACGACCTATTTTCGCCTCCGTCATCTCGATCATCATCGTGATTGCCGGGATCGTTGCATTCTTTAGCTTGCCGGTTGCCAAGTTTCCACAGGTTGCCCCACCGACGGTTCAAGTGAGCGCCGTCTATCCTGGTGCCAACGCCAAAGTGGTAGCGGAAACTGTAGCGACTGCGATTGAACAAGAGGTCAACGGCGTCGAAAACATGCTCTACATGTCTTCAACCAGTGCAGACGATGGCTCTTACGCACTCCAAATCACATTCGCACTCGGCACTGACATGGATATGGCCAATGTGTTAGTCCAGAACCGTGTATCCATCGCATCGCCAAAATTGCCGGAAGAAGTTCGTCGTCAAGGAATCGTGACGCAAAAACAATCGACTCAAATTTTGCAGATGATCAATTTCACATCTCCTAATGGGGATCTCGATGAATTGTTCTTAAGCAATTATGCGCTGGACATTAAAGATGAGCTTAGTCGCATTAACGGCGTTGGATCCGTCAAAGTCTTTGGTGCCGGCGACTACAGTATGCGCATTTGGCTTGACCCCAATAAATTAAAATCGAGAAACATTACGACGGACGAAGTCGTCAATGCCATTCGCGAACAGAATGTTCAGGTCGCAGCAGGTCAGATCGGTTCCTCTCCAGCACCACTTGGAACTGATTTTCAGTATTCCATCAACACTCTCGGACGTTTGAGTACCACGGAAGAATTCGCGGATATCATCATTCGGACAGAACCCGGGGGCCGCTTCGTTCGCGTGCGTGATGTGGTGATCGATGATCGGCCTTACGATGGTGGCGTTCAGCAAGGCGTTGAAATCGGCGCAAAGGATTACACTCTTGCCTCGAAATTTAATGGCAAGGCATGTGCGACCGTCGCAATCTACCAACTGCCCGACGCCAATGCCCTCTCTGTGGCAACTCAGGTTCGCGAACGACTGCTGGAACTGAAGGGAAGAAATAGTTGGCCAGCCAACATGGATTATGATATCCCGTTCGATACGACGCGATTTGTCGAAGCATCCATCGAAGAAGTTTACAGTACCATTTTCGTTGCGATCATTCTCGTTGTACTGGTGATCTTCATCTTCCTTCAGGATTGGCGGGCAACGGTCGTTCCCGTGGTTGCGATTCCCGTGTCGCTCGTTGGAACATTCGCAATCATGTCGGGACTCGGATTCTCGTTAAACATGCTATCTCTCTTTGGAATTGTCCTGGCGATTGGAATTGTCGTCGACGATGCCATTGTGGTCGTAGAGAGCACCTCCCGATACATATCAGAAGGAATGACGCCCAAACAGGCCGCCATCACGGCGATGAAAGAGATTACAGGGCCGGTCATTGCGACCACCCTCGTTCTGTTGGCCGTTTTTGTTCCAACGGCGTTTATGTCCGGAATCACTGGGCAACTATTCAAACAGTTTGCGTTAACTATTTCAGCTGCAGTCCTGATTAGTACCGTCAACGCGCTGACACTCAGTCCAGCACTTTGTGGGATCGTCTTACGCGAACCCAAGGAATCAAAATTCTTCTTTTTTCGCTGGTTCAACAGTGCTTTCGATGCCACCACCAGCTTTTATCGCGGCATCATTCGCTGGTCCGTACGACTGGTACTGATCGTCATGCTCCTTTACGGCGGCCTATTGGCACTGACCGGATGGAGCTTTGGACAACTGCCAACAGGCTTCGTACCTGTTGAGGATCAAGGCTACATGTTCGTCAACGTCCAACTACCCGATGCAGCGTCGAAGCAGCGGACGGTTAAAGTAATGGATCAGGTAAGTGAAATCTGCAATGACACCTTGGGTGTCAAAGATATTATTTCGATCACGGGTTACTCTTTGCTCAGCGGTAGTGCAGCGTCAAACGTTGGCTTCGTGGCAGTTATGTTTGAGCCATGGCAAGATCGTAACACGCGTGAAGAAAGCCAGCGGGCTATCGTATTCAAAATTAATCAGCGTCTACAAACCGAGGTCGATGCGGCCATTGCATTTCCGTTTATTCCACCTCCGATCGACGGACTCGGAAATGCCGGTGGATTCCAAATGGAAGTGGAAGACAAAGGGAATGCCGGTTATCAGGCACTTCAACAAGCGGCTGACCTACTCGTCGCCGAAGCTGCTGCACAACCCGGACTTTCACGTCCAAACTCACTGTTTCGCGCCAGTACACCCCAACTCTATATCGATGTCGATCGTGTTCAGGTAAAGGCGAAGAACGTACCTCTCAGTTCGGTATTTTCGACACTGCAGGCCTATCTGGGGTCGGCTTACGTCAACGACTTCAATTTAGACGGCCGAACTTATCAGGTACGCATTCAAGCCGACGCGAAATTTAGAGCCACGAAACAAGACATCCTTGATCTTCAAGTAAGAAGTCTCGATGGTAACGCCGTTCCAATGGGCACCCTGATTAATATTGCGGAAGAGTTTGGGCCATCTGTCATCCGCCGATACCAAATGTACCCCAGTGCTTCAATCAATGGATCCGCCGGGGCCGACATGAGTTCCGGCGAAGCACTCGATTTGATGGAACAACTGGCGACACAAACGCTTCCCGACCAGTTCGGATTTGAATGGACCGGGCTTTCCTATCAGGAAAAGGCTGCCGGTGGACAAGCCGTGATCCTTGCATTGGCCATTGTTGCGGTGTTCCTTGTGCTCGCCGCACAATACGAAAGTTGGACGATGCCGGCGGCGGTGATTGCCGTGGTTCCTTTATCCGCTTTAGGAGTTGTCACGCTTTTGACAGTCCGTGGAGCCGATGCAAATGTTTACACTCAAATCGGAATCGTCCTTTTGGTCGCGCTTGCCAGTAAAAACGCAATTCTAATTGTTGAATTCGCTTCCGAAAAACGAAGAGAAGGAATGTCCATCACCGATTCTGCTGTCGAAGCAGCTCGACTACGCTTCCGCGCGATCCTGATGACCGCATTCTCCTCCATTCTTGGTTTTCTTCCGCTCCTGATTGCCAGTGGAGCAGGAGCTGCAAGCCGCCAAGCTGTTGGAAACGCGGTGGTAGGCGGAATGATGGCGGCGACGGTGTTTTCCTTACTCCTTGTACCCTCATTCTTTGTCATTTTCCGACGCCTGGGAGAGCTTGGGAAACAATCAGAAAATGATTCCGCCCCAGCAGATAATTTAGAAACGACGCCCCCAGCATCCGCGGAGCCCGTTCCCTCTGTAGAAGAACAACCCGTCGCAAACCCTGATTCGGTTGCTACCGAAGTTGTCACCGAGGAGCCGAACACTCCCATGGAACCCCAGAATGAAACCGATTCACCCGAGGCTGATCCTCCGCCTGCGGAGGATGATGAGCCCACGGCTCAGTAGCTACTCGGATAATACCTCCTCGGATAAATCGGGAAATGGAAACGTGCGACTGACATTTGACTTATTCGGCAAACTTAACTTTTGCCAGATTGGTAAAATAAGCGTCATGCAGATTATTGCCTCTCCAATAAATTATTTTGCAGCTACCAATAAAGCATTCTATTTTTCCCAATAAATAACAATCATTCGCGAAAACTTAGACAAATGCAGAGGCAGTTATTCTATAAGCACTTTTAAAAAAGGGATGGGATGTCAAAACCACTGGCGCTCTATCAGGAAACAATGCTGTTAGCTATCCGGGATGACAAAGGAACGTTTTCCTGCGGATATTTTCTGTACGCCATCGCCGGGGCAATCATTAGCGAGCTGTTGCTGCAACAGCGGATCGTAGCCGGCTCCGATAAGGATCAAATCGTCGGCGTCGTTGACAGATCGACGACTGGAGACGAAATACTTGATGAAGCACTAGGTCTCATTTACGGCTCCGCCAAACCCAAAAAAATGCAGCATTGGGTTGCCAAAACGGCAAACTTACCCAAGCTAAAGCATCGCATTGCTCAACAATTATGCGACCTCGGAATCCTTCGCCATGACGAGAAAACCGTACTATGGATTTTTACTCAGCAACGATATCCTGAGATCGACGGAACTTATGAAGATAATATCCGCCAGCGCATGGCCGACGTCATGTTCAACGAAAACGTCAAACCAGACGATCGTACGGCCGTATTGATCGCTGTTGCCTGTCACGCTGGCCTACTCAAAGCAAATTTTAGCCCTGAAGAACTTCGCCAATACAAAAAACGAATTCAACAACTCAGTAACGGCGAAATACTTGCCACGAAGGCGACGCTCGCCGCCATCAAAGCCATGCAAGCCGCCGTTGCCATTGCGACTACTGTTCACTAAAAGCCGCGATTCAGTTGGGGCACACAAACCTCCCATTGCAATCAACCAGTTCGAATGCTCGATTGAATTTAATCAATTCCGCCCAAAAAAACTGAATGGACTAGCCTAATGTTCGACCGTTTTCATCTCGCAACTGTACTGACGATTGGCGGATTGCTGGGCTGTTTTACCATTGTGACTGCGGAGGTATCCGCCCAAGCCGTGACAGAGGTTCCACTGGAAATCAGAGAGCAATTCAAACTCGACCCTTTTTACCAAAAGTATCTGGAGGTAAAGGGGCTACCGGTTGTCGGTTCAAAACAAGTGTCGGATGCGGCAATACAGGAGGCCGCCTGGATAGTAACGCGGATGATTGGCCATCGCCCGGAAATACTTGAGGCGATGGCATCTAACCATACTCGGCTCGCGGTCATGGCCTACAACGAATTTACAACGGACGTACCAGAACATTGTCACTTAACCCCCCGTGTGTTTTGGGATCGCCGCGCGCGAGGTCTTGGCGCAACGCCATCAGCACCTGCAGTAAGCTGTGCCGAAGAAAACCTTTTAGAACACCCTAACGACCCTTATTTCGAAGAGTGTATTTGCATTCATGAATTCGCCCACGCAATTCATCAAATGGGGATGAAGGACATTGACCCTACCTTTAATGAACGCCTAAAAAAAGCGTATTCGGAGGCGATTCAATCGGGAAAATGGAAAAACACATACGCTGCCGGCAACCACATGGAATATTGGGCCGAGGGCGTTCAATCTTGGTTTGACGACAACCGGGAAAACGATGCGCTTCACAATCACGTGAACACGCGGCAGGAATTAATTGAATACGATCCTGCTCTTTCCAGACTATGCCAACAGGTATTTGGGGATTCACCCTGGCGATATCAAAAACCAAGCCGGCGGCTAGAGAATGACAAACGACATCTACGCGGAATCCACCCTGAAAATCTTCCACGATTTAAATGGCGAAAAGAAGAAGTACCGGACAAACCAAAGGTTTTAATTCAAACCACAAAGGGCGACATTGAAATAGAAATTGACGCAATTAAAGCACCCGTCACCGCGCAGAACTTCCTATATTACGTCCATGAAGGTCTCTACTCGGATGGTAGTTTTCACCGCACGGTAACTCCAACTAACCAAGAGAATTCAGCCGTAAAAATTTCGGTAATTCAAGGTAGAGCAAACCCACTTAAACGAGAAATGTTCTTGCCCGCAATCGAATTAGAAAACACAAAACAAACGGGCTTGAAGCATCTTAATGGCGTAATCTCAATGGCTCGTTCGAAACCCAACTCTGCCACCCAGCAGTTTTTTATCTGCATTGGCGACCAACCTGAACTTGACTTTGAAGGCAGTCGCAACCCGGATGGCCAGGGATTTTCCGCATTTGGTCGCGTAATCAAAGGAATGGACGTTGTAGAAAAAATCCACAACGCCCCCGCCGACCAGCAACGCCTGGCCCCTGCAATCAAAATCCAGCGAGCGATTCGATTGAATTAACCCAACAACCACGTCGAGCGTTAAAAGCTTGACTTTCGATCAAACCTTACTGATCATTTCCCCTCGCTTGCCTTGGGAAACAAGCGCTCTTTTAAATAAGAATAGGCCAGTGCTTGCATATAAGCTCGTTGCTTATTGTTTGCCGCCCCTCCATGACCGCCTTCGATGTTCTCGTAATAGGTAACATCATGTCCCTGGTCATACATTTTTGCCATCATCTTCCGGGCATGCCCCGGATGCACGCGATCGTCTCGAGTCGAGGTCGTGAACAACACGGCTGGGTATTCGACCTGCGGCTTGATATTCTGATACGGAGAATAGGTCTTGATAAACTCCCATTCACCCGGGGCATCTGGATTACCGTACTCCGCCATCCAACTCGCTCCCGCGAGTAGTAAGTGATATCTCTTCATATCAAGAAGCGGAACTTGACAGACAGCCGCACTGAATAAATCGGGGTAGAGTGCGACCATATTGCCAACGAGCAGACCACCGTTAGACCCTCCCTGTATTCCCAATCTCGCTTGACTCGTCACCTTACGCTTAACTAAATCTTCGGCAACCGCAGCAAAATCTTCATAAGCTCTTAAACGATTCTGTTTTAATGCCGCCTGATGCCAGCGAGGCCCGTACTCGCCGCCACCTCGAATGTTGGCGACCACGTAAACGCCGCCTTCGCTAGTCCAAGCGCGCCCAACACTCGCCTGATACCCGGGTGTCAACGAAATCTCAAATCCACCGTATCCGTACAGCAGAGTCGGATTATTACCATCCAAAACAATATCCTGTTTGGAGACCATAAAATAAGGAACCTTCGTTCCATCTTTGCTCGTAGCGAAATGCTGGCTAACCTTCAGGCCATCAGCCTGATAGAGCGGCGTTAACTGCTTCAACTGTTCCGGTTGTTCCCCAATATTACCGTAATAAAGCGTTGTCGGAGTCAGATAACCACTCGACGTCATCCAATAGGCATCCGATTCATCAGAATCAACTGCACGCACTCCCACCGTCCCAATCTCGGGCGCCCCCTCCAGAAGACGCTTCTGCCACCCTGTGTCCGTTGAAGTCAATACATAGATTCGATTCTTAACGTCCTCCAATACATTTAAAATCAAGTGGTTTTGTGTCAACGTATAACTCGCCAGAGAACTATTTTCAGTCGGCTCAAACAGGACTTCAAAGGAGCGTTTCCCGGCCATAAAATCATCAAATTTGGTAACCAACAATGAACCTGCGTGATAGTTGACACCACCTGCACTCCACGGTTCTCGGAGTTCTAACAGTAAATTCTCTTTCGAAACATTCTTGTTCGCGCTGTTAGGAGCATCGATCTTTTGCAAATCACCGTCGTCGGATCTGAGATAAAGCTCGTTGTTATAAAACGCGAGCGTTCGCTGAACAAAATTCCGTTCGAAACCGGGGGTATTGTCATGCGTTGCCCCAATGTACATATCATCCACGGTACCTTCGTAGACAATCTCCGCTTCCTCCAACGGCTGACCGCGTCGCCATAATTTTGCAATCCGCGGATACCCCGAGGAAGTCATCGTTCCGTCCCCAAAATCGGTGTAGATAAAGACGGAATCCTGATCAATCCAACTAATATTTCCCTTTGCTTCGGGACGATTAAAACCATCGCTTACAAACTCCCGGTGGTTCATGTCAAATTCGCGGGTTACCGATGCATCTGCCCCACCGCGAGACAGACCAATGAGTGCTCGATCAAAACCGGGACGCAAAATAGAGGCGCCATCCCAAACCCAATTCTCATTTTCGAGATTTGCTAATTCATCAAGATCAAGCATGATCTCCCATTGTGGCTCCGCCTTCCGATA
Source organism: Mariniblastus sp. (assembly GCA_011523945.1). Classification (GTDB taxonomy): domain Bacteria; phylum Planctomycetota; class Planctomycetia; order Pirellulales; family Pirellulaceae; genus Mariniblastus. The sequence goes on along the minus strand of WTFU01000170.1, from coordinate 8,606 downwards.
CTCTGCCAGCGTCGTGCGCCGCCAAATCCCCCGCTCGTGATCTTTATCCCGCCAAAAGTTGTAGTAAAAATCGCCTGCTTTGGAGACAAATGGAATTCGCTCATCTGAGTCTAATATTTTCAGCAAATCTCCTTCAAGCGTTTTAAATTCCGCCGAGGCTTCAAAGTGTCGCTGAGTCGTTTCGTTTTTGCTGCGCACCCAGTCCAGTGAACGAGGTCCCGTAACATCTTCTAACCAAAGATAGGGATCCTCTTGTTCTGTGACGTCAGAGACCTTGGCTGTCTCTGTTGATTTGCCATCATCGCCGACCTGCCCATGAGCTGAAGCTACCACCGCCGCCACCATTATGAAATTTAGAAAACGAATCATCATTAACACCTTGTTAGTTTCAACCAAAAACTACGAGCAAAATTATAGCCAATCCGCCAATTTTGACGAGCAGCGCAATTAAAGATCCCTTACCTTCGGTAATCCAAACACTAACACTAACTCAGCAAATGCCTGTCGCTGGCACGCGACAAAACTCAATCTCGGAATTCATCCCTCATTCGATTGATATTGCTGAGGCTACCCATTAGTAGCAGCGTATCATTCATGCAGATCACGTCCGTCGAAGATGGATTGAACCGAAATTCTCCGTCAACCTTTTGAATTCCTACGACGAGCAAATCGAATTGTTCTTTAATTTTTGATTCAGACAAAGCTAAGCCCACGAGCCGTTCCTTGGCGCCAACCGGAAACTCATCTAATTCCATCTCCAGATTAGAGGCCTCTGCAAACAACTCTACCAACGCCGCAGTCGTCGGACGAGATATCATTCGCTCCATCTGCTGGGCTCCAATTCGATGCGGCATGACGACTTTGTCCGCACCCGCCTGTCTAAGTTTTCGACAACTCGACTCATGCTCAGATTTAGCAACAATCTGCACATCAGCACGAATATTTCTTGCCGTTAACGTAATGAAGACATTTTCCGCATCCGTGGGAAGCGAAGTTACCAACGCCCGTGCGGTGTCCAAATGCGCAGATCGCAGAATATCCTCCGAGGTTGCATCGCCATGAATTGACAGCAAACCGGACTCTTGTGCTAAACGAGATTTCTCTGGATCAATATCGACCACCACAAATGGGATTTTGCGATGCTCAAGTTGAGACACCAGATCGTGTCCCATTTTTCCGTATCCACAGATGATAACATGATTCTCAAGGCGATCGATTTCTTTCGTCATTTTCCTTCTGCCAAACGCGCGTTCGACTTCTCCTTCAAGCAGTAATTGAATGAAACCACCAAACGTGTAAACCGACGCAGAAACACCAAACACAATCAGCAACATGGTTAAAATCTGAACTGCATCGGAAGAATTGGAATGCTCACCATAACCAACCGTAGACACCGTAATGAACACCATCCAGGCGGAATCTAACCAGTCATATTTACCGAGATAACGGTAGCCAAGAATGGAAACGATGAACACAATCGCCAACGAAAGTGCCCCGGTTCGTATTCGTTGCAGCGGTGTTTTCATTGCCGTTTGCCAATTAACTTCAACCAAGTGCTGGTGTTACTTTTTTCGGAAACGCAAAAAATAGTTTTCTTTGAACTCCTTGATCGTCACCTCTTCGTCGAGAGCAAATCCGGCATCCATTATTTCCGCGCGAAAAGCTTCCTTTCCGGCGCGAACATGCCCCAGTAACCACTCCCGACTTTGTCCCGGAATTCGCTCGAAATCAATCACCACGAGTTCCCCGTCGGGCTTCAACGCACGATGAATGGAAGCCAGCGTCGACTGCGGGTACTCGAAATGATGATAGGTATCACACACGAAAACGACGTCCACTGACAGTGGCGGCAGATTAATGCTATTCTCAGCACACAAGACGCCCGTAATGTTATCGAGATTCATCGCGTCTGCTTGTCGATTGATATGCTCAATGAATCGAGGCGAAATGTCGACGGCATATACCCAACCCGCTTCGCCAACTGATTTTGAAAACATTCGCGAAAACAGTCCCGTACCCGCTCCTACATCCGCCACCGAGGCACCAGGCGAAATAGCTAACTCATTGAGAATTGTCTTTCTAGCTAAATATACTTCCCGGCTCTCGATCTCAAATCGCTTAACATAGTCTTCCACGCTCATGTCAGGGTCGATAAAGTTCTTATTGATTCCCGGTTTGACGCTAACTTCCTTCTCTTGTACCGACTGCTTGTCCTGCATTCGCTTGATGTAGTCCATCGCCTTTGCTTCGTAGATTGGCGAGGACAAACCAATTTTTCTAGATTCGGCCAAGGCTACATCCAAGGCCACCCCCTCATCTAACGTCCGATACACCAACCATACGCAACCGACTCTACTGCCAGAACCACAATGAATTAGAGTCTTTTGCTGACTCTCTCCAAGTGCTTCCCGCACTCGTTGAAAGACCTCGTCTGTCAATGAATCGCTACTTTTGAACGGAATTGCCAAGAATTCCATCCCCGCCTCCTCCGCCCCGCGTTTCTCATCCCATTCAACTTCGCCAACTGTCCGAAGCGAAATCACCCGCTTGAATTGCTGATGTTTAATTTCAGCAACGTCCACCTCGGAAAACTGGCCCGAAAAACAAATGTCATTCAAATAGTGGACATTCTTGGCAGCACCTAACCTACACTCTATGATAGTGTGATCGTTTTTCGCAACTAACGTATTTTCCTGTACGCTCGCATTATTTTCTTGTGAATGAAGTGGCGCAGTCACTGTAATTACGCAAAGGCAGCAAGTAATCGTCAACGGTTTTAGCATTAACTCATCCAATAATTTTCTTGCACGATTAAGTTTGGCAGATACGGGAATCATTCTTCATTCGCACCTAGATTTTTCTACAAAAACAAATCTAAATATACCGATATCAACTTCTTTTACAAATGAACAAAAAAAGAACCTTTAAACCGCTCGACATGGACTCGTTGGCAATGGCTGCTGAATGCCTGAAAGCTATTGCCCACCCAAGTCGACTGCAAATAGTTCAACTCCTTTTGACCGGTAAGCGGTACTCGGTGAATGAACTGGCTGAAATTTGCGAGCTCACCCAACCGTCCGCTTCGGATCACCTGAGACTAATGCAACGGTGTGGCTTCCTTACAAGCACGCGGGAAGGTCGCACGGTTTATTACGAAATACTTGAAACTCATCTTTACGATTTAATGACGTGTATCCAAAAGCGTTTTGGATAAAACGCTTACCCATAGACAAGCAACTCGAAAAGTCCTGTAAGACGACTTGCAAACCAACTGATGGCAGCCACTACGCTATTCTTGGAGGAGTGTCAACTGCAACGTAAACCTAGCCCCGCCCATGGGACTCTGAGTGGCATCCACCTTACCACCGCAATTCTCGACACAACGCCTCACAATCGCCAATCCAAGGCCAGTTCCATTTTTGTGCCCACCCCCAGGGTCTTCCAATCGCGAAAATGGTTCAAAAATGCCTTCGCGGTCCTTCTCAGCGATACCGGGGCCATCATCATCAACATGTATTAACAGACTGTCACCTTCGCGCGTCGAGGAAATTGAAATTTCTTCTTTAGCGAATCGACTCGCATTGCCAACTAAATTGACGATCGCCGACTTCAACAAAACTCGGTCGCACTGCACAACGGCATCGCTTTCCACTTCAACTGAAATGCTCTTCCCTGAGGTGTTGATGACACGATCAATATCGAACATCAAATCGGCAATATTAACAGGTTCTTTTTCGACACCGGATTCGCCTGATCGAACATATTTCAGCAAATCATTAACAAGCCGGTCAAGATCGTCAGCCGCATCAATAATTTCTGCAATCCTTTGGGACTGCAACTCCGGAGTCGGTGCGGATTCAAACAGTTCGACAGCAAAGTGAATTCGAGAAAGTGGCGTTCTGATCTCATGAGACACCATTTGCAATAACTCAACTTTTCCTTTGAGTAGTTTTTCGGTGCGATCGGCCATTAAATTGAAAGCAGTTACCGCTGAATCACCGTATCGCGCGGCCGGTCCGGTAATACGAGCGCTAAAGTCACCGCTGGAAATTGCCACCGCCCCTCGGGCGATCGATTGAAATTGAATTGCAATGGGACGGATCAAGAAACCGATAACGACGATTGAAAGCAAAACGTAAGCCAATGTCGCGACAATGTAGATCGTTCTACTCGGGCTTGACCATACGTAAACAGGACCGAACACCAAGGCGTTGGCGCCGCCGTCTATCAACACGGCCACGTGTGTGTAGGTCACATATCTCGGTTCACCCAGACTTAGATAATTCAAATACCAAGTATATTCATTTATTGAAGTTGAGACGAGATTAATGTCGTATCCAAAGCTCTTCTCAGCCTCTAAAATGGCCGCCTCTCTCTCCTTCCCGTCCAGCGAGGCAATGATCTTCGCTGCATAACCAACTCCTCCATAGGTATTCTTAATCCAAGCGTTGGTATTTTCATCACTCTTCTGATAGATGATCGAACTTTGCAATACTGACGCAACAACGATCAGCAAGATCATCCCAATAAAAAATCGCAAAAATAATTTAATCATGATTCTATGGCAAAAATGTAGCCCACTCCGCGCACTGATTTAATACGATCAGGGTTATTGGGGTCATCGCCTAGCTTTTTGCGTAGCCGCGATACTCGCAAATCAATTGAACGGTCGATTCCATCGTAAGCAATTCCCTGAATTTGCTCGTATATTTCATTCCGCCCCACAACTTCGCCGGCTCGCTGCATTAAGAACAGCAACAAATCGAATTCCGCGGTCGTCACATTTAAAACCTTCTCATCGCCGGAAGCCGTCTTCTGGCGAACCGTACGATTACTGGAATCAATAATGAGACCATCTATTTCCAATCTCGTAGAATCAGAAGATGTGTCCTGAGCTTTCCCTCTACGAAGATGGACCTTTAAGCGAGCCAACAATGCTCGGGGGCGAACGGGTTTCGCAATGTAATCATCAGCCCCGACCTCCAAACAGACAACTTCGTCGATTTCATCGCCGCGGGCCGTCAACATGATAATGGGACCTTGAAAACTACTACGAACCGTTCGACAAATTTGAATGCCATCCATTCCAGGCAGGCCAATATCCAGAATCAGAACATCGAATTTTTCGGAATCAATCAACTCTAGCGCAAGTAAACCATTTGATTCCCATCGCACCCGATATCCATGCCCCGTTAAGAATTCATCGACCATCTTACCCAGCGTAAGATCGTCCTCAACAAGCAATAAACGGCTAGATTCAGCAATCATGGATCCCCTCAATCGTGCAACCTCGTGACTGGGCTGCAATCCGCCTTTGAAACAACAATTAAAATTAGAAATCAAGAATTGACCTAACGAAACTGTTCAGCCACGCCCTCTCTTGCGTAAGTCTACCATTTCGAGCGAAAAAAACCGAGTTTAATCCATTAAATTCCTAAACGCCTTGTCTGACTGAATTCGAACCTCAGAATCTTCCACGTGGCGACGAAGAATGTGATAACCATAAATTGTTTTGATTCGGTGGGTCAGTGAGGCACCACCGCGCGAAAGCTCTTCAGACCAATAATCATCGACCAACGGATCGTGCTCCGAAGCTTTTACAACACCGAGCTCTTCTGACAGATCAGGAAGAGATCGCATCATCGCCAAATGCTGACGGTGAGCGGGCAGTGCCGATTTGGCAAGCTCCCCGTAACCAAGACGATCCAATTCAACAATGCCAGCTGCGTGATTAATCAAATGCCAAAAACCACCAAACCCCTGCGTCTTCACCGCCGAGTTTTCTATTAATTCAATGAGCGTCAGATCGATCATCTCCTGAATCGACCGGTATGGCTTGGGTTGGGCCGCACTTGACGAGGCGATTTCGGCAGCAGTTTTCCAGCCTATTTTTTTTCCAAAATAACCGCGACCTGAAGAGCCGGCATTAAATTTACGTATCAACTTACAGATGCCATCGATCGCCCAGGGAGTAGCGTATTGTTCATGCGAGCTAAGCGCTCGCATCGCAATCGACGCGAAAATAACATTGTGTCCCGATTGCTTTAGCGTCGCCACATTCCCGGAAAGAGCTTTAGCAATCTCCGGGATTCGACTAGGAACTGCGGCCTGTTTGGGGCCCGCTTCAAAAAGTTGAACTGGTTGAACTCCCGTCTTTTTTACATTGAACCAGATCGCCTCTTCACCTTCGAGAACACGATTTAATTCTGATTCAATTCCCCGCGTCACAGTGGCGGAAAGTCCATCATGATCTTCGCCGATGAAATAGCCGGCAGCAACTGCGGCCCCTAGATGGCCAGACATCGTGCCAAGGGGATGCGCATTGGCAAGCCCAACAATCCCTTTCTGAAGATATTCGAAATCGACCATCGTCTGTAGGCTCCCCAGTCACCGGTTGAAACGCCTGCCGCAAACAGATTCCGCTTCAACTCGCGGTATTTGTCATAAAATTAAGAATCCAACCCCGTAAATTGTAGAGCTACAATAAGAGTGATACAAATTCTAGTCAAAAATTGTACTTTAGCGTCGAATCGAAAAATTGAGATTCCTAATTCCAAAGCTCTCGTGCTGCGATTTCAATGAAAACGTTGAAACAAAATGGCTCAAAACAATCGTATCTCGCCGCTGATTCTGGTGAGTAAATTCGAGGTCAAGAACGCACCATGCAAACGCTCAGAGGAACTGCTCGGAGGTTGAGAGAAGACACATAACGCGAGGGTCTTGAACTATAAATGCGAACGCTAGCGGGCAAAACCAATCTCCCTCGGAAACCGAACGCTCGAACATTAACAATTCTGCAAAGATTTTGGAATCCTTCTTTAGATCAACTTCAAAATATGCCGATTGGTCAAAATATCCGGACGCGTCTACGTTTTTTATGTTGCCCCCTCGATCGAGACTGAACCATGGGAATCAAGCGAATATGCCAAATTTCGTTGTTCACTTGCGCCCTCATTTTTGCATCCGGTAACCTAAATGCCCAGCAAACAAAACCCGCGTTTGACTCCGAATCTAAAGCGCGCAATCTTTGGAAACTCGCTGAGAACCTTCAGGCTTCAAAAATTCATCAAACGCTCGTCCAAACAACGCCGGAGTTATCAGAATTCGACGTTAAGCCTACTATCTCGGCCCCTCCCTTAAAACCTGACGCGACTGAACTTGCTGGAGTTTCAGCTCAATCGCCGAGCGTCGATTCAATCAATCTCAAGAATTGCCAATGCCTCTCGTGCGATACCACCGGACAACCAGCAACTTGCATTGACTGCGCACACATCAGTACTCTCGGAGACCAATTCAACATCCGCCTATTCGGCTCGCTCAATGGTGAAATGCTGTTTGCCACCGCGCGTCCCAACCTGCCATCGGGTATCGTTTTGATCACCCCTGATTTAGGAAAGGACACCCCGACATTCGAAATCCACTCGAAGTCAACGAGCATCGGTGCTGCTTTTACAGGGCCTGAAATTGGGCGGTTTCAATCCGGTGGGCAGATCTACTCGACACTGTATGGGCAAACTTATGAGGAAGACAAATATGGAATCTACCTCTTGATGGCGTACGCTGAATTAAAAAATGAATGCGAGCGCTACACCTTTGGTCTTCACCGAGATTTAATCAATCCGATTGCTCCCAACACGATCAATTTCAATCAAGCTAATGGAGCTGGTAACCTTGGATTCGTGCGAGGTCAATTACGTGCGGAGCGATTTAGAAAACTGAATCAAAACACACAATTGACGAGTCAATTTGCGTTAAGCGATCCTATTACAACATCATTTACCAATTTCGATAAAATCCCAGCCAACCTTCTCGAAGAAACCGCCATGCCAAACATCGAAGGTCGATTGGCAATCGCCAAAACATCTGGCCCCCATGTACCTGGAACTTCGATCCGATTTGAGTCTGGCTTCTCGGGCCTCGTCGGTAAGCTAAGACGGACAGATTTGCCGACCAACCGTATTCATAATGTTTGGGCGGTCGGCACTGACTTTCAATTAGCTATTAACGAGAGATTTGGATTTAGAAGTGAATTTTTCACCGGCTCAGCAATTGGCAATTACAACGCTGCCATTTTCCTAATTGACAACCAAAACCTCGATCCGGTCAGATCTACCGGCGGCTGGGGAGAAGCCTACTTTAATTGGAGCCCCTGCGTCCGTTCACACTTTGGATACGGTGTAGACGACCCGCTTAACAGTACTCTTTCACCCGGTCTACCAACACGAAACGAAGTCACTTACGCAAACCTAATTTGGGATGTCACAAAATCCCTCGAATTGGGTGTCGAAGTAAGCCATTGGGACACAACCTACACTGGCCCTCTCTTGGATAATGATGCGATGGTTTACCACACTCGGATTCGCCTCAAGTTTTAAAACGACCGCCCCCTCAAATTAACCAACCCACGCTGCGTGGCGATCTGAAGATGCCATTAATATTCTTCACAGTGAATCAATTGAATTCGCAGAGTCTCTCAAACGCATGAAATGCGATCGAATGAGGCGGTGGCTTTGAAAAGGAGGGGTATTCAAACCCGCTCCGCTTTGTCAGTTGAGAATCGTGCGAATACGCACTGTGTAAATACAAACACTTTCGCCAAGTAGGTA
>WTFU01000012.1 GCA_011523945.1 Mariniblastus sp. | reverse complement strand
GAGATAATTTAAGAAGTCGAATTAAGAGAGTTTGGACATTGTAATTCAGTAATTTGTTTACTTGCTCGAATTGATTAGTGTGGACGGAGAAATGGGAATTAAAGGCGACCTGTTTGAATTCGACAGGAAGGATCTTCTTGGTGCCTCGTTCTATTTTGGCGTTCAGTAGAGTTGTAATTTGAAGTTTTAGGTTGGGGTGGGGCCAAAGCATGGCCAACTCGGTAATTTTCCCGATGCTGAAGATCGAATTCGCTTGGTTTTGAAGAAGGCAACTTGTCCTTCCGTAGTCAAACGCGAGCGTTGGTTTAATAAAACCAAAGCCGTACGTTGCTCCGCCAGTTTTGCTTTTACCGACAAAATGCCCCTCAAGTTGAGAGTAGGCGCGATTCCATTTTCCAAATTGTTTTAACATTAAGTTCTTTTTTCTTTGCCAGTCGGCGCAGCCGAAAGACGCGTGTTTGTTTCAGCCGTTTTCAAGGAAGTTAAAGTTGCAGTTCTCGCTCGGTCGGTTCAATTGAGGGGATTTGCGAGTGTTCCACAAAAAACATCTGGCTCGCATCGGAGGGCGGATTGGGAGTGTTGGGTTCATGAAAGGAGTGGTTAAAGTCTGCTGTTTTTTCAGAGTTTTCACTTAGTCGAGACGGAGCGATTGATTTTGAGATTTCTTTTTTTCGGCTCGCCTGATTCAATAAGAAACCGGTTGCCAAAATTGCAAGGCCGGCTCCTCCAAAGATCGTCCAATACCATCCTGAGGGAATCTGGTTTACCGGTGAATCTGAGAGATTTGAATCACTATTCAGATTGGATGATTGCTGAGACCTTTCCTTTAGTTCTGCCTTTGCTTTTTCGTGCGTCTTTAGCATTTCATTTATTTTTTGAGCATGGGCTTGCTGTTGTTGGTCAAGCGCGGCTTGGAAGGCTGAATTCTTGTTGGTTAAGTTTTCGATTAGCAATTGTTGGTTTTGATAACTCGATTGAAGTTGGTTTCGGGATATCTGAAGTTCGGTGTACTGATCGACTAGTTGAGGGTAGCCGGTTTCATGGGTGACGATTGCCGTAAGAATCTCGCGGTAAGCTTTTTCTTTTGGTGTCAATTCTGCATTGGCATCGAGTTGAGAGTTGGCGGCGACTGTTTGAGTTGAGGTAGATTGTTGATCGCTGCTTGGTTCACTCACGGACCATTGGGTGTAGCTGAAAAAGCAAAGGAAGATAAATTGTACGACCAGTATGCCTGCGATGCAGATTTCAGAAATTATCCTGCGGTATTCCATCACGACGACGGGAGCGGAGTTTGTGCTTGGGAGTGTATATCGAGGATCTTGATTCAAGACAGGCTCCTTGTTGTAGAAATTTGCGTATTGCTCCAGTTCAGCACATCTCAAACGATTCGTGGTTAAGATGAAGCCTTGTGATTGGCGTTTAACGCTTGGGGAATCTTCGGTCCAATGAAACCAACCTCGGTCCTGCTTGCAAGGATCGATCACCAAGGCAACATCGAGTGGTCGATTGAAAAAGTGATTGCAAATAAATAGGTCCATGCCGGATAGAAAGACACCCCAGTCGGGGTGCGTGTGATACCAGCCAACCATTTCTAAGTCAGGTCGATAACCCTCTCGCTGCCGTGTGATTTCCCGCCACGTTTCGTGTGTAAATTTAAATGTCCCTTTGGTGGCTTCGAAGTGAGTTGCTCTCAGACAGTCAGATATCACGACAAATGGTTTACCAGTGTGATCGATGAACTGACGTCCCAGTAACACTCCGCCTAGTTCGACATTTGTATTGCTGAGTGCATGAGCTTCCATGTCACGTTGGACATCGAGGTCGACAAAAATAGCTAGGTCATCTGGATCGATTTGGCCAACGACCTTCGTTGAGAAATGGGCGTCCTCATCAGGCCGAATTGATGTCTGGGGTTGGTTCTGTGCCATTTCTCCTAATTGAATCTCGTCATCCATGCCTAGCCGTCCTTGTGATGGACTGGAGCATCCGTTGAGACCGTGCAATTGGGTTGCTGGTTACCTGAGTTTGCGGCAGAACGTTTTCGATCAGGTGAGTCGTTTTGTAATTTTACAAAGACCGTCTCTCGGCCGTCTGAGATTTTTATGATGTCGTATTCGGGAATTCCCAATTCGAAGAGAGTCTTGGTGGCCAAGTTGGAGTTGCACCCAATTTCACCAGTTGTGAGCGGGCGGCAGAGTTCACCACATTGATGACAAACTCCATTTTTGGCAGTCACCCGGCTCAAAGGGATTTCTTCTGGCCGTTCGATGCCACAGGTGCGGCAATTAAGCGAAATAAGAAAATCTCGATCCAGTAAAATCTGCCAGGACTCGCTGTTCGGATCCAAGTTGCTTGTTCTCCCCTGCAGTTGAAGAAACAGTTCTTCAGCAGTTGCCGTTTTTGACATTAAGGGGAGGTCAATAACTTCGTTGTATGTCTCATGCGATAAACAGTTTGGACGTCGGGGATACCGCGTTTGATAGAAATTGTTGGCAAGTCCGTTAAAGACTAAAGCGGATCCTTCAGCGGATGGTAGTTCGTGAATTAATTTAAGTGCTTCCTGAACTTGAAGTCCTCCAATAATGGAAGCGATCGTCGGCGCGGTTGGGACTTTGCCCTGTTGAATATCCTCTTTGCGTAAAAGTGGGCAGCTATATCGTAGCGAAATCAGGCGATAGTCATTTTCAGTCATCGCACACTCGTAACAGGCGCCTATTGGTGGACAGAAGACTTTGGCAACCCCGTTGATTTCCTGGATTCCCCCGTCAATCCAGGGGCGATTTGTTTTCCAGCACATTCGATTGATCCACAGTCGTGCTTCGCGGTTGTCGACGCAGCAAATAATGAGGCTCATGTCGGCAACGAACCCCAGACCAATATCAGTGAGAACGTCTCCAACGATCGGGTTGATCTTACAGTCTGGGTTTAACTCGCGGGCCATCTCGGCGGCAATTTGGGCCTTCGCGTGTCCTTCGTGAGATGCGCGAAAAAGAACGGAACGTGAAAGGTTGGATTCCTGAACTTCGTCGAAATCGATGATGTTAATTTCACCAATACCCATCAAAGCGAGGTTCTTAATAACCTCATTTCCCAGTGCCCCTGCGCCAACCACCAGGATTCGAGCTGAAGCGATTTTTTCCTGCTCCCACCAAGTGATCAATTTCAACCGTGAATACCTGTCCGTATCGTCAATTACCATCGGTTCATCGGAATCAGAGGCGGATTTCAGGCTGGTTATCATTTTCTATTGCCTAGTTTTGTGGATGAAGACGGTAAGCTTGTTGAAATTCCAGGAACTGGTTTTCAGTCTAGAAACATGATTTCTGCGGTTCGAGAGTGGGATGGATTGGCGACTAATTTCGCGTCGATGATTTCTATCCCAGATTCCAGAATTTCGATTCCGTCGTCCGTGATTTCCACAACTCGCATTTGGTCAACATGATCGTTGGGGACGATTGCACGTGGCGATCGAGTAGGTTGAGAGGAACTAGTTTGAGGGGGATTGGAACCCCCAATGAGATTGCGAATGGGACGGTGGTCGATTGGGAATCTGGTCTCAGGTTGCGAGCGTACCCAAAGAGCCGCTTCGCGGTTGTATGGGCTTTCCGGATCAAAGTTCTTATAGCGGATCATATCCCAGAGCATCGTACTCATTTCACACAGGGTTAAGCTTGGAACCCAGTGTGTCCCGTAGCCGCCAAGGCAAACGACGCCGTTGTTTGAAATGTTGGGATGGAAAATGTTGGTTTCCCAAAGCAGCCCTGGCGCTAAACGCGGATATGCGGATCCAAGGTCGACGCTGACAACGTGCTTCGAAGTTATATTGATCCCGGAAAAGGCAGATTTTTTCAGGCCGTTTCCTCGGAACGTTAAACGGTATTTCGTCGGTAGAGAGCGAGAGGAACTAACGGTATCAAATGAAAAAATCGAACTCTCTTTTTGGAGTAGTTGTAGCGATTCAAAATCAGATTGAAGGCGTCGTTCGCGAGGAGATTTTCGCATTTTGTTTTCTCAAAAAAATCTTTGAAAGGCGGGGCGAATCTGGATTGATTATCCGGCAACAATCTCGGGATAAATGATGAGATGATCTCCTTTGGAAACATTGGCGTTGACGAGCGTTTCAGTTTCGTGGAGTCGCCGGCCCCCTTCTTTATGATCGAGGCTGTAGCTCATCGGCTGCCCATCGGGTCCGATGGTCGGCAAGTTCATTTTGGTGATGATATTGGGCAGAATACGCTGAACCGTAATAGAATCCGAAACGATCGCCTCTACGCTTTTCGAACCGGTCTGATCTAAAAACGTTACCTGCGTCCCCTGTTTTTCCGAGGTTTGCGTCATTGTTTGTACTTTCCTAAATGATGGTAGACCGCAGGGTTGAATATGTTTCCCACAAGCGCGGTTTGGCCGTTGCGCACGAAGCGAATAACCGTTTTTCGACAAGCGTCGTGTTATCTTGGCGAAAAATTAGAAAAAAGAGAGATCTCGCTGAATTGCGGCACTTTTCAGCGCGGTTAACGCGAGGTTTTTGCTCGATAATTACAGGCGAGCATCCCGTAGATATTCACATCTTCGAATTGATTCCACTTGCGAATGTGGCCTTTTCGAGTGCCCTCGAATCTCATCCCGATTTTCTCGAGAACTCGTCCAGAAGCCGGGTTTCTGGTGAAATGTTGAGATGTAATTCGTGCGAATCCAAGCTCTGTGAATCCAAAGTTGACAATGGCGTTGGCTGCTTCGGTTGCGAATCCCTGATTCCAGAAATTGCGTCCAATCCAATAGCTCAATTCCGCTCTGTGGTTTTGCTTGTTGGCGAGCAGCTCAATTGTGCCGATCAGACGCTCGGTTTCCTTCTGGCAAATGGTCAGCACATAGGCTTCCCCTACCCTCCAGCGATCTTGGTTTCGGTCAATCCAGTGAGCTGCATCTCCCGGAGGATAGGGGAAATCGATTGACTCAGTATTGGAGGCAAGCTCTTTGTCGTTAAGCAACTGCTCGATTTCCACCGCATCTCGAGCGCGAAGTGGCCTTAATTCCAGTCGTTCTGTTTCTAAAGGAATGAAGTCTTGCATAACCCGGATTCTGAATGAGCGGTTTTCAGCTAAAACCCAACGCAAGATTTAAACTAGAACGCTTGCCCTTGTAACGAAAGCCTACTGTTGCCTCATTTTTCTCCCATCGGCCGGTTTTTAAACAATCCAAGTCGTACTTTCGAGAAAATCAGCTCGACGAAATCGATTGGGCAGGAGGGAGATCCCCCTTGGATTCCCCCTGTTTCGGCTTTGGGTCGTAAACCGATTATGCGGGTTGTATGGGTCGCTTTGGATAAAAAAGGAGCTTTGAATTGGTGGTGATCAGCGATTAGGTAATTCTTGACCTAGGTTTTCTTATCGGGCCAGGAAGCCTTCAGCGAACTTTGCTGCCCCCCAAATTTTGGCAATTACGACTGAGATATACAATGAGTTATTTAAATCGCTTCTTTCAAGAAGTTTTCGACAATAATCCGCTCCCTTCGACGGGAAGCAGTTTCGATCAAGCGACGGATGCGGAAATGGCTGCTCATCTGCAAATGGATCAATACGATTCATTCCAGTTAACCGATGCAATTCGCCCAGCGATGGATTTGAAAATCAAGCCAAGTCAGGGCTATCGGCACGATACCTATGTGGATCAGGAAACAAAAGCAAAGGTGCCAGTCATTATGGCTGCTGCATCGAGAGAGCAGTTATTTCCGCTGTTCATTCGTCTAATTCAACGTCTCGGCCCTGTTGTTGATGTTGTTCTTGAGTCTAGCCACACCCAAGGTGAGGGTGGACATGTAGATCTCTACCGAGAACACATCGACATGCCGGTGCTGACCAGTATCTTGTGGGATTATGAAGACTTACTGCTCAACGATGGATGCACAGGCATTGCAGTCTTAAACCCAAACACTCCTCAGGAAATTCAATTTGAAGAGCACAAGTTACTTATCATTTACGGCAGTCCGTTGGAGCCGTTTGAGTTTACCCTCGAGTCACATGGAGTTGGCGAGAATGAGGGGATTAAATTTATAACGGAAGCGGAACATATCCATTCCTCCTCGGATGAGTTCGCCGAACAATTTTCACAGTTGAAGACCGCGTTGGGTTTGGATGGCGAGCATGGGACGCCCAAACAGACTCGCGGCGGAGACAACGGAGAAGAATACGGCGAGACTTTTTAATCCTAGCTCTTTTTTGAACATCGCATTTGTCTTTTCGCGATTCAGTCTGCTGCAGCCTCTTTTCTTAAGTTGGGCTTCAGCAGATTTTTATTTAAACGGCTGTTTCGGTAGGGCGATGGTAACCCCAACAAGGTTGCTTTAAATACGCGTGAGTTTGGTAATCCTGCCAGTCTCAACCCATTCTGCGACAAAGATGTTTCCTTCGCTATCAAAACAGGCATCGTGCGGATGGACAAATTGTCCATCAATCCAAAGTTCTGGCTTGCGACGCAGGTCTTTTACTGAATTGACACGTGCAACGGCTTCTCCAAGACGTCCGACAACTTTGTTGTTTTCGTCGAGAAGTGTAATGCGCGCTTTCAATTCAGGAATCATCATGATGTTTTTGTGAATATCGATATTTGCAGGAAGTCCGTAGCCCGTCAGCGTTTCGATGTACTCTCCATCCATCGTCAGGTATTGAAGCGTGTTGTGACTGCGGTCGGTGACGATAATCGACGGCTCTCTGCCTTTCCTTTGATCAACCCATAAGCCGTGGCATAGATTGAATTTTCCCTCCCCCTTCCCGGTTCCACCGAAGAGTCGTATCCACTTTCCGTCTTTATCGAAGTGGTGAATGCAATGGGCACCATAGCCATCTGCGAGCAGGAATCCCCCATCGTTAAGAAACGCAAAATTAGTAGGCAGGAATCCATTGCGCGTCCAGTTGGCCTTCGTTGAAGTGTTTTCTCCAGCTTGGTAGATCCCCGATTCCATAGGAGCTTTCTGGTACCAAACGGTCTCGCCGGTGAGGGTCATTTTTGAAAAACACTTGACCTGTTGATAAGCGGCAACGTAGAGGAATTCTTCATTTCCCTCTTTGCGGATTTCAATTCCATGTCCCCCTCCCTGAAACTGGCAGCCAAATGCACGGATAAATTTTCCTTGCGGATCGAATACAAAAATAGAGGGGTGATCTTTTAGGTTTGCTCGGCCTTCGTGAATGACATACAGATTATTGGAGGAGTCGACGGCGACGTTATGGGTAGTTTGCCAGTGGTATTTTTCAGGTAGCTTGGCAAATTGATGGTCGACCTTGTATTGAAACTCCCCTTCACCCGTCACAACGTCTTTCACGCGATTTTTTCCAAAGGCTGCGGAGGCAGACCTACTGAATGGAGTTAGTGAAGCGGCCGTCGCAACAGAAGCAAGTGACGATGATAAAAAATTGCGCCGGTTATGATTGGTCTTCAATTGAGTCGCTCCCCAAAATATGGCCGAGTGTTAGATTTAGAATTCACTTGAGGTGATTGTGACCGTTGGGAAGCGGTCGTGCAATAAAAATAAAAAATGTAGCCTTAAGAATCAATGAGAGCGGGATGCAGAATAGCGTTAGGGGGGAGCGTTTGCCTCGGTCTCTGAGGTAATCGCTCTCGAAGTCTGGTTTTTCCCGCAAACTCTTAATCTAAATCGGCTGTGAAACTGTATTGCCTACTCATGCCTAAGGGCTTCGATCGGATCAAGTTTCGCTGCGCGAATTGCTGGGTAGGTTCCAAATATCAATCCAACCACCAAGGCGATCATAAAGGCTAAAGGAATTGAGGGGAGGACGATAATCGGAGTCATTTCGCGAACTGAATCGGGTAGGCTTTGAATAGTCGTTGGGAACCAGAGAATTAAAAACTCACGCACCCAGATTACAATCCAGGGGCAGGCGAGGCCGCCAAGAATGCCCGTCAAGCCTCCCACGGTTGAAAGGACGACAGTTTCCACCAGGAACTGAAGGACGATGTCCGCCTGATTCGCTCCTAACGCTCGACGGATACCAATTTCGCGAGTGCGTTCGGTGACGGTGGCCAACATAATGTTCATGATTCCAATTCCACCCACTACTAGTGAAATTGCCGCGATCAGTCCCATAAAAGCCATAAACATCAGGCGCGTCGAACGTGCTTGTTCGAGTAATTCCAACGGGGTGACGATGGCAAAATCTACTTCGTCGTGTCGACTTCTCATGATCGAATCAATGGCAATTGAAGTTTCAAGTACATCCTCAATATTTTTTACGCGAAAAGTAACCTGGCTGATCTGAACGACTTCGTTCACCCGCGAGCCAGCGCTTCGTTCCATGGTCCAATCGCCGATGCGACGCCAGAAAGTAGTTAACGGGGCGTAGACGTCGTCCGTGAAATCTTGAGCTTCTAATGAACTGCCAACCGCAGCCATTAGGCCCCGCGGTTTGGTTACCCCCACGACGCGATAAGGCATGTTACGGATAAGGATGACAATTCCGATACAGGACTTCAGAGGCCTCAAGGATTTAGCTACCTCGTAGGAAAGTACACAAACGTTGTCGTCGTTGGCAATATCCGGCGCTTCGATAAATCTTCCTTCATGAAGCTCGAGTTTTAATACGTCGTCATATTCAGGCGTGCAGCCGATGAAGTGAACCGCCCTGTCCGTCTCTCCATAATAGAGCTCTCGCTTGGCGTCCCGGATCTGGAGGGCCTGATCGATCGAAGGGATCGTGCTTGAGAGAACGTCAAAGTCATCACGGGTGATCCCGTAAACTGCCATGGACTCTTGTGACAGTTCCTCGGTGACAGGTTTTACGCTGCGGAGGATGATGTTATTGGTCCCTAGTTCTTCAATTTGCTGTTGAACCTTTTCGCTAATTCCTTCGCCGATTGCGAGCAGCCAGATGACGCTTGCAATTCCAATGAAAATTCCCAGTACCGTCAGGCCGCTCCGCATGGGATGCAAGGCGAGGCTCTTCGTGCCGATCTTCCAGATTGTTGGCCGCAGTAGTTTCATGACGCAAACAATCGGCAGTTGAACATGTAAAATCAAACAGAAAGAACGCGTTTGGGAATTCGATGCCCCAACGAACGCAATTACGGAGTTGACGGGAATTCAATTGAATCACGGTATGTATCGGCATCAACGAGGACTTCTTCTCCAGGGCTGAGGCCCTTGGTGATGACTGCAAACTTTTCATTGTTTGAACCGATGCTAACCGATCGAGGTTCGATTTTGCCTGCCGGCGTTTTGACAATAACGAAATAAGTTTCCTTCCCCGTTAGCACAAGGCTGGACACGGGAGCCATCACGACGTCGTCTAGTTGTTCAACAAAAATCTCGACCTTTCCTCGTAATCCCTCGCGAATTAGAGGGCTGGATTCCGTGATATCAACGAACACCTCATACTCAATGGGAGCTTGGTAATATCGTCTGGGCAACGGAAACGCGCTTACTCTTCGGACGAGACCGGCGATTGGAGTTTCTGGAGCGGTATCCACCCGGACTTCCACTCGCTGCCCAGCCTTTACCTTGTTAATTTTGGAGTCGTTGACTTTGGCGTTCACTTGCATTTTCGATGGATCCGGCAAGTAGAAAATCTCCTGTCCATCGCGAATCAATGCTCCCTCTTCAATCACAATAGAAGAGTCCCGCCGATCCGAATCATTGGCGTAAACTACGGTTCCTGCTTGAGGAGCAGTGATGCGGCAACTTTCGACTTGGCGAAGGAACTCAGCTTCCCGTTGTTGGCTGAGTTCAAGACGATACTGAGAGGCCTCGAGTTGTGCTTCTTGCTGTTTGATTTCTGAATTCAGTTCGGCTTCTTCTCGCTCGCGACTGTGATTTTCGTAAATTCGGAGCTCGCCTTTAGCCAAGGTAAGGTTTTCTTTGGCAATATCTAATGCGGACTTATCCGATTCCTTTTGAGATTCCGTCGCGTAACCTTTGCGATTCAGAGTCACCGTGTGCTGATACTTTTCTATCGCTCGATTTAGTTTCTCTTCGGCAACAAAAATATCTGCTTTCAGTTTCGCAACTTGTTGGAGAAACCGACCCTCAGAAAATTCAGCAAGTTTGCTTTTGGCCGCGTCCAGCTGACTTTCCGCCTTTATTACGTCAGATTTGTCTTTGGCGACGATAATCTTTCTTTCGGTTAATTCCTCTCTCAAAAGCGAGTCGTCCAACTGGCAAAGAAAGTCACCTTTTTCAACCTTGGTGCCTTCGGAGACAAGGTCAAGGATGGCAACGCCCTCCCTACCTCGGGATTTGACACGGCATCGAATTTCAATATTGCTCGAGCTTTCGATATCGCCAACTTCGTTAACGGATGAAATGAATTTGCCCTTAAATGCGGTGAACGTAATTGCATCAGCACCGATATTTACTTGGTTGTCGCCATAATTTCGCATCAGGATCGAACCAGCGAACACCGTGCTGCAGAGTAGCAGAGCGACCAAAATGATAAGTTTTACAATTCCTGTTCGATGGTTCATGGGTTTATTCATTACTTGCGGAATCAAATTGCTTACTCGGGTGATTACCGAATTTACGAGCTAATCATTTTAAATTTTTTCAAATTTCATGATGTACGGGGGCGTTCGTTTATTTATCGACGATTCCAGTAAATCACTTTATTTGTTGAATGCTTGAGTGTTTCGCTGGTTGCTCGTTTTGCATTTTTCTTTGGTTGTTTGGATCGACTGATTCTACTCGAAAAAAAACGCAATTTATCCCTTCCTTTGCCGAATTCGTCGCCGGATTGTCGGTTTTTCGGTGCTCGACTTGCCTAATCCGGTTTTTCCGAATCTCTCTTGGCTTGGGGGACCACGGTATCAAGCCAAATTAGTTTGAAATCGGGGCGGCTACTCGGACGAGGTTGCATTTTGTATGATGACAGAATGTCAGAAGAAAATGAAAAAAATCTCGCAATTCCTGTCCGTGTTTTGTTGGTCGATAACGACAAAGACCATGCTAAAGCAATGCATGAGAGTCTTGAGCGAATCGGATTGGAATGCAGCTATGCGACATCCGGCCCTGAGGGAGCGCGGATGCTTGACGAGAATACGTATGAAGTCGTCGTCACCGATCTGATGATGAACGATGTGGATGGAATGGCGATACTGAAAAAAGCCAAAGACATCCAACCAGACTGCGAAGTTATCTTGGTAACTGGGCATGCGACGGTTTCACGGGCGGTCGAGGCGATGCGTGAACGGGCGTTTAACTTTCTCGAAAAGCCCATTACTCCAAAACGTCTTCAAGCGGTAGCTTCCAAGGCTGCTGAGTCGGTCCGAATTAGATTACAGAATACTCACCTGCAATCCCGTCTGGACGAGCGTTATGGGTTCGAGAATCTAATATTTGCCAGTGAGAGTATGAAGAATGTAGTGGAGCGACTTAAGCGAATTGCTCCCACTGATGTTGGAGTTCTGATTACCGGTGAGACCGGAACGGGTAAGGATGTCGTCGCACAGGCAATTCATCAAAACAGTCCTCGTAAGAAAAAACCATTCGTCGCCATCAATACGGCAGCTGTCGCAGAGCATCTGGTCGAGAGTGAGTTGTTCGGTCACGTCAAAGGTGCCTTCACCGATGCAATTTCGGATCGCCAAGGTAAATTTGAATATGCCAACGGCGGGACATTGTTTCTCGACGAAGTGGGCGATATGCCGATGCCGACTCAGATTAAGTTGCTAAGAGTTTTGGAGGAACGGGAAATCACCCGTGTTGGTGATAACAAATCAATTCCGGTCAATGTTCGTGTTCTGGCCGCGACTAATAAGGATCTTGAGAAAGAAATAGAAGAAGGTCGCTTTCGGAGTGATCTTTATTTTCGTCTCAAGATTGTCTCGGTTCATCTGGATCCGTTGAATGAACGGCGAGAAGACATCCTTCCATTGGCTGATTTTTTTCGTCGTCAGGCAAATAAAAAGAATGGTCGAAAGACAAAGGGTTTTTCGCCGGCTTTGCGTCGCTGGATGGTGGGTTACAGTTGGAAAGGTAATGTCCGACAACTAAAAAATGTCGTGGAAAGTCTCGTGGTGATGGACCTCGATGACATGCTTGATATGGATGACTTGTCTCCTGACTTAGTCGGCGATGTCGATAAGATCATTCCTGCGACGCCAGGCCCTGAACCCGCTGTTAGTTTTCTGGATGAGGGATCGTCCGAATTGATTGGTAAGTCAATGAAGGAAATTGAGCGTTGGGCGACTGAGCAGACGCTGAAATTGGCCAACCAGAATAGAAAAGAGACGGCCCGTATTTTAGGAATTAGCGAACGCAATCTTTATCGCTTGATTCAAAAGTACGGTCTAAAGCAGAGTGACGAGAAGAGTTCCGAATCGAGTGCGGATTCTTCAGTGACAGACGGAACAGAAGAGAACCCGATTGAGCCTTCGTAATCGTAAGCATAGTTTTCAGCAAAAATTGTTGCCCAGCAAAACATCATAGGAAGTGCTTTTGAGGGGGACGTTATCCACTTACATCTCGCTGAAGTCGAGTAAATCATGAGTCAATTGCAAGTGAATCCCATCCGTCAACTTTCGGCGAGCGTGATCAACAAGATCGCGGCTGGAGAAGTTATTGAACGCCCTGCAAGTGTTGTGAAGGAACTGCTGGAAAACTCAGTGGACGCTGGTGCTACTCGAATCGAGCTGACGATCGAGCAAGGTGGAACAGAGTTGATTCGAGTGACTGACAACGGATCTGGAATCCCGTATGAACAGTTGCCGTTGGCGGTTACTAGCCACGCGACTAGTAAAATTGTAGATGCCGACGACCTATTTCAGGTAGCCACGATGGGATTTCGCGGAGAGGCGCTGGCGTCGATTGCCGAAGTCAGTCAGACCACAATTCGATCGCGGACCGCGTTACAGGATTGTGGTTTTGAGATGCGAATTAATGGTGGGCATCGCGAACCAGCACAGCCGTGCGGGTGCCCACAAGGAACCACGATTGAAGTGCGTCAGTTGTTTTACAACACGCCGGTTCGTCAAAAATTCATGAAGACTGCGCAAACTGAGCGTGGGCATATTATGGAAGCATTCACGCGAGTAGCTTTGGCGCACCCGGAAATCCAAATGACTTGTGTTAATGGTAGTAAAACAACCTACAACTTGCCGGCGACCGAAATATGGTCTGACCGGATTGGCGCATTTTTCGGTCCTGAAATTGCGGGAAACCTAATTGCACTTGATAATGCTCATGGCGAGATTCGGATCCGCGGGTTTGTAGTTGACCCAGCCGTCAGTCGTGCGAATAACCGCATGCAATATTTGTTTTTAAACGGTCGTTATATTCGGGATCGGTCGTTGCAGCACGCCTTAAGTGAGGCATATCGTGGATTGCTGATGACCGGGCGTTATCCAGCTTGCTTTTTGACACTGGAGATTCCTTTCGAGTTGGTGGATGTTAATGTTCACCCAGCCAAATTAGAAGTTCGTTTTCAAAATGGCGGACAAATTTACAGTCAGTTGCTAGGTACGGTGCGAGATCGTTTTCTTTCAACCGATTTAACGGCTCACGCTCAGCTATCAAAAAAAGCGGTCGAGCCATTTCGTCCATTTCCCCAAAGCGATTCGGGCGGAACAACAGTCAGACCGGGGGTGTCCAACCAGCATAATCAGGAAACGATTTCGTTCACCAATTCGGCTCCTGCTTTTGACTGGACTCAGGCACCTCGACAACCCCAGTTGGCTGGTAATGATTACGCTTCCAGCGCGAACGCTGTGGATTCGTCCGTAGGTCATGGGGGATTTTCGGGTTTAGCGCAGAGCGATCAGGAACAGGCTCATCCCAATCCGGCCGCAATGGGGGTTGCCCCTTCGCAGACGCCTACAGCCCTTCAGGTGCACAACACTTACCTAGTTTCGGAAACCCCGGAAGGGATGATCGTCATTGATCAGCATGCGTTGCATGAGCGGGTTATTTATGAGCAGATTCGAGGCAAGGTCGTTGATGGAAAGTTAGAGTCTCAACGTTTGTTGGTTCCGGAGCCCGTGTCGCTTCCACCTGCGGAAGCTGCTGCAGTATTGGAACAAACCGAATTATTAGAACAGCTGGGAATATCGATAAGCCCCTTTGGGGGAGGGACTGTTTTGGTATCTGCTTATCCGGCCATGCTAAACAACCAGAATCCGGCTGAGATGCTTCGAAGTGTGGCAGATCAGATCGTCGAGGGCGGTAAAACCCTTGATCAGCGGGATTTAGTGGATGAATTGCTTCATATGATTTCTTGCAAAGCGGCGGTCAAAGCGGGGGATCGGCTTTCTCCGGAAGAGATCACCGCGCTTCTGGAGCACCGGGAATTGTGTCAGGACGCTCATCATTGTCCGCATGGTCGGCCTACATCGCTAGTTTTTTCCCGAGATGAGCTCGATCGCAGATTTAAACGCATCTAATCGTGGATTCTGTGCCAAAATTGTAAGATAACTTTAACAGGGAGCGTCTTGGCGGTGGGCCGCCGATTGGGCTCCGTTTATTAGGTCTGGAAGACGAAGGTGCTTGTTTTCAAATGATTTGTGTAAGCGTTGGACGAGGTCGACACCGAATGATGATGGCCGAACATCGGCACCTTGCAGAGCAAGGAGTTGAGTTGGTCGAATTGCGTCTGGATTACATTCGGAGAGCGGTCAACTTAAAACGGCTCTTAAAAGATCGCCAGTGTCCTGTGATCGCGACGTGTCGTCGCAAGACCGAAGGTGGGCGTTGGGAAGGGTCTGAGAGCGATCGTCAAATGCTCTTGCGGGCGGCAATTGCTGACGGAGCAGACTATGTCGATTTAGAAATGGACATTGCTCACAAAATACCACGGTACGGGAATACGCAACGGATCATCAGTTATCACAATTTTGATGAAACGCCCAAAAATCTGGAAGAGATTCACCATCGAATTTCGAAACTCGATCCGGACATCATCAAAATTGCAACGATGGCCAATAATCCGATCGACAACATTAAAGCGTTGCGTCTTTGTCGAGATTCCGATATTCCAACCGCGGCCTTTTGCATGGGGGAGATGGGGCTGCCGTCGAGAATTCTCTGTGGCCGTGCAGGTGCTCCGTTAACGTATGCAACGTTTAGCGAAGATCGAAAAATGGCACCGGGCCAATTGACCTACAAGGAAATGCAGGAAGACTTCGGCTATAACGAAATCACTGAGCAGACTCAGATTTTGGGTGTTATCGCCGACCCTGTCGCCCACAGTTTGAGCCCCGTGGTTCATAACGCTTGTTTGCGTGAGCAAAAATTGGATATGCTCTATTTGCCATTTCGGGTACCCAAGGAGTACCTTGCTGAGTTCATTGAGATTTGCCCAGAGATGGGTGTGAGTGGCTTAAGTGTCACCATTCCTCATAAAGAAAAATGCTTGAAGTGCATCAATGTACTTGATGATAACGTGGCGGGAATTCGCGCTGCTAACACGATTGTGTTTCGTGACATTAACGCTTACGGATATAACACGGACTGTACTGCCGCGATGACAAGTCTGCGAAAGACGATCGAAATCAAATTTCCAGAAGAAGATGTTTTCAAGGATCGGAAATTCCTGATTCTTGGTGCCGGTGGAGTTGCCAGGGCGATTGCGTTTGGGTTGGTTCGCCGTGAAGCGGATGTTCACATCTGCGCGCGAGATTATCGAAAGTCAGATACCTTGGCTCGAAGCTTGGATTGTAAATCACTGGATTGGGCCGCCCGCGCTAATTTCGAAACGTCCGTCTTAGTGAATTGTACGCCTGTCGGCATGCATCCAAATATGGATGAGACGCCTTTTGAGCCCGACTGGTACGATCGCAAGATGATTGTCTTTGATACCGTTTATAATCCGGAGCAAACATTGTTAATTAAACAGGCTCGCGAGGCGGGGTGTACGTCGATCACAGGCGTGGACATGTTTGTGCGTCAGGCCGCGGAACAGTTTAAGCTATTTACCGGCAAGTCCCCAAAGATGGAGACGATTCGGTATGAATTGAAACGAGCCACCAGTGCAGCTCGATACTAACGTTGAGTTAGGGAATTAAGCAGCCGGTGCGAAGGTCTCTCTCGTTGAATTTATCGGGTTAAGCCGCGAGGTGATTTAATGAATCTCTATCTGATCGGCTATCGAGGTTGTGGTAAATCCACGATTGCTCCGCTCGTGGCAGAATCGCTTTCCGACGCAGGAGCATTATGGGAAACGGTAGATGCGGATGACGCTGTTGAAGAAATTGCCGGAATTTCGATTGCTGAAATTTTCTCGAAGTTCGGTGAAACAAAATTTAGAGAACTGGAGTCAAGAGTTATCCAGTCGTTATCTAATCAGAATCGACTTGTTGTGTCCCTGGGCGGGGGAGCTCCGATAATTGAAACGAACCGTCGCCGAATTGGTGAGACCGGGAAATCGATTTGGCTGCGAGCTGAAGCGGATTTGCTTTGGAGCCGCATTTCGGTGGATCACGAAAGTGGACAACAACGTCCAAATTTAACTTCTTTCGGAGGCTTCGAGGAAGTCGTTCAGCTTCTGGAGCGTCGGAATCCCATATATGCCCAGTGCGCAGATTTTACGATCGAGATCGATCAGCAAAGCCCCGCTGAGATTGCCGGGCAGATCGTGGAATGGGCGCTTGCTAATTCGGGTGGTGATGCAAGTGGCGACGTTGTAGAGTAGAAGTCAGCTAAAACAGTGAATGTTGGATGTTGAGACTGGAATTGCGACTGATTGTGCCTTCCATTAATCAACGATACCGCTTATTTATCCATCGACCTAAACAGGCGAATAAATCATGCCTTCAGATCTCCCCAACTGGCTTCAAATACCGGTGCTGATGGTTGTCGGCTTGGCAATCGGGGTTTTTGTAAACTGGGCGATTTATTCGTGGGCGATGTTCCTGAAGCGGCCAATTAGTCCGTGGATGACTCCTCCAGTGGAGGCGACTCCACGTTTGTGGACCGATCGAATTCCGGTTTTCGGATGGCCGGCACGAAGACGCGATTCGGAACTGTTTGGAGTTCATTTCTGGGTCAGGCCCATGTTGATCGAATTGGCCTGCTTGTCGGGGGTTCCCTTTTTTTACCTTTGGTTGGTTGGCGGAGGGTTAATAAATCAGGCGACTCAGGGAGGTGATTGGGAGTCAATTTGTGGAGTCTGGTTTTATGCGTATGGTGTTTTACTGGTACTGATGTGC
This sequence comes from Mariniblastus sp., assembly GCA_011523945.1. Lineage (GTDB taxonomy): Bacteria > Planctomycetota > Planctomycetia > Pirellulales > Pirellulaceae > Mariniblastus. The sequence goes on along the minus strand of WTFU01000012.1, from coordinate 2,936 downwards.
ATTGGTACCTTTATTGACTTTGACGAAAAAACCATTCCTGATGAGGTAACAGTAACCGGTACGATTATTGCTTTGTTGTTCGCTGGTTTGGTGCCGACGTTTAGATTGCCGGTGTTGGGGGGGGAAGGTGCGTTACCTGTTGCTCAGCCGATTCATTATGCTTCTCCCAATGAACTGGGGAGTTTGCACTTAGGAACGTCGGCGATGCTAGTGGCGATGCTGATTTTCTTGATTTGGATTTGGGCATTGATGCCAAAATTGCCGGTTTGGTACGTCGGCTTGAGAAAATCGGTGAGGTTCATGTGGCCCCATGCCTTTCGTCCCAAACGGAAAACCGTTTGTCCTCTTCGGACGGTCGAACGAAAAACACCCAGTGTCACTCTGTTTTTGGCCGGCCTGCTCGTTGTTGGTCTGGCGGCAATTGCGATGGCTTGGCAGTTACTTCCCGAAGTAAATCTAGTCAGCCTGTATAGTGCTTTTGTTGGGATGGCGTTCGGTGGCGGTCTGGTTTGGGCGATCAGGATCATTGGTACTGTTGCTTTGCAAAAAGAAGCGATGGGATTTGGCGATGTTACCCTGCATGCGATGATTGGTGCATTTCTTGGCTGGCAAGCAGCACTATTGGTTTTTGTAATGGCGCCTTTCGCCGCTCTTCTAGTGGTGTTGATTCAATTTATTGTGACTCGGCAAAGTGAAATCGCATTTGGTCCTTACCTATCGGCAGGGGCGCTGATTTTACTGGCGACTTGGAAGCAAATGTGGCCCATCGTTTCTGAAGCGGTCTTTCGGTTGGGCCCGATTCTACTAATGATTCTTGCAGGTGCCTTGGTTTTGATGGCTTTGATGTTGGTGACGCTGTCATTTATTAAGGGACGCCTGTACGAAGATGACTTGGCCGATTAGTAGTTAGGTGCGTGCCTTGTTCGATTGATATGGATGCGAGCGGTGTTCTTGGATGGCATGTCAGCATCGTTGGCGAGATAATTCTGTTTTTTGCTAGCAATATTGAAACAAGGGCGTTTGGTAACAATAGTACAAAGAGCTGTTTTCTCGTTACTTGGGTCGTTTGCAGGCGATTTCTAAATCTTAGTCCGCTTTCTTGCCATCCCTTTAATTACTCGCACTTATTCGGTCTCTCGCCTATTCGGTCTTTACCGAGTTTTTCCACCTCGCTAAAGTTTCCAATATTCCTCGAACCTTTCGTTGGTAGTCGTCTTACTGCCCTGTAATGAGTGCCCTTGATTGTCATGAAAAATGCACCGCTCTTAAATCGATTCGTCCAATTGAGGGATCATTATTCTTCAATTTTGCTCCTCGGTTGGGTTGGGGTTCTCTTGGCGACATTAGGTTGCCAGAAATCTGTTGGCGGCGGCGCGGTGGGCCAACGAGGGATTTTTGATTTTCGCAGTCAGGCGCGTGCTGAGAGAATTAACGGTGCGGAATCTCAGATGGCGTTCAGTGCAAATCAGGATGTCCAGCGATTGAATCAAAAACTGGGAGCCTATGATGAAGACAATCAGATGCTCAATACAGAAGTGGCTGGTTTGAAGCAGAGGTTGCAGTTGGCAAACCAGTTTAATCAAACATTGAGAGAGCAGTTAGCCGACACTTCCGGTCGGATTCAGCAAATTGAAATGGAGCGACAAGCAGCTGTTGAGCAGTTGGCTTCAGTTCGTAAGCAGGTTAATCAAGATAACCTGCGGTCAGCGTCGACCGTTGGGCAATTTGCTAGTTTTGGTGGGGGTGAAGCTCCTGCACAATTCTCTGGTGGCGCGACTATTCGAGCAAATAATAGTTTGATGAAGCAGTTGGCTAAAGTCGATTTGCCGGGTAGTCGGGTGAGAATGGATGGAGATTTAGTACGCATTGAATTTTCCTCGGATCGAATTTTTGTTCCGGGAACGTATCAGATTCAGCCCGCACAATTACCAGTGATGCAGAATTTAGTTTCTGCAATACGGTTGAATTTTCCGAAACAAGTGGTGGGGATCGAGGCGCATTGGGATGGCACCCCGCTCACTCCTCAGTCGACAACGCATCAACAACTGACAGCCACACAGGCGTTGTCTGTATTTAATGACCTAGTTCGTTTAGGAATTCCTAAAGAGCAGTTGTTCACCATGGCGATGGCAAGTAATCGTCCGCGTTATTCTGCAAACGCAGCGCCGGGAGTTAATCCCAATCGTAGGATCGAAGTGGTGATCTATCCCGAGCGCTTTGACGTAAAGTATTGATGATTTCTACGGCCGTTTCTTTGGCCATGGTCGTTTTTCCCTTCGTAAGTCGTCTGTCATTTTGTAATTGATTCTTGCTGCGCTGGGTTTCCTTTTTTGGGGATTATTCCCATTCGCGATTGTGAGGTCTTTTTCAGGTCTTTCTGACAGCTTTTCAACCGCTTGGTGAATGGTGATCGGCCGTAAGGGCCGTGTTTTCCCGAGTGAAATCCATTTCTTTTCGTTGCTTGCAAAACCAGCCTATGCTGTGTAGATGTAAATATGTTTACTAGTGAACGTTTATATACTTATTTTGCCGATGAGTGACCAAAGGTGTCTTTGGAAGCTGCCATTTTAGAAAAAGCCGGGCAAGAGCTGGATGCATTGCATTGCGAATCGAGGAAAAATGAACAGTTGGAAATCAGAGGTCAGCCGTCGTCGCGGGGCTGTTGAGGCGAAAGTGGAGGTGAAAAAACAGGAATCTCAACTGGAGGTGTTGAGCCAGCTGCGGAAAGATATACGAAGGGTGGAAACGGCTGGAAGAGTGGGAGATGTCAGTCGGATTTCCAGTGGTTTTCCAGCGATTGATCGCTTGCTTCCCGAAGGCGGTTATTTGCGTGGCGTTTTAGTTCAGTGGCTAACAAACGGAGGGTTAGGGGCAGATTACCTTTCCCTCGTATTGGCAAAACAGGCTTGTCAAAATGGCGGTGCATTGGTTGTGGC
>WTFU01000158.1 GCA_011523945.1 Mariniblastus sp. | reverse complement strand
CGATGAAGTCATCACGGCCGGAAACTCATTTGTCGCCACAACATTCGCAATATCACATACAGGCGCGACGCCCGTTTTAGTCGACATCAATCCTTCCGACCATAACTTAAACGTCGAGTTGATCGAACAGGCGATCTCACCAAAAACAAAAGCAATCGTTCCTGTTCACCTTTATGGACAACCGGGAAACATGAAAGCGATACAGGAAATCGCGGAGAAACATGGTCTCAAAATTGTCGAAGATTCTTGCCAAGCTCACGGTTCGGAGTACTTTGGAAAACGAACCGGTACTTTTGGCGATGCCGGCTGTTTTAGTTTTTATCCGGGTAAAAATTTGGGAGCCTTTGGAGATGGAGGCGCGGTCGTAACGCAAGACCCCAAAATCGCGGAGCGTCTTCGCCTGTTACGCAATTACGGCCAACGCGAGAAAAATGTCCACAGCATGCTCGCCTTTAACAGTCGGCTCGACACCCTGCAGGCCGCGGTCCTATTAGTAAAACTACCCTATCTCGATGACTGGAACAATCAGCGACGAAAAGCTGCCAGCCTGTATCACCAGTTGCTTTCCGATTCCGACTTGGTTTTACCTGCCGAGAACGAGGGTTCACGACACGTCTACCACCTCTTCGTCGTCAAACATCCACAACGACAACAACTAATGGAACACCTGAATCAACAGGAAATTTTTTGCGGCATCCATTATCCCAACCCCCTTAATCAGGCAACACCCTATTTAGATATCCGCTCTTCACCCAAGAATCTGCCCGTTTGTAAAGAGCTTGCCAACAAGATATTTTCACTCCCAATGTTCCCCGGCATCACCGAGGCTCAAATCAAACGTGTTAGTGATGCAATCAAATCGTTTGACTCGTCAGCAAATTAATGACAGATCGCTCAATCCAACTTCAATCCGTTGAAGGTGCTTTCGGAAACAGAGACAGCGCAGCGGAAATCCTCGGTAGCCAGTTATCGTCCAGCAACAACCAGTTGGCTTATTGGTGGCGGCGGGTTTTACTTGGAATCGTTATCATTGAACTACCACTTCAGGTTGACAAGTATTTCTTTCACGACATTGACTTGGCACTCACAGGAGCTTTAAGTGGTTTTATCGTTTCAATATCGACTTTCTGCCTGATTCTCTTGTACGCCCAATGGCTTCCCAAACTGGTAATCGAATCACGACCACTACGCGGGAATTTTGCACTGGCCATCTACACCGCGATCGTTGCCGCTTCAACGATTTGGGCACTCCGACCTTCGCTCGCCCTTTATGAAGCCTTCCTCCTCGGGCAGTCTTTCCTCTTATTTATTTACGTCATTAATACTGTATCTGAAAAGAACGACGTTATCTTTATCATCACTTGCTTGACACTGTGTTTAGCCGGCGAAGGCATGATGATGCTGCTCACTCAAGGCCTACACCGAACGATCTCTCTTGGCCCAATCTATTTTGATTACAACGAAGTCACCAATCGCGTTAGTGGGTCTTTGGGTGCCGCGAACGTCGCGGCTAGTTTCTTTAACCTTTTAATTCCTTTGTGCTGCTGCGTGTTGTTCTCTACCGCCTCGAAACGACTTCGCCAACTTTCCGCAATCGCTCTTTTATTTGGTGGACTCGGCCTCGTACTAACCCTTTCCAGGGGAGGATGGATCGGAACGACCTTTTCAGTTGGCATCTGTATTTCCATGGCACTTTATAAAGGGTGGTTGTCACGCGCACTATTTATGAAATTAATACTTGGTTTTGGCTTGTTAATTGTCGCTTGTTTCCCGCTGCTCGCTGAGCGTATTCTTGGCGATGATAACGGTTCAGCCCAATCCAGAATCTCACTTATGCAAATTTCAGCTCTGATCATGTCTGACCATCCGTTCGGAGTAGGAGCAAACAACTGGGCAGTCGCTGGACAACATTATGCTGATCGGACTAACTTCCGTGAGGAGTGGTTTTACACAGTTCACAACAAATACTTACTTGTCCTTACCGAAGTCGGAATCGTCGGGCTTCTGGCTTTTGGAACATTTATCCTGACAACCATCCGGAGCGGCTGGAGAATTATCGGCCGTTCTGATCGCCTGCTTACCCCAATCGCTTGGGGGCTAACGGCTGGAATTTGTGGACAGCAAATTCATATGATGGGCGAGATTTTCAATAGTCGCTCCCAAGTCCAAATGCTGCTCTTAGCGGCAGCGTTGATCTTCGCGATCGATAAGATCACGGCGCCAAAATTAGGTTCAATAAAAACTGAATCACCTTGAATAGCCGTCCCAAAAACAATCGAGAGACTCGTAGATTTGCGGGCAATCTGATTTCAATCTTATCAAGCGACGTGGTCAACCGGGGTACAACTTTTCTTATCTACATCATGGTCTCGCGAGAACTGGGCACACTCGCGTTTGGTCAGCTTTCGCTTGCACTCGCCTTATTTTACAGCTTCCAAACTGTCGCTGCCTTTGGCTTGCAGCAGTTCATTACTCGAGAAGTTGCCAAACAGTCCAGCGACAGTCAACGCTATTTCACCAATGCGTTGATGATCGGTTTAATGACATCTACCATCGGGACGGTTTTGATGATGAGTATGACCGTCCTACTCGATTATTCACCTGGAACCCAAAACTTAATTTTGGTAATTTCGCTGGGCATCATCCCGTTTGTAATCAGCTCAATTTGTGACTCCGTGCTTCGCGGTTGGGAAAAGATGCATTTGATTGCCTTTGCCCAAATCCCAGCCAATGTGATCAAAGTCATCGCAACGATCGTTGTCATTGATTCCGGCGGCGGAGTGTTTGAGGTAATTTCAATCCTCGCAGGCATTCAGTTCCTCATCGCTGCAATCCTCTTTTCAATCGTTGCGGCTCGCCTCCGCGGATTTCGATGGAACGCACTTTCCTTTCAATTCGCATGGAAAATGGCCAGACGCTCTTCAACGTTTATGGGAATCGATGCGTCAGTTGCCTGGTGGACAAGCCTTAACTTGATCTTGCTTTCAAAAATCACGAGTGAAGTCGAAGTTGGAATCTATAATGCTGCTATTCAATTGCTAATTCCGCTCGCGATTTTCATTCAATGCGTAATGACATCATCGTACCCCCTAATGTGTCGTCGTTTTGCTCACAACGCGGACGACATGCACGAAATCTCAAACTACCTGATGGAGTTGTTGTTTGTGCTTGTAATCCCGGGGTCGGTTGGACTTTTCATGCTCGCAGATCCGCTATTGGTATTGGTCTATGGCTCGGAAGCCTATACCGCCTCAGCAAGTGTCCTAAGAGTCATTGTAGCCGTCGTACTCCTAACTTCGTTGAGCGGCGTAATGGGACAATTACTTTTAGCTGGCAACCGCGAACTCACCACGCTGAGAATCGTTCTGGTAGATCTCATCTCTGCCCTCATTCTGGGCTGGGTATTCATCAGCAGTTTCGGGTTAATTGGCGCTGCGTGGGCCGCGTTGCTAACTAGAGTGATCGACTTTGCACAGCACTGGAAACCCGTCTCACAGTTGATGGAACAAATTAGTCTCGCCCGATTAATATGGAAACCGGCGTCGGCCAGCGCGGTCATGGCAATTTATTTAACCACCGTCAGTCAATGGCACCCCATACTTTTAGTAATTTCAGCTGCGGGTATTTATGCCGCAACCTATTTATTAATCGAATGTTGGATGGCCGGTGGATTTCGCAACCTTCGCGCAAGATACCTCTAAATGAAAGACCTGTATCATTTTAGGAAGCAGATAGCAGAAAAACGGTGAAAGTACTTTTTTTATCTACCGAAAGTAATCGTGCACAAACACGCAGCGCCTACGGGCATCGCCTTGATAAATTACGCATGGCAATTGAAGCTCAAGGATTTGAGTCAGATGAGTTTAGCCTGCGGGATGCCAGAGTTCACCGTCCAATATTACTCCACCCGCTAAACTATCCAGAAGCTCGGGAAAAACTGTTGCGAGCTGACTTTATTCATGCAGGAGGAGATGCGGCCTATGTTGCAAAAATGTGGAGCCCATTTCTGTCTGCCAAAATCATCCATGATGTCCACGGCGACACATTTAACGAAGCCCGATTCAAATGGATGCATCAACGCAGCCTCTCTGCAATGCATCAAATGATTCAATCTTACATCGCTAATTTCGTCGAATTCCGAAAATCAGGGAGGTTCCTTGTCGTCTCACGACCAATGCAGAATTGGCTGAATAATAGATGCAAAGGAAGTCTGGATAATAGCGCTCTTATTAGAAATGGTGTCGACCTTAACGTCTTCCGACCATTACCAGGATCGAACAACAGTAAATTCGTCGTCGGTTACGCCGGGGGATTTGTGGGCTGGCAGGGGGTCGGAAACCTCGTTAAGGCAGTCTCTCAAACAACAAACCAGAATATCGAACTCCACCTAATTGGGCTTCAATCGTCAGACCGAAAACTCGCATCTGAATTTAAATCTCAACTCGGGGATCGCCTTCAATTATTTGACCGGATGAGCCAGGGCGAGTTAGTTAAAACATTAGCCAACACAGACGTCCTTGCAATCCCGCGCCAATCCCATCCAGCACTTCGCGTAGCCCTACCGACTAAATTTGCGGAATATCTCGCGATCGGAAAACCAGTCATCGTCTCTAACGTCGATGAAACCGCCGATTTGATTAATCAATACAAATGCGGATTAGTTGCTGAACCTTCGATTGAATCCTGGTCTCAGACACTGGATGACGCCGCCCAATTGAGCTTAAGAGAAAAAAAAGAAATGGGTGTTCGTGGTCGCGAATTGGCGGAATCAGAGTTTGCTTGGGATCGCATTGGAGACAACTACGCCCACTGGCTTCATAGATGGTCAGCCTCATCTCAAACGCAAGAACCTCGAACCCCAAAATCAGTTTCGGTTTAAACTTTGATTAAAAAGGTGCAACCATTCAATTCACAAACTAACCGCAGCGACTCGGTTTCGGAGGCAAAGTCTACCGAGGAGAAACCTGTCAGCCTTCGGAAATTTCCGTTCCCTTTTAAAGCGGCAATGACGATATGCAGTGACATTGATGAAACACGGTCTTCCGATGAGTTTCTGGAAATCCAGAGATTCTTGAATACCCGATCAAGGACTTCGATGGGAAATGGAATTGGTCTGGAAATTGGCAACAGCTTCTTTTTTTACAACCAAAAAAATGAATTTTCCTATTTCGACCAGGACGACAGAGCAAAACAAATCACCCAGTCGATGATTCAATCTGGTTACATTGACTGCCTCCACTCCTATGGCGACACCGACGATCGAGACGAAATTGCCAGAGCCCTCGACTCACTGGAATCTTCAAATTGCCGATTAGAAGTTTGGATAAATCATTTCGGAGTCAGCAATGACATCTGTAAAAAATTCGAATACATGTTCCTGCACTGCGAAGGAGACAACCCTCAGGCCAGCGCTTATCACACAGATCTCACACTTGCCCACGGCATTCGATTTGCCTGGGTCGGCGCGACCACCCGAATCGTTGGACAAACATCGAGGCCAAAGTTAGCCACTGTGTTTGACCCTCGCTATCCAGTGGCTTCGACCGGCAATGTAATGAAAGAGGTTCGCAAACAAATCCTGGGACGCAACGATGAGAGATTCGCTCTCCATCGAAGCAATGATTTATTACGCCCGTTAACTCTGGCTGACGGTGGGCAGGTGCATGAATTCATTCGCTACTGCAACCACCCGGAAGGTGTGCCCATTGGTGCTACGTCCCGAGGTTTAGCTTACGTCATTTCCAAACGAAACCTCGCGAACTTGATTTCCAGAGAGGGATACATGATCGCCTATGCCCATCTTGGAAAAAACGAAGATCGCACCCCAGTCATTGCGCCCGAGTCACAGGCTGCTTTACGGCATCTCGCCCGGCTCAATGAACAGGGCGAGATTTACGTGTCCACAACGGCCAAGATACTAAAGTACAAATTTGCACACCAGGCAATTGTTGCCACTCAAGTTCTCAGGGATGGACGGGAGAAAATCACGATTCATGGATTCGATGACCCGATCGAGGGTAAGCGTGTTCCTTCGATCGAGGAACTGCAAGGTATCACTTTCTACGTCGACGATAGTCACCAAACAGATGTCTTTCTCGGCACTCAACAGATCAAAGAACTTCAGCTGAACCCGGCGGATAAAACGGGTCGTTTAAGTGTGACGATTCCGCTTCATTCTCTCTGTTTCCCCGACGTTTAAACTCCATTCTCCGACAATTTCAAACGTTCCACTAACCTCTGAATCAATGTTCCATTCAGCCGAACGCTTGCATTCTTATTTGCGACAACAACACTGGCAGGACGGCGCGGTTTACGGCCCGGACTCAGGAGTTCGCTTCAATGCTCGAATCGGCCGATTCATCAAAGGCTACCTGGCTGCTTTACCATGGTCTGACAACTACGCTTACATCCAATCGCAAGCCTATTGGATTCTTAGTAACTGGTTGATGTTAGACCTGACAGGCGATCCGCAATTTGAAATCCTTGCCGTTCAGGGAACTGACTATGTAAAAGCACAGCAGACGGCGGAGGGCTATTGGAAATACCCTAACCCGGAATGGAAAGACCGAATCGCGACAGTAGAGGGATGCATTGGCTCGCTTGCGTTAGTAGAAAGTTATCGCCGAACGGGTCAAAAGACATATCTTGCCGGTGCCGACCAGTTCTACCAATTCATGTTGAGCGATATTGGTTTTCGCAAACAATCAGCACCTTCGATGTTGGCTGTCAATTATTTTGCCGGAACACCCGGAGAGGGTGGTGGGGTTCCCAACAATTCGACCTTGTTATTATGGATGCTCGGCGAACTTTTTGACGCGACTGGCAACCCAGAATATTTAGAATACTGCGAATCGATGATCAACTGGCTTAGGCACGTTCAACTGCCCTCCGGAGAACTTCCCTACGCGTTGGGCAAAACCCCGGACAGAGACAGAATTCACTTCCTCTGTTACCAATACAACGCCTTTGAGTATCTGGACCTCGCCCATTACCATCAGCGAACCGGCGACAAGGCCATTCTCTCAATCACCGAACAACTTGCAGGCTATTTAGAGAATGGTTTCACGCGCCATGGCGCCTGTCGGTACAACTGCCAAAAGGCCACGCCAGAAGTTAATTACTACACATTTTCTCTCGCGAGGGCGTTGAGCCATAGCCATCAGATGGGTTTTACATCTCGCACCACAGAAATCCAAAAAGCCTATCAGCGTGCTTTGAGCTATCAACGCGCCGATGGAGGTTTTCGGTTTTTCTCACGTTTCAATTACCGCTTTCTTGAAGATCGCCGATCCTACCCGCGTAATTTATCGATGATACTTTATCACCTTCTGAGTCAAATCAAAGCAGATCGTGAACTCGACTTCAACAGTTCCGAGGGCTCCATTTCTTACTCGGCGAACGCTGTTTAGAACGACGCGCTGATTTTTAAAATGAAGATCCTCTTTGTTTCAAACCGATATCCCACCACCAAAAATCCAGGTGACAGTCCCTGCATTGCGCAACAGCGGCAAGCCCTCGAGCGCCTCGGCTATGAAATCGACCTCCTTTACATTGACAGTCAAAAAAGCAAACTCGAGTACCTAAAGTCGGCTTGGTTGATCTTTTGGAAAATTCAAATCTGCCGCCAGTATGACATCGTCCATGCCCACTACGGTCAATACTGTGGACTGGTCTCTTGTCTGCAGTTTGCCCGCCCCACTATCATCACATTTCGCGGATCTGACATTCTATACCAACGTGAACTTCCCGTTAGTCGCTGGGCAGCTAGATTAGCAAGTCGCTTAATTGTCATGTCACAGCAAATGAAAACGGTTTTGGGGAGCGAATCAGCAGAGATCATTCCTTATGGGATTGATGTTGAGCAGTTTCGACCACTGGCTCAGGATGACTCGCGACGAAAACTATCCCTCACGAGCGATGCTCCAATCCTGCTCTTCCCCTACGATCCGGAAAGAAAAGTAAAGCGGTACTCTCTCGCGATGGCCGCCGTTGAAATTCTCAAAATCGAATTTCCAAACATCCAACTAATCACTATTCATGACCAACCCTATGAATGCATCCCCCTTTACATGAATGCCTGTGATGTCTTGATCATGACATCCAAATCAGAAGGGGCCCCGGTTGCTGTTCGCGAAGCGATGTCCTGCAACCTGCCAATTGTCTCCGTAGACGTCGGTGATGTTGCCAGCGTCGTTGGCAACACGCAAAACTGTGCGATCGTGGATGCAGAGCCCGACGCGATGGCAGCATCCATTGCAGAAATTCTCAGAACTGGGAAACGATCCAACGGGCGTGATACAGCAACCAAGATGAGCGTCAATGTTTTCGCAAAATCTGTAGCCAACATTTACGAACAACTTGGAGCCAGTAAAAACACTGCTGAATTAGAGCCTCGATTACAGTCTTTCCTGCAGAAACAAAAAACTAAAATCTAATTTTAGAATCTGATGAAATCTAAGCCTAAATGCCGCGTCTTAATGTTGTTAGAAAACAACCCTTATCCAAGTGATCTTCGTGTGCGTCAGGAAGCAAACTCGCTAGTCTCCAATGGATTTCAGGTTACCGTCATTGCCCCCGGCACCCGTCCCCAATCGTACTATGAAAACATTCATGGCGTACATGTTTATCGCTACCCCGGACCACCAGCCGGAGAAGGTTGCTTTAGCTATCTCATCGAATATAGCTGGGCACTGTCATTCAGCTTCTTCTTGACGTTTTGGGTGTTCTTTCGCCGCGGCTTTGATGTGATCCACGCACACAACCCGCCTGATCTATTCGTGCTAATTGCAATGTGTTTTCGAATCGTTGGAAAGAAGTTTATTTTCGATCACCACGATCTTTCACCCGAAATGTACTATGCCCGGTTCAACAATCAAGGAAATCGAATCGTCTACAAAACGCTTCAATTTTTTGAGATCTTATCATGCCGCATGGCTCACCAAATCATTGCTACCAATGAGTCTTACAAAAAGATCGAAATCGAAAGGGCAGGGGTTCCCACTGATAGAGTCTCGATTGTAAGAAACGGCCCCGACATTTCCAAAATGAAACCTGTTGAACCAGACCCCAGTGTTAGAGCCAAAGCATCCATCATCTTGGGTTATCTGGGAGTCATTGGGCAACAAGACGGCGTCGACTACCTGATTCGCGCGCTCGATTACATCGTGAAGGAACTCGGGATCACGGATATCCATGCAATCATTATGGGAAGTGGATCTGCCGTTCCGGGACTTAAAAGACTGACCGCGAAACTCGAGCTTGAGCATTACATTTCCTTTACCGGATCAATTCCATACAACGACCTTCCTCGCTACGTTTCAGCCTGTGATATATGCGTCGACCCTGATCCGTACAATCCATACAACGACCGATCGACCATGGTAAAGATGATGGACTACATGGCAATGGCCAAACCCATCGTTGCATTTGATCTAACAGAACACCGGGCATCTGCTGGGCCGGCTGCACTCTACTCGATTCGAAATGACATTCACGATCTTGCCAAGACCATTGTCGAATTGATCAAGGATCCACAACTCCAAGACAAGATGGGCGAAATTGGGCGTCAAAGAATGATTGAACAATTCGCGTGGCATCATCAAGAAAACCAGCTTTTAAAAGCATATGCCAATCTTGGTTTTGATGGCCCTGAAAAAACCTCGCCCGTCAACTCGATCCCTCCCTGCAACTCCACGGCCACCGAACTAGTTTCAAAATGATTCGCGCTTCCAATAAAAAACCGAAGTCCGTCGACCCGAGCTCCGCTTTACCGCCCGCAGTCCTCGTAGGCTTCGATAGCATGCAAGGACTTCCTGCAGCCCGCGTTCTTTCACGACATGGAATTCCCATCATCGGGATCGCTGCGAACCCCAACAATTCGCAAACAAAAACAAATGTCTGTCGCGAAATTAGATTCGCTCCAACGGATAAGCCAAGTCTGATTGATCATCTCATCGAGCTTGGCGAAGAACTTTCGGTCAAACCCGTCCTATTCCCCTGTGCCGACACCAATGTCTCTCTGATTTCACGACACCGCAGTCGCCTTGAGCCATATTTCCACATCCTTTTGCCCGATGAAGCAACGGTCGAAATGTTAATGGACAAAGTCAGTTTTTATGCTTACGCGGAGAAAAATTCACTTCCTGTACCAAAGACATTTTATATCGAATCCGTTAAACAACTGGAGACCGCAGCTCGGAAACTGACCTATCCCTGTATTTTCAAACCTCGCGACAGCGCAGCTCATCTTTGGGAAAACAAAACCATTCACAAGGCCTTCAAGGCAGAGGATGCGGCCTCGTTGATGCGCCTATATCAAGACTATCGATCATACTCCGATTGCTTCATCGCTCAGCAATGGATCGAAGGCAAAGACTCTGATCTCTATTCATTCAATGGATACTTTGACAAAAACTCCAAACCATTAGCTACCTTCATCGCTCGCAAGATCAGGCAATGGCCTCCGGAAACAGGCGTAAGCTGCCTCGGTGAAGAGGTTCGAAATGATGCCGTTCTTAACACTGCCATCGAAATGTTCCAATCCGTCAATTACCACGGCCTTGGCTATCTGGAAATGAAATACGATCAATCTACCCAACAGTTGCTTATCGTGGAACCAAACATTGGTCGCCCAACCGGCAGGGGAACGATCGCTGAAGCAGGGGGAGTCGACATTTTATTCACCGCTTATTGCGACGCTCTCGGAATCGCTCTACCGGAAAACAGAACTCAAAGTTACGGCGGAGTGAAATGGATTCATTTACGTAAAGACATGCAATCTTCGTTTGTCTATTGGCGCCGCGGCGAGTTGCGATTGCTTGACTGGTTTAAATCGATTCGTGGAAAGAAAGCCTACGCCGTTGCATCATGGCGAGACCCTTTGCCATTTGTCTTTGATTGCTGGCAAGCCGTGAGCGCGATTGCTTCATCCAAAAGAAGAAAAAAACGGCGCATAGAACCAGCCACTGATGATTAGTTTCTTTTTCCAATCCGCACAAAAGCAAAGCCATCGATTTTGGATCGAAGCGATGCTGGCCGGCCGTGCCATTTTATTTTCCGGCCGCCGTGTAAACTGCCCCTGCTGTGGTTGGAAGTTACGCTCATTCACTCAAGGCAACACCTCGATAAAGACACGGGAAAAAGGATACTGCCCTCGCTGCAACTCGAAAGCCCGACATCGACGAAACTGGCTGTTTCTCAAAGAACATACCGACCTATTTAAGAAGCCAATGCAATTACTGCATGTTTCACCTAAATATGCTTTGGCACGACGTCTCTCAAAAATGGCCAACATCGACTTCACAGGAATTGATCTAGAAGGCCGACCGTTTGCTAACCATCCGATCGACGTCTCTGACCTTCCGTTTGAGTCCAACAAGTTCGACGCGATCATTTGTATTCATGTCCTTGAGCACGTCGTTGATGACCGAGCGGCAATGCATGAATTGCACCGGGTTCTCAAAGAAGGAGGCTGGGCCTTGATTACCGTTCCCATCGATTTCCAACGAAGAACTTACGAAGATCCCACCATTCAATCTGCAGAAGCAAGGAAAATCCACTTTGGCGAAGAACAACACTGGCGAGTATATGGATTCGATTTTATTGATCGCCTTACCGCCGCAGGATTCGAAGTGGAATTAAATCGAGCCGAAGATATTCCTCAGACCACACAAATTAAATTCGGCATCATGGAAAATGAGCACGTTTTTTTCTGCAAAAAAAGCAAATCATCTCAACGCAGTGCGACGCAGTAATTTTCAACTAATGGCCAAACCTCATTGTTCTACCATTGCACTCATCGGTCCCGACGGTTCCGGAAAATCGACAGTAGCTGCTGCTTTAATGACACAGTCCGTACTGCCACTCAAATACCTTTATATGGGCGCCAGCATTGAGTCGAGTAACCACGCGCTATTCACATCGCGGCTCGCCCACCGCTGGAAAGTATATCAACATAAAAAGTCACTTCGAAAACAGGGAATATCAGTCCCTCAACAAATCACTCTTCATGGCAGCGAACACCGCGTCGACAAACGGGGAAAACTCGGTGGCGGGCTTCGACTCTTTCGACGGATTTCTGAGGAAATTTACCGACAATTGATTTCCTGGAGCTACCAGTGCAGGGGGAAGATTGTTTTGTACGATCGGCATTTTTTATTTGACGCATGCCCACCACCGGATGATTTCTCCCAGCGACGCCTATCCGCCCACCGCCTGACCGACAGAATTCACTTTTGGTTTCTCAAAAATTTGTATCCGCGACCGGATATTGCAATCCTACTCGACGCGCCGCCGCAAACGCTATTCGCAAGGAAACAGGAAATCCCTCTGGAAAATCTTGAAAGTGATCGCATCAAACTAAAAAAACGAAAAGACTATTCTCGCAATTTCTTCATCGTGGATTGCACGAAATCAATTAACGAAGTTGTGGCTGAGATCAATCAAATCCTCGATAAACATTGTGCAAAAAAGATCATTGCTTAAACGTGCCACTCATTTCAAAAATCCCTAACCTCCTAAACTCAGCTACTAAGCAACGACGTTTGTAAAACTCAGCTCTGCCCAAACCCCAACATGTCGACCGACATAAAAACCCGAACGGTTCAACAAAAAATCTCGTGACGCTAAAGCTATACGTTATCGATTCACATGAGCAGGCACTCGACATCTGGCGTCAACAACAGTTGACCAATGCCAAATTACTCCATGTTGACTTTCATTGCGACCAACGGGGGCTTTTGGTTAATCAGAAAAAAAACCTGGCCTATCCAATTTGGACTCGTTTTCCCAAAGTGGACGAGGGGAATTTTCTCAAACACGCCATTGTCGATGGAATTATTGCCTCCGTTCGCTGGGTGCACGACATTCCCGGAGGTAGGCAGCATGACATCAAAACGTTGAAATACCACACAGATTTTTCAGCTATCATCCACCGCCTTATCCACCTATTTAAAAGATCGCCGCAAACGTCTTATCGATTGGAAACCTGCCTCGCCAGCCAATGGATTCAGATCCAGCCCGGTGAAATACTTGACATCGATTGGGACTTTTTTGCCGCAAAAGAGTATGCCGTCGATTCGATTCCCGAGCGAATTGAAAAGTTCTTCGACCGTGACTTTGAGGTGCCGCCTCAGCAAATCATCATCTGCCATTCCCCCGAGTACTGCCATCCTACAGATGAGTTGTTTGAACAGTTTGTAGACAGAATCAAAACTCTGTTTGATGCGGATTTGATCAGACTGCCTAAGCCCTTTGTTCCACGATCCCAGCGATCCAGCAGCACGCTAAAAAACGCTCTCCGCGCTCGCGCAAGAAAACTTTACCACCTCACAAACCTTAGCCTGCGAAGACTGGGAATCTATTGAGAAATTGAAAATGAGAATTTTGATTGCAAGTAAAATTGACCCGGACACCACAGAAGAACTTCGACTAACTCACGATGTGATTGAACACATCAATGCATCAGAAGAAGAATTGTGTGAAGCAATTGCCGGTTGTGATGTCCTCATTTTTCGGAGCGGCGTGCAGATTAACCGTGCCGTATTAAATCACGCCTCTCATCTCAAATTAATGATTCGAGCCGGTTCGGGACTGGACAACCTCGACCTGCCGTTCGCCACCAAGCTAGGAATTAACCTAGTTCGAATTCCCGAGCCGGGAGCCCAGGCGGTCGCCGAACTTACCTTTGGATTGATGCTTAATCTCGCTCGCGAAATTCGAATGGTTGACAATGAACTAAGATGCGGAAATTGGGCCAAACAACAAACTACGGGATATACTCTCCACAAAAAGACTCTCGGAATCGTCGGCGCTGGCAATATCGGATCGCGTGTAGGGGAAATGGCAACAGCATGGGGGATGAAGGTCGTTGGGTGTGTTCAAAACGCCGATCAAGCCGACCTCGAACATCTTAATCGCTGCGGCATCCGCCTTTCCGATCTCAAAGAGGTGGTGAGCAGTGCCGATTTTTTGACGATCCATGTACCCAAAACCAAATCGACTCTCAACCTAATTGACCGGGAGGTAATCTCCTGGATGAAGCCAGGCTCTTTCTTAACGAACTTGGCCAGAGGAGGTGTGCTCGACGAAAAAGCACTTTACGAAGCGCTTCAAAGTGACGGAGGCCCCATCGGTGCAGCACTCGATGTTCACGAACATGAAGGTGGGGGCGCAATTTCTCCTTTGGCAGAACTTCCCAATGTTATTTTGACTCCCCATATAGGCGCAACTACAGTAGACACCATGCGAGAGATTGGCAATCGAATCATCGAAACGATCGATTCTTCTCCCTACGATTGCTTTGAAGAGCCTCCCAAGCTTGCCTCGCCGACTACGATCTGATCATCCGTGTCCTCCCTCCTACCCAACTCCCTTCCAAGCGATACGAACCTTCCCATGAAATCTAAAGCAGCGCAATTAAGACAATTAATCAACTCCGAGAAACTTGAATTTTTGATGGAGGCTCACAATGGCGTCAGCGCTAAAATTGTCGAAGAAGTAGGATTTCAAGGAATTTGGGGAAGCGGCCTATCAATTGCAGCTTCAAAAGGGGTCCGCGACTGTAATGAAATTAGCTGGACGCAGACTCTCCAAACAGCTGAATTCATGAGCGATGCCACTTCCATCCCCATCCTGCTCGATGCCGATACAGGATTTGGAAATTTTAATAACGTACGGCGGCTTGTGAAAAAGCTTGAGCAAATTGACGTCGCTGGATTGTGCATCGAAGACAAATTATTTCCAAAAACAAACTCATTCATCGATGGCGAACAGCAGACCCTTGCAGACCCTCATGAATTTGCTGGAAAAATCAAAGCCGCAAAAGATACACAACGAGACCCCGATTTTTGCGTCGTCGCTCGAGTTGAGTCATTTATTGCCGGTTGGGGATTGAGCGAAGCATTACGACGAGCCGAGATCTATTTCGAAGCCGGCGCGGATGCTATCCTAATTCACAGCAAAAAAAATACGGCTGAGCAAGTTATCGATTTCCAATCAGAGTGGGGAAATCGATGCCCGCTGATCATCGTTCCCACCATGTATCATGCCACACCTACATCCGTTTTTAGAGAGCATCAGTTTAGTGTTGCAATCTGGGCAAACCAAATCATGAGGTCAGCGATCACCGCGATGCAAAAAACAGCCTCGCTAATCTATGGACAAGAATCAATTGCTCAAGTTGAGCAGCAACTAATTTCTGTGCAAGAAATTTTTCGTCTACAGAATACGCAAGAATTAAAGAACGCCGAGAACGTTTACTTAACCTCTTTTGAAGTAAAACGCCCTGAGGCTTCCAGCCAATAGTTCGAGTGCCTTCCGACCAAAATTTAATGAAACGAACCGCCCCTCTGATTCACCAAGGCGCTAATCAGCTGACGACTGCAATTTCTGGTCTCGAACCGGACTCTGCCTGGGATGAGTTTTTAGCCCAACAGAGCGGTAATCATCATTTGCAATCCAGCCAATGGGCCGCTGTCAAGAAAATGAACGGATGGAATACCAAACGAATCACAATTTCAAATCCTCAATCGGTCGTTGGCGGCGCTCAACTTCTGATTCGAAAGATCCGCTACTTCGGTAAAATCGCCTACATCCCCAAGGGTCCCGTCTATCGGAAAGACGATCCACAGATTGCGGATGCGCTAGTTCAGCAATTTAAAAAATTGGCAAAAACTGAACGTATCAGTGGGTTAATCGTCCAACCGTTCGAACCGGGAATAATCACTGAAATACTAAGTAACCATGGATTTCGGAATTGTCCAATCGAGACATCGCCTACGGCAACGGTGATTCTCGACATGCGATCTGAACTGGATGACATTCTTGCCAAAATGTCAAAAGGAATGAGAAATAAAATCCGCCGAGGTATGACGAGAGGTGTTACCTGTCGACTAGGCGAGCGAAAAGATCTTCCCGCATTTCATCACCTGTTAAGGCAAACAGCTCAGCGACGCGGTTTCACTACATTCGATTTAGAATATTTCGAACATATGTGGGATACATTCCTACCCACTAAATCCATGCAATTATTCATCGCTGACTATCAAGGCGAACCGGTCGCAGCACAATTCTGCATTCATGGCGGCAACACGATTATTGCCAAACAAATTGGCTGGTCCGGCAAGCATTCAAAACGACACCCCAACGAAGCACTTGATTGGTTTACAATTCAATGGGCAAAGCAGCAAGGTTACGAGTTTTACGATCTTGAGGGTATCAACCGATCGGATGCTGAAGTAATCGTTCAATCGGATCGGATTGATTACGCTTCACTTGAAGGTCCAACTCAGTACAAGATTCGTCTCGGTGGAGAAGTCACCATTCTCCCGACAGCCTTCTGTTTCTTCACTAATCCGCTGCTTCGCTCGCTTTACTCAAGAATTGGAACTCACCTCGCTCGAACACAGTTCATGCAAAAAACAGCAGGGCGTTTTCGAACCGGATAAATGAAAAAAACGCGGTAAAAATAACCCCAAATGTCAATCATATCTAGTCCGACCCAAACGGAATCGACCTGCAAACTTGACTGGCTTACGCTTGAGCAATGGCAAGGGTTCGTTAACACCTTTGAAGAAAGCTCAAGCTTTCACTGCCAGCCTTGGATTGGATTGATCCGAAACCAGTACGGGTTCAAGTTGCATATCCCAGCTCTAATCAAACATGATGAAATCCGCACTGCCATCCCGTTCTTTCAAACCCGCAGCCTGCGAGGGAAACGGAAATTAATCTCACTGCCATTCACAGACTATCTTCCGGTATTGTCGAAGTCTCCATCACATCTAAACGTACTCTCGCAAAAAATACAGACCCACTTCGGTAACCAATTCGACTCCATCATTCTCAAAACAGATGGTCCGATCCCGAACGCCAAAAACCAAAGCCACCAAGTAGTACACGTCCTCCGAACCGACCGCCCACTCGAGGATATCGAGGCCGGTTTTGCAAACCCTATCCGGATCAACCTGAAAAAAGCAAAGCGCCGCGGCTTGGATTTCCAAATCCGTACTGATCGGGCCGCCATGGATATATTTTTTCAACTCCACACGCTCACTCGGCGAAAGCTTGGCGTTCCTGTCCAACCTCGAAGTTATTTTAATCGCCTTCAAACTGAGATTATCGAGAACGGATTAGGGAATATTGGCATTGTTACCAAGCAGAATCTCCCCATCGCTGCAGGAGTTTTACTATCTTCCAACCGAAGATTAATTTACAAATACGCCGCGTCCGATCCCGCTGCGCTTGCCGACCGACCGAACGACTGGCTTGTTTACCATTGCATAAAATTGGCAGTCGACAGCGGATGCAAAAATTTTGATTTTGGAATTTCTGAAAAATCTCAAGAAGGACTTCGCCGGTTTAAAAAGAAATGGGGCGCCGAGGAAAAAGATATTTTCCACAACTTTCTCGCCGGTTCACCTGAAACCACGACCGAACCATCAACGGCAGTTCGAGCAGCGGGCGCGGTAATCAAACGGACACCAACAATCGTCTGCAAAACACTCGGCAAAGTCCTCTACAAATACAGCCAATGATCTTGTAGCAATGGAACTTAGCTTTTTATTTAACGACCCTGCTGCCATTCGACTTGCCAGCGAGTGCATCGAAGCGGATGCCTGCCAGTTTTCGCTTAGTAAGAAATTTCGATTCTACTACCGGTTCCTTCGACCAGTGATGCCTATCAAGATCCGACAGTGGCTTCAAAAATCGCAATCGCACGAAGTAGATGAACAATGGTACCTGCCGTTAAGTTTGATGGATCAAATTCTACCATGCTGCAACGGCACCAATTCACCCGTGCCATCTGAATTCTGGCCAGACTCTGCCAGATACTCGTTTGTTCTGACGCATGATGTCGAAACTGCAGAGGGCATGCAACACATTTCCCGAATCGCAGATGCCGAGGAAGAACTTGATTTTCGCTCAAGCTGGAACTTAGTGCCTTACAAATACAAAATTGACAACGGTCTGATCAGTGACCTCCAGTCTCGTGGTTTTGAAATCGGAATCCATGGCTACAACCACGATGGACAATTGTATTCGTCAAAAAGGGTTTTCAACAAAAGGGTTGCTGCAATCAATCAAGCGATTGATCAATACAACGCGGTGGGTTTTCGCTCGCCAATGGTCCACCGAAATTTGAGTTGGTTACAAGATTTGAAAATTGAGTACGACAGCTCTTGTTTCGATATCGATCCTTTTCAGGCCGCGCCGGGTGGGGTGGGAATGATCTGGCCCTTTGTCGCCGGAAAATTCATCGAACTCCCGTACACCATGCCGCAAGACCATACGCTATTCATCAAACTTGGCGAACAAAGCGACAGAATTTGGAGGGACAAACTGAATTACCTCCGAAAGCACCAGGGAATGGCCATGATGTTAACGCATCCGGATTACCTTACCGGGCAACGCGAAACTGAAATCTATCTCAACTTTCTCGAATATGTCAGAAATGCCGGAGATTACTGGCACGCGACTCCTCGAGACGTCTCGCGATGGTGGCGGCAGCGAGACCAGCTCAGTTCAAAAGCATCGACGCAGCAAACTGAAATAGATCCAACTGAAATAGATCCAATTAAAACGTAGCCGTGCAATCATTTAAAAAATGAGCTTTCAATGATCCAATTTGACCAAAATAGAGCGAACATCCTTAGCAGCAAACATCCCGAAGGATCGTTGACCGAAGTTCAGCGAGTTGACTCCATCACAGAAAAACAATTTCTCAATGACTTCTTAAAGAAATCAAAACCCGTCATTATCCATCAAGGCGCTCAAAACTGGAAAGCTCTACAGACTTGGTCGTTCGATTACTTTCGCAGCTTCGAAAGCGATTGTTCGATTACTCTCGAAGAGGGTAACGTCATGCAGGAAACCACCTCATTTCGCACCGTCAGTTTCCAGGAGTACCTGGACGAAATCCAATCGCCAACCTCTACGGATGGAAAAATCCCATACCTGTCTGTTTTTGAGATGTTTAAACAATTCCCACATCTCATCCATGACGTCGACTTTAGCATCATGTCCAAACATAAAATTCGAAACCATTTAACTGGCTGGATCGGCCCCGGAGGGACAGTAACCGGATACCACATTGATTGGGCCGACAACATATTTGCTCAGGTCGTCGGGCAGAAATTTGTCAAACTGGTTTCCTGGGATCAAAAATCATACATGTACCCCAGCCGAAAATATGACTCCAACACCCTGATGAGTTCAGTCAACGCTGACGATTTCGACAGCGATCGCTATCCCAATTTCTCAAAAGTTCAAGCGCAATACGCTTTCCTCAACCCTGGAGATATGATGTTTATCCCGCGGGGCTGCTGGCATTACGTCCGCTCACTTTCGCCTTCAATCAGCGTTAATAATTTTGGAACCGGGTGGATGAGTTTTCTTCGTGACAAACCAAGAGAATATGCAAAACGCTATTTGCACCGGATCGGCCTGTACGGAAAAGAGTGCACTTGCCACAAAATCGTTGATGGAAGACGTGTTTCCCGTTAATCGGATATTCCCAAACATTCGATTTCGCTTGAATTGAACATTCGTTCTTCTCGCTTCTCCCGCAGATTATTCGCGTCGCCGAACGAAGTACCGTATTGCGCCTGCGAAACCTCTTTAAAAGACGAATTCCGACGCTTGAGCGTCTCATTATTTGGACGAATCAAATGAGTCTTCCGGAGTTTCGTTAGCTCACCGTCATACAATCCCTTCCAGAATCGAGGAAGGTCGCTTGGCATCTCGGTAAAAACTGAATCTTAAGATACAATCGAATTCGAATTTTGGACCGCCAGTTTAAGAACTTCCCCATGAGACCTGTAGACGAAACGACAACTCGAATCCTTGATTGGTTAATTGAGACCTTCCCATTGGCACAACAGCGGGAAATCGACGCCGATGATTCTCTTTTAGAAAGCGGCATCGTCGATTCGCTGGGTACTCTGGAAGTCGTTCACTTTCTTGAGGCAGAATTTGAATTGATTGTTACCGATGAAGAAATGACCCCCGAGTATTTCGAGACGGCGCGGTCAATTGCGGAACTCGTAGCTCTCAAATCAAATCCGATTCACCCGCAGTCTGAATCCAATTGAGCATGCAGTACCTGAT
>WTFU01000188.1 GCA_011523945.1 Mariniblastus sp. | reverse complement strand
CAGGGCCTGCAAACGCTGAAAAATTTAATCTCGGTTTATGTTCGTGCATTAGGCATTGTGTGAAGCGGGAGATTGTTAGACGGAGTCAATTGTGAACAAGATCATTAAGAAAGTAGCCCAGGCACGTCGTCGCATTGTAATCGGCTATTTTTTCAACGTATTTACCTGGTCGGTGTTTTCGTGCCTTCTTTTGGCGGCAATTGGCTTGGCGGTTCCAAAAATCTGGTATTTGAGTTTCCTTCAAACAGAAACTGACTATCAAAACTGGGTTTATTCCTGGATTGCTGGAAGCGCTTTGTTAGGCGTTTTGATTCCTCTCGTATTAACGTGGCGAAGAACGGCGTCACAGCTAAGTGCAGCAATCGAAGTGGATCGGCGATTTGGTTTGAAAGAGCGACTTTCGAGTGCGTTAACACTGGAAGATGAAATCGCTGAAACAAGTGTTGGGCAGGCTTTGCTAAACGATGCGGCGGATCAGGCAGACACCATCGATGTCCGCGACGAGTTTCGTTATCAACCTTCGGTTCGCGCATTCTTGCCAATCATTCCTGTCATGCTTTTGTTCGGAATTTTGACGATTCCAAACGCAGAGAAGAAAGCAGGTGCATCGGAGTCTGAGCGAACGAATTCCAAGCAAGTGGAAATTGCGATTAAGGAATTAAAGAAACAGATGGAGGAGAAGCG
The DNA here is from genome assembly GCA_011523945.1 of Mariniblastus sp. Taxonomy (GTDB): domain Bacteria; phylum Planctomycetota; class Planctomycetia; order Pirellulales; family Pirellulaceae; genus Mariniblastus. The sequence continues at coordinate 19,459 of WTFU01000188.1, read as the reverse complement.
CAAGGAAAGGATCGCAAGAGGATTGAAGGACGTCGATGGAAAAGTGGAAGCACTCGAAAAAAAGTTTGATAAATTAATTGACGAAAAAGAGACGGGTAAAAAAGATGCCCTGATTAAGCTGAATGATATTAAGAAACAAATTACCGAGCGACAAAAAGAACTCGGAAGTAGTAAGGAGTTAAAAGAGAGTCTCAATAAATTAAAGGATGCTGGAGAAGGGCCAGCGAAAGAACTTGCTGATGCGATGAGCAAGGGAGATATGGAGGAAGCGAAAAAGGCTATTAAAGATCTTGTGAAAAAGTTGAAAGCTGGCGAGCTCAGTGAGATTGAAAAGAAAAAATTAGCCAAAGATCTTAAGAAGATGGCCGAGGAATTGAAGAAGGCCGCTGAGCAGCATGAAGCGGAAAAGAAAAAGCTAGAAGAGCAAATCAAAAAGGCTGTGAAAGAAGGGGATCTTGATAAAGCAGCTCAATTACAACAAAAGCTTGACGAGAAAAAGGCGATGGATCAGCAGCAGCAAAAGCTGAAGCAAATGGCCGAGAAACTCGCCGATTGCGCTAACTGCATGAAACCGGGGGAGAACAAGGGTGCAGGGCAAAAGCCCGGCCAAAAGGGCCAGCAGGGAAATCCACAGGAGCAGCAGGAGGCCATGGAGCAAGCCGGTAAAGCTCTCGAAGATCTTGCGAAACAACTGGAGCAAATGCAGCAAGACATGGGTGAGATGGAAGCCCTGGAAGATCTTGAGCAAATGGCAGATGACTGCAAGGGAGGGCTTGCTGAAGGGAACAATAACGGGCAAGGCAAAAAAGACGGCCCGCCAAAGTGGCAAGATTGGGCGAAAGGCAATGGGAAAGGCGCTGGTGAACGCGATTTGGAAAAAGGTGACACGGGGACCTTCAAATCCAAGGTTGCGGGAAAGCTTCAACGTGGCCAGACCGTTGTTACCGGTACTGCCGATGGAAAAAATTTAGTGGGGCGTTCTGTAAGTGAAACTCGCGACCTGATTGAGGCGTCGATTAGCAAGGAATCTGATCCACTGGAAAATCAGAAAATGTCGCGAATCCAGAGAGAGCACGCTCAGCAATACTTCAAATCTCTGCGGGATAATTAATTCTTTAGCTGTCTCTGTGGGGCGCGAGGGGATTCCGGCAGAAATATCCCCAAGGGGTTGGTTAGCCGAAGGGAACCTCGGATGCCTGCCAGACGTGAACTTAACAGCTAATTGATTCCAGTGAGGAAGCGGCTTCCCCATGTTGCAATCAAATCTGCAACGTATGTGGTGTCGTCCGTACGATCAACAAAGAGGTGGTCGGAGTCAACGAGGGTAATGAGTGATTTGGCCCCTGCCGAGTACTCGAAAATATCGAATGCATGTTGGAAGCCCAGCGTTTCGTCGGCTGGCGAATGCATGATGAGATGGGGGATCGTAATTCTTTGAATACGCTCTTTCAGGTTGAAATTTCTTAAGCTATCGAGCATCTGCTTTTTGATGGTATGGGTGCGCCCCCCAATGGTGACGGTACCGCTGCCGGTGGAATTGATTTCCGAATTTTGGGTGCTGAGGAATTCTGCAAGGTGTCGCGTGCACGAAGGCGAAGCGAGGGTTGCGATCGCCTGGCAGGATGGAATGGACCCGACCGCGGCCATTATCGCCGCACCGCCGAGAGAATGTCCAATCAACAAAGAGGGAGCCTGGTAATGCTCGGCAAGCCATTGGCTTGCGGATTGAATATCTGAGAGGTTGGATTCGATATTGGTATCAGCAAAGTTTCCCTGGCTATCGCCAAGTCCTGTGAAATCGAATCGAAGCACGCCTATATTTCGCTTTGCAAGGGCTCGACTAATTCGCACGATCGCCTTTAGATCTTTGGTGCAAGTAAAGCAATGAGCGAATAAAGCGAAGGTGTCCGGGTGTTTCTTTCCAGTGGCCGAAGGTAATGGGAGTTCTAAAATTCCAGCCAATCGTTTGTTGGCGGAGCTCATGAAGTTGATACGAGAACTTGGCATAGTCGATCATCTAAGAATTTTAAGCAGAGAATTTAACGGTGTGTTGGCTTAACGTAGATGTTTTTTATTCATCCAGCATCAGGGTTGCAGCTAAGTTTCTCGTGCCAAGTGTTCTTGTCGAGCTGAGGACCTCGCCATAGTTGAACCCTGCTGACAGTCCGACGGCGCTGGCCATGGCACGAATACGATCATAAATATATTCTTTCTCGGTTGGGAATTGAGTTTTGTAACATTGCACAGCTTCGATTTTTTTTTCGATTGATTCGGAAATGTCAAAAACAAATTGCCTCGGCCCTGAACCGCTCCAGTCTGATTCAAAGAAGAGTGAATAGTTCACTTGGCGGGAAATTGTATGGACCGGCACGCCGTCAAAATGCTCATCCCATTTTGTTAGACGGCTGTAGAATATCGCAGCCTCGGTGATTTGCGTTGCTTGCCAGTGATCGGGTGAAGCCATCGGAGTTTTGCCTTCGAGGCAAAAAACGATCTTGGGGCGATAGAGGCGGAATTGTGTCGCCAGTGCAATTCGTGATTCGAAATTATCGAAGAGTTGGCGATTCGGTAAATCTAAGGTAACTCGTTTCTTTATCCCGAGTGCTTTGGCTGCTCTTTCAGCTTCGGAGATTCGGATTTCCGGACTGGGGCAACGAGGAGTTGGTTCGCCGTTGGTTAAATCGACAATGCCTACACGAAGCCCTTGAGCGGCGAGTTCTGCAAGCGTGCCACCACAGCCAATTTCGCAATCATCTGGGTGGGCACCGACGGCGATCACGTCCAGTTCCATTTCAGATGTTTCTGTATTCATAAATTGGCCAAATGAGAGAGTAATGCTCGATAGAAGTGTTCAATTTGGAATTGAGGTGGTGAACTTAGCTTCCGGAATTTGATTCTGGGAAACTGTTTTGTAATACAGGAGTTATTTCGAAAAGTTGGTTCTACGGTCGATCTGGAAATTCAATGACTTGAACTTGTTCTAGCGGTATGGTGGCCATTTCGCCTCCAATCGAGATTGTAATTTTATCCTCTTGAATTTCAGCAAGCTGGATTTTCAATTCTCCATTGATGACGAGTTGCTGGCCGTCGGCCAAAATGATTCGCCCTTGTTGGCCTTGGGGGGAACGAGGCGGTTGGAGCCAGATGGTCGGACTGTTTTCAGGCGATGCGGTTTCATAGATGACTCGATCCATGTCGGGAGTCGGGTCATCTTGATCTTTCTCATCGCCTTCAATCGTTAGGTCTTGAACAACTTTGACCGAATCTTCAGGCCACGAAAAACCTAGTTTCGAAAATGAGATGGCTTCAGGGATAATTCGGCAGGTCGGGAATACGATTACGTTTTCCCCTTTTTCGAAATCAGATTTCATGGGGAAGCGTGAAGGGTTTTTTGTTAGCCACATACCGTTTAATTTATCTGGCGAAAGCTGAATCTTTGGAAACAACGTGCTGGTCATCGGATTGCCCGGTAGAAAAGAAAGGATGCTTCCATCACTCGTCATTGCCGTCCACGTTCTCGACTTGGGGTCTTTCTCAAAACTATGACTGAAGTTAATTGATCGGATTTCGTCGAATTCAATTTTGTAGTTCTGTTGGCCGGCGGGATTGATCAGAATTGCGTTGTTCCCTGTAAGTCTGATTCTATCACTCTTAACCAGGTCACCATTTTCTAGTGTCACGGTGGGTTGGTTTTCCCGGGTTAACGAATCAATTGGGACGGGAGGAGAGAAGCAGACCGAGTCCACGGCATAATCCTCGTCGATCGCCCTGTCGATTCGAAAGAGATAGGGGTTGGAAAGGATTCTGATTTTTGCAATAGGCTGAGTTGATTTGATGCCCGAAAACACACACGGTTCGTCAGATGATTCAACCGATGCGAGAAGTTGGTTGTCGGCGTTGTAGGCTTCTACGATAAAATCGCGGCTGTGATTGACGCGGGCCATTTGCATTCCAAATTCCATGACCCCAGCAGCAACAGACGGTTGATTAGGCATGCAGAATCGCATTTCCATGATGCCTTTAAAACGTTTGGAATAGGTGCCCACGGTTTCATAAACACAAATTGAATTTCCGCTGGCGCGTTTTTCGGGTCCAAATTTGAATCCATATCCGGAAATTCCAATGTACCCTTTTTGTTCAGTGCCAAGTTTCAGTCCGACGGGAACAAAGGTTTGGCTGACGTCCGCGGGGCGGCGGAGTTCTTCTCCGCTGGGAGATTTTTCAAAGTCGATTCTTGTCTGGTCAACTCGGTAGAAAACATTTAGCGGTTGGTGGAAGATTTCGACATCAACCTTTTTGCCGCGGTTTGCGGCGACCGGTTTATTGGAGGGTGGGGAGATCATCGCGATCTGCTCGCGTTTCAAAGTCAGAGGTTGACCTCGGTAGGATAGTTCGAGGTTCAAGTCTCCCAGGTCTCCTTCCGCGACCGTTCCGTTCTTAAGAAAGATTCTGTCAAATTGGTTTTCCCTTTTTGTAGAGTCTTGCTCCTCCAGTCTTGCCAGGATTCTTTTGATTCGGTAGCGGACCTCAAAATCTGGATGATCCAAGTTGGATTGGAGCATTTCCGTAAATTGACCAGCTGTTTCAGCGTCGGAAAGTTGTTCTTCCGCGGCTTCTCTTTTTTGAAAGCTGCGGTCTGCAAGATCTGTAATTAATTGCCGGATGATTTCAACTTTCTTTCCTACCGGAGAATCGCTCAATATAATCCGGTTAAGGTCGGCAATTTTTAGAGTCTCCTCCCTGCTCTCTCCGCTGTCAGAAACGCGGGTCCATTTGAGCGATGGTGTTTTCACATCAACTGTAATGACCGTTCCTGATTGTAGACTGATCTTAAATTCCTCTGCGTTTAAAGCTGCCTGCTTGGATAGCATTGGGGAGATAGCCAACACCAGAAGAATTGAAGTTGTCAGGCGAAATCTGAGAGGACTTTTAAATTCGAAGAGAGTTGAGTTAGTAATGGTTTTCTCCCTAGTTTTCTTGTTTCAATTTGGATACATCAATATAGCGGAAAGATCCATCGTTTTGTTGTGCAAGTTTGGTCATGAAATTCGTTGTGGATTGAAGGGGTCCAATTCCGAACTGAATGCAGTGGATCTCGCAACCTGGGGGGGCGAGTTTCTGTACCATTTTCAATTGCCCGCTGTTTAGCTCGGGGTAACCTCCGTCAGTCATGAATATGATTGCATCCGGTTTGAATGCCAGAGCCGCATAAAGGCCGTTTTCATGATTGGTAGATCCGAAAGCAGCCATGCTGCGGATGTGTTCCGGTACTTTGGCTTTGTTTGCTTCGCTGGCTGCAAGTAGTTGACGCCGAAGCATGGTATGGGTTCGTTGGTGGTAGCCCACGATCTGAAATTTGTGGTACGGCTCAAGTTGATTGATTGCTTCTGTGAGTTCCTGTCTCGCTGCTTCAATTACCCCAAGGCCTTGAGTGCCCATGCTAAAGGATCTGTCGATCAAAAACACGAATGATCTGCCCGAGACACCTCCACTTCCAAAGACACTAATCGTGGTTGGGTCACCGACGGGGGCTCTGGATTTGATCAGTTTTTGATCGGCAGCAATCAGTTTTAAGTCGTCTTTGGAGAGTTCATAGTGAGAATCGGCGCTGCCTCGTTGGATGGACTCAGACATATCGTTGGCGTCGATGAGCGCTTCGGGTACGGCAGGGGGCCCTGCAAGTTCCGGGATGTCGGGAGTTTGTTGTGGGGCTGCCATTGCAGGAGGCGGCAGAGCAGATGGGTCTGATTGGTTGGTCTGGGTTTCCGTCTGGCTTTCTTCGGGGAAGTCGGATTCGTCGAGGTATTCGGTAGTGTCGGTGTCAGATTGGACGGCTAAGACTACCCCCGCTCGCCTCAGTTTCCCGGTTTCAGACTGGGGAGTTCTCGCGAAAATGCCAAAAATCAACAGGAAAATTACTAATAAGCTATGGGTTAACAGCGACATTCCAAGGGGGCGCCATTTTTGGTGCGGTGGTTGGATTGTGTTTTGTTGGACCATGTAAGAGTTATTTTAGCTTAAAGTTGATTGGGGGTTTTACAGTAAGTCAGTTTTCACGTTGATCGATCGAATTGAGTGGTTCCACGGTTTCATGGGGGAAGTCACTGATTCATTGCAATTGTGGCGAGAATAAACTCGGAATTCTTATTTTCGGCTTTTTCTATTATAGGTGGACACGAAGTTTGGTTAGCTATCCCGCAAAGAACGAAAATTTCAAATTGCTGGACAGTTATTCGGGCGGTTCGAAAAAAACACGATTGGTCAAAATAATGAAACATTCTGAAAGAAACGAAGTTTTGGTTGGAAGGTGGAATACTAACCCATTCATGGGTTAGAATCAGAGTCTAATCGAAGTGAGTGTGTTGGGTAAATGCGCCTCCGCACGCTGCGGTTTTAGCGGAACGAATCACCTTTTTATTTAGATGAAAAAACGGTGCTTCGCTGATAGGGTTTCGCGAGGGATTGGGTCTGTTTTGGGGCAGTAATTGGGTTGCACTTGCATTGCAGCTCAATTGTAGATCGCAAGGATCTGTTGCGCGCAACGGTCTGTTAGATGGCGGTTGCCGCGGAGACAGGTTAGCCTCCCGTAAAATGGACTTCCGTTTTTAGAATTTTATTACCGAGTCAGGAAAATAGTATGAACGATCGCGTTTCTGGTGGCCAAGCTGAATTGAGTGGCGACGAAATTAAGGCACTGGAAAAACTGAGTGAATCTTATCGAGCGGTTCGCGAGCAGTTAGGGAAAGTCATTGTCGGTCAAAACGAAGTGATCGAGCAATTGATGATCGCGATCTTTGCGCAGGGCCATTGTCTATTGGAGGGTGTTCCCGGGTTGGCGAAGACGTTAATGGTCAGCACTTTGGCAGATACGCTCAATCTTGAATTCAATCGTATTCAGTTCACGCCGGACTTGATGCCGAGTGACATTGTGGGAACGGAAGTTATTCAGGAAGATAAGGCGTCCGGGAAACGAGAGTTTAAGTTTCTCAAAGGGCCAGTGTTTGCCAATATTGTGCTCGCAGATGAGATTAATCGAACGCCGCCAAAGACACAGGCTGCATTACTCGAGGCAATGCAAGAGAAGCAGGTGACGATCGGTGGCGAGCGAAATCAATTGCCCGCTCCATTCTTTGTACTTGCGACGCAAAACCCGATTGAGCAGGAAGGAACGTATACACTTCCTGAAGCCCAGCAAGATCGATTCATGTTTAAGATATTCGTGAAGTATCCAACCTATGAAGAGGAGTTCCAGATCGCTGCGACAACGACCGCAGATGTGCATCATGCCGTTGAGCAGGTTCTGTCAGGTGAGGATATCCTGCGATTGCAGCAGTTGGTTCGCCGCGTTCCAGTTGCGCCTCATTTGATTCACTTCGCCCTGCGGATAGTCCGGGCAACGAGAGTACTTGAGGATGATTGTCCTGAGTTTGTGAAAGAGGCGATTTCGTGGGGTGCCGGTCCACGTGGTGTGCAGAACCTGCTTTTGGGTGCCAAAGCGAGGGCGGTACTTGAGGGGAGAAGTTACGCTACCACGGAAGATTTGCGAGCGGTTGCCAAGCCGGTACTTCGGCATCGAGTCATTACCAATTTCAATGCGGATTCAACGGGGGTGACGTCGGATGATATTATCGACCGTCTGCTTGATGAGATACCAGAACGCAGTGAGGGGGATCAGATATCGCCTGAACTGGTGAAGGCGTTCAGTTGAGTGAAACCTTCGATTGAAATTCGGTCTCCGGCTGACTGGAGACCTCTCGAAAATTAATTGCTTATTCCGAAAGAATGACCGTTTATGGCGACTGACAGTCCGGTAAATAAATATCTGGATCCCAAGACACTCGATAAAATCAAACGTCTGGAGGTTCGCGCCCGGTTGGTTGTTGAGGGGTTTATTTCTGGGCAGCACCGAAGCCCGTTTAATGGCTTTGCAATCGAGTTTGCGGCTCATCGTGAGTATTCGCCTGGAGACGACCTGCGGCATATTGACTGGAAGGTCTGGTCGAAAACCGATCGCTTGTATATCAAAGAATACGAAGAGGAGACCAATCTAAAATGTCATCTCATCGTCGACTGCAGTAAATCAATGCGATACGGCGAGGAGTCGGGTTGGAGTAAGTTTGATTATGCTGCGACGGCCGCTGCGAGTCTGGGGTACTTGATGCAGCAGCAGCAGGATTCTGTTGGTTTGGTTTTGTACAGTGACAAGATCGATAAGAACCTGAAATCATCGTCCCATCCCTCTCATTTGAAATTGCTACTCCACGAGCTTGAGCAGACGGAGCCGGCGAATACCACCGATGTCAGTGATCCGTTTATTGCTTTGGGGTCTCAGATTCGAAAACGTGGTGTGATTGCTTTGTTTTCCGATTTGTTCGTCGATACCGAGGAGCTGGCAAAAGCACTGGCTCAGTTCCGCTTGCGGCGTCACGAAGTTGTCGTTTTTCATGTGATGCATCACGACGAGTTAGAGTTCCCGTTTCAAGATAACACCCTTTTTCAGGGGATGGAGTCTGCCGGGGAGTTGCATGCTGAGCCTCGTTCATTGCGTAAGTCGTATATGGAAGCGGTGGATCGTTATATGACTCGAGTCAAAAAGGTTTGTGCAACGGCGGGCGTCGATCACGTTTTGCTTGACACTTCCAAGCCTTTGGATGGGGTGCTTTCGAGTTATCTCAATTTTCGGGCAAAGTCACGAAGAAAGAATCTCTAGAGGAATTGCTTCGGCTGGCCGCCAAAGGTAGGCGATACATTTTATGGTGCACGTTGAACATGGTGATCGATTGTTCGGGTGACGCGGGCGACAAAAGGAATAGACAAAGATGTTAAGTTGGTTTTTAAATCCATGGATGCTGTTGGGCGGTCTTGCGATTGCTTCGCCCATCATTATTCATCTGCTTAATAAGCGGCGATTTAAGGTCGTCCAGTGGGCAGCGATGGATTTTTTGTTTGAGGCTGACAAAAAAAACCGACGTCGGGTGCAGTTGGAAAATTTTATTTTGCTGATGTTGCGTTGTCTTGCGATGCTGTTGGTGGCGTTGATGTTTTCACGTCCATTCCTTCCTTCGAGTGTGACCCGGGTGTTGCAGCAAGCTCAAAAAATTGAGCGGGTGATTCTGATCGACGATTCGCTAAGTCAGAGAGTTTTGCTGGATGCTGAGCCGGCATTTGATGTGACGAAGCGTCAGATTAAAGAGATGCTTGGTGAACTGGCTGAATCGGATCGCACGGAAGATTGGTTGACAATCATGTTGACGAGTAATCCAGAGCAGCCTCTTTTGGCAAATGAACCGCTGACTAAGAATACGCTGCCCTCGCTCATGGAGGCTGTTGATGATTTGGAGTGCTCCGATTCGAGTGCGGACTACACGGTATCGCTGCTCGAACTGAAACGTTACGTCAGTGGCCAGCGGGAGGCTGGAGGGCGGATTGTTTATGCGTTTTCCGATATGCGAGAGCGAGACTGGTTCAATGCACTCAATGCCGACACCGATTCGGCGCCTAATCGTTTGTTAACGGATATTTCGGAGCAAGCGATCGATTGTTTTCTCGTTGACGTCGGGGGAGCAAATGATCAAAACCTCGCGATCACTAGTGTGCGTCCTATAAATCTTCAGGTAGCGGATAAGGTGATACAGTTCAATGTTTCGGTTGCAAACTATGGAACACAAACGGTCAATCAAGTCCGAGTGTTGCTGCAGATAGATGATGGCCAGCCGGACTATGAGGTGATTCCGTCGCTTGCACCAGGGCAGGAAACCGAGCTTGCATTTCGCTATGTGTTCCCTTCAGAGGAGGCTGGCGATTCAGGAATGTTGGAGGGTGATCAGGTGAAGCCGCGGTTCAAGAGCTACCGCGTGAAGGCAGAGATCGATCGACAGTCTCTTGGAGAAGAGGGGTTGGCCGCAGATCAATTGCTGGAAGATAGTGTTGGCTATTATGCTTCGCGTGTGAAAGATGGGATATCAGTCCTGTTGGTGGATGGTGACCCGTCGTCGGCTTCCGAGCGAAGTGAAACGCATTATTTGCGAAGTCTCGAAGTAGCCGGTACCGGGATGAATATGAAAGTAGTGACTGCCAGCGAGTTGGAGTCAGAATCGCTTTCCGATTTTGAAGTTATTTTTCTTTGCAACGTCGACGAAGCCTCGACCGATCGAGTGAAGTCGCTTGAGCAATGGGTTCGCGATGGTGGCGCTCTTGTTTTCATGCCGGGAAATCGAGTTCGTGCCAGTACTTTCAATGATACTTTTTATCAGAGTGGCGAGGGTCTTTCGCCGCTGGCTCTGGATCGCATGATGGGCGATCCTACCATGTCCAAATGGGTTAATTTTGAAATTGATCCGCAGATCCATCCGTCTTTGACGGTCGTCGTGGAGAGCGATGCCTCGAGTTTGTCCAATGTCGATGTGTTTAGTTGGTGGACTTCTGAGTTGAATTCGGATTTGATTGGTAAGACATTGTCTGTTCCACTCCGGTTGAGCGATAAAGATAATTCCCCGGCGATGGTCGATTTGGGTTACGGTTCGGGGAATGTCATTGTGTTTACCATCCCGGGCGACGGCGACTGGACGATGTGGCCAAGTAGCCCAACCTTTCCCCCGGTTATGATCGACTTAGTCGACTATTTGGTTGGTTCGGGCGCTGAAAAAGGAGTCGTTGAGTTGGGGGGGGAGATTTCCTATCCCGTTGATATGTCAGCTTATGATAGTCGAGTCAGTTTGCGGGATCCGCAAAATGAAAAAGTGGAGTCGATTGCCAAGCCAAATGCCGCGGCGGAATCTGAGCAGGATCCCAAGTCAGAGAAGGACGGACTGGAGGACAGTGCGGCGAGTGTTTTGTATCGGGTTAATTTCGATGGTGTCCAGCGACGAGGGTTTTACGAATTGGGGCTGACTCGCCATACGGGTGAAGAGGAGATGGTGTTGTTTGCGGCCAATGTTGACCCCCAGGAAAGTCAATTGAAGCGTATTCCAGCTAGTGCTCTGGAAGGTGACTTTTTGGGCGAAAAGGTAACAATGGTTGCAGTCGGTGGATTGGTCGGTCAGCAGGTTTCGGGTGGAGAAACTGAAATTTGGCTTCAAATCCTGCTGTTGTTATTTGCTGTGCTCGTACTCGAACAGGTTTTAGGTTGGTTGTGGGGCAAGAAACGGTAGTCCTTTAAGGGATTAGATTTTGGTAATTAAATGATGAATTCGCTCGTTAATAGAAACTTGTCGGTGGTCCTCATCACTAGCGTGTGGTTGTTGGCCGCTGTGGCGTTTCCTGGAGTTGGTTTCGCTAAGCAAATCCAATTCCGAATGGGGGTAGCCCCGGCCGGGGTGATGGTAGAGTCAGACGATGTGGCTGAATCGGGGGCGGTATTAAAGACGGATCCGGAACTTGAGGACGTTCTGGAAAAAGCGGAGCGGATGCGGAATGACGGTCAGTACCGAGTGGCTTGTACGCTTTGGCAGGCTGTGTTGAACCGGAGTGGAGACGCCTTGTTTTCGAGTGACGGCGAAATCTATTACTCACTGGTTGAACAAGTGGAGGCGATCCTCGCTGAGCTTCCTCCAGATGGATTGTTGGCTTATCGAGTGATTGCCGATGCCGCAGCAAAGGAGATTCTGGCGGAAGCGGCGGATGATGCAGATGTCACTGCTTTGAACAGCGTTGTTCGGAATTATTTTATCAGCTCGCTTGGCGATGAAGCGGCATTTAATCTCGGCAGTATCTATCTCGATCAATTTGACTTCATTGGCGCTCGGCGGATGTTTGAAAAAATCGCGACGCAGTATCCTGATCCTTCTGTGCCAATGGACGAAGTTTATTCAAAAATCGCTCTGTGCCAAGCGTTTTTGGGAGATGTGCCGGCGGCAGAGGATTCAATTGCTGAAGCGCTGGCAATTAATCGTAACTCTGATCAGGCAGCGTTGGTCAGTCGTTCGCTTAAAGAGTTGGCGGTTTCCAATGAGCGAGACGAAGTCAATCTGGATTGGCGGATGTCGCTTGGCAACTCCCACCGTTACGGTGTTATGCAAGCGATCCCCGAAGAAATGATGAAAGGGGATTTGGTGGCGAGTTGGCAGTTTTATTTCGAACCGAAGGAACGGTATAACCGCAGCGCCGATGTTGAAGGGAAAATGTTGACCGGTCGGGAGGCTTCTGGAGAGAGTGTTGTAGAGACGCTCGACGCCACGGAGGCTCGTTTAATCGATACTTGGAGAAACAAGAGTTGGAGACCTGCTGGCGAGTTGTTGATTGACGGCGATCATTTGTTTTTTAAGACGGGATCAGATCTTGCCGTTTGGGATCGGAAAAAGATCGAAGACCTTTCAAAAGTTGACAGCTTGCTGGGCACTTCAGAGTCTGCGATTGCGTGGCGGAGTGTATGGAAGAACGCGTTTCAAATAGATGATGCCACAATGATGATGTCGACGATTCGCCGGAATTGGGGCGGACGGGTGACGGGGCAGGCGACGGGTTCGTCGAAGTTCCCGGAGAAGGCAGTCGAGATAAATCTATTCGGTGATCGAGTTTTCCAGCAGATGTCAATTTGCCAAGGCATTGTCTATTCTATTGAAGGGAAGTCATGGGACGATTCCAACAATCATAAACAGCCTAAAGTTGCCCCTCAATGGAATGCGAATTTTCGGAGGACAAGAGAGAATTTCTTAACCGCCTACGATGCGGACTCCGGGCGTGTTTTATGGAAAGTGCCGCGAGAAGCATCAGAAAAAGAACCGGTCGCTTTTAATGGTGAGACGGACGAGTCCGAATGGCTGGAAAGTGGCGGGTTCATGGCAGCGCCGGTTGGGTTTGGAGATCTCGTGATTGTCCCCGTCAACAATGGCGGTGCGATTTCCATCTATGCGCTCGACCCCAAGCGAGAGGGGAAAACAGTTTGGCAGTCGTTTTTGTGCGATGAGCCAGAAACGGGCTCCGTTCCATGGTCCGCGATTGAGCTTTCTATCGAAGGAAGTGATCTGTTTGTGAGTTGCGGGATGGGAGTGGTATTTGTGTTAGATCCCGCGACCGGGACAGTTCGATTCGCCAAACGCTATCGCAGAGTGGGGCAAGCGGATAATTTTGGGCGTCGAAGCGGCTGGACCGTGAACCGACTGAATTTTGATGGTTGGTCGAGTGATATCGTTATTCCCTATGGCAAGCAGATGGTCTGCTTTAGTTCGGATACCGATTCGATTGAAGCATTCGACCGTAACACGGGCGAACTGATTTGGCGAACGGAAATGAGTCCGGTTGGATTTAAAGTCGACTATGTTATTGGTGTCTACGAAGACGTGTTGTATGCCGGCGGTTTTGAAACGGTTGTCGCGTACGATCTCAAAGGACAAGGGCGGATGATTTGGGGCACGGAACAGATGTTTGACGGACGTCAATCTCTGGGGCGTGGCGTTGTGACACCCAGTGGAATCTATCTGCCGGTAGAAGATCGCATTTATCAATTGTCATTGAAGGGCAAAAATGGACGCGCGGAAGTGTTGAATCAGGTACATGTTGATTTAGGAACCAATGCGCCCGTCGGCAATTTGTATAGTGATGGCGAGAGGTTTTGGGTTCACGGTGCAAATCGACTTTATATGTTAGATAGAAAACGAGCTGAAGAATAATTTAGGGAAGCGTGCGTTCACGTTTTTCTTAGAGTTGGCCGGCAGGTGATTCGGTAGCGAATTGGAAACTGCTGACCGGCGAATTGGGTTATTGTTAGAATTGAGAAAACATTGAATTTTATTGCTGAAAGTAGATTGTTGGAGTGGTTGGTTGGCGCCGACCCCGATCGCGCTGGCACGCCTCGATTACAATGGTCGAACATGCCGGAGTCGTGGGGGGTCTTTGTTCTAATTGCTATTTTGGCGGGGGTGGTGTTCGGTGTCTTTTGGATGTATCGCCGGGAGATCAATACTTGCCCAATGCCGGTTAAATTAGCGATGGGCGGTCTGCGGCTGTCCGTACTGTTGCTGCTGATAATGATGTTCCTTAAGCCCTCCGTGTTTTACCAGCAGGTAAATGAAATTAAGCCAACGATCGCGATGTTGCGAGACAGTTCTCTTTCATTCGACCGCGGCGACAGTTATCGCAGTGAAGACCAGCAGAAGAAGTTGGCGGAGCTAACCGGTCTGCCCGCGGATGAAATTGGTGATGGGCAGGTAAAGCGATCCAAACTTGTCAATCAAGCGTTTGCGAAAAACCCGGCTTTGTTGGAGGAGTTAAAGGACAAGGGGGCACTTAGGGTAGTCAACTTTTCTGACGGCAACGTTCCCATCGCAGTGATACCGGCAAATGTAAAAAAGCAGACCGAAGAATCCAAGGAAAGCGCTTCCGATTCGTCGACGGATTCGGAAGACGATGACGCGGAAGGATTGATCCGGAAGACCATTCCAGATCTGGAGGCCAGTGGATTGGGAACTGACATTTGGCAGGCTTTGCGTGAATCCCTGGATGATGCAAGCCGGTTGTCTGCAATCCTCTTAATTAGTGATGGGCAGCATAATGGCAGTGAAGATCCAGTTGAAATCGCCCAGAAGGCGGCGGAACAAGGTGTGCCAATTTTTGTCGTGGGGGTTGGCGATCCAAATCCACCAAAAAATATTGCCGTCACTGAAGTTTATGTGCGCGATCGAGCTTATCCCGATGAGCCTTTTGAGATAGAAGCCGTATTGCAGACTTCGCAAGTTGGCGATGAAGGTATGCCGGCTCAAATTGATGTCGAGTTAATTCAGCAACAAGTGGATGCGCGGACAGGAAAACCGGGTTTGCCAGAAAAAGTGAAGTCAAAAAATGTCTCCATTCCGGAGAACGGTGGTCGTATTCGAGTAGATTTTGACCATATTCTTAATCGGTCTGGTAAGTACGTATTTACAGTTCAAGTTAAAGAGTTGGAAGATGAAACCGAGGTTGCCGATAACGCCCGGGTGACTTCGGAGATGGAAGTTGTTGATGAGAAGGTAAAGGTTTTGTTGATCGCCGGTGAAGCAAGTTGGGATTACCAGCATGTTTACAAGTTGCTGCAGCGGGATCAGACCATTTCGCTCAGTTGTTGGCTGCAGACGATGGATGAGACGCGTCCTCAGGAAGGCAACGCTCCGATTACCCGGTTGCCGCGTACGATCGATGAACTGGGAGCATACAACGTCGTGATGATGTTTGATCCAAATCCCGAAGAGTTCGATGAAAATTGGATGGATCTGCTGAAGGACTTTTGTAAGTTTAAAGCGGGCGGGGTGTTGTTTATGGCGGGCCCTCAGCATACCAGTGAGTTCGTCACTATGAATCGATTGAAATCGATCCGCGAGTTACTTCCGGTAAGATTTGGAGACACAGAATTTATCGATACGGTGGAGGCTCTGGCTTCTGCTAAAGAGATGCGGTCTGGCCAAATGCTGGTTGTCAATCACAACCTGGACCATCCAGTTATGAGTTTCCGCAGTGAACCGGGCGACAATGCTAAGATCTGGGATTTGATTCCAAGTGTGTTGTGGAGTTTCCCTGCGATTGCCGCCAAGCCGACAGCCCGCGTGCTGTTGGAGAGCGGGGATCAAGTCAATGCCGAAGGAAACCAGCCTTTGATGGTTGCGGGCCGATACGGCGCGGGCTCGGTGTTATATTTAGGTTTTCAAGAGTCGTTTCGATGGCGACCGGTTGGTGTGCAAGCTCAGTATTTTGATAGGTTTTGGATTCAGGTAGTTCGATATCTCGTCGAGACTCGTTCCTTGCAAGGATCACGACGGGGGTTTATCGATACCGAAAAATCTGAGTTTGAGCTCGGGGATCGCGTGTTGCTGGTGGCGAGGGTGTTGGATGAACAATTCAAGCCATCGACCGCCCCGATTCAAAAGGCAATCGTGCGAGCTGAGGATGGGCGGACTCAGACGGTGGAATTAAAAATGCTCCCCAATCAAGAGGGGAGTTATGAAGGCACGTTTGTTGCTCAGCGAATTGGGAATTTTGAGGGAACTGTTTCTTTCGGTGCAGGTGATGCTGAAGGTAAATTAATCGATCCGATTGCATTTCGCGTGGTTCCTCCAAGTGCCGAGTCGGGTGCCTATTGGTTAAATGAAAAATTATTGACAGAAATAGCAGGACAGTCGGGGGGGAAGTATTTTCGGTTGGAGCAACTTGCCAGTGTGCCCAACGTGTTGCCTACGTTGGTTACCCGGGCTGAATTCAACAGTCCGCCGAAGCCGCTTTGGGATGTTAACCCTTATTTGCGATGGTTGTTTTACGGGTTGCCGGTTGCGTTGCTTTCTATCGAGTGGGTTTTGCGTAAATGGTACAAGTTGTTGTAGCGAAATCGACGGAGTCGAGGCTGGTCTCGACTCTCGTGGTGAAGAAGTAGCAGGCGATTTAGAAATTGGTGAATTCAAGGTAAACGTTTTCAATGGCATCGGTCACGACAACCTCTAAGAACATGCCCAAATTGGTCATGGAAAAACTACTTCGCATGCGAAGTAAATTAACTCGTTGGGTTTTAATCCATGGACTGGGACGCTGGTTGATTGTCATCTTGGCGATTTTGGCTTTTGATGTAGCCTTGGATCGATTTTTTAAGATGGACTTTGCGCAGCGTGTGGTGATGCTGATTGCAATGGCCGTTACCGCGGCGGCCTATTTTGGTGTTCGCGTGCTCAAGCCCTTGCTGTCCCGGCTCAGTGACGATGCATTGATTTATGAAGTCGAAAGTAAAAACCCCGAGTTGAAAGAAAGCTTGCTTTCCAGTGTTCAATTATCTCGGGAAGAAGCATGGAAACAGTGGGGGACGTCTGCGGAATTGGCTGCGGCGACCATTGAACAGGGAATTGAAAAATCCAAATCGGTCGATTTTTCCAAAGCGCTTGATCTTAGCCGGCATTTTCAAAATTGGTTGTTGTTAATCGCGGGTGTTGGGATGGCGGTCGGGGTTGGCGTCGGTGTTATTCAGACCGATTTTTTAAGGACTTGGTTTAATCGAAACATCCTGTTACTCGAAGATCAGTGGCCGCAGGCGACCTACCTGGAGATCGTTGGAGCGGTCGACGGTGAGTTGATCTTGCCTCGCGGGGGAGACCATCGTCAATTGGTTCGCGTAAGTGAAGATAGTCTCGAGAAAGATGTTTCGGTTTCTCTGGAGATTAGCCACCAAGGTGGGAAGACATTCCACCAAATGAAACCAACGGGAAAGTTAAATGGGCGTGAGCATGTTTTCGTGTTTCATAATGTTTCGTCTCCATTTCGGTTCCGCGCGTCGGGCGGTGATGATGTGACTTCCTGGGTCGATGTAAAGCTCGTCGAGCCCCCGAGTGTCATTCAGTTGGATCTGAATGTACTTATGCCGGAATACACCGGAGTGGTGAAGAAGGAGCTTCAGGGAGCCGGGCCGCATTCGGTTTTAGTTGGCAGTCGGTTGGAAATTGGAATCAAGACGAACAAATCATTGGCAGCAGCGAACTTGAAAATCGATGAAGTGGTTTATCCGATGCAGTCCGGCGAGAACGATACTGAATTCAGCTTAACAATTCCGGAAGACGGGAAGGAATTAGTTGGCGGTGAATATGAGTTTGAATTGGTCGATAGTTCTGGGATGAAAGGGGCTCGGCGATCTAAGTTTCGAATGACAATTAAAGACGATGATTCGCCAAAAATTCGAGCGAGCTTGTTGGGAATTAGCGGATTGGTATCAGCTAGAGCGAACTTGCCGACTTCCTATCAGGCGGTTGATTCTTATGGATTAACCCAGCTGGCTTTTGATGCGACATGGAAAACGGGCGATAATGATGAAAAGACGGGGCAGCGTGAGTTGGTGTTTGCAGAACCACGATCAGGCGAAGATGGCTTGCCCGTACGGCAAATTAAAGATTTCGCTGAATTGGATCTCGAACCGCTTGGACTGTCCCCCGGTACTAGCTTTCGGTTTTCGGTGACGGCGAAAGATAATTATCCTGGAAAACCGAATGTTGGTCGTTCACAGGAATTTCTGCTGAGAGTCGTCACCGACGAAGAGCTGCGAGCAGATTTATTGCGGCGGGAAATCGAACAACGCAAGGCCTTTGATGATCAGGCCTATCAAGTTCAGTTGGCTTTAATGACTGAGATACAGGCGATCGCTGCACGAACGCGAACCGATGGTGTAAGTCAGGAGGAATTTGATTCCAAACGTGAGGCAGCATTGATTTCGCTCGTGAGGAAACAAAAAGGAGTTGGTACGGTATTGGACCGCGTCGCGAACCGGTTCGAAGAGTTTTTGGTTGAAGTGAAAAATAATCGTTTGGATGAGGCTGAAAATCAACTGGCCCCCGAGCAACGAATTGAAACGAGATTTGATGAACGGATTATTGGGCCAATTCGACAGCTTGATTCTGAGTTGATTTCCCTCGCCAGTCGGCAATTTGATAACGCCCGCCGAGCGGTTCGGGATCAAGCTGAGCTAGAAGAGATCGTGGATCAGTCGGTCGAGTTGCAATTGGCGATACTCGAGGAGATGAAGAGGATCCTGAGTGCGATGGCGGATTCGGAGAGCTTTCAGGAAATTATCAATGACTTTCTAGAAGTGAAAAGCAAAACGACAGAAATCAAGGGCGGTATCAAAGATCGTATCAAACCAGAAGATGGGATATTTGACGGTGATGATGACGATATCTTTGATAAATAAATCTAACATCTTGTCAAATTAGACGTAGTTGGTTGTGGGTCGGCTTGGCAAAGAGGAGTAGTGGGATGGCAGTAATGAACCGATTAAGTTTTTTCAAAGTGGCATTCTTCGCCGCCCTTATTTTATTGACAAACTTAAACGCTCTCGTAGCGCAGGATGACACCAAAGGCTCCGATTTAAAAACCGAATTAGGGGTTCGTCAGCGTCTCGTAGAGCGAAAAATGTCTGAATTAGAGACAAAGCTCACTGTCATCGCAGAGAAACTTCGCGAAAAAGAACCCGAACGTGCAAAATTGCTTGTTGCCGCGTATCAGCAATCAAAAGAACGGCTAATTACCAAAAAAATGGCCCAGATAAGTTTGTTGCTCGATAACGAAAAATATCAGGAAGCCGATCAGTTACTGGATGAAGTTATTCAAAACCTGGAAGCTTTGATTCGATTGCTTACGCAGCAGAAAGATCAAAAGGCAACCAAAAAGGATCAAGAGAAAATGCTCGAACGCTGGAAGCAGCAGATTCAAGAGCGTTTACAAGAGCAAAAGAGTCAAACCAAAGATACTGAAAAGATTGCTGAAAAAGAGAAGACGATCAAAAACCTGGAAGCCCAGATTAAAAAATTAGAAGATCTGATCGGAAAGCAAACAAAGGTTATCGAAAATACGGACGCTAAATCCAATGCAGGGTTACGGGCATTGGACGGCGTCGCTGACGAGCAATTTGAAATTCGAAAGCAGACGGAATCACTTAAAAAAGAAATAGCTGGCTCAGAAGAGTCTGAATCACCGAGTGATGGTAAGCCGAGTGATGGTAAGCCAAGTGATGGTAAGCCGAGTGATG
>WTFU01000182.1:1681-20145 GCA_011523945.1 Mariniblastus sp. | reverse complement strand
CTTGAATCTACTGCATCGTTGGCTCTTGCTCGGCGAGGCAATTCGATGGCTCGGAAAGCCTGGAACGCTAGTGCGCTACGACAAATCCGGTAAGATATGACAATTTAAAGGCCTAAACGAGCAATCTTGCCGAATCTACCGATCGAAGCTTCGAACCGAGCCTCCACCGGCGTTTCACTGAAAACGCTAAACCTCGATCCAGACGCCTGCTGCAAGCGGCGAAGTTAGGAAAGTATTTCTCGTATCACACGAGCTTCTTCCACACCTGTCAATTTCTGATCCAATCCTTGGAATGGAAAGTTCAACTTTTGATAGTCAATGCCAAGCTGGTGCAAAAGAGTGGCGTGCAAATCCCGAACGGCGACGGGATCCTCCGCAACGTTGTAGCTGAAATCATCCGTCTTCCCGTAAGAAATTCCGCCCTTTATTCCACCCCCGCAAAGCCAACCCGAAAAACACCGAGGATGATGATCTCGACCGTAATCATCTCTTGAAATTTTTCCCTGACCATACACGGTACGTCCAAATTCACCGGCGAAAACAATTAACGTATCATCGAGCAACCCACGTTGTTTTAGGTCTTCGATCAGGGCAGCACAGGGTTGGTCAATATCATATGCTTGTCCTCGCAATTGTTTCGGGAGAATCGAATGATGATCCCAACCACGATGGAACAGTTGGATAAATCGGACTCCACGCTCCACCATTCTTCGAGCTTGCAGACAGTTTCTGGCAAACGATCCATTTTTATGAACTTCAGGACCATAGCTCTCCAAAACTTCCTTGGATTCTTTTGACAAATCCGTCAACTCAGGGACGGACGCCTGCATGCGGAAGGCCATTTCCTGCTGAGCAATAGTCGTTTCAATCTCGGTGTCGCCAATTTCGCCGAGGTGTTTCCGGTTGAGTGCCCCGGCGGCATCGAGCATTCGCCGCCTCACCTCCGAGTCCACCCCTTTTGGATTGGATAGGAAGAGAACCGGGTCTCCATTGGTTTGGAATGCGACTCCCTGATGTTTGGATGGCAAGAATCCGCTTCCCCAGAGGCGACTATAAAGCCCCTGCACATTTCTAGTTCCGCCAGTCCAAAACGCAGAAGTCAATACGATAAAATCCGGAAGATCTTTATTCATTGAACCCAAACCGTAACTTAACCAAGCACCCATACTCGCTTTCCCGGGCAACTCCGAACCCGTACAGACAAATGTCTTGGCCGGATCGTGGTTGATGGCGTTGGTGTTAAGTGATTTTAAGATGCAGAGCCTATCAGCATGTTCTGACAGATGCGGCAAGAGTTCACTCATCCATAAACCGCTTTTGCCTGCTTGATTAAATTTAAACATCGAGGGAACCACTAATTGCTCCTTCCCTCGTGTCATCGCGGTGACCCGCTGGCCCTGGCTTATACTTTCTGGAAGAGGCTTTTTGAGTTGTTTATCAAGACCCGGTTTGTAATCAAACAAATCAACCTGACTGGGCGCTCCCGCCATGAATAAAAAAATGACATGCTTTGCCGCGGGCGCGCCATCGTTATGGGCCAACGCATTTTGCGGCAATAGGGAACCGAGTGCAGACACACCCAATCCCATTCCCGATGTTTGCAGAAATTGCCGACGGGCTCGCAAAAAATTATTTTGATCCATCTCAGGTATTCTCAAATTGATTTAAAACTGGAAAGACAATTCAGGAACGAGTTTTCGTGATATCCAGGTTGTAAAGCGTATTAATAATCATTGACCAGGCCGCAATCGTATGAGGCGCATACTTGCCATCAAACGCTTCATTGGCGAACGTCGCCGCCAACTCGGGGTGCTCTTTATAAAAAGCTTCAAAATCACTCTGCGCTTTGTGCAAAATTTCCAACTCCCCATCGTCCGGAACTCGGCCCGTTATTGTCTCGTAAACGGCCGACAACCTTCCCTCGTCACTCCAGCTAAGCGCCTCGATCGCCAGTGCTTGTGCCGCTTTCATATACTGCTCTTCGTTCATCAACAAAAGCGCCTGTAGCGGAGTATTCGTCCGTTCCCTGCGGGCCGTACAATCCTCTCGGGTTGGCGCGTTCAGAATGGTCATCTGAGGAGGGGGCATCCCCCGTTTCCAAAAGGTATAAACGCTTCGACGCACCACTTGTTCCCCCGAGTCCGCAACGTAACGGCTTGGATAAGAACTCGGTAACGCAACGGACTTCCAGAGCCCTTCCGGCTGCGGTGGCTTAACGCTCTTGCCGCCCATTTGCTTGTTAAGAACGCCACTGGTCGCTAAAATTTGGTCCCGAATTACTTCTGCGTCCAGTCGATAGCGAGAACCTCTCGCCAACAGTCTATTCTCCGGATCTGTTTTGAATCTTTCTGGCGGTGCGTCCGAACTTTGCTGGTAAGTCCGCGACATAACCATTTCCTTCATTAATGACTTAATATCCCAATCTGACGCAATAAATCGCGCTGCCAGATAGTTCAAAAGGTCGGGGTGGCTTGGCCATTCCCCTTGGGCACCAATGTCTTCAGACGTTTTCACAATTCCGACACCAAACAACTGCTGCCAAAACCGATTTACCGCCACTCTTGCCGTAAGCGGATGTTCATCACTGACAAACCAGTTCGCAAGATCCATTCGGTTTTTAGGACGACCCGTGACTTCCGGCATCGGAGGCAGAAACGCAGGCGTACCCCGTTCGACCTGTTCCCCAAGATCGTCGTAGGCGCCTCGAATCATGATATAAGCCGGCCGGATATCTTCCCGCTCTTTCATCACCATCGCAGCAGGAATCAACAGTTCAAGCTTGTCCAATTCGCCTCGCAATTGGCTGCCTTTCGACTCCATTAATTGAATTCTATTTTGCGTGTCCGAAGACTTTTCTTTCGACTCATTTTGGTTGTCAGATTTTTCAATCGCAGAACCGCGAACTTTCAAAACTGAAATTTCTTCTTGTAGTTTCGATAGTTGATTTTTTAATTCGTCTCGAACCCGCTGTTGCTCCTGACTCGGCAATTCAATGTAGGGCTTCTGCAACCCTCGTTTAAAATCATTTCCAGAACGGCCGCCCGTTTCCGGTGTCGCATCAATATTATTAAAAAATGCATACAGTTGATAAAACTCGCGTGACGAAATCGGATCGTATTTATGGTCATGACAAACCGCACACCCCACGGTAAGTCCCATAAAGGCAGTCCCCACCGAGGTAACTCGATCGATCACATTTCTCGCATGACTCTCTTCGGGCAGCATCGTTCCACGGTCAATAATCATATGGAGTCGGTTAAATCCGGACGCCGTCAGTTGATCATTTGTGGGAGTATCATAAAGATCACCAGCAAGTTGGTATCGGACAAAGTCGTCGTAAGGCAAGTTTTGATTAAACGACCGAATCACCCAATCTCGATAGGGTGAAAGGTCTCGGTAATGGTCGTGGTGAATTCCATTGGTGTCAGCAAACCGAACGAGATCGAGCCAGTGTCTTGCCATGTGCTCGCCATAATTCGGCGAAGCGAGTAAACGATCAACTACCGCCTCATACGCGTTACCCGATTTGTCGCTTAAAAATCTAGATAACTCTTCACGACTGGGCGGAAGGCCGGTCAGATCTAGAGAAAGTCGACGCAACAGTGTTCGCCGATCCGCAGTGTCCTGAGGAAGCGTCTTACGCTCATCCAGTTTCCGTTTAACAAAATGGTCGATGGCGTTAACCGCCCAAGAATCAACGGGATTGTCAGGAATCGCAGGCTGAACGAGCGGTGCAAATGCCCAGAAAACCTCGTAGGCCGCGCCTTCATTAATCCAAGTTTGAAAACGATTTTTTTCTTCCGCAGTCAGAGGTTTTTTGTGCGCATTGGGTGGTGGCATTACGAAATCAGGATCATCTGAGGTAATCCGCTTATAAAGCTCACTGGCCGCAGCATCGCCGGGTACTAGAACGTTTAGTGCACCTTCGTCACCGTCCCTTTGGTCAAGCCGCAAACCCTCTTTGCGGTCCTCTTCATCTGGGCCATGACAATGAAAGCAGCGGTCGGACAATAAAGGACGGATGTCCCGATTAAATTTAACAGATGTTTCCTGAGCTTGAACGGTTTCAGCCATTCCAGCTAAAGCAACCGCGTAAACAAAAGCTAACAGAAAGGCAGAGAACTGCACTTGAAAACGGAAACATATAATTTGGGGCGTCATACGATCGCATCTTTAAAAAAATAAACTTTATCTCACGCTAATCGTAACCGAAAACCGCGGCCAGTGAGAGCAAATTCACGATCTAACGTGGGCTAAATAACTTTCTATTCCGAAGCTCGTGAAAACAACTGAAAACACCGAATTTGCAAGATAACGAACGCCAAAAATAAATTGATTTACAGAGTCGTAGTTAGCAGAAATAAAGATGTCTGGACAAGCTACAGTTTTGATCGAGACGAACGCCATGCGGTCGGAAGATCAGCCTTGGTGTAAAATTTTTATCAACCTTCCATTAAGCGAATTGAACATTTAATACGATTCTCACTATTTTTTTTAATTTGTGTGTCTGGAAATCTCAATATTGGTACTTGGGCACTGTGTCATCTAACTGGAGTGAGCAATCGTCTTGAACGAAATACCACAAATTCAACAGTACCTTCGGTTCCGCAGCGAATTCATGGGCTACCTCTACGCGATTACACGAGATACCGATCTTTCAGAGGAGATTTATCAAAATGCAGCGGTTGTCGTTATGGAACAAGCTGGAAAAACAGAAACAATCCGCGATTTCCGAGCTTGGGCCAAGGAGGTAGTTCGTCGTCAGGCCTTTCACGCTATCCGGAAACGGGCAAAATCATCCAAATTAGCTCGTATTGTATCACCAGAACTTATTGATGTGGTTTCCGCTGCCTTTTTAGAAGACCAGACGGAAGTCATGACCGTTGACAGTGAGTCCGCCGCGTTGAGGGAGTGCTTGAACAGTCTTCCGACCGAAAAACGCCTCCTCGTAGCTTTGCGATACGAAAGCGGTGCCTCCTTTGCGTCAATCTCGAACCAATTAGATTCAACTCCATCGGCAATCCAACGTGCTCTCAGCCGTGTACGAAAACTTCTGCATGGCTGTATTCAGAAAAAATTGCGAATAGCGGAGGAAGGCTCATGAACAAACGTCCAAATAATGAGTCGGTAAAACGGAACGAAGTAGAGGATCTTATCATTGGGCATTTCGAAGGAAATCTGGATGCCGAACAGGAGCAGCAACTTGCCGCTGCGATTTCAACGTCGACAGAATTGAAAACGTTATTTCTGTCGCATATGCGAATGGAGGGACGATTACATTCACTGGGATACGACGGCTTCCTCTCTGAAGAAAATACCCAAACCTCTGGGAACCAAAAGCTCGGGAAGAGCGTCATACGCGCACTTCAAAGTGGTCCAGAAGCCCCTTTGCAACCCGCGACGCCTTCCTTGCGTATCAAGCGCCCGAAACATCTGCTACTTTCTCCCATTTGGGTCGCTTCTTCGTCAATTGCCGTTTGCTGTATTTTAATCGCAATTGTCTGTTGGGGACTCTGGCCTTCACCGGTAAACGCCGACAGCGTATTGCAGAAGGCTCAACGGGCCGCTGCGGAGCCAATAGACCGGACTTACCGAATAACCATTTCGAGGTCAGTCGATCAAACTCGGGCACGAGAACTCATGATGAGTTTGGGTGGTGAAGGACGTTTTGTTATCCAACCCGTCGACGGTGCCTATGCGATGGGACACGATGGGTCTGAATTCTGGGTTACCCAGAGAAACGGACCAGTCTGGGTGACAAGCGATTTCCAAAACATCGTTTCAAAGCTGAGAGGTAGAATTCCTGAGCGGCGTTTACTGGAACTTGTCACATCACCCGACGAACCCTTGTCACTCGCTATATCAGAATTACTATCACTGATCGAACGTCAATACGAAATGGAACTCGTTGAGACCAAAACAGTCAAAAAATATCGCATCCGCGCGATGGCTAAGTCGAATCGGGCGAACTACCCGGATGTAATCGACCTTTGGTCAGACGTGGATAGCGGTGTGGTCCTTCGTATTGAAGCAAAATTCGCAAATGGCAGGCAAAGACAATTTGAACTCATCGAAACGGCAAAACTCTCCGAGACCTGGTATCACTACTCGGAACATACTTCTGGAAAGCAGGTCGAACGAATGGACACGACGAACTGAACCATTCCACTCCAAAAACACATCCCTAATTTTACAGACAAATAACAAATTCTAAATCTGTGTCCGCAGCAAATCTTTTCAGGGGTCATTCTATGAAGACAACAATTGCATTTAATTTTGCCCTTTTCCCAACCCTGTTTTTGATGGGAGCGTTAATTTTTAATGCGGACGATACGACCAAGAAACAGATTCTCAAACTCTTTCCGCAAGCTGACACGAACGGCGATGGGGTCCTCTCCAATGATGAAGAAGCTGTCGTCTGGCAGCAAGTGCTCAAGCGACGTCCGCAAATTGACAGAGATGGAGACGGCACTCTATCCGATTCAGAAAAGAAGGGTTTGCTGCGGATGGCTTCCAAAAGAGCGAAACCGCAACCAGTTCCAACGATGCCCGAAGCCCAAAGTGAAACGCGGGACTTGCCAAAAACATCCCCGATTGTTTCGTCTGATTCGTTATTTAGTACAAAAGAAATCCTTGACGAAACCACGCTTGACACCAAGGTTCTACAGGATTGGCATTCCGTTGGTGCAACGCGGCAAAAGCTGATCGAGATCAATGTCGCCGAATGGTGGCCGGGACAAGATTACCGGATTCCCGTACGGATGATTGTACCGGGCAAGGGCAAAGCAAAGGGCTTCAGCATTACCGGATCCAATGCGTATCAAGGGCTGATGGAAGACACTCGCCCAACTGAATTTCAAGCCAAACTGCTGGCAGGTGGCGTTGGCATCGTCAAGACGCACGTCAAGGCGTTCCGGCAAATTCCAGGCAAACGGGGCCTTGAGCAAAAAATGCAGCGCATGTTTATGCAAGACCTGAATCCGCGCTACACGGTTCTGTGGATGTGGTCGATGACCTTGATGCGGGCTACCACCGCGGCGTATTCGGAGACCGATTACTTCGAGAAAGGCAAAGTTGCCGGTTCGGGAAGCTCCAAGAACGGCATGTCGCCCGCGACCGCCCTGATCAATGATGAGCGTTTTACCGCGACCTGCTCCAACCATGCGCCTGCTTACTTTTCGCTGACTCGAAGAGGCGAGAGGGAAGAAGTTGCCAAAGCTGAAGAGGCAAACAAAGCTTTCTTCCACGCAGTTAAGTCTGGCGATATCGATTTGGATCAAAGCCGTGCAAGATTTTATCGACGCGTCATGGTGGGTTCTGAGGGCAGCATGGGGCAAATGTTTGTCAAAGCGGGAAAATCCATGGACGAAATGCAAGCCTTTGCAGATCGCTTATGGTCCAGCACCTGCGTTACGGAAAATTGGGATCGGTTGACCGAGCGCGGCGTCGATGTTTTGTTCGAGCCGGGAACCCATGACTATGTCGCCTATGACATTCTCTGGGGGGCGCAGAACCATCCTCAGGTGCCTGTCTATTACCAACCCAATGGCGGACACGACCAAACACCGCATCACGCCTCAGCCAAGGATGAACAGAATGTGGAAGCCTTTCTCTGGAACCACTTCTTTGGCGGCGACTCCTTGCTGAAGCCGCCGAAGACCAGCTACGAAGTCGACCAGAACAAACTATCCGTCCGTGTGCATTTTGAGGACGGAACTCAACCAAACAGCGGGCGCATTTGGTGGATCTATGACCGCGGCCCGGCAGGTTCCGCCCAGTTCTTACACGTCCAGATCCCCGACGACCAGTGGATGGATATGGAACGCGATACAAAGACTGGTGAATGGACCGCTACCGTGCCCCTGAAGCATGGGGCTTCAAGTGTCGAATTCTTCAGCAATCACGGGCACATGACTAACGGCTATCACCAATATCTCTCGAGCCCCTATACGCGAGTCGAGCTTGGTCCCGCACAGCAATGATTCCTTCTGTCAACCTGGGAAAGGTTGCCGTTGCACGCGAGCGTGACGGGGCGTTTTCCATCACCGTGCCGCTGCTTCATTTCATAGTGTTTATAGGCGTATTCATGTTTAGATCATTATCGGGCCCCATCGCAGTGATCGCAGCGATAATTGTTTTTTCGTCGGTGATAGACGTAGCCTGCGCGGACACGTTTTACGTCTCGCCAACGGGCGATGACCGAAACTCGGGAACATCGGAGAGCCAGCCTTTCGCCGTGGTGCAACACGCCATTGACCGGATGCAGGCCGGCGATACGCTCGTGGTACTGAACGGTGTCTATACCGGAACATTGCAACTCAAATCAGGGATTACCATAAAGGCCAAGAATCCAAGGCGGGCGGTCTTCAGTGGCCTGAAGCAAGTGAAAACGTCTTTTAGAGAGCACGCCGCCGGTATCTACAAAGCAGATGTTAACGATAGCCCCAAACAGCTGTTCTATAACGATCAGCCTATGACCTGGGCTCGGTGGCCAAACGCAGGTTGGTCCGAAAACTGGATTGCCGAGAAAAAGTGGGCCAATGCCACTGAGGGATCGGGACCAGGCGTGCTGACCTGTCTCGACTTTAACGAGATCTCCAATTTTGATTTGGACGGAGGTTATTGTTTTCTCCGCTACGGAAGGAGGAACAGTTGCTACAGCCGAAGAATCGAGTCCTTCGACGGGAAGACTTTGCAATGGGATGAAACGAGGTTCTACTCTCCACGATACACGGGACAGGACGGCAACAAAGCGACGCCGGACGTGTTTCCGAAACTGCGGAAATCGTTCGAGTACCACCCGACCAACAGCCTGTTCTTTCTGGCGGGGGCCTATGACTTGCTGGATGCTCCCGGTGAGTGGTTTGTCAGCGATGGCACGCTTTTCCTGTGCCCTCCAGACGGGAGCAACCCAAACGAGTCCGTCGTCCTGGCAAAGACTGTTGATTACTGCATTGACCAAGAAGAAGCCGTTTCCGACATCACGATAGAAGGCATCGACTTTCTGGCCTGTTCCGTGCGAATGAAAGCTTCCGAGAATCGCAACATCCGTTTCGAGAACGTCCATTTCAAGTACATTAACGGCGAGCAGTTGCACAGGGATCGCGTACGGGGAGACAGCGAGGCGAAGCCAGTTCAGATCGCGGGCTCAAAGCTCCGTATCGAAGAGTGCCTGTTTGCCGGTGCCATGCAATCCGCCCTGAGATTGACGGGAGAAGATTTGTCTGTCGAAAATTGCGTGTTCACCGAGAATAATCGGCACGCCACGTTTGAGCGCAGGCCACTGACTCTCTATCCGACTGGCAATTATCGAATCAGCCGAAACACATTCTTCAACAACCCGTCGGACGCGGTTCGAATTGTGCCGGACTTGGACAAGATGCAGTCCCTGAACCCAACTTTCTCCAGCAACCATATCTTCAATACTGGCCGCTACAACACCGACGCTTCGGGAGTGTATTTCCCGTCACGGTCGCAGCGATACGCGGAAGTTCACCATAACTGGTTCCACAACATCAACGGAAACGCGGTTCGGCTGGATATCTCCGGCACGGATTTGAATGTACACCACAATGTCTTCTGGTCATCGTATCGGGCATTGAGCATTGAGGGATATGGCAGCTTCAATATTTACAACAACACTGCGGTGCATAACAAAACGCCCGCTGATTTGATCAGGAACGTCTTGAGTGCTTCAACTTTGTCGCGGCTCCGATCCAACCCCGGAGTGATTGATGGGATACCAGGCGTCGAGCTAAACTTTCCTCCCATTGACGACTGGAATGTCCTGAACAATCTCGTTGAACACTTTCAGGACCGAATCGCTCCAAGGGAAAAGAGAACCCACAATGTGCAGAAAAAGAAAGGGTTGTTGCATCCCGAGCGGGACGAGAACTGGCTGATCCCTATCGTTGACCGCGGTTCGATACGGGGCAATCTAACGGGTGAGCGTCGAGACGTCTTCACTGACGGCAATTTAGAGGGACTGAATCTGATTCCAATTACCCCAAAAGTTAGAGGCGGTGTTGTTCAGACCAAGGATCTGGCCGCCCAGGGTGTGACCTCGCTTGGCAGTTATCGAGGCGCCTATGATGTTGGAGATCGTTACTGGTATCCGGGAAGCGACTGGATGCCCGATGGATTGCCGGTTCTCAAAACTATGGCCGAGGCAGAGAGGTTCGCCAATGAACACCGGACGATTTCGATTGTGCCTAAGGTGGGCGTACGCGGTCTGCCAACCGGGCAGCTGAACCAGGACGGAGGGTAAAATCAACCTCCGCACGCGGTACTCGTATTCGCCGTATACACGGCAACCCACTATTGTTGAACACCGAACACTAGATCTGCCCCAGAAGACTTCCCAACTGGTATTGGGATGCAAGACTGCTTCAGAGGTCGATTCAAATCGCCATCAGTAAAAATATTTATCACGCGCACAGTTTAATAAGGAATTGTTAATCATGAATAACCAACGACTCATCCAGCTCTGCGTGTTCCTCGCTCTGCTGGCGACCGACCCTCTGTTAAATGCGCAAACGCAACAGCCCTCCGAAGAGCAAATGACGCGAATTCTCAAACGCTTTCCCGAAACGGACAAAGATAAGGACGGCAAACTCAGCACGGAGGAGGTCCAAGCGTTCGTTAAATCAAGACAGAGGATTAGGCGATCGAAACCAGCGGCACAATCGACGAAGGCGGGGGATGCGAAACTCACTGAAACGCTGGCGAGCATGAATGCCCGGTTTAAGAATGTTGAAGTGGAGCTTATTGAGTGGCCTGCGGAGTTGCATAAGAAACTAGGGAAAATGACGAAACTTGCTTTGGTGACGCGACCTGTGGAAAAGGTTGATGGAAAGCTCCCGTTGTTGATTAATTTGCATGGTGGAGGGCCGCGTTGGTTTAACCTTGGATTTCAACAACAGCTGGAACTTGCGGCTCAGATTGAGATGAAGCGGGGGTTTGATTTGGCGGAGCTTGCGGGTAAAAAGCTGGTGGTTCTTGATCCTAACTCGTCGGAACGTTGGAGCCCGGATTCGTTAGATACCATGCTTGATTACGTGTTGGAAAACTTTCCTGAAATTGACAAGGATCGAGTGTATGTGATGGGCTACAGCGCGGGCGGTGGGGCCACTTGGAGGTGGATCAATCAATCGCCGGATCGTTTCGCGGCGGCTGCGCCCTGTGGTTTTACCGGTGGTAGTGCTCAGGACGATGCGAAGAAGCTTTCGAAATTGCCGATTTGGGCGATGGCGGGCGGCGATGATGGGAAGAACCCAGCTGGAATTAGAAAAATGGTAGAGCGGTTGAGGGCGGCAGGGAATGTAAATGTAAAACATAAGGAGTTTGAAGGGGCAGATCATCGCGAAGGGGGCAGGGCAGTGTTTAGTACGGTGGAGTTGGTGGAATGGATGCTAGAGTTTGAAAGGCTGAAAACCAAGGAGTAAAAATAAAACGAACCAAGGTAAATTGATGACGATACAAATAACCCTCGCAGCTAAAACGGTAACGATAGAACGCAGTCGTGCAACCAGTATTTCGCAGTTAAGAAATTTTGTCTACGACCTGCAAGCCAACTCCTCCCAATTCGGCACGCCCCATACCTTCAATTCTTTGAGAAAAACAATTTCTCCACGACTGCAAAACCGTCCACCGAACATAAACATTATATTAAGGCTTTAATACATCAGCCCGGTATTCGTCTAACATTGAGCTATTTGATCGCGTTGTTCGTACATCCTTCCATTCAACTCAAATTTCGCAACTGTAAACGTGGCAAGAGCAGGGGAGTCGCATCACTGAATTTTGCTAATTTTCAAACACTTTCGCGATGGGATTCGTCGCCCAAATGACGTATGCTGGGAACAGTTCAATCCGTTTCCCTTCACCCAATAAGTTCATGATCCGCACTAGCTTCATCGTTTTCACGATATTCTCCGCCTTATTAACCAACAGCCCAAGCCTTTACGGTTTCACCGATTCGCCCAACGCAGACGCGATCAAAGCACTCAGTTCTTGGGTGAAACAAGCGGAATCCGACAGACCCCAATTGACCGACCAAAACTTCTCGAAGATTCCATTAAGCAAGGCTCAGGCAAAACAGGCTTCTGATATCCTGTTGAAGGACTTTCGCGATCGATTAACCGATCAACGCAAGCAAGAGTGGACCGACAAAGTTATTCGGTTAGACAACCTAGAAATGAAATTTGATTACCGCGTCTTCGGGAAAAAACCAAAGACAGGCCGACGCCTATTTATATCGATGCACGGTGGAGGTGGAACGGCGGCACGGGTCAATGACCAGCAATGGAGAAACCAAATTGGTCTCTATGAGCCGAAAGAAGGAGTTTACTTAGCCCCGCGAGCGCCGACGAATACATGGAACCTTTGGCATCAGGGGCATATTGATGACTTTTTCACGAGGATCATCGAAGACGCCATTCTGTTTGAGGACGTCAATCCAAACCAGATTTACATCATGGGTTATTCGGCTGGGGGAGATGGCGTGTACCAACTCGCTCCTCGGATGGCCGATCAAATTGCCGCCGCAGCGATGATGGCGGGTCACCCCAACAATGCTTCTCCACTTGGATTAAGAAACATTGGCTTTACGTTGCACATGGGCGGACAAGATAAAGCCTACAATCGCAATGGAATCGCACGTCAATGGAAAGAAAAACTGGCAGAACTACAGAAAAATGACCCGGATGGATACGAACACGAAGTAACCATTCATGAAAAATACGGGCACTGGATGAATCGCGATGACCGGGTGGCAGTCCCCTGGATGTCAAAGTTTACCCGTGAACCACTACCCGAAAAAATTGTCTGGTTCCAATCCGGCCGAACCCATCAAAGGTTCTACTGGTTGGCAGTTGATAAAGAGAACCGAGTTGGAGGCAGCCACGTTTCCGTAACGATGACGGGAAAAAGCAGTTCAAAAACCAATGCTGAGCCCCCCAAGGCCGCTCAATTTAACATCGACAAAGCAGACAAAATTAAATCATTGACCATTCGATTGAATGACAACTTTGTTGATCTGGACCAGCCGGTGACGGTGGTGCTCCCGTCCGGGAAAAAAATAACGAAAACCCCTCAGCGAACGATCGCGGGAATCTACAAATCTTTATCGGAGCGATTTGATCCCGAATCGGTCTTCTCCGCAGAAATGACTGTTGCGCTGGATTAAACTTTAAAAGTAAGCCCCTGCGTTTAACTTAATTTTTAAAAATCGGTTGTAAACGCCAATAGCTTAGCGAACGCCACAACCATTCAAACGGACCGAAACGGAATCTCTTCAACCACAAAAGAGATCCGATCATTTGAACAATCCACAACACCAAAACGACTCCGACTAACTGGCTGCGACTGAGATAACCATACCAGCCAAAACCGTGACCATAGAACAAAGTCGTACAGACAAGGGTTTGCAGTAGATAATTTGTCAAAGCCATCTGGCCGACCGCCGCCAGTGAATTCTGCAACCAAATCAACCAACCGTTTAGGCAAAACAACATGACGATGCAAACGTATGCGAAGCAGATAAACAGACTTCCCCAATAATTAAATTGGCTACCAAAGAAGAATGAGTACTCGAAACTCCACTTCGCATTCTCAAACTTTTCTATGCCTGCAATAATGATTGCCAAGCCGAACAGAAAACCAAGAATACTTCCGGTTATGTAAAAACGGTTTGATTTTTCAGCGTTGAAAATACCCAACTTAAAGAATCCCATTCCGATCAACATCAATCCACCGGCTCGCCAAAAACCCCAGATGATTAGCAGGAACGTTTCCATGAACAGCGCGTTTTCGCTGCGGTGCGAAACCTGCTCCAGCCAACTGCCACGATAGATTGCCAGATTCTCTTCGATTTGGAACGAGGTCGGCCTCCAGTCCGCCATCATTTCCGTCAACTGTTGTTCGTTCCAATACGGCACTGAAAAACCAATTAAAAGTGAGATGCCGGATGCGACCGCAACAAAGGATAATCCGAGCGGTATCAACCAACGCGGCGTTAGTCCGCATAACCAGTAAACGGTCATTCCACAAACGCTATAAAGAAAGAGAATGTCGCCGAACCAAAGCAAATGCGCGTGAGCCAACCCCAATAACAACAACCAGAGCATCCGCCGGTAGTGCAACCACGTTGATTTTCGACCTGCTTTGCTGCTTCGCTGCCACATCAAAACGGTGCCAGCCCCAAATAGCAACGAAAAAATCGCCATGAATTTCGAATCGAAAAACACAAATGTGATCCACCAAGACCAATAGGACGTTCCCTGCAATTCGCCCATCGCGGTGGGATTCATGTATTTTGCGTCAATCAGGCCAAACGACTGAATGTTAACCATGAGGATTCCCAGCAATGCGAAACCACGCAGAACATCAAGCGACGTAATTCGCTCAGTTTGACTGACGGGTTCATTTTGGTTGGCCAACGAAATGATTTCACTTTCAAAGATGGTTGACTTCAATCGAACATCAATTGCTGCAATGCTATGCGGTTAAATTTTTTGTGGAAGGTGCCTAGGCGGCTTTTATATCGATCAACTGTTAACTAATTATGATCACCGACTTTCTATCATTCTCACATTTAAGGGCTATCGCTCGAGGTTTTCATCATTTCTGGATGTAAAACACCTTCATAAACGGAGACGGATTTAATTTCGCCTCGAAATGGATACAACTCGTCATTGTCTTTATAAGCACCAATCGTTAACCAACTCCTTTCATCAACCCGCAAGCTTCCCTGCTGCTCACTGCTTTGGGCAACTTCAACTCCATCGACGTACAAGCGCATGGTGCGTCCGTCATAGGTGCCAACAAGATGGGTTGGCTTTCCTTTCTTAAGAGCCGTCGGCGCTATCAAATAGGTCAGCTTCTGATTTTCAGATGAAGCTAGCGAGAAAAAGAATTTGTTCTGATGGATTCCAAGCATGCAGCCCCGTTCGTAACTACCATTGTCCTGCACGGCGCCAACGATTCCAGTCCACTCCGGGCATGCGCCTGCGGACAAACGAGCCTCTAAGGTGACGGTCTCCGGCATGGGTGGCAAACGCGGCGTACTAAGATCGTTGGCCAACCATTGAGTTCCATTAAACTTAAGACCACTGGAAGAGATTTCGAGCCGTTCCGCCGCCGAAAGCGAAACGTCTCCGATTACGGGCTGAACCGATTGATTGTTTGCCCTCTTTGAATTAAATTCCCAGCGATATAGTGGCCTCGCTGGAAGAACCTTCACCGCCGGAATAATATCCGGCAGAGTGGGTATCCCCGACTCAGTTGCATCAGACTCAATCGGAATAAATGCCATGGAAGTTTGAAGGGAATACTGGCAAACACAACTCGCGCTACCCTCAGGAATCAATAACCGCCCACCGGCCGGAATCATATTAATCCAACAACCCGCCCGGGTTGGAGCAAGCGCGGTGAATTTAGCATCTGCCAGATTCATGACGGTCGGGTTACTCGCTCGAAAGAAGAGGGAATTGCCGGCACCCGTGATCGTTCCGCAGCTGTGGCCAGGTCGGCGAAGAGCCCAATCCGGCTCGGCGCCGTATGGCACCTGTCTTTCGCCCGTTTTCAAATCATAAAGGTGAGGCTCCGCCACGAGTAAGACTTGTCCCTCGGGGCGATTTAAAATAACCGGGTGATGAACCTGCTCTCCGTGGAACAGACCATTTTTGACGTGTTCGTGCGCGGACTCCCAAATCAGTGATCCGTCTTTCGCGCTCAAAACTCGAATCATGTAGTGCGCCTTGTCATTGATGCTCTTGGATGTGGTTAGCACAATCTTGTCATCAAATAGCTGCGAATAAAGGACATTCTGTGCGCCCGACCATTTCAAAGAGGCTTCCCAAACAACGTTGCCCGACTGCGGTGACAAAAGGACCAGGTAAGCCTCTTCCATCAACGTCGCCATTGGAATTCGATCGGTTTGATGTTCGCGGCAAGCTCTCGATCGCGCTTCGACAAATACGACCTGCTGATCATTTAGCGAAATCGTCCCATTAAGGATTACCCCCCTGGCTTCGTAAGCCCATTTGCCAGCCCCACTTGGATTTAATTTTCGAAATTCACGACTGGTCACTAACGGTCGTTCGGATCGATAATCGGAATCGACGTAAGTAAATCGTGTCTTTTTATCAGTCGCGGTGCGGGGAGCCGATGTCTTCATCACCGACGCATAAAGATCTCCATCGTGCTCGGCAACATAACCCCAGCATCTATTTTTGACATCGACGGACGTTACATTCTTAACTTCTCCGGAATAAGTATCCACTTGCCAAAGTTCTCGGTGGGCGGCAACCATCAGCCGACTGCCGTTACCGTTGAGGCAGGCGTAACCCGCATCAAACGGCGTCACGTAACGCATTGCGGATTCCGGCATTTCGAGTTGCCAACGCTCTGTACCGTTGGCAGGATCAATTCCGATGAGTACTCCATCTCCTTGCATGACCGCCGCACCCCCTGCGGTTAGAGGAGCAGGTCCTCTGAGGTGCCTATCGGGCATGCGTTGGGGGCCGACACCACCAAACCAAAGCAATTGAAATTGGGAAGCCGAACCAACAATCTGGTCTGAGGTCGACGCGCTGTTTTCCGGGTTTGCATATTGATGTCGCCAAACTCCAACACCTTTTAAACTTGGAACCCGCAAGGGCGTTTTGTTTCCAAACCGGCACAAAACTCCCGACTCAGGCGCAACCAACATGAGCAGCTCGTCTGTCGAACGCGAAAAGGGGGCTGCCTCCAAAACGAGATTGAACAGACCCTTTGAAAAGGGAATGGATTCTGTCATGTCATGTTGCCACACCGATACGCGATGCCCGTAATGGCCTTTACGCTGAAATACATTTTGCAAACGCTGAACATCCGCTGGTTGCGATACTAATGACACTACTCTCATATCGGTCTGCAGCAATAGTTCTTCCACGAACCGGCCGTCACGATCTTCAAGCACAAGCGCCCATCCTTTTGGCGATTTCAATGAATCGCGGACCGCTTCAATTCGCCCGATAGAATCTTCGTCAGGGGAATACAAATCAGTCTTGTTTGTCTGAGAAATGGGCCATGCGACTGATCGATTAACTTCATCACCCCGCCAGGCAAACACCCTTCCTTCTCTTGTCGAAGCGACTAATATTTCGTGGTTCGTGTCCGGCAAATGACCTACCGCTAGATATTTAATCTTGGCTGATGGATCTTCTAAAAATAACTCACCTTTCGATTGCCCGGTTTGGGCGTCGTAAAGTCTGATCTTGGAACCACCGGCCACAAAGAGCGTTAGTGCGCCGGGTTCGCCTGAGACAATTAAAGCTTGATCCAGTTTGCAATCCACTGACCACGCCAGTGATTTCTCGCCCTTCAACACCGCACGCATGTCGTGACCGACCACCTGTGCTCCGTCGGCGGTCCATATCTTACCGTTTCCGGCTGCGAATTGTTTCCCCTGAAAAGAGAGCATCTTTGCATTTGATTTTTTCGCTTTGCCTTGAATTGTTGAGCTATTACCCGGCCCGGCAAAAAATGCATCGGGGGTCAACATGCAGAAACTTCCGCCCGGTGATGGTAATTTAAAAAGAAAACTTCCATCTGTCTTCTTTACAGCAAACGGTTCCGCTCGGCCTGTTGGGACGAAAACTTTCTCTGAATCCGCTAGTAAATAGCCTTGGGGAGACTGTGGAATCTTCCGCCTCCAGATAACTTCCCCCGTCGCGCGATTGAGGGCTAGAGAATAAACACCCTGACTTGGAAAAAGTCCCGCGGTGGCGAACACTTGATCCTCTTCGACCAGCACGGAGGTGCGTATGGGATACGGGCTAATGAGACGCTCATTCCCAACGATAAAGGGCATGGAAGGTCCAATTTTGGATTGCCAAAGTTGTTTCCCATCTGAAATTTCAATTGCTCTTACTACCCCATCGTCCGAGCCAAAATAGGCCACTCCTTCAGATATCGAAGGAGCATAGCGAATCGGGGCCCTAGTGACACATTGCCAACGAATTTTTCCATCGGAGGGATCGATTGACACCAAGCGATCATTGGCCGATGAGGCAATCAACACGTGAGATACTCCCCCTGCATCCGTGACAACAAGAGGGACATCAGCAGCATCGTCGGTAACCCGTGCCTCGATTCGGTCGAGCTTTTGCCATAAACTCCCTTTCGCGGGCGCCGGCCACGCAGGCCTCGGGGCAGCGAAGCTGTCGTACCTCCAAGCAGGAACCCAATTCTTTGATTTCAAAGATTGTTCACGATATCCAGTGCGCTGAAGATTACCGCGATGCTCTGGCCAGTCCGCCCGAACGGTCTCTTTACAACAGAAAAGGAACATGGAAACCGTTAGCAAAGAGAGACAAGCCCCCCTCTTTTTAAGCTGGCAATCAATCATCCACATTCCCATCGACATAACGCGATTAAGCAGTTACAGCATCTCTTAATTAGAATTTCGGTTAGCTGAAGGC
>WTFU01000182.1:0-1581 GCA_011523945.1 Mariniblastus sp. | reverse complement strand
AACGCGATTAAGCAGTTACAGCATCTCTTAATTAGAATTTCGGTTAGCTGAAGGCACCTGCATATAATTTGATTCAAATTATACGCGATTGTCATACCAAAGAATTAGGCCAACCGAAAATTCTCAATCGACTCATTACTATTGTATCCAAGTTTACGTGTCTTCTCTGCTTCTGTACGCACATCATTTAACCAAAGCGGTTTCAATGCTCCGGGATTTTTGGAAAGAGAATAACGGTACTCCCATTTATAGCCGAAAATTCATTATTTCGTCTCGACGGAAAAAATCTCAAACCCAATGGGTCAACTTGAGGATTTGCTGCTATCCGCCCCAACTCACAAACCCAATTCTTAAATTTAAATTATTTACTTCTTTAGGGCTCTATTCGTTTTCTCAGAATGCAATGAGAACGCATAATATGGGCCATTCATCTATTCACATCCTTGCGGAAAACAACAATCCAAGAACTCAAAATTGAAAGGGAAAAAAACATGGCATTGGTGTTTTAAAGAGATTAACCCATTCGCAAAGTCCGCATTCAAACGCTGTAACGCTTTTGCTTAAATTGCCGGTTACAAATTTGGCGACAATCCGTCGTTGCGTATATACTTTGAATTTACGATGGCCTTGCGTCCCCGCCAATCACTGACTTCAAACTGAATCGAGAACCCAATAAAAGAGCGGGGCAGATCGAATTCAATGAAAGCAGATTCACCAGCCTCGAGTTCCGATCTTTTTACGTACCGGTTGTAAGAGTCTAGTTTTAACCAGTGAGGATTACTTTGCAAAACTGCTTGACCGTCATGCACGAGATCAAAGCTAGATACCAACTGATCCTTTGAAGGGGTGCCGGGGTAGTAGACACGCGAGATTCCTTGATTGGTAAATTTAATTTTCACTCGATTGGGAGACGCATCGGAATAAGGTAGTGAGCTAAAATCCGAACCGTCTAGGTGAAATTGAATCTTTGGTGAAAAAGGCTGAAGGAACCAACAACAAATTCCAATCATTAAAGTCAAAACAAAAAGTGTTTTGATTGAAAACCGCACTGGGAGTAGGTCCATTTAGTTTCGTCCATTGTTCGTTAATATGCCGCACTATAGGATGACGGCAAATCTGTTTCAAAACGCTGGATTTTACAAATCCAGCAATTTCAGCTGAACCCACAAGAATCGTATTGCGGCATTCCCCTCTACATCCGAAGCGGAACTTTTGCAAAAACATGGATGAATATTCCGCAAATTTTGCTGTCACCATTCAATTTAGAAGTGGCCTAGTGTTCCCAATTGCTTCTCAAACAGCGGCTAAGCCACTCAGATTCTCCGTGAATCTCGCAAAATCTCTATTAAAGCTGGTTATTTGATTGAATTCTTTTACCAACTTGCCCATACTCTTCCAAAACGTTCACCTTTATCAAGACCTTTTGGAACCGACGGAAATGGCACAAGCATGTATCAAGCTGAGTCAGACAATCGCTCCCGTTGTCATAATGATTGCATTGATGACATCTGCAGCCGACGCCGACATTATCATTTACGACACGACGTTTGGTGAGGGTGCAGGAAACGTCCTTGATAAGGG
>WTFU01000176.1 GCA_011523945.1 Mariniblastus sp. | reverse complement strand
AACCAGTCCATTCCAGAGAACGACTACTGATGCCCCGCCAAGCTTTTGGCCTTCTTTTGCAATGCTTGCAGTTGCTCAGCGTGGCCCTCGCGGGCGATTTTTTGCGCCTTCGAGTCGAGACCATGATTCGTTACATTGTCGTAAACAACTTGCTCATTTTTCATCTCGACCACTACACGAGAAAACTGTTGATCCAGTGTTGCTTCTAGCTTCGCAATCACAATGGCCTTACTTTTTCCAGTGCTAAAGAAACGCCGCTTGTCTTTCATCTTTCTCGCCATCTCAATCTCTGCTTTCAATGCAAAAATCTCACCGATGTCAAAATGCCCTTGTTCATGGTCGAGAAGTCGGACGTTGTACAATTGCCGATTCCATGATTTTTTTGGCAGCATTATTGAGTAAATATCTAGGTCTGTTACATAGATTTGAAACCGCTGATTCTTTTGGTGTAATTGATAACGATAGTCGTATCGAACCTCTATCTCAGTTGAAGCCGCAAAATTCTTGATCGAATCGGGCGCTGTTCCTTGATAATCTTTTTTAACCAAGGGCCCCTGCTCATACCGTCGAGACTTTGCAACCGAATCCTGAGCTAACACAAAGCCAGCTGTCAGCGGGGCGAGGCACAAAATTGATACCGCAGTCGTAAAACGCACCAAATCCATTGTCCAGCTAAATCTAAAATCCAATAAAACTGCCTAACAT
This sequence comes from Mariniblastus sp., assembly GCA_011523945.1. Taxonomy (GTDB): domain Bacteria; phylum Planctomycetota; class Planctomycetia; order Pirellulales; family Pirellulaceae; genus Mariniblastus. The sequence continues at coordinate 2,522 of WTFU01000176.1, read as the reverse complement.
GATTGCCACAATGGGTACATGAGCGAAATGCCACCCGCCACCGGTCATTGTATTTTAACAATCACGGCGGGCAGTCAAATCGGCAACAATTTCCCAATTATCTTCGGCGAAGCAAAATTTCTACTCAGACTCGCTTAAACAATACAACTTTGAAGCCGTTCGCAATAACAATTTGTCACCTACCACCGCCGGAGAAGCGAGAGACAGTTCGGCCAAATCACTTGTTTCAAGAATCTTGAACTCAGGCCCCGGCTGAATTGTATAAGTCAATCCATCCTCATTAAGACAGAAGATTTTACCATTGTAGGCCCACGGTGAGGCTGTGAATGAACCACGGGGTTTTAACCGTTGCTTACCATAGACCTCCAAACCGGTTTTCGCGTCATGGCAAGTCAAAAAACCAAAATCATAAAGCGTATAAAGATAATCACCATAAACCAGTTGCGTGGTGTTATAAGGCGCCGACCGCGGCGTATGCCAGGCAATGAACTCGTTCTCGTCGTACTTGTCCGCATTAGGCGCGAGATCACCCTGCGCTCCGGGTTTAATTGCAAACGTATTTTTATGAGGTGCGCCCACGTAACCGGAAGCTAAATAACACAATCCGTGAGCCGAAAAAGGAGACGAAATTACAAGATTCGCCTTGCCGTCGAACTCCCACAGCACCTCACCCGCCAGCGAATACCCACGATATTTTCGCTGCCCTGGGACAACAATTTCTGTCCTGATCTCATTTTTCCAAACAAATGGAGTAGACCAGGTATGGGTTTCATCACGTTTCTTATTCCAAATTTCTTTACCGGTAACTCCATCATAGGATGCAATCCAGGAACTCTCCATATTGTCATAAACAACAATCAGTCTTCCATCGTGAATTACTGGAGAGGATGCTGCCCCCCAATCATTGAGAGTTTTTTTGGGCTCTATCTTTTTAGACCAAATTGAATTGCCGTCCAGGTCGTAACAGTAAATCCCTACATCTCCAAAAACGACAAACAAACGCTCACCGTCACTCGCGGGCGTCTCGGCCGCATAAGAACTTTTGGGGTGACGCGGAATTAGAGGCTGCCCTGTGTGAGCTTCCTTTTTCCAAATCTGTTTGCCACTATTAAGATCAAAGCAATACACCATCCAATGATGCAGCCCCTTTGCTGGGTCCCGAACTCCTTCGCCCAAATAAAGTCCTTTTTTCGGTTTTACATTTTCCTCATCACCGATAACCGCCGTCAAAAATACAAGATCCCCGACAACAACTGGACAAGACCAACCCCAACCGGGCACGTCTGCAACCCATTTCACATTCTTTGTTTTTGACCACGATTCCGGCAAACCTGAATTATCAGGCGCAAGGCCATCTGCATTATTTCCTCGAAAACGCATTGAACTCGGCGAATCCGAACTCGCGTCCTGTGCTGTACTTACCCGCTCGCCCCAGCTCAAACCGACGCCCATACAAAAACAGACTACGCCAAGCCACTTCGCAATATTCGAATTCATCGCCACAAACCCTTTAGCATCAGAAATAATTAATTGTGCGAGCTACCACACGCGCCGGTAAAAATTACATTCTTCGAGCCTACAGCCTCGGTGATCAACCGTTCAATGGAATGCTTCAAAGTGCTCTTTACTAAATTTACTCTTCTGAAACATTTAGCTCTCGACCATCTTCGAAACTTAAGAATTAAATGCAACTCAATTAGCAATCAATCTTCTTACTTATTACAAAATCCTGCTAATTATCAGCTTTGTTTGACAGCATACGCCTTTCCTCGCAAAATGACACCGCGTAATTCAGCGACTAAAATTGACAGTAATTTAAGACAGTAATTTAAATCACCAACGGACTGCCCAATGTGGGTGTTACCAAGCTCAGTCTAAATTGAATGCCGACCCATGAACCAACTCAGACAAATTAACTCGCCACTTCTAAGCCTCTGCCTCTGTTCACTACTTTGTTTATTAGCAACACAACTGTCTGTTGCGCAATCGCCGATTGAGTCTGGAGTGAAGCCGTTCCTTGGAGCGCCTGTTTTGGAATCCACTCAGGTTTTTAAAAATGAACGGTTTCCGAACGTCACCGTAACACTTCGCGGGACGGTTCTGGCGTCCTGGGGAAGTAACCATATTCGCGTTCGCCGAAGTGAAGATGGAGGCAAAACGTGGGGCCCCGAATTATCCATAACAAAATCTGGAATTCACGGAGGTGGAACAACCGTCGACGAAAATACGGGAGACATTTTGATGTTTGTCGAAGACCGCCATCCACCGGCACCGTTGACGATGTATCGCAGCCAGGATGATGGTAAGACTTGGAAAGCTGACGAGATAAAAATTGAACCCGATAAAAATGGTCATTTGCCTTCGATGCATATGAACGAACACGGCATCACGCTGCGGCATGGCCCTCACCGTGGACGCCTCATTCGTGCATCGAGGTATTATGGAAAAAAGAATGATCGATCCGAGTGGCCTAACCACTACACCAACGCGATTTTTAGTGACGACCATGGCAAGTCTTGGAA
>WTFU01000203.1 GCA_011523945.1 Mariniblastus sp. | reverse complement strand
CTATAGGGAAGTTGGCTCCGTGTCTTGATAACGTGCTAGGCGGCAATTCATATGCATGCAAAAAAGCTAATTATCGGTGCAGTGGTAATCGTCACTGTGCTGCCAATCGCCATGTTCTTCAGCGTGCAACGTTATCGAGAGTCTGTTCCCTACTTCTACGAAGCACACGTCATTCTGGGTGGGCGTGATTTGAGGGAAGAGATTGAAACCTCAATTGAGCAGGATGCAGATTTCACTGCAGAATTCGGTGAGTCGAAGGTAGGACATATCCACTGGGTATCTGAGGGTGTTCGCTTTGAGATCGGGTCTACCAGAAAAAATGATGTTCACGACCCAAAGGATACTCGTGTGACAGGGATTTTTAGCGTCAATGGAAATCTACTGAACCATGAAGAAAAGCTTTGCATCATGCTCCATAAAATGAACAAGTTTGCGGCGCTGTTTCCAGAGCTTCAAGGAAAGCGCTATTACTACCGACAATTCGGGGGCAACCGTTATCACGATCCACCCCGTCTTTTTGATAATGGTCGGTTGGAAAGATTCGAAATCGATGGAACAGCGTTAGATTGACGTTTCTAGTTCAAATAAGAATCGTTGTCTTCGTGGCAGGAGAATGATCAAAGCGTTGATTCGACTCTCACCTGGACCACCCAATAGCGACATCGCTACCTTACGATGGCTAAACTGGGTGTGACTCAGGGCCGGACACGGTCAAGGAGATCGATGTGCGGCAGATCGCTCGGGTGATGGACTGGGAAGTGCGGCGGGGGTTGTGGAATGCGATGAACGATTGAACGGGTGCGCGGTCACAACCAACCAAGACAGCCGTTTTATCCGTTCGAGATTACTGCCTTATACTGCTCTGATAATAGAGGCAAATAGAAACTCCAGCAAAAACTACCAAGTCATTCCCCGGAGCGAAAATGGATGCGGCAACGCCCAGCAGAAGAATCGTTCTTATGGTGAGAGAGCTACACAATTTAGGATTCGAACGAGTGCGGATCTGTCCGCAGCTTTCCAATTCGGGTGTCCACTGGCAGTGTTGGTTAACGGCTTCGATAAATGTTTTGCAACGGCACGGAGCCGAGATCTCGCCTTTGATAAGCATGGAGGCGATGCAACTACTGGGAAACGATAAGACGGAGAACCTACCGGCGGCCTTCTATGGCAGTCCTCATGATTTTCGTTACTTCGGATGGGACGACGCAATGGACGATGCGCCGATTGAACTTGCTGCGAAGTTCGCAGAGAGATTTTCTCGTATCATTTCGGAGGGGACGGGAAAGGACTCGGAATACGCGAATTGGTATCGAGAGATGGTCGACGCATCGACTCCGAACGGACTCCCCTCAACGTGCGTGAGTGCGGCCGACATAGCGCCAAGACATGCAGATAAGCTGGCTTTACTCGGTGAATCCGAGATTGATAGCGTCTGCTTGCCACCTCCTGGATGTTGTGTGTTGAAGGGGAAGCCAAAACGATGGAGATCAGTCTTGGGAAGCCTGAGAAGACGCTGGCGATAGGAAAGAAATCTGAAGCTTTGCAACATTTTGGGAAACAGCCGGCTTCCGTTTTCCTAGGTATGCGACATGCAGGTACTGGCCTGAATCACATGATGTCTCGAATTCGATCGGCTATTGAACCGCGTTTATCCTTTATTTCGAATCTCCGTCGCACTCCTGAAAAGTGACATCGCTAACTTACGCGTTCCACAAGAGGCGAGATCCTGAGAGCGAAGGCGTCGGTGTTGGAACTTTGATACCGATTGTCGGTCATGATAGCGGCGCGTGAATGTGACCAGCTAATACGCGACGGCGTGATTAAGAACCAATCCGAGCTTGCTCACTACGCTCAGGTCACGACCGCCCGCATGACGCACATTATGTGGCTAACCAACCTAGCCCCTGAGATTCAAGAGGCGATTCTCTTTCTGCCTCGGGTCGAGTCAGGGCCGGACACGGTCAAGGAGATTGATGTGCGGCGGATCGCTCGGGTGATGGACTGGGGCGTGCAGCGAGGGTTGTGGAGAGCTATGGCCAGCACACGATGCCTAATTCAAAACGGTGCCCGTTCACGCATTTCCTTCAGAGCGAGTATGATAGAATTTGTGAGATTTCTAACGGGCGCACCAAATATTTAGCTCGTCTTTGTATGTGAACGAAGTCCAAAGCCTCATGCCTGTCCAAGAGCCTGCAAATCACCCGATGTCACGGCGGATGGCGACCGTTTTGATCGTCGGTAATTTGCTAATGATGGTCGGTGGCTGCACTTTGCAAGAACAATCGCGTCGGTGGTTCGAAAACCCAGATCTCTTCATGGTGATCGGTACCATGTTGATGTTGAGTTCGATAGCAGTTGCGACGCTGCTTTCCAGTTGGGGACCGGGTCCCGTTTGGATTCGAGCACTCGTTTTGAGTGTGGTGATTTGTTTGGCTGCACTTACCCAAGTCGCGTGCGTATACACGTGGCAAAACATTGTATACGAATTCAATCGAATGCCCGCGGGGGTAGCTTTTCAGCTTGCGAGCCAAATTGCAAATGCACTGAACCTAGCCATACCAATGATGATTGTGTTATCGATCCTTGCCGCTATTGGAAGATGGCGGATTGGTCCGCCTTCGTTGCACCCAATGCAGATTCGTATCGTTGATGTCATGATGGGCATTGGCGTTTTTTCATTTTTATTTGCAGTCAATCCAGAGGTTCAGCAACGCTATAACGAAATTGGTTTCTCCGAAGCAAAGTACAACGACGTGATTGCTACGACTGGCTGGCTGGGGAACACTGTGATCAGTCGGGGTGACTATCCAACAGTTGGCCAATATCGTTTTGAAACCATGATGCTTGCCGCGATTGTGGCTCCCATCGCCGCATTGGTGACAGCGATATCCGCCTGGTCCCTACTGAATCGTTACGTGTGGATTGGCTTGGTCGCACCTGTGCTATTGCTGAGTGCGATAGCGGTCGCGGCGCTCGAGGGGGACGCCCTGTTGGCGATCGCTGGGATCCCTCTGTCTGCTTCAATAGCGTGTGCGTTGATCGCGATTAATGTTCGGTTGGTCGGTCTTGCGGGTTGGCCACTGTCAAAAAGGTCTTCGGTATCGAATCCAGACCAACGTAAAGCTGAGACGCCACAGACCGCGCCACTACCTGAAGCCTAATCACCTGCCACACCGAATAGCGACATCGCTAACTTACGAAAGCCAAAACGGACGAGAGCTTGAGAGTGAA
>WTFU01000197.1 GCA_011523945.1 Mariniblastus sp. | reverse complement strand
GGGAAAACTACGGCGGGATGGCACAATCCCTTCGACTGGGGCGATGTTTCGGTCGTCGACGGTGAGATTCATTTAGTCGCACAGAAAAAGTTTTTTTTAATGTCAGACGAAGTCTATGGTGACTACGTCTTCGAAGGCGAAATGCACCTGCCGGAGGGCAAAGCAAATTCTGGTTTTATGGTTCGTGGACAGGAGGAGAAAAATCGAGTCTTTGGGTATCAGTGTGAGGTCGATCCGTCCGACCGCAAGTGGTCGGGTGGGCTTTACGACGAAGGGAGACGTAAATGGCTTAATCCTCTAAAAGATCAACCGGAAGTGCAGGATGCGTTAAAGAAGTCAAAATGGAACAAATATCGGATTGTCTGCGAAGGTGATCATTTGGAGTTTTGGGTGAATGGTGAAAAGACGACGGACTATTATGACCCAGTTGATTTGACTGGAAGAATCGGGCTTCAACATCACGGCGAGAAAGACCAGCTCTACCGGTTTAGAAATCTAAAAGTAATTAAGCGAGGGCGTCACCATTGGGTACCCATTTTTGACGGTAAGTCACTGGACGGCTGGAACGCGACTGGCGGCGGAAATTGGGTGATCAAAGACGGAATTTTGTTAGGGACCAGCACGAAGGCCGAACGAAAACATGGCTTGTTAACCAGCGAAGCGTCTTACGGCGATTTCACTGCGAAAATTACTTTTCGAATTGGCGAAGGAAACAGCGGGTTTTATTTTCGCAGTGAGCCAAACAATAGTGGGGTTGGAATCAGTGGGATTCAGGCCGAGCTTGAGAATTCTTCGTTGATGGGAGGGCTTTATGAAACGGGAGGTCGCGGCTGGATGGTCAAGCCACTGCACTATTTTCCAACCTTTGCGGAAGACCGTCAGGCCATTCGAAAAAAACAATGGGACAAAGCCTGGAATTCTGACGGTTGGATGACCATGGTTGTCTCTGCACATGGCGATCGGATTGTGACTCACGTCAATGATATTCTCGCGAGCGATATTGTCGATCCAAAAGGAAGAAAATCGGGGAAGTTTGCCGTTCAGCTTCACGGTGGGCAGGATATGAAGGTCGAAGTAAAGTCAATCGAGCTGCTTCAAAAGGAAGATTGAATCAATCGGCTTAAAAATCCGATGCTTTAGGTTGAACAACAATCTCTAAATAGCTTTTTCAATTCCGCTGAACTTGCCACGATGGATTAGATAAATGAACTCCACCCACTCAAGCTTACAGAGTCTATTGGCAATTTCTGTATTGGTGTTGTTCTTAAGTTGTGGATGTTCTCGGTCGCCAAAGAATGATCAGTTTACTCATTTGTGGAGTTCGAATGGGACTCATGTGTGGACCCATCTCGGGGTTGAGCTTGTTGAAGCTGAGTCAAAAGTGTTTACGCCGCCGGAATACTTTTTGAATCGAGAGCTTCTATCGGAGGAAAAAGTAAAGTTGGTGGGCGGGGTCGTGGTTCGGTGCGAGGGCGATTCGCTATTTATCAATGATCGTAAGATAGATCAAAAAAATGTCCTGATCGAAAATGACGGACGAATCATTGCCAATGCCTACATCAAGGTCAATTAATTGGCTGATCTTCGAACGAGTTTTTGCCGCATTCGCTAAAAGTGTCTTTTCCATTGCCCAGAAGCGACAGACGAATAATTTTACTTCCCACAGGCTGTTTTCGACGGTTCGGTTTTATGCATTTTTCGCCATGAAGTAACTCTCGGAGTCGTTGGTTTCGCTTTTTTTGGCGGCATTGAATTATGCTTGGTTGTGAAAAAACGGTAAGATACCGATAGATTAAATTAAAAGCGTGATGTTATTTTTCTGTTGGTCACGATCAAGCTAAGCCGATGAACTGCCCGAAACTTTATCAATTGTTTACACTTCTTGCTCTCTTGGCTAATTGCATCCTGGTCGATGCTTTTGCACAGGAGGTTAAAGATAAGCCATTTTTTTCCGAATCCGAGAAACATTTTGCGGTTGCCGTCTTGCCAATTCTACAGCAGCGGTGCCTCGCCTGTCATGGAAAAGATCCAGACGATATTAAAGGCGAATTTAATGTCTCGAATATTGACGCTATTTTAAAAGGTGGAGAATCTGGTTCGCCCGGAATGATTCGTGGGAATTCCAAATCAAGTTTGATGATGGAAGCAATTCGATGGGACGGCTTGGAAATGCCGCCTAAAGAAAACGACCGTCTCTCGGAGAGAGAGATTGACGCGGTAAGTCGTTGGATTGATGAAGGGGCAGTCTGGCCGGATTCAAAACGCGTCGAACTGATAAGGAAATCGGCTGGCGAAACGGAAAAGGTCTCTGGGAAAATAATTGCAACGAGCGGTGGACTATCGAAAGATTGGGATAATCGGCGATACAAAGAGACGGATGTTTGGGCGTTTGAACCAATCGTTAAGCCAGATGTTCCTGTGTCGAAATGGGATTCGACATCCGAGATTGATGCTTTCGTTGACTTGAAAATAGCTAGGTCCGATTTGAAACCTGCCGACCTCGCTTCACCGGAAACGCTGGTTCGCCGTGCCTACTACGATTTATTAGGTTTGCCACCATCGATAGAGGAAACCGCCGCGTTTGTTAAGGCGTTTCACCAAGATCCTAAAGGCAGCTGGGAGCACTTAATCGATGATCTTTTGGCGAGTCCCCATTACGGTGAGCGGTGGGGCCAGCACTGGCTTGACGTGGTTCGCTATGCAGATACAAGTGGGTTTTCAAATGACTATGAGCGATCCAACGCGTGGCGTTATCGCGATTACGTGATTCGCTCTTTTAATGAGGATTTGCCTTACGATCAATTTATTATTCAACAAATAGCCGGAGACGAGCTTGCGAAGGAAGAAAGCGAGGCTGTCACTGATTCGTCAAAATTCAGTTTGGCCGAGGGTCTTGTTTCGACAGGATTTCTAAGAATGGGACCGTGGGAACATACGGCAATGACGCCGGAAAAAGTTAGTCGCCAGATTTATTTGGACGATGTGACGAATGCGGTTGGCGAAACCTTTCTTTCAGCACCGCTGAAATGTTGTAAATGTCACGATCATAAATTCGACCCCATTCCGACGCGGGATTATTATCGAATATACGCGGCTTTTTCGACGACGCAGCCTGCTGAAATGAAAGCAGAATTTTTAGAAGACGAGAGTCGTCTTGGGTTTATTGAACAGAAAAAACACGTCGAAACCTTATTGGCTCACGCGACTGAAAAAATGAATCGGTTATATGCCAAACGAGAGCGTGCTGCGAAAGAGTGGTATAAAGAG
>WTFU01000090.1 GCA_011523945.1 Mariniblastus sp. | reverse complement strand
TTCCAAAGGCGACTTGCAAGGATTTCGCCACCGTTAGAGGTGACAAGTTCTTCAACTGCAGTCGCCGCTCCCGCTGGATTTCTCGCATACGCGTTGGCATTAAAGATGAACATGCATTCGTAAACATTCTCAGCCACGTTCGAATTTCCTTATAAGTCTCGTTTTTAATGGTTTATTGGGTCAGTGGTCTCATTCTTGGATTTGATCAGGCTGATCAACTGTCTGCCTTTTCGCCTCCGGCTTCTTTTTCTTCTGTTGAGTTGGGTTGGCGTTGAATCGATTCATCGCCACTTCAATCCCGTGCTCAATCCAAGCTTCAACAGCATTGGCCGCCCGGGATATCCCAAGATCAATTTCAGACCGCTCTTCCGCTCCGAATTTGCCTAAAACAAAATCCGATGCGTTCCAATTGGCTGGCGTTTTCCCAACCCCAACCCGCAGTCTTCCAAAATCCTGGCTTCCCAATTGCTGGATGATGTTCTTTAATCCGTTTTGACCTCCTGCTGAACCGCTTGGCCGAAATCTCAGCCTCGCAATATCCAGGTTGATGTCATCGCAAATTACCAAAACATCACTCAACGGTAACTTGTAGAAATCGAGTGCTGCCCTAACGCTTTGCCCACTTAGATTCATAAAAGTGAGCGGACTGAGCAATATCGTTTTCTTGTTTTTTATACTTACTTCTGCGACTTCCGCCTTAAACTTGGCTTTGGGTCGCCCGGCATCATATCGCTGAGCGATTAACGCCAAAACTTCAAACCCGACGTTATGTCGAGTTCCGTCGTATTCTCTACCGGGGTTACCCAGTCCAACGACGATTTTCATCGTAACTGCCTTTAGTTCCTAGGATTCATCCGTTTCGCCAGCTGCGTCCGTTTCTTCTGCGGCAGCAAGCGTGCATGAAACAATTGGAGTGGTCCCGGCTTCGGCAAGACTCGCGCCCTCTGGTAGAACCAGTTGGCTGGCGTCGATTACTTGATCAACATCCAAGTCTGCGATCTTAAGTTCAATCTTCTCTGGAACCAAGTTCGCTGGGCACATGATCGAGACCTGGTGTTGCAGGAAGTTGACCACTCCACCGTGGTGAGTCCCTGTTGCGTCTCCACGAAGTTCGATTGGAAGCGTAACTTCAACGGCTTCTGTAGCGTCGACACGAGTCAGATCCAAGTGGATAATGTGTGTACCGAAAGCGTCCCACTGGACTGCCTTGATCAGTGCACTCTCGCTCGCTGCTCCCGCGAGTTGAACGATGTGGCTTCCGTGGTCGATTGCCTTGGTTAGCTCTTTTTCGAGAACGCAAAGCATCTCGGTGCCTTTGCCGTGTCCGTATAAAACGGCAGGAATCTTTCCCGTTTGACGCAGACGCTTCATTCTCAGCGATCCGGTCTCTTCTCGTTTTTCTACGTTAAGTGTGTCTGCCACTTTAATAACCTGTCATACAAATTTGGATTCAAAGCAAAATATATTCGTGCAAAGCAAACCCGCAACAACGAGGGAAGCCTAGCAAGCGGGCTGCAATCCGGCGGAACTCAGCCAATATGATGGCGCAAACCGTCCACCATTTCATTATCAGTGAAACCGCACATTTTGGCAGAATCCCGACTTGATACAAGCCCAAGTTTCAGTTTTAACCGCCTTTTTACCGCTTCAAACGTTGCCGATTCGTCGTCGATTGATTCACAGGCAAGACCGTGGTGGTCTCGGAGCGAGAGATTGGGTGAGTTTATCGCGGTTATCAGGCGGTTTTGCTGGGTTTTAGGCGAAAATTCAGCGATTCAATCATGCGTTTTTCTGTTTCACTATCGTACCATCGGCTTGTCCATGGCAGGGTTTTGGGAAAAGAGTTCGAGATCGGAGAAAATCCGGTAAATCGCATGGCGAGTTTTAAATTTGAAACGGATTGGGCACTGGCGGGCGTTGGGCGTAGCGGATTTGAAGCTCGTAAATCAGCTTTCGCGAGGGCGTTTTGTAAATTGGGCCGAAAAAGTTGGTTTTTACTACTGCAACTCTGATTTTCAGACCTCAAATTCAGGTTCGCCCCTTGGAATGACTCGACGTTTTACGAAAAGTCGCAATAATGGCCCTTTTAAATGGTAATGATTGTTTGCAAGGAATTTAGGAATGGCGAAAGAGCCTGGCAAGAAACAAGCTCGAGCACCCAAATTTGAGTACGTAGAGCCAATCGGACTCCGTGTTCTCGTGCGTAAGGATGAGCCGAAAAAGAAAACGAAAGGCGGGATTGCGTTACCTGATTCTGCTGAGATTCCGACAATTACAGGGCGAATCGTGACTATCTCTGCCGCGATTGAGCATGACGAGGACTTGCCATTGCGTCAGTACGACAAAGTTCTGTTTCACCCGGGAAATGCCATTCCCGTTGATTTCGAGTCTGACAACCAGCTTTTCGTTGTTCCAGCCGAAGATGTTGTAGCTGTTTTTCGCCGTGAAGATTCAGACCGCAGTTAATGCTGCTCATTCTGCGGTTTATCTTTGCTCCGAGAGAATTCGTTTTTTGGTGCAACGAGCTCGTTTATAAAAAATGGGAACCAGCCCATGAGCTAGTTCCCAACTTTTGGAAAAACTTGGTTGCTTGGCCCAAGCTCGAGTGGGCGTCCCGCGGATGGGTTAGGCGTCTTCGCCCCCTGCGTCGCTGAAAATCGCCGAAATCGATTTGTGCTGGTGGATTCTTTTGATCGCTTCCGCCAAGATTGGGGCAACGCTCAAGACTTTCATGTTGGGCAAACGCTTCTCCGATGGAATCGGAATGCTGTCGGTGACCACAATACTGTCAATTGGAGCATTCTTCAGCCGTTCAATTGCCGGCCCAGCAAATACGCCGTGGGAGGCAGCGACGTGAATCTCACGAGCACCTTTCTTCCGCACTAATTCGGCGGCACCGACAATCGAGCCCGCGGTGCTGATCATGTCGTCGAACATCAGGGCGACTTTGCCGTCTAGAGGACCGCCAATGATGTTTTCCTGAGTAACATTGTCTGCTGACAATCGCCGTTTATCAATAATCGCGATGTCGCCTCCAAGTCGCTTCGCGTGGCCAACGGCGCGTTTGATGCTACCTTCGTCAGGACTGACAATAACGATATCTTCTTTCGGGATATTCATCGCTCGAAAATGATCATTCAGTACGCCAGCAGCATACATGTGATCGACGGGAACATCAAAAAATCCCTGAATTTGTGCGGCGTGCAAATCCATGGTCAAAACACGATCAGCACCAGCCCGGGTGACCATGTTAGCAACCAACTTAGCAGTAATCGGTACGCGTCCTTCATCTTTTCGATCTTGGCGGGCGTAGCCAAAATATGGAATAACC
>WTFU01000102.1 GCA_011523945.1 Mariniblastus sp. | reverse complement strand
TCGGTTATCGGAGCTGCTGAGTTCTCCTGAAGGGAATTTAGTCGTGCAGAGCCTCGGCCCGCCGATGGCTGAGGTCATTAAAAACTTCCAAAATCAAAGTGGAGCAGAACTCGAAAACATCGAACGGTTAACGGTAACATTTCACAATACCGGGGAGTTAACCTACTCACCGTATTTCATTGTTGAGCTTCGAAACCCCGTGGAAAAATCACGTCTAATGCAAGCGTGGAACGGCCCCACGTTACAATCGCTTGAAAATCAACAGGAAATCTACACGTCCAATGATGGAAAAACCGCGTTTTATCTTATTTACGACAACCAAGCCAATACTCTCGCGCCGACCGCTCCTGTCGATGGTGACTTCTCAGAAGACCAAGAGGAATCCGTTAGCGAGCAGAATTCCGAAATCCAAATCACGAAATTTGCCTTCGGTGAAAAACAACTGATTGAAAATGTTGCCCTCAATCTCGGCGTTTCAATGCTTGCCGGCTCCTTAGGAGACCTGCTGGAATGGACTGACCGTGATCGCCATGTCAACATGCTGTTTTTGCGGAGTTCATTATTCAACGATCAGGGACAAAGCCTCATGGGTCCTCGGGCGAAACTGCTCAACCGAGAGCTAAGCATTATGATTCCGGATGAAGTTCGAGGAGGTCTCGTTAGTTTCCACCTCGACGAGGAGTGTTACTGCGAATTAATCCTCGACAAAAACGTCGATCTAAAAGCGTTGGATCTGCAGACAATGATGGCCGCCGAATTTAAGAAACAGCGTGATCAAATCATGCTGTTCGTCGCCAAGATACCGTCTAGTCAATATTGGGATGTAGTACGTATTCGCTATGGTGGAATGCTTGCGGACTTCTACAAAAATCTACGTTGGAACGTCGAGCATGGTCAGGTAATCGCGAACTGCTGGCTCCCGCCAATGGCGGCACACAACTTACTCGCAGCCACCGAACATGCCATTTCATTTTCTGCTGGAACCGGGGCTGCCGTCGAGCCCCAATACGCCGGTCCCCAAACACTCGATGAGTTGCTCGCAATGAAACGAGATTTAAATATCGCCAACCCTCCCGATCTGAATGTACTTATCGCAGATCTCCAAACAGAAATAAAAGATGACCTTGGCAAACTTCCTTTCGAATTCAACATCCGCCTGATTGGATCGGATCTTGAAAAAGACGGCATCACAAAAAATCAACGTCCAAGCGAACTGGTGATCGAACAAAAAAGCGTCTCAGAAATCCTGACTTCCATCATGATTGCCGCCAATCCTTCCAAAGATATCTCCGGAGCGAACGACCCAATGTGTAAACTAATTTGGGTGGTAAGCGATGATCCAGAAAAGCCGGGACAAAAAGCAATTTTGATTACGACCAGGGCCGCGGCAGCTGCTAAATCCTACAAATTGCCCCCCGCATTTCAGGTACCTGAGTTACCCTAATTCAGCAATCGTTTTCCCGTCCCGCCCCAGACACGACCTGACAAGAAATCTTTTTTGTCAAACAAACCCCAGCCCCACGAACACCCCAGATTTCAAGCTTAAACTTGCCATCGACTAAGTGTCGCCAGATAATTGCCAGGGAACATGCCTGTAAGCCCCGGAGAACCGCCGAAACCCAAGTAAATCGAATGGTTTCCGTAATTCGATTGAAAGATGGCGTGTGCAATGTCGACGAAAACCATAGAATGATTCGGTACAGCGAACCGTGGAAAAAACCATGTTCCGTCACGTCGCCGTCCGGTAAACGACTACATTCACTCGACGAGGTTCTCCGGTGCAGCCATTTTCCCTCATCTGCAAGTCATGTGCAGCCCGACTGAAGGTCACCAAAGCCTCAGCCGTTGGACAATTACTAGCCTGTCCGAAATGCGGAACCATGTTGCACGTGACGCCGCCGGCAGGATGGTCACCTCCTCCATCACAATCTGATTCACAGATTTCCGGTGAAAGTTTTGAAGAATCATCTGTCGCTGGCAACGGAAACTTTGAGGATATCGAAGACCTTCTGACCGACGCTTTACCCGCCTCGATTCCCCCGTCCGCTCCTTCCCACAAAACATCTTCATCTGAAGCCGCCGCCCGGACTTCCAAGCCAAGTGGTTCAGCTCAAAAAAACAACCCAGACCATTTAGTGAAAGGACCAGTGCTTCCTAATGATCAATGGACTGGAGAAGGAACGCGACGTCGTAAAACATTTTCACTTGTGATATTTGGCGGGTTAGCAACGATTCTGTTACTAGCTGCCGTTTGCGTAGCGATTGTTCTTAATGCATCTCCAAAAAAATCAGAAACTGCTAACGCGACCGACCCCCAATCTAACTTGGATCCCGTCGCCGAAGCAAACAATCCGGAAGGCATGCTCGAAGAAGATGACCTGATAGAGGTGGGCCCCTTTGCGGAAGCTCCAGTTGAAAAACAAGGCACTCCGGATGTGGGTGAAGCGCCACCGATCGTCGACGCTCAACCCCATCCAGATCACCAACAAGCAACCAACCAACAAACTGAAAACAATATTGATCAAGTCGCCACCGAACCGCCTGCGAAAACGGGGGGTAAGAATTTTAAACTGCAAGAGATGGGTGCTCCGGGCGTAGGTGAACTCGCAAACCCTAATCAGGAGAACAACACAGAAAACGATCAAGAATTCAAAGAAATGGAAGCGCCCCCCAAACTATCCGGAGCGAGCCCGTTCTCCAAACCACCGGCGAGCTCACCGCTGGATATTGAGCCAACGGAAGAACCTTCGTCCCAAACCCAAATTGGCATGGTCGAAGCCTTTGAAAACGATCTTGGCAACTTAACCGACTTACTCGCGGGCGCTGGCACCTCACTGATGGAATTCAAGGATCTAACTGCCGCGATCCGTACTCGCGAGAACATCGGAATTCCAAAATACGTTATCAACAAATCCGAGATTCCCGAACTGGAAATTGAAGAAACGCTTGAGCTGTTTGTGCCGGGAATGAAATTTGACTCGCCGGTTCACTTACAGAGAATCCTACGCGACCTTTCCTCACTATCCGGCTTGCCAATAACAATTGACGCCCGTTCGATTGCGGCTTCAGGGAAACTACCTAATCCCAAAGTTAAGTTTGACAAATCAAACGCCTCACTCAAAGAAACCCTGGATGACCTTTTAGCCTCGCTGGAAATGCAATACAGAGTAGAAGGAAATGGAATTTCTGTTGGCGTTTTCCCCGGCAGTGAGAAAACCCAGAAAACATTCGACTTTCCGGCCCTTATTGCATTAAATCCAGAATCCAGACTTCAGCTAATTTCTGAAATCCAGGTTCTCATCGCACCTGAATCGTGGGTCGCTGCAAACGAACCGGCAAGCATTACGGTGAAGGACAATCAAATTGTTGTTAACTGCAGTGAATCGGTTCAAAATCAAATTGAAGAATTATTGACCAAGCTGAACGCGTCGTTGAAGCTTAAGGCCGATCCGACGGATTCAACTGCGATTAAAACACTCGCTTCAAAATGGAAGAAACTTGAATCAGAGCTTGCCCAGAATTCTCAGCTCAAGCAATCCGTCCAGTCCGATTTGACAGTATTCCTGGAACGTCTTCGTAAAAACACTGGCATCACCACAATTCCTGACTTTAACGCTCTTATAAGCGACGGTTGGGGGCCGCAAACCTCCGTTCCTGGCAATGTCGTCGAAACCACCATGCAACGCACGATCGAAGAGTTAACTCGATCCATGAATCTTACCTACACGGCGGTCGACGGTAAAACGCTCATGATTACAACCTTCGACCGCGCAGCTCAACTTATCGACCTTGAGGTTTACGCGCTGAGTGGTTTAGTTCCGGAACGATTGCCCACACCTCAATTTCAGCGATTGCTTATTGAAACGCTTGGCTCACAACTTAACTCAGAAAAAGTCCGCTATATCTACCAACCCGTCTGCAATTGCTTAATCGTCACGGCGCCTCAACAGATTCAACGCCAAGTGGAAGCACTTATCAAACGCTTAAAGAAAGAACTGAATGCTGAGTCGACGGATGACCTGAATCTGATTCAAGCCTCCCAATAGCCCCGAACACTCGCCGTTTCCGACCTTCGAAATACACGCGAGGTTCCTAAGTCGGGTCGACAGATTCAAACTGCCGACGAAACGCATTGCCCGCTCGAATACCATAGTGTTCACTTTGGAGGGAGTAGTGGCTTGAGAACCAATTTTCAATGGAGTCATTTCGACCTTGGTCATAGTTTGGATTGGCGACTATGGTTTTCCCTTCGACCGTTTGTCGAATTTCAGTATTTTCAACCAAAACCTTGCCACCTTTGATGACCATGTGCGGCAATTCAAACATCCGTTGGTAGTTTGAATTAGGTTCGTAAACACAGATGTCTGCGTCGGCCCCGGACCCTAAATGACCTTTATTTTTCAAGCCGAGGATTCTTGCCGGGCCCGCGCGGGTAATCACTGCAATTTCACTCAAGGTGTACTCACGGTCTAAATCTGCCAAACACGAGTGTTTTAAAACTGCCGGATTTAACTGAGCGATTTTTTCACGTCGAAATTCTCGATCCATCAACAGGCGAACAATCTGAGGGTAGGCTAGAAAACTGCCTCCGTTCGGATGATCCGTGCTCATCGCCACTTGCCAGGGATTGTCAACCAAGAGATACCACTCGAGGCCAATCGCCCACTGCAAAGCGTGAATAAAGTTTTTGTTCTTATACGCAATCGGAGAAACACCACACCCCGACTCCAATTCCGCGTCTGCGGAATACCATTTTTCACCACTGATTTTTTGAAGGTAATAACCGAGCGGTCCATCTCCAGTCATACTGGTCGTCTGTCCAAACAAAACTTGCCCGACATCGATCGTGAGTTCCGAATGATTATTGATGTACTCTGCCAAAACGCGGGTTTTAGAGCAAAGGGAGGTCTCTTCCTCCGAACCTCCTCCATAACTGTGAAACTGAATGTGCGCCAGGTGAGCCCGTGTCCCATTTACCGCTTTCAACGTCTCTAAAGTCGTTTCCCAATTACCGGGAATTCCGAGATTGTTTGTATGAATATGGACTGGATGAGGCAGGTCCAGAGCATTTGCCGCTCGCGTTATTGATTGAATAATTTGACGCGGAGTAATGCCGAATCCATCCACTCTTTGATCCAAATCTCTTGCGTTTCCGTTCCGCGATTGCTTCCACAATTCAACTCCACCCGGATTCACAATTTTAGGAGCAAAGGCGCCTACCCGTTTCATTAGCCATCCGAGAAACGACTGCAAACCTGCATCATCACCGTTGGCAATGCAATCCATGATGTAATGATTGTTGCCCACCAGGGTAAAAAATCCGGTGTCAACATTGGGGATTTGCTCAAATTCAAAATGCGCATGCCGAGCGGTCAAAGGGGGAACCGCTGCATCAAAACAGGTGGTATAGCCAAGCCCCGTGTACCGATATCCTGTCGTAAAAATGCTTGGCACACTTCCCATAGAACCGCTGTGCAAAATTCCATCTTCCAACGCGCTACGCCCTTGAGGGACAGACCGATTCTGTTCGGGCTGCATTTTCCTTGCCGTGTTGACTTTGGGACCAGCAATATGACAGTGCATATCGACTGCACCAGCCATCACGATTCGACCGGAAACATCAATCGTCTTATGTGGGACTGATTCAGTCGGAGGATTAACAATTTGACCACCCCGAATCCAAATGTCCCTCACCTCGCCAGTCATCTTTGAGACCGGGTCAATAACCGTGCCACCCGCAAGTTTTAGATAAGACTCCATCGAAATCAAAACGCTTATAATGGTAAAAGACTAATTCGGTTCGAACCCATTGTGACGCGACCGGCGAAATTGAACCAGTCCGATTGGGAAGAAGCTCGCCTTAGGTTGCCCCGAGTCAAAAACCAACCCTCAAACAATGCTCAACGTGGCTTTCGAGGACGCCTCGTCGATTTTGATTTAGATTTTGTTGATCGCCACTTACGTTTTCTTTTAATGCCAAACGTCAACTCGAAGTTCGCGTCGTCGCCGTCGAAAGCACTCAAGCGATCATCCGCCTTCATTTTGGCCTCCAACTGCTCGAGAACCGAATCCAATTTATCATAATTTTGGCTGATACGGTCTAATCGCCGGCGAACCTCTGGGCTCTCAGCGCATAAATCAGATTGATCAATTTCAATCTTGCGGGACTTTAGTTTATTCGTGGCAAAAAGATTCATCATGTATTGGATCACTTAACACTCATGGCCTCGCGGCACCGGAGACTGCCATTCAATTATCTCCGTTCGTACCACCACAAACAAGGATAAAACCAGTTTTTCAATAAAACCAAGGAGAAGATCCCTCAATCTAACACTCAATCTTCTGATTTGAACACAATTCATCACAACTGCAGTACAACTGAACTTTAACTCAACGCGCAAACTGCAAGCGCTTCACCTCAGAATGTTTGCTAAAATCAGCGGCTCGTCAAAGTATTCCTCCCGATTACGATCGCCAACAAACGGAGTTTGCTGAGATGCCCACGCTATCTGAAGTCCTCGACGGTTCTGCTACAGCGCTGTTAACAATTGCGCCACTACTGCCCACCTCCGAATCCATCAACGAGGTTGTTAATCAACTCTCACCTGCAATAACCCGGGGATATTTTACTCCTGAAGAAGATGAATTAATTCGAGAGAAATTCTCCAAATACCTCACCGTGCGAGCCGCACTTTATTCAGTGCTGATGGATTTAAAACCGATCATTTTCAACCAGATTAAGCCGAATGACGCTGAATATAACAAGGTCTTCCTGATTGCTTTTTGTACCGCGGCAATGCTTCGGCGGTCCGGACGGCATTTGATTGTTAATTTTAGAAGCAACAAAATGATTCGGCGAAAGCTCAATGAAGCAGAGCCTCGTTATGGAATTCCTCGAAAACAATTCACCGCTGTTTATCGGTCTTTAACGTCACTTCGAAACGTAATTATCTTCCGGCAAGGTGTAAAATATTTCGAAGAAAACCGCAATACAATCCTGGGGCTCGACGCTGACCCCACACTATTACCGATTGTCGAATTGTTGAAAATAGAAATACCTTATATCGAGAGCAACCTCGACGACGATCTAAAGAAACGACTTCAATTCCGACTACACTCTGCCAAGCGCCGAGGCCTTGGAGTTATCCAAAAAACTAGCTTTAGCGCCTTCAAAATTTCGGGACGCTTGATCTCTGAAATTCGAAACCAGTGGAAACGGAAACGTGTCACCCCTGTCGTGCAAAGAAAAATCCAGCGATACCTCCAACCTGGCGATGTCATTATTTCACGACATGACGATGCTGCCACTAATTTATTTCTTCCAGGTTTTTGGCCGCACGCGTCACTTTACATAGGAAGCCAAAAAGAGCGAGCAGAACTGGACCCAGACAATCTGTGCCCACAACTACAACTCGCCAAGGATCCAAAGTGTACCCTCGAAGCGCGCAAAGACGGGGTCCTTTTTAGAGAACTAAGTGACACGCTGAATGTGGACGCCTGCACTATCATTCGACCGAAATTAACCAAAGAACAAATCCGTGACGGACTTGCCCGGGGCATGAGCCATGAGGGCAAAGAATATGACTTTGAATTTGACTTTACCCGAGCAGACAAACTCGTGTGTACCGAAGTTATCTACCGATCTTTTGACGGGATTGGAAACGTGCAATTTAAATTGGCCAACCGCTCTGGACGACTCTGTCTTTCCGCGGAAGACCTACTAGACAGTGCTGTTGACGACCAATATTTCACTGTGGTTGCAGTTTACGGATCTAAGGGAAATCGTTTCTTTGAACAAGATACCGCGGTCAAAAAACTCATTGAAAGCTACCGCAAAAATAACGATTAGCGAGCTGTTTCTACCGAACCCCACCACATGGCCTAAGCCATCTTCGATTAAGGTGCCCCGACTGGACTGCTGTCGAGACAACACAAACAATCGTTGAGTTGCCCCAACAAACCAAATTACCGGCAAACTCCACACCGTTTCGCTGCCAGTAAGTCAGATTAAATTGGACATAAAGCGCTAGATTGCTTTGCTGAGCATCGCCAACGATTCGACCGATAAATCCATGAGTAGTTCCGCGGACATGACACTCCGCTGATTCACGGTTTTTTCAGGCGAACGAAAAGCAATGTCGATTCCACACCCCAACCTCAATTCATGCAACAAAGTCGGTTGCTCGGATTCGGTCGACGCAGGTCGATGCGTCAATTTCCCCAAAGCCATTTTGCTTTCGTTTAGTTTGTATTTTCTGACAGCTCACACGCAAGCCAAAGGACAACAGCTCAACACATCGCCAGCTGCACTTTCCGCTCCCGTCAAATTTACCCCACCTACTTTTAAAGCTGAAATAAGCGATCAGCTAAATTCGATCCCAGTCATACCAGCAAGTTCAACGGTGCGAAGCGAGGCACCCGAATTCCAATTTCAATCTGAGCAGAAGGCTGGTAAGTTCCGTGAGACGGGTATCAACGAGCAGGGCGTTTTTCTCGGAAATGAGCGACCTTTTATTCAATCGTTCCCTCAGCTTGAATCCGATTCAAACCTTCCCTTCTCAAGTCAAGAAATGACCACGAGAAAGAACGGACCATCGCCAAGCCCATTCCTCCCCTCAATTCAGTCGACTCCTCTCAAGTCAACAAATTCGATCATTCCCGGCCCCCCATCTAACGAGGCGATCGAAAATGACGACAATACGATCATCCAGCGGTTTCCCGATGGGACTCCGAGTATTATCCGCCAAGTCGAACTGGATGAAGACGGGAATTACAGAAACCAGGGAGCCTGGGAATCTTTCGATAAAACTGGCCAAATCATTACCAAAGGAAACTACACCGACGGCAAGATGGACGGTGCCTGGAGTCGAATCCATGCTGCGGATTCCGGAGGTCTGTTTAAAACAAAACCATTCAATCTCTTCAAAGGCCCATTCCTTTCGGTCGCAGAATTTAAAGAAGGTCAATTAAATGGCGCGTGGTCTATCTATGATCAATTCGGTTTGAAGATTTTTGAGATTAACTATAAACAGGGAATTCGGGATGGCTCCGCAAACTGGTTTTACCCCAACAGCGCTAAAATGAGGGTAGCTACGTTTAAGAGCGGCTACCTTGATGGCGACGTAATCGAATTCAACGAAGCTGAACAAATCCTCGATCGGCAACGATATGTGGTTGGTAGGCCAATCATTAGAAACTCGACGTTTTATCGACCCAATGTAAAAAAGACCGTTGACTATTTTCTCGGCCCCCAAAATAAACCACAAGCGAACGATAATTGGTGGGCGGCCCAGCCAGCCGAGTACCGAACATTCGGCTCACAAATACAAAGCGGTTCAGCGATGTCGTGGTTCGAAAACGGCCAACCCAAAAAACGTGGGCAATTTGATAACGGACAACCAACAGGGCAATTCGTTTGGTGGCATGAAAACGGTAATAAGCAAACCGAAGGAATCTACGAAAATGGCAAGAAATCGAACCGTTGGGTTTGGTGGTACGAAAACGGCATGAAGCATATTGAAGGCACGTACGAAGATGACAAACCCGTCAGTCTTTGGCGTGCCTGGAACGAAGATGGTTCGCTGAAAACGGAAAAAAATTACGCCACGTCTCCCTCCCCCGTTAACCCAGCCGAAAGTGAGCCATCGGTAGAGGATACCGACATCGAGATTTTCCCAAACTCCTTGCCTAGCCCTTCCTTGCCCACACCTGACGCAGAGGGCAGCACAGACCGACCCAACCAGATTGAACTCCTGCCTCCCCCGGAAGAAGATTCAACCGACGATACCGACGAAGTAAAATCTGGCGAAACCTTGGAACTGGCTTCCCCGCAGAGCAATGACCCTTCCAGCAATAAGTCGGAAACGATCAAATAACGATTTGTTTTAGAAACGCTGGGCTTACGTTCAGCTGGGCTCGACCTTAAGCTCTTTCAGACCCTATCTCGCTAATTTCAGCAAATAATATGCTGACAGCGCATCTCTGAAGCTCAGTTCGCATCCTCGGCCATGGGGTCGAATTCGAGATAGCGTTTGAGCACGCCCGTGAAGAAATAAAACGGAATGGTGTCAAATAATGCGATCACAAATTTGAAGACATAGCCAGTGACGATAAACATCATTAATTTTTGAAAAAGCTCATCGTTTGGCAGGCCCGCTGGGATCGGCAAAGCGTTTGCGTAGAAGTGAGTGATCAAAATCACCGCTACGGTGTCAACCGCCTGACTCACTAAGGTTGATCCGTTATTTCGTAACCATAAGTGCTTCCCTTTTGTCAAACGTTTCCAAAAATGAAACAGGTAGACGTCGCAGAACTGGGCAGCGAGGTAAGCAAACATTGAAGCTGTAACTGCCCCAAACGTTAACGCGCGGATTTGATAAAAGGCAAAATTGTTTGGATCGGAAACATTCCCACCAATCACAGAAACGCTTTCGATCGGTGGCAAACCCGTTTGTGGATCCATCTCAGGAACCTGAGGCAAGATACCTCCGAGGTATAAAATGAAAACGACCCAAATATTTAACAAGAGTCCGACCGTCACAACCCAATTGGCTCGTCGACGCCCGTAAAACTCACTGATTAAATCGGTACAAAGAAAAGTAACAGGGTAGGGGAGTACTCCAATCGCGACCGCGAAACTCCAGCCTTCGGCCGTGCTCGCCCATTGCCCCCAATTCACCGTCCTCCCGGCATCCGTCGCATCGATGCTAAAAAACACGAGAAACCGACTGATTCCAAGAATATTCAACATGGTCAACGAACCAAGGAATATCCCCGCCATGACCAAAAAGACCCGCTCTCGTCTTGCCTGCAGGTGCGAAACTTCAATGGGATGAAGCGGCTCTGTCGGTTTGGCCGATTTCATGGCAAATTTCATGTTTAAATCTCGGAAACAGATTTTTTGATTGCTAGGCGATCCGGCACGCCCGCGAAACGACGAACCGACTTGCAAGCCTGATAGGAGCAGCGTTCAGGCAGTTGCTGACTTTTTGTATCGCCCAACACGCCGGCTTAAAGCACAAACGATGTCAAAAACTCAATCGAAATCCGAAAATCCGGTAACAGTCCCGTTGATTGATTTCTTGATACTTGAGATTCGTCGATTAAGCCCAATTTGCCGACACGTCGGGCGATACAAACATCCAAGTTTGCCTAAAATTTAATCCGACTGCAATGATTGGCAAGCTAACGTGACATTTTGATTCAGGAACTCTTTCCTTTAGCCCCTAGAAACACCGAACCAAATCGTTAAAATGCGGTCTGATCTTTAACATTTCAAACCGCCCAAACGCACGACGGCGACTTCTCAAACCCTAACGAGCCTTGGTTCTTGAAAGAAGCCCCGGAAGTCGCTTGTACGACCGTTGTGTCACTTCTACGAGGTTCACGTGGACTCTGATAAACAATTATTGAAAACCCCGCTCCACCAATGGCATGTCGACCATCACGGACGCATGGTGGAATTTGCTGGGTGGTCGATGCCCGTACAGTACACAAGCATTATCGACGAGCATCTACAAACCCGCAACTCGATCGGGATGTTCGACGTTTCTCATATGGGGCGGCTCTATTTTTCGGGAACCAAGGTAGCGGAATTTCTTGATGGATTGACGACCCGTCGGGTTGCCGGTGTAGATACCGGAAAGATCAGATATTCTTTAATGACGAACGAATCAGGAGGCATTCTTGATGATGTTTTGGTCTACCACCTCCCCGACCTGAATGGCAAACCCTTTTACATGATGGTGGTCAATGCAAGCAATCGAGCCAAAATTGTAACTTGGTTAAATGAACACCAGTCGGGCACAGACATTCAAATCGACGACCGCACTGAAACCTCGGCCATGATTGCAGTCCAAGGACCTTTGGCCAATGATGCTGTCAAAGAACTGTCTGATTTTGCCCCAGACTCATTGGCTTATTACACCGGAACTACGACTCGCATCTGTGGGAAAGAAGCGATTCTTTCCCGCACAGGCTACACCGGCGAAGACGGTTGTGAAATCATAATTCGCGGAGAAGATGCGCAGCTTATTTGGGACGAGGTTTTCAAGCTCGCCGCAGCGAAGGGGGGAGGAGCCGCAGGCCTAGCCGCACGAGACACACTACGCCTGGAAGCCGGCATGCCACTTTACGGTCACGAACTTAATGAAGCGACCAACCCAGCCCAAACTGATTTGAGATTTGCCATTCAAATGAAAGGGCGAGAATTTGTTGGGCGATCCTCGATAGCCGAAGCCAGAAATAACAGTGAACTATGGATCAGAACGGGACTCGAACTGGAAGGCCGACGAGCAGCCCGCGAAGATTGCAAAGTTTTTCAGGGTGAACAAGCAGTCGGAGTGGTGACCAGCGGAAGCTACACACCCACACTCCAAAAGTCGATTTCAATGGCCTATATCCATCCTGAGTATCGCGAACTTGGAACAGCCTTATCGGTGGATATCCGCGGAAAACTGCACAAAGCCACCGTCGTTAAGATTCCCTTTTACCAACGCTCGGTCTAACGGCATTATCTCAAGCCATCGGAATTCATATTTTTTAATTCCTGAACAAATCAATCAGTAACTTAATTCCCAACCCCAATTGATGGAGCTTTTACGGTGACACCAGAAGAACTAATTTTTGCTGAAACACACGAATGGGCCCATATCGCGGAACAGGATGGGGAAAAAATTGCCACCATCGGAATTTCAGCCAATGCAGTGGAAGCCCTGACCGATTTGGTCTACATGGACTTACCCGCCGCCGGTACCGCAGTTACCGCAGGCGATTCATTTGGGGAAGTTGAATCGGTCAAAGCGACCAGCGAGCTTTACAGTCCCATGAACGGGGAAATTGTGGAAGTGAACACCTCGCTTCCGGACAATTTAGAAATCCTAAACTCTGATCCGTACGGTGAAGGCTGGATCATTAAAGTAAAGGTCAGTGGTGATACTCCCGAGAACCTGATGGATTATGCTGCCTACCAAAAGCAGTGTGACGAGGCCCATTAAGTCCTGAATCGTTTAGCGGGTTTAATGAGGGGTTTAGCTCATTGTTTAGGCCCCCAAACTCAATGATTTAGGACAACTGTTGAACTCGAAATTCACGACAATTGGAAGTTAGCGTATTTTATTCCTTTTGTCGGTTTGGAAATCGATAACTTACCGTGCTCTTAGCGACGACTCGATTGGTCGTCCGCTCCGACTCAAAATCGTCGACCTTAAAAATCGGCGCTAATCCTCTAGACGAAGTGAACGATTCAATGACAACCCAATCGCTTGAAGGCACTGACATTCGGCATATGACACAGCGAGAAGATTTTACCGATCGCCACATCGGCCCCAGCGCAACTGAGATCTCGGAGATGCTCGCCACCGTCGGTGCAGCATCACTTGATGATTTGATTGATTCAACGGTGCCGTCCAGTATCCTACTTGAGCAGGGCCTAAACCTTCCAGACAGCACAACGGAACATGCAACGTTAAACCGACTTCGCCAATACGCAGACGAAAACGTTGTCAATCGTTCAATGATCGGCATGGGTTATTATGGAACGCATGTTCCGAACGTTATCCTGCGAAACGTCCTCGAAAATCCCGGCTGGTATACGGCGTACACCCCTTACCAGGCCGAGATTGCTCAAGGTCGGCTCGAAAGTTTACTGACCTTCCAGCAAATGGTCATGGACCTCACCGGGATGGCAATGGCAAACGCTTCGCTGCTCGACGAAGCAACCGCTGCGGCGGAAGCGATGGCGTTGTGCAAACGAGCCAGTAAACTTGCCTGCAATCAGTTTTTCGTCGCTGACGATGTACACCCTCAAACATTGGATGTTATTCGTACCCGTGCCAAGTACTTTGGTTTCGAGTTGATAATCGGTCCCACCGAATCTGCTGGCGATCATGAGATTTTCGGGGCGTTACTTCAGTACCCTGGAACCACGGGACAAGTAAGAGACTTAACCGCCGTCATTGACAGCGTCCATGAGCGGAAAGCACTCGTGGCAGTCGCGAGTGATTTACTGAGTCTTACTCTCCTCAAACCACCCGGAGAAATGGGAGCCGACATTGTTTTGGGTAGTGCCCAACGATTTGGAGTGCCTATGGGTTTCGGTGGCCCGCACGCTGCGTTCTTCGCGACTCGCGATGCCTACAAGCGTTCCGCCCCCGGTCGTATTATCGGTGTCTCCAAAGATCGGCGGGGAAAAACTGCGCTTCGCATGGCGATGCAAACCAGAGAGCAACACATTCGTCGGGACAAAGCAACCTCCAACATTTGCACAGCCCAAGCTCTCTTGGCAAATATGGCAGTCTTTTACGCCATATATCATGGCCCCGAAAAACTGAAGATGATTGCAACGCGTGTGAATGCACTAACACATTTCGCGGCCGAGCGTCTGCAAGCAGCAGGTTTCAAAATCGAACACCAAAACTTCTTCGATACCGTTTCCGTCATCACGGATGACGCGGAGGCAATCACCAATGCTGCAACGAAAGAATTTGGATTAAACCTTCGCTTAATCGATGCTAACCATGTTGGCTTCAGTTTTGATGAAACGACCAGTGGGGATGATATCGTTTTGTTGCTGTCTGCGTTCGGCGTCGATGCTTCAGGCATTAATCCTGAACTGGTTGGAGAAACACTTACTCCATCCATTCCGGCCGAGTTACTTCGTCAATCAGAATTCCTGACCCATCCCGTGTTCCATCGCTACCACTCTGAAACCGAGATGCTCCGCTACCTGAAAAGACTTGAGAACAAGGACTTTTCGTTAACGCACGGAATGATTCCGCTCGGGTCATGCACAATGAAACTCAACGCAACGGTGGAAATGATTCCGGTCACTTTTAATGGATTCGCCAATGTACACCCGTTCGCCCCGCGTGATCAGTGGACGGGTTACCAAACCATGATTGAACAGCTGCGCGATTGGTTAATCGAAATCACCGGTTACGACGCCATGTCCATGCAACCCAACTCGGGAGCCCAAGGAGAGTACGCAGGCTTACTCGCGATTCGCCGTTACCACGAAAGCCTGGGAGAGGGCCATCGCGACGTATGCTTAATTCCCAGTTCGGCTCATGGCACCAACCCTGCCAGTGCGAGCATGATGGGCTTGAAAGTCGTGGTCGTTAAAACAGACGACAGTGGAAACATCGACCTCGAAGACCTAAAAGCAAAGGCCGAACAGCACGCTGATAATCTATCGAGCCTAATGATCACTTACCCGAGCACGCATGGTGTTTTCGAAGAAACCATTCGAGAGTCTTGCGACATCGTTCACCAATTTGGTGGCCAGGTTTATATGGATGGAGCAAATATGAATGCGTTGGTAGGCATTGCTGCACCGGGTAAATTTGGTTCAGACGTTTCTCATCTAAACCTACATAAGACCTTTTGCATTCCTCACGGTGGCGGCGGACCGGGGATGGGGCCAATAGGTGTTAAGTCACATCTTGCTCCTTTCTTGCCGAACCACGTTGTTCATCCAATTGAAGAACTCGCGAGTACCAACGATGGTGCCGTATCGGGCGCGCAATACGGTAGCGCAGCCATCCTTCCTATCTCCTGGGCTTATATTCACCTTATGGGCGGAGCGGGCCTGAAGAAAGCAACGCAGGTTGCAATCCTCAACGCGAACTACATCGCCAAAAGACTAGAGGGCGCGTTCGAGGTGCTTTTCAAAGGGCGAAACGACCGCGTCGCCCATGAATGCATTGTTGATCTCAGACCGCTTAAAGAGTCGACAGGTATTACTGAAGTCGATCTTGCTAAACGACTCATGGACTATGGATTCCACGCCCCGACAATGTCGTGGCCTGTGGGTGGAACAATCATGATTGAGCCTACCGAAAGCGAATCGAAATCTGAATTGGATCGTTTCTGCGATGCGATGCTGTCAATTCGAAAGGAAATCCAAGCAGTCGAAGACGGCACCGTCACGGCCGAAGCTTGTGTCACACATCAGGCTCCACATACATTGGACGACCTCGTCGATGAAAACTGGGACCGTCCCTACACGCGCGAAGAGGCTGTCTTCCCAAGTATTCAAACGCGACAATCAAAGTTTTGGCCAACGGTAAATCGAATTGACGATGTCTACGGTGATAGAAATTTTGTCTGTTCTTGCCCTCCGATCTCGGATTACGAAGAGTCAGAGTAGTTCAGATTAGCATGTGAAGAGGTACCGTTGATTGCTCAGTAGGAATTCGAAACAACCATGCATCGGGCGCGTTTAATAATCGATCCACCATCAACTGGCAGCTGGAACATGGCAGTTGACCAGGCGATCTTAGAGACCGCCGATAAAACTGGTTTGGTAACGCTTCGGTTTTACCAATGGAGCGAACCGACACTGTCACTTGGATACTTCCAAAACCACGCTGATCGGAACCAGCATCACCCAAGCCTAAGCTGCCCGATGGTTCGACGTCGCACAGGTGGCGGGGCGATCGTACACGACCGTGAACTTACTTACAGCCTTTGTGTGCCAAGTAATAATCGCTGGTCATCGAAAAACGAAGAACTTTACGATGCGATTCACAAGATAATCATTGGTCTATTGAAGGGAGACGGGCATTCAACCTGTTTACACCGCGATTCAAAAGCCAATTCAAATGTCGATGAGGGTGCGGGAATGTTGCAAAAAAATGATTCCTCTCCGTCGCCCCTCGACTCCAAAGCATTTCTATGCTTTATGCGACGCTCTTCAGGTGACGTTGTTTTTAATGGACATAAGATCGTTGGTAGTGCCCAAAGGCGGTTGAAGAATTCCCTGCTTCAACACGGCAGTGTCTTGTATGGGAAGTCTAGTTTCGCTCCGGAATTATCCGGAATCAACGACATTTGCAGCTCGGAATACACCTTTGTCGACCTTGCGAGTCGCCTTTTGCCCCCGATCGAAGATTATCTTGGTACCAAGATGGACCGGCAAAATTTGACGGAACTAGAAAATATAGCGGTCAAACGAGTCCAAAATAGCCACTTTAGAAACCCTAAATGGCTTAACCGGAGCTAGAGCCATAAATATCTCCTCAAATTGAATTCTACCATATGGCAGGTACGAGAATTTTGTTGTCAAATGTCAACATGTCTGTCGATTTTCATCTACAATTACGTGAGATCACTCAGTTTGACTTTACAAATTTGTTAAACATAATGATGGAAATTCGAGGCTTATTTTACGGGACTTCGCAAATGTTGTTTTTTTGCGACACTCAGTAAGTGATAATCGATCCTGAAATCAAGGGGACGAAACGGAATGCAAGTAGTTTTGAGAGTTGTCGGCGGAAAGAATGATGGTCGTGAGATCACAATTGCCGTTCCCAGGTTCATCATCGGACGTGGAGACACCGCCCATCTTCGGCCTGCCAGCGACTTAGTGAGTCGCGAACATTGTGAAATTCTTTTCGGTGACGGAAAAGTAGTTATCAACGACCTTGCCAGCCGCAACGGTACTTTTGTAAACGGAAAGCAACTGACTGAAACTCACGTCGCAAAATCTGGCGACTCACTTCGCATTGGCCGCTTGCAGTTTGAGGTGGTGATTGATCCTGTTAAAGCAAGTGCGAAAAAGCCAAGAGTAGGTGACGTGGTCGAAGCCGCCGCTAGGACGGCCCAAAACAAGAAGCCGTCACTGGAAGACAGTATTACCGATTGGCTTACTGACGCCGAAGATGATCCCAACACCGCTGAGCGGAGTGCCATCGCTTCTTCGGAGACCATCCAGTTGAATCTGGAGGAAACCAGTGTTTTTGGAACCTCTAAGAAAGACCCTGTCGCTAAAAAAGGCGAAAGCAAAGACGAAGAATCCCCCTCAAAAGGTGGTCCCAAAAAACTACCCCCGATGCCTAAGCATCAGCATGACAGTTCGACGACGGCTGCCGATGATGTTTTGAAAAAGTTTTTCAACCGTCGCTAAGGACCGATGATCCGACAATTAAAATTTGCACAGAGCCTTTCTTAACTAAGAAGAGGCTCTTTTTTTTGTTTTTTCAATATATTTGCCAATTTCAATCCCCTCGAATCGAAATAGGGATATCTCTGCCTGCAAACTCTTGCAGGCAAACATTCCGAAAATACTCAAAATTCTCATCGATTCGAAAACCTTGGATGAGCTTACCGGGTATCGCCTAAATAATTCTGAAAGCGAGTGTGCAATTTGGCTGAAGAACTTCCAATTCTGGTGAACCAATGTATCGCGGGGGATCAGCTTTCCTTCAGTAAATTAATTCGTCGATTTCGCGGTCAGGTCTACGGCCTTTGCTTTCGAATGCTTGGTCAGCGAGAGGATGCCGAAGATGCGGTACAGGAGACCTTTGTTCGCGTGGCGAAAAATCTGCACCGCTGGGATCCTGAACGAGCATTCGAACCGTGGCTATTGACGATCGCGGGCAACCGTTGCCGAACTCGTCTTGCCCAACGAATGCGACGCCCCGGCACACTAACCCTCGATCATCCCGTTGCAGATCATTCTGTTGACGAAAGCAAAGCCAAACTTCTCTCCGAGGAACTAGACCACGCGCTCTTAACGGTCAGAAAAGAGTATCGTGAAGCATTTGTGTTATTTCATAAAAATGAAATGTGCTACACCGAAATTAGCGAGGCACTCGACATTCCGCTCGGAACTGTAAAAACTTGGGTCCACCGCGCGCGCCGCGAGCTAATTATGAAATTACGATTACGAGGAGTGCTGAATGAAGAGAACTGACCCCCTCCATTGCAACGATTTTGAAAATCGCATTCACGAAATCTTGGATGATCGTCTAATCCTAAGCGCTGACGCAAAACTCCTCGAGCATGCCACCGTTTGTCCCGATTGCGCAGTATTGATGCAAGATTATGAAAACATGGAAATGGCTTTTACTCTGGAAAGCAAAAGCCATGGCTTGCCGACCCCGCCTCCGGTGATTACCGCCGAATTTATCACACGAAACACCAGTGTCATTCTAGCGCTGGTTGCGACGCTCGTAATCTCTTTAAACATCTACAGCAGTTACCTGATTAGAATCAATCCGCCGAAGGTAGTTGTAGCCAAAATTACAACTCCCCCGACAATTAGTCTATTTCACCCAGAGGCATTGCCAGCAAAAACTAGACGACACGAAACTAACCGTACACCAACAATCTTGCCCGACTCACCCTCGCTATCAGCACTTGCTTTTGCCGAAGCAATTCCCGAACTTGAGTTTCCCCGAATTCCAACGTGGAAGTCAATTTCCCCTCAAATTGAGTCGATCAAGCCATGGATAGATCGCTCTAAACCACTTTTAGAGTATTCGCCCGCACTCTTCCCAGTTTGTCAGCTTGGCTACCAGTGGAAAGAAACGATCAAAATAATCCAGCAATCATTGCTCGACTCCAATGAACTCCCTGGGATCGGCAAATGGGAACAGTCGACTAACTTCCGAACTGCATAACATCCACTCGACAGGGCGCGTGCCCCGTTTGCTCAATTCAGCGCCCGGTCTGCCAGCACCTTCCAATTCGCCTCACTGATCTTGCAGTGGCAATTCAGTTTCTCTAACTTTCCTCGAGTTTATCCGTGTGTTCTCACGTGAAAGAGACATCGGACAACTGTTTTCAACTTGAGCAATTGATGAGAAATGCAACATGTCTCCAACGACCAACTCACCACTTCGCCACCAAACACCTTTTTCGGTAATTGCTTTGGTATTACTAAGCCTCGCAGTATCAACAGGATGTAAACTTGGCGCCAACCGACACAATTCCATTGGATGCCAAGCCTACAATCAAGGGCAAATTACGACCGCAATCGCAGAGTTCAACAAAGCAATTGAAATGGACCCGAATGATGCTGATGCAATCTATAATCTAGGGGCGAGTTATTACGCACTTGGCAAGCAAACGAAAAATCTTCAAGCAACCCAAAGTGCTGAACAGCTCTACCGGCGCACAATCGCAATTGATGATCAGCATCAGGAAGCCCATCGATCCCTGGCTGTGCTATTGATCGAAACCGGTCAGGAACAATATGCATTTGATCTAATCAATGCATGGAAAAATCGATACCCCGCTTCCACCGAACCGGTAGTGGAACTGGCTAAACTTTATCAGGAGTATGGCGATAACATTCGTGCCGCCGACCTTCTTGTTGATGCATTGAAAATCAATCCAAATGATGTCCAAGTTTTAGCTGCAATGGGATCTGTTAGGGAAGCCCAGGGGCAGGCCACGTTAGCTTTAGATAGCTATGCCAGAGCACTTCAAGTGAATCCGAAACAGCCACAAATTGCAGCAAAGGTGGCTAGTCTACAAAATCAATTGGCTCAACAAGCCGGCTACAATAGTTCTACTGGCGTTAACACGAATACAGCAACTCCCGCTCCGACGAGATACGGCTCAGCAACGCCCTACCAGAAGTTTTAATCAGAGAGCAAACTACATCCTCGACACGCCATCCTTTTCCTAATCTTAATCTCACTCCACAACTGATTCGACAAAAATTTCAACCCGAAAAATCTACTTAAACCGAATCAACACGCAGGCCACGCCTCGCTAACTAATCCTGTAAATATCGTCCCCTGCCGCACTGCGGAGAAAAAGCCACTATAAACACGGATTAAAGTCACTGGAGCCGCCCCAAAAAGGATCGAGTTCTGCATCAAACTTTTAAGCCGCAAATTGCCTGAGAGGCGCTTCAGCAAGCCCGTGTCTCGCTATGCCATTGCCGCACTTTTCACCCTCTAGATCGATGTTTAGAATCGGGGTCGTTCGGTCGGCAAGATTTTCTTCTGTTCCGAATATGGACAGTTTTCGTGGGACAAAACTGAAAGGAAGTCTCGACTGATTCTACCATCAGGATGAGACACAACAGACTGCCTGTCGTTTCATATTTTCTGAAGGTCTGATTACCGGCAGATGGCACTCAGGATTAATTCCCCACAAACTTTCATGTCTTTTATTCGACCTCCTTTGAGATAACCATGACCAAGATGACTTCCCGCGTATTTAATTTTTCCGCAGGTCCCGCAATACTTCCCGAGGTCGTACTAGAGCAAATTCAAAGTGAAATGCTTTCGCTTCCCGGCGTCGGCTCAAGTGTTCTTGAGATTAGTCACCGGAGTAAGGATTTCGACGAGATTCTAAATGACGCAACCTCTCGAATCGCTGAGCTGACCGATCTTCCCGACACTCACGAAGTCCTGTTCTTACAGGGTGGCAGCGCACTTCAGAATGTTATGATGCCGATGAATTTTTTAACGGAAAAAACTCAGACTGCGGATGTCATCGTGACAGGGGCTTGGGGTAAAAAAACCGCTGCCGAGGTTTCTCGATTTGGAAATCTTAACATTGCGTGGGATGGCGGCGACTCAGGATACAACAAAGCACCTCAGCAAAACGAGCTGCAGCTCACTCCCAATGCCGCCTACTGCCACTTGACCTCCAATGAAACGATACACGGAGTTAAATACTGGGACTTGCCCGAAACGGGAGACGCTCCGCTGCTGGTCGATAAATCCTCCGATCTTTTCTCCGAGCCGATTGACATCAAAAAATACGGATTAATTTATGCCTGTGCCCAGAAAAATGCGGGAATTGCGGGAGTGAATGTTTTGATTTTGAAGAAAGAGCTTCTGGACCGCTGTGATGACCGTTTGCCAAGCTATCTCGATTACTCTAAGCATTCAAAGGCAGGATCGCGATTCAATACGCCCCCCACCTTTGCAATCTACGTAACGGGACTCGTTTGCAAGTGGTTACAAGAAGAAAAAGGTGGATTGGCGAGGATTAGCCAATTCAACCAGGATAAAGCCAGCCTTCTTTACAAAGAGATTGACCAAAGCAATGGGTTTTATTCCGGTCACGCTGAAAAAGCTGACCGATCAATCATGAATGTCGTGTTCACTCTACAGACCGAAGACTTAGAAAATCAATTCCTCACCGAAGCAGCCGAGGCCGGTTTAACAACCCTGAAGGGACACCGAAGCCTCGGCGGAATTCGTGCGTCGATTTATAACGCAATGCCGATGGAAGGCGTTGAATCACTTGCCCAATTCATGGCAGATTTTGCCCGGAAAAACGGTTAACAAAGGAACCAACCAAGATGTCTGTTGCCACTCAACCACCGCTACAAACCTCTTCAAAATCGAAAGACGACCAAATGGCGCGTATTATTGTTCTCGACGACCTCGCAGCAGAGGGCCTGGCCAAGCTGGAATCCGCTGAAGGAATATCGTTTGACATCAAAATCGGGCTCAAAGGCGAAGAACTTCGTGAAGCGCTTACCCACTATGACGGCGCGGTCTGTCGTAGCGGCGTGAAAATCACTGCCGAAACACTGGAGGGGAATAAGTCACTTAAAGCCATCGTCCGTGCAGGTGTTGGTACAGACAATATCGACAAATCGGCTGCGACGCTCCTGGGAATCGTCGTTATGAATACACCGGCCGGCAACACCATCAGTACCGCCGAACACACCATGGCGCTCTTGCTCGGTCTCTCTCGAAAGATTGGCCCCGCCTATTCAAGCCTGCAAGCCGGGCGATGGGATCGAAAGAAATTTAAAGGGTCACAAGTCAGCGGTAAAACACTCGGTATCGTCGGCTTAGGTAGAATTGGTTTGGAAGTTGCCTCACGAGCCAGAGCATTTGGCATGGAGGTTATCGGCTATGACCCATTCCTTTCGTCAGAGCGGGCAGTAGATTTGGGAATCACTAAAGTTAGCGAAGTGAGTGACCTTTTACCCAAAATAGATTATTTGACCGTACATACGCCTTTAACGCCTGAGACGCAGGGACTGATTGGCCACGAAGAAGTCAAATTAATGAAGCCAAATGCGAGATTAGTCAACTGTGCTCGAGGTGGGATTTACGATAACGGTGCGCTGATTGCAGGACTGGAATCCGGCCAACTGGGCGGCGTTGCACTCGATGTCTATCCAGAAGAACCGTGCACCGACAACCCGCTCTTTCAAATGGATAATGTGCTATGCACACCACATCTCGGAGCAAGCACCGATGAAGCTCAGATTGAGGTTGCAGTTGAGGCCGTTGAGCTATTGGTTAACTTTTTGACTACGGGTGAAATTAAGTCTGCGGTAAATACAATTTCGCTTGATCCAAAAACACTCAACGATCTCCGAAGTCACCTCGACGTTGCCCACCGTTTGGGCGTCTTATTGGGGCAATGGCACGGCGGTGCTATCGACAAATGCGAACTTGAATTCCAAGGGGATATTTCAGAAAAAGACACACGGCCTTTAGTCTCGGCGTTCTGCGCCGGCCTTCTCGGCCACGTGACCGAAGATGCTAATATTATCAATGCTGAGATGCTCTGTCGTGAGCGTGGCATCGATATTTCGCGAACTTCAAATTCAGACACGGGCGACTTCAGTAGTTCTATCACCGCAACCGTATCCGGCGAAAGCGTTACACGGACGGCAACGGGAACACTGTTTGGAAAAAGTATGCCTCGATTAGTCCGCCTGGACGAGTACCGGACTGAAACGTACATGGATGGAAATCTTTTGATCTTCAACCACTCGGACATTCCCGGAATCATCGGTTATGTCGGCAGCGTACTCGCTGAGGAAAAGGTTAATATCGCCCAGATGGCAGTCGGACGGGAAGGGGATCAGGGCGGATCGGCAATCGGTATTCTCAACGTAGATTCCATCGTTTCTACCCCAACACTGCAACGCGTTCTTGAGAACGACGCAATCGATTCAGTACATCTGATCAATTTACCAGCCTTGGACGAACTTCCGGATTGGCTGGTTTAAGAATCACGAATCGACCGAACTCCCCCAACGTCTTTAATTACGTCCAAGGCCCGCGGCACAGTAAATTGTCGCGGGCTTTTTCGTCGACATTTCCGAACTCTCTAACTACGCTAGAAACGAAAGCGGCACGTAAATCTTTTGATCTGGACCGAATCCGATTCATATTTCCTTTCGAAATGCTCATACAAGACCATGAATTTTATTGTTGGTGCGGTGATTGTGCTCACATTGCTTGGCAGTGAACTCATTGGTGCAGCACCCGTTAAAAATGAACAACTTTGGCTGACCATCTTCATGGTTGGTATCTTAGCGGTTCTAGTTCCAGGTCTCGCGATATTTCAAACCTATTTCGTTTCCCTTCCAATCCCCCTCAATGGGATCGAAGCCAAGCAACGCAATCAAGTCATCGCACGCCTCTCAGCATGTCACAGCGCGGTTTGGTTATCCGCCAGCCTCGCCACGGTCTGGGCAATTCGTTGGCAAGATGTTGTACGCGGTACTTGGCAACTCGATCGTTGGCCCTTGCTGGACGAGTTGTTCATTTTGTTGCCGATTGTTTTTTCGTTATTTACGTCATGGATTATTTTTGCAGATCTCACCGGAAAAATTTCGAAATCGGATTCACTCTATTTATCAATGAAGAGAAAAACAGAAATTGCCTGTATTCGATTCCAGTCATGCCTGCTTTTTGTAATCTTCCCGACTGTAACGATCATCTTTCTCCGCGATCTTGAGCCTTACCTTTCAAATCTCAAAGCGTATGAAAGATCGGCGAGCCTCGCGGTCATACTCTTGGCTCTCGCTGCCGGCCTCCCCTTAATTTTATTGACAGCTTGCTCCCATACGAAATTCAGGGACCCAATCCTTGAAACCCAAATCAACGCCATATTCACCCAAAACCAAATCCCGTTGCGGCGACTACGAATTTGGCGAACAGGAAATCAGGTCGCTAACGCTGCGGTCGTTGGTCTCATTCCTCGCTACCGAATGCTGATCCTCTCTGACAAACTAATGGAACTATTCCCGAGGAACGAGGTTCTCGCCATCGCAAGACATGAGGCAGGGCACGTGAGGCTCTGGCACACATTTACACGACTTTGCTTTATCACCCTTCCCGTCTTGGCAATTGCCCAGACTCAATCTCAACTGACGGGTTTGGCAACTCCTATTTTTGGCGGGGAACCGCTGGATTGGCTAGGCGAGGCATCAACGTTACTTCCAATCGGAATCTATTTGGCATTTCTCCTGATCGGCCTTCCATGGATCTCACATCAAATGGAATACGAGGCCGATATTTTCGCCTGCCAAACACAGGCAGCCAAACCTGATTCAGATTACTCGAACGATTTAAAAAACGCGCTACTGCGGCTTGCATCATTGGGCAGGGGCTTTTACGAAAAACAAACACTGCTTCACCCTAGTCTCAAACGGCGTATTGAACTAATTGAAAAACTGGAATCAAATTCTGAAAAGATCGATCAATTCAATCGTTCTTTTTCCAGGCGACGCTATCTCGTGCTTGTCTGTTTTACTGCGGTCTGGGTCTCGCTTAACCTGCTATAGAAAAGGACCGTGGGCATTTAAATCGTCAATCCCCGAGATAGATCGTTGTTCACACCTCGCTTGGAAACTTGTTTGCCGGCCGAATCCAAACAAAAAAAGAGCGACGCTTTGCAGCGTCGCTTTTTATTTTTCAATTAAGGGTCAAACTAGAAACCACCTCCAGATTGCCCGCCCATTTGCAACAGCATTGGAAGACTCTCCATTTGCTTTCCAAGGTAATCTCCCAACCCCTTAGGAGCTGGAATCTCGACAAGCACTTCTCGGCCTGTCCCCTTCGCTTTGAGTGCCTTACTGATCGTACCCATCATTTTGGCTGCATCGGGATCCGTGCTTTCCACCATTGGCATGAATTGCTGCATCGCCATCTTTGCCGTTCCCAACATTGCATCGACACCACTTCGGAGCTCTTTAGCTTTTTCGTCATCCACCCCATTGGCTTTAATCGTCAAAAGATCTTTTTCGTTCATCCCAACCATGATTGAGAGATCTTGGACATTATTGAGCAAATCAATAAACACTCCTGCAGGACCGTTGCCTCCCGCCTGTTGCTTTCCCATCTCGACTAATTCAGTAACCAGTCCCCGAGCACCCGAAAAATCCATCGCCATGCGGATGGGAGCCTCGGGCGAGCCTTTCGCAGCCGACATCAAATTGTCCGATAACAATTTTCTATCCGGGTGAAAAAGGTACTTTTTCGTACCGAGTTCAACTGTCTTAGAGTCGATAACCTGCATCACAACTAAACCGGCAGGAACACCCCCGGAAGCAGGCATCTCATAAAAGGTCTTCCCATTTTTTTCAATTGTCTCCGCTGATTTGGAATCGATCTCTGCCAGCAGTTTGTCGACGGCAGCCTCAGTGTTGAAGTAAACTTTGACAAAGAAATCAAATTTAACCTCGCCGAATTGTGCCATCATAGCCTCCTGCATACTCTGAGGCAGGCTCATCGCACCGAACACGCGATCAATCTCATTTGGACTGGGCTCATCGTCGGAAGCTACCCCTGAAAGCTGTTCCTCCATTCCAAGCTTTTTTCCAATCACACTGTTTCGCATGTCGTCGATACGTAAATCAAAGACAACCACTGCTTTGTCTTTTTCATCTAGAGTGCCAGTTTGAGCCAGTAATGATGAACATGCCATCGTTAGCAACAGAAAAAATGAAGATGCAAAAACTCGCATGCCTAAACTCCTCGTGGTTTCAAAAAAATGTTGAAAGAGCCCCTGAATGGCGGGGCCTGTTAATTAGTTGGGGAAGCAAATAAGCATACCCTGTTTTCAGTCAGAATGTTTCGATTTAATCAAATCCAACGCTTTCCGCAGCGCGTCGTCTATTTTAGCCGGATTTTTACCACCCGCCTGGGCTAAATCAGGCTTACCGCCCCCTCGCCCGTCGACGACTGCTGCTACTTCGCGGATCCAATTACCGGCACTGAAGCCCTGTTCGACCAGATCCCGCGTCATTCCAGCAGACAACATAACTTCGGTATCGCCAGAACTGGACACCAATAAAATCGCGGCTGGATTCGTTTTTTTGCGGATTTGGTCAATCAGCTGGACCATTAGCCCACGATTGGCATTAGGCAGTCGATGGGTAATGACCCTCACATCACCGACCAATTCCGCCGCTGCAATTAACTCGTCTACATCGACGTTGCCGGCTTCACTCAATCGCTCCAGCTCCTCCTCGAGTGCGACCACCTCTTGCAACATTACATGAACGCGTTCTGCCACTTGAAGAACGGGAACATTGAGAGCTCGAGCGGTGTGCCGCATGATACTTCGCAGCTCAAAATAATCTGCTTCAGTCGCCTCAGGCGATTCATGCTTCTCAAAGGCCGGAATAATTTCTGAAGACTTGCGCCCCGAACTAAGTTGTTTTTTGAGGCTCTTCACCTTCTGACTGAGGTGAGTCACTGCAACTGGAACGTCGGTCCAAACGACCGATAGATCCGCGGCCAATTTGCGACAGTCCTCCATGATCCGGATTTGATTTTCCCTCGCCTTGGCTCCCGTCCACGCATGAATGCGACGGGTTCCCGCTCCCATATTTTCCTCAGAATAGATTTCAAACGCATCCACGTCGCTGGAGTTGGAGACATGAATCCCTCCGCAAAGTTCTTTACTGAATTCACCGATGGACACCATTCGCACGGGATCAGGATATTTCTCGCCAAACAACATCATAGCCCCTTGCTCACGAGCGTCGGACAACGGCAGGATTTGGGCTGTCACTGGCACAGCGGCACGAATTTTTTCGATCGTTTGTTGCTCGATCAGAGCCAGTTGCTCTTCCGGCACAGCGTCCATGTTGGCAAAATCAAACCGGAGTACATCATCAATCACTCGAGAGCCACGTTGCTGCGCGTGCTCACCGAGATGCTCTTGAAGTGCATGGTGAAGCATATGGGTGGCGCTGTGTGCCCGGCAAATCCCTTGCCTGCGGTCCTCATCGACATGTGCCCGAATCTCGTCTCCGAGAGACAGCGTTCCCTCTGTCATGTGACCAGAGTGAATAATGAGCCCCCCGTCTTTCTGAGTATCCTCTACTTGGAACTTACCGTTCGCCCCTTCTATCCAACCGGTATCACCAACCTGACCGCCGGATTCTCCGTAGAACGGGGTTTCCTGTAAAACGATGAACTGCTTCCCCTCAATCACCTCCATCGATTCACACATCTGCTGCTTTACAATCATCTTTTCCGAAATTTGATTCTTCACCCGTTCCATGACTTCGGTGACTTCTTCAAACTCGAAATACATCCCAATGATTGAGCTTTTCAATTCAGATGCCTCATAGCCCGAAAACAGCGTCGCCTTGTGCTCTTTTTTGATCTCATCGAGCGGGCCAGCATCCCCCATGACGGTCTTCTCACCGGTATTGCTCACGTCACCGTGCTCGAGCATCCATTTTTCAAATTCAGCCCAGTCAAAACTTAAACCGTGATGCTCTGCTACCGATTCGGCAATCGTGGGAGGCACACCATGGGTTTGATAGACATCAGCGACCCGCTGAGCGTCCAGTTTTGTATGCCCACTAGCCAGTGCCTCTTGAACAATCTTTTCAACGCGGGGAATACCACGATCGATCACGGAGTAAAAACTCTTTTCTTCCTCTTCAACCACGGCGACCACACGCCCAACCGACTCCTTAAGTTCTGGATAGGGCCCCCCGAGCTGATCAACAACCGCAGGAACCAACTGAAAAAGAAAAGGATCACGCAAGCCCATGTCGTAACCTTGCAATACCGCGCGTCGTAAAAGAACTCGCACAACTGATTCTTCCGCTTTCGCGCCTGGGTAGACATTCTCGTGAATAGCGACCGAACAAGCGCGAATGTGATCGGTAATTCTGCGCAATCGCCGACCATTGTCTGACTCGGCTTCATATTTAACACCACAGACCTCAGCAGCAGCATTCACAATCGGCATCAGAGTATCGATATGAAAGTTGGTGGAAACCCCTTGGAGCGTAGCAGCGGTTCGCTCCAATCCCATACCGGTATCTATATTTTTGTTTGGCAATGGAATTAAGTTATTCGGCGGTTCACCCTCTCGATCAAACTGAGTAAAAACCAGATTCCAAATTTCACACTCAGGACCCTTGTCAGGGTGATAGAAAATCTCACTACA
Source organism: Mariniblastus sp. (assembly GCA_011523945.1). Classification (GTDB taxonomy): domain Bacteria; phylum Planctomycetota; class Planctomycetia; order Pirellulales; family Pirellulaceae; genus Mariniblastus. The sequence goes on along the minus strand of WTFU01000102.1, from coordinate 81,482 downwards.
AGGTCCACAAACGCCATCGGGTCCGGCTGATGGTGCACTCGCTGGCCAGAAATTCTCCTTTTCATCGAGTCGTTTGATGCGATTTAAAGGAAGCCCCACCTCATTGTGCCAGATGTCCGAAGCCTCATCATCATCCAGATAAACGGTAACTGACAAGCGATCCTTTTCTAAACCAAGCCACTTCGGTTCGGTCAAAAACTCCCACGCCCAATGAATCGCTTCCCGCTTGAAATAATCGCCAAAACTAAAGTTCCCAAGCATCTCAAAAAACGTGTGATGGTAGGCTGTTCGCCCAACATTCTCGATATCCCCGGTTCGCAGGCATTTCTGAGAACTCGTCGCGCGGGTGAATTCAAGCTCAACTTTCCCAAGGAAATGATCCTTAAATTGATTCATTCCCGCCGGCGTGAATAGCACTGATTTATCCCACTTTGGAACCATCACATCACTCGGACAAACCGTGTGGCCTTTTGTTTGAAAAAATTCGAGGTATTTAGATCTTAATTCGTCGGTTTTCATTGTTTTTTCCGGAAACGGGGCTGATCACCCAATATATCGCTGAAAGGCCAAATCGACCAGAACGATCACTTCATGTGACCTCGAATTTAGGATTTTTAAAGCGACCTAAACCGCGGTTCTCCACACACTCAATCTTCAGAACTGATCGAGAAACTGCTCCACGGCCGACCAGTAGCCCGTGTGATCTGAGAATTTAACCCACAGCGCCCGCGATCCGTGATTCCCATTCGTTTCGGGTACATAGGAAGTTTTTGACCGAACCGGAGCAGCATCGTAAATTGCTTGCCAGCTTGGAGCCTCTGCCTTCGAGGAAGTAATAAAAAGCGGTACCTGAATTTTAGCTGCATATCCTTCAATCCAACGATCACTTTTTCCCTGATCTACAAAATACTCTCCGGGCGAAAAGGCCATCGCGCCGCTGACCAAATCAGGATTTTCGCCGACAATCCGCAAAGCCAAGGACGCACTGTACGAGCTACCCCATAAAATTAATTTCGCCTTGGGGTAATTTTTCCGGCCCCAATTGATTGCCGCAATCATATCTTTCTCAGCATCAACAAACTCAGTCGATTTATTTTGAGCAACAGCCCTTCGATGAGTCTCATTAATAATGCCATTCACTTCACCGCCGGATCGCTGATCAATGGCAAGGCACTGGAAACCCAATTCATTTAAGCGGGGAGCAATTTGACGGTACTCTCCTCGCGAACAACCAGCCTGATGGCATAGCACGACCATTGGTACCTCAGCGTTCAACGATCGTCGATATAAATCGGCGGTAATCACCAACCCATCTAATGATTTAAATTTCACCTGCTCAAAATTTTCAGGTTTCAGCAAAGATTGATCTAATTTCATCTGCGGTAATTCCGGAATTACCGAGGGCCACCGCGCTAATTTTATCTTGACGGAAACCGACTTCCCCCCTCGAAGAAGATCAAAGGAAATCTCATCGCCAACTCCATGCTTTGATGTCATCTTCTGAAATTGTCGAAGCGATGTGATTGGACTGTTCTCGAAACTGGCAATCAAATCTCCAGGTTTTAACTTCCCTTTTGCCGGAGAGGCGTCAACCGTTTTTAGAACAACAATTCCCTTTCCATCATCAGCCAGCCGATAATGAACTCCTAAAAACCCGCGATCATCGGCAACGCCAGTCTGGGCCCTGACCGAATCAGTAAAAAAACAAATCGCGAATAAAGCGAACGGAGCTATCAAATTCGTTCTCAACACAAACATCGCCTACGCTCCAGCAATTAGATTTGATCCACAATCTCAACCGCTAACCATTCTACCGCTTGAATGCAGCGTTCGAATACGCCCAGCCCTGCAAAAAAGTAATCAATCATCAGTCTGCTGGAATGATCTGTCAATAAAAATCGCCTCGCCCTATCAATCCAAGGCGATTACTCCCCTCTGACAGCAATAAAAAAAACCGGCCATAAGGCCGGCTCAGAAAGTTCACTTATCTTGTTCACAAGTTGTCGGACCTAAAGACCCCACATCATTAAAACAAATAAACGCTGCCATTTAGATCAAAATGAAACCATTCCATTAACTCTTGGGAGGATGAGCTTTCGCGTCTTTGTCGATCCCTTCCAGTACTTCGCTCATATCTTCGACATAGCCGCCCGCCTCGAGAACTTTCCGACGAATCTCCTCGCAAACATCTTTATTCTCAATTAAGTAGTTTCTAGCTTTCTCTTTTCCCTGCCCAAGATGCGTGCCGTCGTATTTAAACCAAGAACCGCTCCTAGCAACAATCTTGTGAGCAACACCAAGATCGAGAACATCTCCCTCGTAACTGATACCATTGGAGTGCATCATATCAAACTCTGCGATTCGAAACGGTGGAGCGACTTTGTTCTTAACAATTTTTGCTTTCACGCGTTGTCCAACCTGTACATCGCCGTCTTTCAGGGCGCCGATCCGACGGACGTCAATTCGAACCGAAGTATAAAATTTCAACGCACGCCCCCCCGGCGTGGTTTCCGGACTTCCAAACATCACGCCAATTTTTTCACGAATTTGATTGATAAAAATTGCGCATGTCTTACTGCGAGAAATCGCTCCGGTCAGCTTACGCATAGATTGACTCATCAATCTCGCTTGCAAACCAACGTGTGAGTCACCAATCTCTCCGTCCAACTCTTTTTTCGGAACGAGCGCCGCGACAGAATCAACAACAATTACGTCCACTGCGTTAGACTTCACGAGCATCTCTACAATTTGCATCGCCTCTTCACCGCTGCTGGGCTGAGAAACAAGCAGAGTATCTAACGAAACGCCTAGTTTTTTAGCCCACGTCGGATCAAAAGCGTGTTCCGCGTCCACGATGGCTGCGATTCCTCCGGATTTCTGTGCCTCAGCGATTGTATGCAAAGCGAGTGTTGTCTTACCGCTCGACTCCGGACCATACACTTCAATGATTCGCCCGCAAGGCAAACCACTACCCCCCAGCGCCATATCGAGTGAAAGACTTCCAGTTGATATACCACGTATCTCCTGTTTGGAATCATTGCCGAGTGCCATAATCGATCCGGAACCAAACTGAGCTTCAATCTGCTGAACCGCAGTCTTCAAGGTCTCGTGTTCCGAAAGCATCTTATCCACTGCGGCCACTTCCCCTTTTTTCTTGGAATTACCGACAGCCTTTTTCGACGCTGTTTTTCCGGAAGATTTTGTTTTTGCCATGGGTGTCTCTACTTTGCGATTGGGGGAGGAAGCCTTGGTTACAGTCGATGTCTTTACTTGTTTCAGCTGGGAACCGTTGCCAGCTTTTGCCGGAACAGAGACTTTCGTTTCTGCCAACACTGTTTTTACGTTGCTTTTTGCTGTCGTCGTAGTCGCCATCATATCTCCTGCTTGGAATCGAGTAATCGCTCAAGGCCTCGCAGCAGCTCCGTTCGAAGAGGCTTGAAACATTCGCTCAAACCACTTCCGACGAAAACTACGATACGACTCGTAAAACCGGTTTACAAGTGCCTTCAACTATAAGATTCGCAGTTGATTGGACACGTATGGTCAATCCATACGCTTTTTTTAAGGAAATTGAGAATTTCGGCCAAAAACCAAACTAGCTCAATTTTGTACAGTTATCGAGAATTAAGCAACCCTGACTTTAAGCAAACCTGGGTGAACTCAGTTATGCACTCGAGTCCTGCTTGCACAAATCGGCCGTCAAGAGCCCCCAGCTCCTTCGTCGAGGATGGCGTGCACGATCACTAAACCACGGCCGACGCAGGCCGTCCCCGCTCCAAAACAAGTTTGACAAATTCATCCTGCGGCAACTAAATGGTAGACGTGCCGTACAATTGTTCGGAAAGACTGCAAATCACATCTTCTCGGGTATCACCAAGCAACCCGACTGAAATCCGTTGCTCTTGTAAAAAATCAAGCAATCTTGGGCGATCGTTATGATTCTCTCCGGATCTTAAAATTAAGATTCAACACCTGTTCAATTACGGAACTTATTTGGATTTAGACCTAATCCATTTTAAGGTTGGGAAAATCTGACAAAACCGGTGACATCAAACGACGATCCGCTCTCGACTTAGCTTCACCCTTTTAACTTTATCCTCGCCATAGGCGTATAGCTTGGGCGACCACGGTCGGCATAGCTGGCAAATACGATCACTTCGTCAACATGACAAAATCCACCATCATGACTTCTAAGTTTATGAACCAGTCCTAATAATTCATCATTCCACCGCCCACCGCGGGATAACTTTCCCAAGGTCATGTGCGGAATATAGTCATTTCTATCCTTGTTGACGCCCCAATGATGAAGCACACCTTCGAGCTCCTTATAAAGCTCACACAATTGCTCCCGACCTTCATCGACACCAATCCAAAGAGTTCGTGGCTCTTGTGCACTGGAAAAGCCATCAACTCCTTGCAGCGACATCTCGAACGATTCAAACGGTTCTACCGCATCTTTGATTAACTTGCACAACTCTGGAACTTCAACATCGATAACTTCACCAACGTAATTAAGTCCAACAAGCTGGTTTTCGAGTTCGACCCAGCGATATTGATCGCACAAAGCCGCCAAACGACAGACGACCTTACCAACGTTATTATTAACTCGCTGCGAGACTTTTACGGCAATAAATGTTCTAATTTTTCCCATGGCCTTAGTTTAATCAAACTCACCCATTTTGGGCGAGGGGCTCACGCAATCCCATGTTGGTCCTTTCAAGCTGGTTGCAGATCTTACAAAAAACTCAATAATGAGGGCTTAATTCGCGTGCAACTCGGACGGAACCCTAAAAGTGACTGATAAAAACTACGATGTGTTTGGTGTTGGAAATGCGATTGTTGATACCCTCGCACAGGTAGAAGATGAACTGATTTCAAATTTGAATCTTGGCAAGGGCGGAATGTCTCTGATGGACACAGAGAATCAGGCTCAGATTCTTAGCCAACTTGAAAATAAGAGTCTCCGCCTCGCCTCAGGCGGTTCAGCGGCTAACACAATGGTCGCGATCGCTCAAAGCGGTGGTAGTGGCGTCTACTGTGGTAAAGTAGCACACGACACCAACGGGGAATTCTATAAGAAAGATATGGAACAGTCCGGCATCGTTTTTCCAGTCCCTCTCGCCCCCGAGTCAGCTTTACCGACCGGCACCTGCGTTGTTTTAACCACGCCAGATGCTGAGAGAACGATGTGCACTCACCTCGGGATTTCAACAACGCTCACAAAGTCAGAGATCGATGTCGATTTACTCTCCCAATCCAAGTGTAGCTACATCGAAGGTTATCTCTGGGATGCTGAAGAGCCAAGAGCCGCCTGTATCGAGGCGTTTGAGCAATCTAAACGACTAGGTGTCACCACTGCATTTACATTTTCCGACGCTTTTTTAATTGATCGATTCGCCGACGACTTTCACCGAGTAGTTAAGGACTATTGCGACATCATCTTTTGCAATGCTGACGAAGCCAAGCAGTTTTTTCAAACCGAAGACATCCATGAATGCACGACAAAAATGGCTGCCATTTGCGACCTGGCATTTATTACCGACGGTGGAGACGGAGCCTACGTGGTTGAAAAAGGCAACGTCTTTAAAGCCAACGGTTTCCCCGTAAATGCAATCGATACGAACGGTGCTGGTGATGCTTTTGCGGGAGGCGCTCTTTACGGCATCACCTCGGGAATGACGGCCAACAACGCTGCAAAATGGGGGAACTACTTCGCCTCTCGCGTTGTAGAGAACATCGGACCAAGGATTGATGGATCACTAAAAGAGCACGTCGATTCGGTAATCAGTTGAGTCAGATAGATCAGTTGAGCCAGATAGCTTCAAACCTGTCATCACGTTCAAGTCGTGCGGGAACCTCAAGATGGGGTAAAAGCCCCCCACTGGTCGCTAATGTGTTCCGAAATTAGCCTTGCGCCGCGACTGCACTCTAGAGCCCCAACCTCGGATTCATGCGCTGCTCAAGCATTCACATTCAACGGTTCAATGATGACCAGATGTAACGCTGACTTTAATTCAAGTAACCAATTCGGTTGCCAGCACCCCATCAAACATTACACAAGAATTACATTTGACAAACACGCCAAACGCAATCTTTTGGTTGCTTTTTCCTATACTTTCAGCTGTCGATCGTGTGGCTCCATTAAGCCATAGCTTTCGGATTCTCCAATCGGACAATCCCCATAGATAGGAATCTTCTCATGGCATCGGTAACGGAACCCACTCGCACAGAAACCACTCGCACGGAACGAGTTATTCCCGTAAAGCCATCCAACGTAAATTTCATAAATACTGACACAAACACTAGCGAAACTACACCTACTTCTTACTCCCCAATCGAATCCGGGACGGATTTCCCAGTCACTCATGAACACACCAGTGAAGATTCCGTTTCGCGACGTCTCGTCATTCTAGGGACTGTCCTTTTTCCCCTAGCTGGATTAATTGCGGCGATCTTTATCGCGTCGCAGTATGGAATGGTGCGTTGGATCGACATTGCCATGCTTGTCGGAGGCTGGTACCTCACGGGGATGGGGATCACGATTGGTTACCACCGCATGCTCACCCATCGATCCTTTGAAACAGTAGCACCAATCAGGGTATTCTGGACCGCCATGGGAGCGTTCGCAGTCGAAGGATCGCCAATTGACTGGTGCATGGTTCACCGAAAGCACCATCAATTCTCAGATCATGAAGGCGACCCTCATTCCCCCCATCTTCATGACGGGGGTTTTCTCAATCAACTGAAGGGGTTCTGGCATTCCCATACCGGCTGGCTCTTCAACTCAAACTGGTCAAAAGTGGAGCGCAAAAAGTACGTTCCCGATCTATTAGAAGACAAGCTGTTAATGACGATTGACAACCATTACGTCAGTTGGGTTACTGCCAGTTTACTGATCCCAGCCATGATTGGCGGTACCGTCGCACTTCTCACTCCGGGGTTCTCACTGACAAGTGTCGCCGCCGGAGCGGGACTCGGTTTACTATGGGGTGGATTGGCCCGAGTTTGCGTTTCCCATCACATCACCTGGTCGATCAACTCAATTTGCCACATCTTTGGTTCGCAGGACTATAAATCTTCAGACGACTCTCGAAATAACGTATTCTTTGGCTTTTTAAGCCATGGCGAAGGCTGGCATAACAACCACCATGCCTTCCCAACCTCAGCAAGGCACGGACTCAAATGGTGGCAATTTGATCTGAGTTGGATCGTCATCCGAACGCTGGAAAAAATGGGCCTTGCATGGAATGTGAAACTACCTTCCCCCAAACAACTTGAGAGCCGCGCGCTCAATTAGTCTGCTTAGTTTGGCCGCTCGGCTAAACACTCCGAAAAATTTGCCGCAACGAACTGCTTGGACGAACTGGAAACGAATCCTAAGCTCCAAAAGACAGATGTGAAAGTTTGACGAAACTGCGGAAAACACCGGGAACATTTAGTTAATCCACGTTTTTCAGGCAGATTTGGTCAACGTCTTGTCGTTTCATCACGAACACTTCCTCGTTCAGCCAGCAATCATTCGTGTGGCAGGAACAAAACGGTTTGAATTATTTTTCACGCATGAGGGCAGGGCAATGAGTAGATCGTTTAAACGCTTGACGTTAGTAGGCGGATTATTGCTTCTGGTATCACAAGGGGGCTGTAACCTTCCCGGGTCGAGCAAGAAATCCCAGTCTTTCCTATTCGCAAGGCCAAGCAGTTCGACCTACTCGGCTAATTACCGACCCTCAGGGCAAAGCATGTACGGCAGTCAAGCTTTTTCTGAAGTCGGTGACAAAACGAACAACCAACTCCCGCCCGGCTACCACACGCTTCCGCCCGGATTTACCGGTTCTGCTTTGACTTCCAATCAACCCGTGACCCAATCCTGCTGAGGAACATAAGAGATTTCAGCACCGTGCGTGCTGACGACTGGCAAACCCCATCACTTATTTGGGAATCAAACTGTCCACAGCAAATCGCGACGGCAATTTGAAGCTCTTGCTAAGCGGGTGAACTTTTCGGTTTCGTGCTCGTCCGAAATTACCTCTCCACCGGTTTTTTTAAGAACCGGTAGCCAGCGTCTCTGATCGTCAAAAAATGTTCCGGCTCCGATGGATTAAGTTCAAACGTTTTACGCAATTGACGCAAAACTTGATCCGGAGCCCGAGTGTTCATATTTCCGTGCATTCCCCAAACTTCTTCTAAAAGTTTTGCCCGGGGCACAACAAGCCCCTCGTTCATAACAAAAAACTTCAATACCTTTATCTGTAATTGAGTGAGCCTCGCCGCTTTTCCTCTCACAGATACTTCATAGGTTTGAAAATTGACGGCGGCGTCTCCAAATTCATATTCAACCACATGCTTGGTCGCTGGACTGCCGCCGCCCGTTCCGATACCTGCGTTTTGAAACAGCAAATTTTTTATTCGAGCCAACAACTCCTCCAGCTCAAATGGTTTGACGAGATACTGGCTCGCTCCAACTTCAAATCCGCGGGTACGATCTTCCGAAAGCGTTCTCGCGCTTAACATCAGAATCGGCATCCGCTCCCCCGACTGACGTACTTGTTCGCAAACTTCATATCCACTCATCCCGGGTAACATCAAGTCAAGCACAATCAAATCAACAGGCAAATCCGCATTCTTAATTGTATTTAATGCAGCCAAGCCATCACCAACTGTCGTCACCAAAAAACCTTCAGCTTCGAGGTTAAACTTGATGCCTACCGCCAAGTGCTCTTCATCTTCGACAACTAAAATATGTTTCTTGTTTTCCAGGTTCATCACTTCGCGCTCTTTGATTCGTAATTTTTAACTCGACTTTTCAATTGACCTCGTGTTCCCAGAGGAATAATGAGCTGATGCATTGGGCAGCCGCACCTCAAACACTGTCCCGAACCGTTTATCACGATCGAGCACTGCAACTTTTCCACCCAGTCTTTTTACCAGCGTCCGAACGATGTAGAGCCCTAAACCCGTTCCAGGTTTTTTTCGTTGCAATTCCGCGCCCAACCGAAAAAAACGCCCAAAAACCTTTCGTCGAAACCCCTTAGGAATTCCCTCGCCGTTATCTGAAATTTCAACCACTACATTCTCACCAACGATCCGCGAAGCCACTTGTACCTGAGGTGGTGAACCAGCGTATTTGACAGCGTTGTCGATTAAGTTCCTGAAAATCATTACAGCATCAACGCGGTCGGCCTTGATTTGGCAATCACATAAATCGAGCTCGATCACCGATTCATCAATTCGGTAACGCGCACTTACCGTCGCCGCACAACCGACCAACAACTCTGCAAGATCGATAGTTTCAACACCCTCACCAACATGCTTGCGTTCAATATTTCCCGCGTCGAGTAGGTGGCTGATCAGGCCATCAAGTCGTTCCACATCCGCCATCATGAATTGCTGAAACTTATCCCTCTGCTCTAAATCCACATCTCGCATGCTCATGGTTTGAAGATAAAGTTTCAGCGAAGCGATGGGGGATTTTAGTTCATGCGTGACACTGTCGATAAAATTTGATTGGCGGCGAGTTAGATTAATCGCCTTAATCGATAGCGATAAATACATCACAACGCCAATCAACACGACCAGGAAAAGCAAACTCCCAACCGACAACATCGTCCAATAATATTGAGGCTGACGATTCGTCGCACCGCTGATGCTCAACAGCACCCACCCCACAGTCAAGGCTACGATAATTAGGATTAACGTAACGCCAAGGGTGATTGGAAATCGAAGGGAGCGACGTTCAAACATCGTTCAAAGCCTAAAAAACTAATAAACCGCCCGAGCCCAATTGTACTTCGCAGAGGGTACCACGGTCTAGCGACGGATACCTCAAGCTCCCTTGCCACCTTTTTTCTGCTGCTTTGACCAAGCATCCTTCAGCGTTACCGTGCGATTAAACACGAGCTTTCCTGGTTGAGAATCTTTCGAATCAATACAAAAGTAGCCGTTTCTCACAAACTGAAAGGAATCCCCTGCGTTTGCATCAGCCAAGACTGGCTCTACTTTGGCATTTTGCATAACAACTAAAGCTTTGGGATTAATTAGATCCTTCCAATCTTTTCCTTCGGGAACATCAGAAGGATTTTCGTTTTCAAACATAACATCATAGAGCCTAACTTCGGCATCAATTGCATGCTTCGCCGAAATCCAATGGATCGTCCCTTTCACTTTGCGACCATCCGGGGCTTTACCGCCTGATGTTTCAGGATCGTAAGTGCACCTTAACTCAACGATTTCCCCCTTCTCATCCTTAACTACTTCATTGCATTTGAGGAAAAATGCGTTCCGCAACCTGACCTCCCCGCCAACAGTCAAGCGGAAGAACTTTTTAGGAGCGTCTTCCATGAAATCGGACCGCTCAATATACAATTCCCGGCCGAATGGAACCTCTCTCGTTCCAGCATTTTCATCCTCAGGATTGATCCCTGTCACCCTCATCTCAAATTCGTCCTCGGGATAGTTCTCAATCACAACTTTGAGCGGATCAAGAACACCTGTCACTCGCGGAGCAACTCGATTCAAGTGCTCACGAATACAAAGGTTCAACAACGCAATGTCCGTCGTGCTGTTGTGCTTGGTGATCCCAACGCGTTTCGCAAAACTACGAATGGATTCTGGAGTAAACCCTCTCCTTCGAAACCCCGATATAGTTGGCATCCTCGGATCATCCCACCCCTCAACAAAACCACCGGACACTAACTCCGTCAGCTTACGCTTACTCATCATCGTGTTGGAAATCACCAGCTTTGCAAACTCGATCTGCTGTGGATGATGCACCTCGAGTTGGCCGATGTACCAATCATACAGGGGACGGTGCTGCTCAAACTCCAGCGTACAAACTGAATGTGTGATGCCCTCGATCGAATCGCTTTGCCCGTGAGCCCAATCGTAATTGGGGTAAATACACCACTGATCTCCCGTGCGGTGATGAGTCGCATGTCGAATACGATACATCGCCGGATCCCGCAAATTCATATTGTCGGAATTCATATCGATTTTTGCACGTAAGGTTTTTTCACCGTCTGCGAATTCACCATTTTTCATTCGTGAAAATAGGTCGAGATTCTCCTCGACCGTTCTGTCCCGATACGGACTGTTCTTTCCGGGCTTATCCCAGCCTCCGCGATATTCCCGGACTTCCTCCACTGTCTGATCACAGACGTAAGCCTTACCCTGCTTGATTAACTCAATTGCCCAGAGGTACAGTTTTTCAAAATAGTCCGATGCAAAAAATTCGGCATCCCATTCGAATCCTAACCACCGGATATCTTCGCGGATTGAATCGACAAATTCGGTATCTTCTTTTTCCGGATTGGTATCATCGAAGCGCAGGTTGCACTTCCCACCAAACTCTTCCGCCAATCCAAAATTGAGACAAATGGATTTCGCATGCCCAATATGAAGGTAACCATTCGGCTCTGGCGGGAACCTCGTGTGAACTCGTCCATCGTTTTTACCGTTGGCAACATCGTCGGAAACCCTTTGGCGAATAAAATCTAGCGATTTGTGTTCGGACTCGTTCATTACAAATTTACTCTCATTTTGTTGCAAAGCTCGCGATTGAGGCCAAATCTCTTGACATCAATCTTCGACTCGAATCGTAACGGATAAAGCTATTTTGGGCGAGGGGAAGTCTCTTTTTCTACTGAATCCACCGTTCTCTCAAGAATCAGTAAGCTACCGATTCAGCCCTCACGGCAACTCGGTTACAATCCCCTTAAAAGAGTCCGATTTTTCTTCGACAAGAACCGTAAATGCCGAAAGCCTGAGGGACGATTCAAGATGCGAAACCTACTTTTGATCAGCAGTTCTCGCGTGCATGGCACTGAATTCTTGGAGCACTGCCGGGATGCCATTGCCGAACATCTTGCAGGTTGCCAATCGCTCCTGTTTGTTCCTTACGCCCTCCAGGATCATCAGAAATACGCGGGTCTTGTTGCCTCTGCCTTGGCCCCCATCGGCATAGAGGTAAATTCAATTCACACCGCAACTGATGTTCGGGCAAGTGTGCAACAGGCAGAGGCTATTTTTATCGGTGGGGGTAATACATTCCGACTGCTGAAAACAATCTACGATCTTCAATTAAGAGAACCACTTCGTGAGGCAGTGCAGGGGAGGAGCAAGCCGTATATGGGAAGTTCCGCGGGAACCAACATGGCTTGCCCCACAATTCGAACCTCAAACGACATGCCGATTGTGGAGCCCCCCTCCTTCGAGGCTCTGGATTTTATTCCATTCCAAATCAACCCTCACTTCATTGATGCCGACCCCAACTCAACCCACAAAGGGGAAACTCGCGAACAACGCATTGCAGAGTTTCATGAGGAAAACAGCACACCCGTCCTCGGATTGCGTGAGGGGAGTTGGTTGAAAGTTCAAAACGACCAGTGCACGCTTCATGGAAAAACTGGTGCTAAGCTGTTCCTCCCCAACACCAATCCAGCCGAACTTAAATCAGGTGACCTCAGTCATCTTATTTAACGACTCCCAACCATTTGCTGCATGCTTCGGCGAGCCCCCCTCTCTCGGATCTACTGATTCGCCTCCACTCGTTTGGCCAGCTCATCCAAAGCGATTTGAATTCGATTGCAACACCGCTGACGGCCAAGAATCGCCAGCGTGTCAAACATTCCAAAACCAGCTGCCTTTCCCGTTACGGAAACGCGAAGTGCGTGAATAACATCGCCCACGCCAATTCCCTGATTTTCACAGAAACCATGAAGCGTCGTCTCCAATGCTGCAGCATCAAAATCGTCAGTGGCGTTTAAGACTTTATTAAATTCAGCAAGTAGAAAACCGGCATTGGCGGGTTTAACCATTCGCTTTTGGAAAGGCTTCTCGTCGAATTCCATATCCTCGTCAGCAATAAAAAAGGTATCGAATTTCAAAATATCGCCGGCCATGCAGATCCGATCCCCGGCCGCTTCAACTATTTGAGAAATCAATTCTCCCTGCTCGCACGCAACGGGGTCGCTTACTAAATTTGCTTTCTGCAAAAAACCAAGACACATTTTTGTCTTCTGCTTGAGTGGCAATGCGTTCATGTAAGACGCTTGAAACGACAACAGTTTTTGACAATCAAAACTGGCTTCACTTCGAACAATCCGATCAGCCGAAAAATGCTCGAGCATTTCTTCTCGAGAGAATTCCTCTGTTTTGTCGTCGAGTGACCAACCAAGCAGCACGAGATAATTTAAAACGGCATCCGGGAGAAAACCGATGTCCCGGTAGAAATCAACCAAAACTGGATTAAAAGAATAGGGGTCTGCCTCAAGGCCTATTCGATTGGCAATATCAGCCCCAGCCTGATAAAGACGTTTGAAATCTTTATTGTTTAAATACTGATCGATTTTCCTCTTGCTTAATTTATTCTTACTTCCCGGCTCAGCGACAAAGGGAATATGAGCGTACTGAGGCATTTCATAACCCAGTGACTGAAGAATAAAAATCTGCCGGGGTGTGTTCGACAAGTGCTCGACGGCGCGAACAACATGCGTCACTTCAAAATCGTGGTCGTCAACCACGTTGGCCAGATGATAAAGACACGTCCCATCGCCTCTCTGAATGACATGATCTGCCTCTCGCCCCCAGTCAAATGACACATCACCGCGCACCAGGTCGTGAAACTCACACTTCCCATCTCGCGGCATTTTCAGACGAACCACAAATGAACGCCCTTGAGACTCAAATTCTGCTGCCTGTTCATCCGATTCAGCCATCCAGGTACGGCTGTAAACAAAGTCTCTTTTTTCTTTTTCAGCCGCTTCGCGTTCAGCTGCCATTTCCCCCGGGCTGGAATAATCTCGGTAGGCATGTCCAGAAGCCAATAACTTATTTGCTGCAGCCTGATAGCGCTCCAACCGCTGAGACTGAAAATAGGGTGCGTGAGGTCCGCCGACCTCTGGCCCCTCGTCCCAATCCAGCCCTAACCAATTGAAACCGTCGAGAATTGGCTGCAAAGTCTCGTCCAAATTACGTCGAGTATCGGTATCGTCGATCCTTAGGATAAACTGCCCACCTGCTTGCTTGGCCAATAACCAATTAAAAAGTGCCGTTCGAACGCCTCCAATATGAAGGTATCCGGTTGGGCTCGGAGCAAAGCGTGTGCGAATCGTCATGAAATCGTCGTCTATCGATAGCGGAATTTTAAAATAGTAATTACCCGAGAGAAATGTATTCTTCTCTGAGGAGTTTTAGCCTCGGCGTAGAAGTATCTTAGGCGAACATCGAGTTCAGGTGAAGGAGAAGCGCCAATCTGAAATCAAGCAGCACGTCGCTGTTGTTTTTTTAATTTACGCTGCTTTCGACGCTGCGATTTAGACATCTTCACCGATTCAAACATCTCAGGGCTCTCTATCGACTGGTCTACTTTGGACGCCTCGAGGTCCTCACGTCGACGTTTCTCTTTAGCGCGGGAGGCCTCCGCCATCTCTTTTAAAATCTCCGAAGGCGACTTGTCCCGATCCGAAACAGCCCTTTCTTTCTTTGCAGATTTTGAAGAAGCTTGCGTCTGCTGCTTGTTGCGTTTCTTCTTTGATTTGGGCTGCTTGGTCTGGTGCGACTTGCCTCCGCGTGACTGGCTCGCAACTGAAATGACTTCCTGAACGTCTTCTTTTGTTTTCTCTTTAGAATGGACCAACGGCGCAACCAAAGAGTGCGATTCCGAGTTCGAAACATCATTCGCTTCGACATTTTTTGCGACAGATGATTTCTTTGACTTCACTCGCAACTTAATTAAACCATGGGCGTCAAGAAAAACATATCTCGCATATGTCAGGTGAGCCAAAAACAATCCCGTTGTTCCAAACAGCAGACAATTGCCCAACATTGTATTGGGGCCCAAATCAGCAAGCGCTTCTTTGGTCGCTGGATACTGCATAACGATGGCCGCTACATAAGCCGACCAAACAAAAACCACCAATAGCAAAGAGCCGAGCGAGGCGCGGACTTCGTAAATCCCGCGAACGGTGAGCACACTCAAAGCGACCAATTTTAGCGCAAATGGAATCCAAGCTCGGTTTGCATAGTCACCGACAAACATTCGGCTGGTTAAGTTCCCAAGCACACCCGTCAAATCCGAAACGCAATTGATACTGGCTAAAATTAAGATTGCGGCCATCCACCCCCAAAGTCGATAGGCTCCGCGATAGTCATCGCAACGATGCTTGCGGAGCGCATAGATTTGAAGACTCGCCATGCCGGTGATGATCAACAAGAAAGAAGAAAACCAGCTCGCCAAGCTACCCTGACCACGAATCGAAAGTAAACGCATTCCCGACTCGCCAAGATAGACGGACCACTGATTGCTTTGCCTCGCTAAAAACGTGATCAGCCAAAGCATCGCCAACAAACCGAGAACCACTAAAAGGTAAGCACAGACTCGTTTGGGAATTAAGTCGGTAGTTTTTGCCTGACATCGCCGGTTAGCACCAAACGCATAGTGACGGGACTGACTCTTGGAAGATGGAACTGTCTTTTCGCGTTCACGATCAGACTCAACGCACTGATCAACTCCGGCCGGTATAACCGGATCGATCGCTAATCTGCGTCGTCGCGCATCGTTTCGCCTGAATGACATAGAAAAGTAGCCCCCAAAACACATTGTCCAATAATGCTTTTCGGCAACTATCGTTTGCTAAGGTTAGTAAAGGCGACACAAGCAGTCTGAATCCGCAAAATACTCAAAGCTCTGCAACGATGGGGTTGGTAAGAACGCCAATACGCTCAATCTCAACCTGCACCTCATCACCTGGCTTTAAAAAAATCGGCGGCTTCCTGCCTGCACCAACTCCTGGCGGAGTTCCGGTAAAAATCAAATCTCCGGGTGCTAGCGTCATGAACTGCGAGAGATGACTGATCAGAAAATCAATTGGAAAGATCAACGAGGAAGTATTCGATGACTGCATGATTTCCCCATTTAATCGGCAACAAACATTCAGTTGATGCGGGTCATCAACCTCATTTTTTGTGACTAAAAAAGGCCCCAAAGGCGCAAACGTATCAAATGTTTTTCCCAATAACCATTGCCCGCCAGGCTTTCCCTTTTGCCAATCGCGGGCGGAAATGTCGTTTCCACAGCAATATCCAAAAACATGATCCATCGCCAGTTCACGGGGAATATGTCGCCCCACTTTTCCGATAACAACTACCAATTCGGCCTCATAATCAACCTGATGACTGATACTTGGCAAAACAACGCTGTCTTCCGGGCCAACAATCGCCGAAGGAAACATGCTGAAAACAACCGGAATCTCAGGCGGTTCACCTCCCATCTCGCGGGCGTGATCAGCATAATTTTTCCCAATACAGATTACTTTATTAACGTTTTTTAATGGCGGATTTAGATGCAATTCGCTTAACGCTACCTCTTTCACACCCTCGAAACCACTGGCCGCAAGGTTTGCCAGAGCTAACTGAGCTGACTCGGAACATAAGTAAGCCTCGATCGTTTCAGGGATACCATTCAATTCTGGATCAAGCACGATACAGCGTCCGTTTTCTCGGACGACGGCAATTCTTTGCTGCTGCTGATAGATAACCGATGCTAATTTCATTTTTTGAACCTCGAAATCCAAATGCCAGAACGTTCCGCAACCCTCAATATACTCATAACCGGCAGAACTGGAATTGCATCTCACTTTAAGAAAACTTGAGTCTAATTCAAATCGCTTAATCAGCGTTAATTACCCGTGGCGCAACCTACGATTGGATACGGACTCGACTTGCTCTCTGACCGCCCCACACCGATACCTATCGCTCAAACCTGTAGTTAACGCCCTCGCCCGTCTTATGCCCACCCCACCCTCCACGGACAACGTCTCGTTTCAGCCGCCAATTGTGGTAAACACTCCCTCTACACAAGGGGAAACGATCGTAAAATTATTTCAGCAATCATTGCTCGACAACCTCGATGACGGTGTCATTTTCGTAGATAACCGTTTGAATGTCACCAGCTGGAACAAGAAACTCGAATCGATGACCGGAATCAGCTGGGGAAAAGTAGAGGGTCTTAAAATGACTCCTCAACTAGTTGGCTTTTCAGCGTCCGATGGCACCACAATCCTCGACGCTAACAATCCGCTCCTTAAAGCAATTAGGACAGGCACATCCATCCAGGGTGAGTACCGACTCGTTGGTCGCAGTGGCCGACAACACAAAGTTGAAATGTCATTTAATCCAGTTATCGATGCACGCGGACAAGTCCATGGCGGCGTGGTTTTAATTCACGATGCGTCCGTCCAGCTAGACCTACAACGACAGCTAAAAGATCTTTATCGATTTTCGATGCTGGATCCACTGACTCAAGTTTCGAACCGTCTCGAATTTGAGAAGGCGATGGAGGAATTCGTGAGATCGCGTCATGCGTCCGGACTGAAATGCAGCTTGATTGTGACCGACATCGATTTTTTCAAAAAAATCAACGACAACTTCAACCACCATATTGGCGACCTCGCTCTCGTTGCTTTCGCTGACTTATTACGAAAATTTGTCCGTACAGAAGATGTAGTCGCCCGCTACGGAGGTGAAGAATTTGTAATCATTTGCGCCGACTGCGATCTTGAAGCCGCTTCTCAGCGAGCCGAAAAAATTCGCCTTGAATTAACCGAAACCCCTCAACCGATGCTCGGTGGCAAATGCATTACTGCCAGTTTTGGCGTCGCAGAAGTTGAAGACCACGACACCGCGACTGATCTTTTTGTCAGGGCAGATAGCGCTTTGCTCGAAGCAAAAGAACTGGGACGCAACCGAGTCGTTGCCGCACAGGCTTCCATCATCCCGGGACGGCCTGACATGAAAAAAGTTGATAACGCAACTTTGGGAATATCGTGGAGGAATATTGCAAATGGCACACTCATTTGTGAAGAGTATACAACTTCGACTCCACTCGCACTCATCATCGAAAAACTGCGAGGTTACATTATCGAGACAGAAGCTGAAATTCGTACGGTAGAATCTGACTTTGCTTCTCTAAATATCGAACGCATTGACTCCCAAAAACGGGGGAGAAAAGGTCGATTCATTCTGGAAATCGAATTCAATGAAAAACTCATTCACCTCGACAAAGAAACCAAGCGTCGAGAAACGCAAACAGCGATTCGAGTCAACATTCGAGAACTGAAGAAAGGCTGGTTCTCGGCAAATGCAAACGAACTAGCCCCGGATGTCATCGCAGAACTCCGCCGGCATTTAATGATCACAGAAGTCGATTTGGTTCTAAAACCCAAACCGCTCAGCATTTCAGATAAAACACGTTAACACAGAAAACTTTTTACGACCTCGCCCCTTGCTAGTTCGAGTAGTTAACAAAAGAATCCGTCAGTGTTTCCAGTCAATTGCAACCGCAATCGAACGCTGTTATGGCTCGAATTTTTCTGCCGTTCGTTTTAGGATCGAAACGAAGCCTCCTTCCGCCTCGCTCGTTATCCTCCAAAATTCAGTACGGTTAGCCTACTTCGCAACGTCGTCACTTTATATACACACTGCTCGACGAGTATTACGCGTCTCCTGCGAATCCTAAATAATTGCCAACTGAAATGCGACTCAAGGCAGCATATTGTCAATCGATAGCCAATTAGCTATTTTAATGATCGACGCGCGAACCGTTTAAAAACATTCGAAATACAAATATTTGCACAGAGGAAAACATGGCTTACTCACTTCCCGAATTACCCTATGCATACGATGCTTTGGAACCTCACATCGACGCAAGAACAATGGAAATTCACCATGGCAAACATCACAACGGTTACGTCACGAAAGTGAATGCTGCTCTTGAAGGTTCTGAGTTGGGCGAAAAATCTATCGAAGAATTAATCTCTGATCTCAGTAGTGTTCCTGAAGCGACGCGCGGTGCCGTTCGAAACAATGGCGGTGGGCATGCAAATCACTCTCTTTTCTGGTCAGTCATGAGCGCTGACGGTGGAGGAGAGCCAACCGGCGATTTAGCGGAAGCGATCAATGCTGAATTTGGGAGCTTCGATGGATTCAAGGAAAAGTTCACGGCCGCTGCGGGGACGCGCTTTGGAAGCGGTTGGGCTTGGCTAAGCGTTGACGGTGGAAAGCTTGTCGTTGAGAGCACTCCCAACCAAGATAACCCACTGATGGAAGGGCGGACGCCGGTCCTCGGTCTGGACGTTTGGGAACACGCTTACTACCTCAATTATCAGAATCGTCGCCCTGACTACGTCGCTGCGTTTTTTAATGTTATCGATTGGAACGCCGTAGCAGAACGATATGCCGCTGCCAAATAACGGAACGTTTTAGCGTGGTAGCTTGGTGTCATTGATTTTAGAGAAGGGCCTGCAATTGCACGGCCCTTTTTTCATGCTAGCAAGTAACAACCGTGATACATGCTTTGTTTTTGCTTACCGCGTTTTACCCCAAACGCCTCTCGGTTGAACGAGCCCGTCGACATTGACGGAAGTCGCCGCCCTCTCTAAGATTCGCCACGCGAAATCCCATTTTGCAAGTTTCGTTTCTATACGAGTAATGTTGAGTTGAGTGACATGAATCCCGTTCAAACTACAAAATCTAATTGGCTGATGTGCTGCATCATTATTGGCACTTTTTCAATTTCAACAGGCTGTAAGCTTGGATTCCCTTCCGGCAAGACCTCTTTACCTCAACCAAAGAACTTCAAGTTCTGGGAAACAGAAGATAAACTCAGCGCAAGTGACAACAAAGAAACGCCTCCACCTCCGGCACGCCATTTCTCCCCCAGCCCTCTCGACCCTGAGCAAGAGGACATCGTGATGGAGTTAAAATCACCACCCGCCGGAGAGAGACAACAACTAGGCAGTATCAATGAATTGCGGCAAGAAGTCACCAAAGTTTCAGAAAACACTACCAACCCAATCCGAAAACCTTATCAAGTGAATGGGTTATCCAAAAAGAAACCATCCAGCCCAAAAAATTCAACGGACAGTTTTGCTGGCCGTGATTTGCCGAATGTTCAGACGAACGGATTCACGGGACAATTCAAAAGCAACAAGAATGACTTCGTTTCGACGCAAAATTCAACCCAAAATAGCGTACCATCGAATTCCGGATTCAAGGCGCCTAACCCTGCAGCCCCCAGTAAAAATACCAACCTTCTTGAATTTGGTGGCTCACTCACTGACAACTCTGCCTTTAAGTTCAATGGTAGCAACAACAAAAAACCGCAACCCGAGACCAACTCCAGTTCATCCGAAGCTGCTAAAATTAGATCCGAGCTATTACTTGCACAGGAACAGCTAAAGGCTCTACAAAATAACAAGGCCACACCGAACCCAAATAAATCGACACTCTCTCAGAACACTCCCACGAATAATGAGTTTAAGGCCCCCAGCCAACCAATTGATAAATCGTCCAACCCCACTCCGACACCCCAAATCAAATATCCTTCGACCAACTTTGATTCATTTGCACAAAAACCATTTCCGCAGAAACCAGTTAGAGCGACCCCCCCTCCCGCTGACATCAACAACTCACTTGGCTCCGCCCCGGCGCCATCTCCACCTCCAGCCTTTAAACTTCCACAAGCACAACAAATCCCGCCCATCGACAACACTGACAGCAAGTCAGCAGTCCAAAATAACAGCAACGAAGTTGATCTCCCGCCCTCGATTTTATTTGGTAAAAGCACCTATGCTCCGGGCAGCACAAATAAGCTACTCCCCAAGGAATAGTTCACCAACAGATCGGATGCCCTACTGAAGATTTAAGATGGATCATCTCATTTGATTTTGGCCTAAAGTAGTATGCCCACCTTCGATGAACAGAAAATCAGCAACGCGTTTCCTGCCGCATACATCGAAGTTCATTCTCAAATCCACTCGACCAACGACCGAGCAATTGAGTTGCTGCGTGAGTCCACTCTCCATTCACCGGCGGTAATTATTGCAGAGTCCCAAACGAGGGGACGCGGCCAGCGC
This sequence comes from Mariniblastus sp., assembly GCA_011523945.1. GTDB lineage: Bacteria > Planctomycetota > Planctomycetia > Pirellulales > Pirellulaceae > Mariniblastus. The sequence continues at coordinate 60,573 of WTFU01000102.1, read as the reverse complement.
AGTCGCCAATGGTGGTCCGGCACAGGAAGTTTAACGTTCACCTACGCAACTTCCATTTCAAATAACCAAATAGACCGCCGAATCTCTCCCCCGTCGGGGCTGATCTCACTCGCCTCCGCCCTGGCGGTTGCTAACGCCTTGAAATTGATCGAACCGACACACGATTTTGAGATTAAATGGCCTAACGATGTCATGTTAAACGAAAAGAAAATAGCGGGCATTCTGGTCGAATCGGTTGTCACTGACGCAAACCCTTATTCAATTATTGGGATCGGTGCAAACATCAACAATTTCAACTTGCCAACACTGCAAGAGATGGACGATCGCCGGGCATCTCGGGAAACCACGCCCGCCACCAGTCTCGCGCAAGTATCCGGTCACTCCAACTCACTTTCAAACATTCTCATCAAAATCCTAACTGAGCTGGAAAAACAAATCTCAATCGTCACTGAATCCCCACAGCAAATAGTCGACCAATTCAACCAAGTCCTGTTGTGGCGCGAGCACGCGGTAATCGTTACCTCTCCATCGGGAGCAACGCTGAACGGAATTTGCCTCGGAATCACTTCGGACGGTGGATTAAGAATCGAATCAGAAAATCAAATTCAGACAATCCACAGCGGATCCGTCCAGAAGTTAGTTTCCTCTGGCTAAAAGCACCGCTCTGCGAGTTTGAGCGCGTTAATTTTCACATTCAGCTCCTATTATTTGCTTGCCAATACTGGAATAATTTTCAGTCCGGTGTCAAAATAAAGCCCCGCCTCAAAACCGAATCGAGAGATAAGTTTTAGGCCTTACCGAATCACATCAGCCTACGCACTGACATGGTTGCCACTGAGCCATTCACTGAACACTGAAATCATCTTGCAGGAATAACAACCATGCCGCTTTTTGAAGTTGAGACAGACGCACACATCATCATTACCTGGGCGGACGACGAGGGAGCAGCAACCACGGTCGCTGCCGATTGTTACCCCGGGGAAAATATCGTCCGGCTTACCAAACGCCCCCGAAATAGTTGGGTTATTTCAAAAGGTGTGCTCGGGATTACCGCTGAATCTGACCCCTGCGGTATTGCCCGGGACTGCCTTGCCAAAGCGTCCGGAGACAAAGTTCACGCGATACGGTTGTATATGCAAGAAACGGGTACTGACCTCGAGCAAGCTCGAAAATCAATCGAATCGAATATGGTGATGGGCTGGTAGCCAAATTTATCAGCCGGGACTAATTCTATCAGGCATGCGGTTGTTAGATTCAGTGATGGTGCGATAGGTAAAATCAGATCCCACCAAAGATTCGTATCACGGCTCAGCCTCACCTCTGCACGTCAATCTTTTAATGCTTGATTTTCATTCCAACCAATCCATGCCCTGACGCTTTGCACCGACATGGCATCTTAAAAACTTAAGTCGAAAAACTAAGCCCTTTCCTGAAATATCAACTCTAGTTTCTACCATGACGAGCCTGATTTCTTTAAAGCAAATCACGAAGTCCTTCAAATCCATGCGGGCTCTCGACGGCATTGACCTTGAGATTCGCGCGGGAATTACAGGATTGCTCGGCCCCAATGGTGCTGGTAAGTCTACCCTCATAAAATTACTACTCGGGTTAGTTCAACCCACCAGTGGCACAGCATCTTTCCTCGGCTTCGACGTACGGAAACAGGGACGCCAAATCCGCAATCGGATTGGATACATGCCCGAAGACGACTGTTACATTTCCGGGCTTTCGGGCGTCAATGCGGTTCAATTTTCTGGTTGCTTATCAGGAATTCCCAAAACCGAATCGCTGCGTCGGGCTCACGAAATCCTGGATTTCTGCGACATGAAACAGGAACGCTACCGAATGGTAGACACTTATTCCACGGGCATGCGGCAAAAAATAAAATTTGCTTCGGCGATCGTTCACGATCCCGAATTCTTAATTCTCGATGAACCAACGTCCGGCCTGGACCCCGAGGAGCGTGAGACTCTCTTAAAACGAATCCGATTGTTGGCTTCTCAAATGGGGAAATCCGTTTTGATTTCGACGCATATCTTACCGGATGTTCAAGCGATCTGTGACGACGTTGTTATTCTCTCTCAGGGGAAAGTCAAACTTTGCGAACCACTGGCCAACCTTAATCGAACGACTAATCCCTCGTTCTGCATTCGAGCGATTGAAAATATTGACCAACTTGCTCAGGAACTGGACACGAATGATGTTGAAGTGATCAAAAACCCGGATGGAACGTTAACGGTCGCCAGTCAGTCACCAGAATTGCCGGAGATCATTTGGAAGGCTGCCTACCAAACCGGAGTTAATATCCAATCGCTTATTCCAGCTCGGAATTCACTTGAAGAGGTCTTTCTCTCAACCGTAACCGAATCTCCCAATACTGAGGAGGTCGATTAATGCCTATCCATGATGTTGGTTACAGGAGGTTGACAAATGAAAAAAACTCATCACTTTTCCGATGGCTGGCGATCTGCCGCATCGGCGTGCAACTCGCACTGAAATCCAAATGGGTCAAACGGATCATGCTAACCGCGTGGCTTCCGATGACATACTGGGCAGCGGGTTTCTTCGTTATTGAGAAACAACTCATTGCCGATCAACTCAGTCTCGTGGGGGGGGACGGCAGCCTCAACCAAGCCGCCATGCTCGCGCTAACGGAATCAATAACGAATCGATTTTCGTTTTTCCTAGGTGTCGATGATCTCCAAAACGTTTTTCAATCTGGTGACATTCCTGAAATTCGAAATACAATTTGGCGATGGATGCTGATGTCGTTTTTCAGATATCCGCAAGCAATTGTTATTTTGTTTCTTGTCGGATTTATCGCCCCGTCGCTAATCTCACAAGACATTCGATCACGAGCATTTTTACTTTACTTCTCTCGACCGATCTCCAAACTCGAATACATCTGTGGCAAGATCTGCGTTCCATCTATTTTCATAACTTTAGTCACAACGCTGCCGGCACTTTGCCTTTACATGATTGCATTGTTAATGTCTCCAGACATTTCAACATTTCCTCAGACCTGGGATATCCCGGTCCGAATTGTCATTGCAACATTTGGTTTGGTAATCCCGACATCGGCAGTCGCATTGATGCTTTCTTCGTTGACTCAGGAAAGCCGGTTCGCCAACTTCTCGTGGTTTGCCGTTTGGGGGCTCGGCCACGGAGCCTGGCTAACCATCGTTCTCGCCACGGCTCTGCAAATGGGACTTCCCCTATGGGATCCCGAGGTCATGCGAAGTGAAGTTGTGACGAACTGGTCCGCAATTTCGCTATATAACAGCCTGGGAAGCCTACAGTCGTATATATTCGGATTTGAAACATTCGCTGAATCGTGGAGAGGGATTATTTCACTTTTTGGTATCACTGCTTTCTCCATGACGATCCTCTACCGAAGAGTATCCTCGCCTATGTAATTGACGCTTCCACGTTAAGAATGAACCGACTGGCGAGGTAGTAAGACAATCATGATTGAACTAAAACACACAACGAAACTCTACAACGATGTAATCGGGGTTAACGACATTTGCCTGAACCTGCAGGCCGGCACCTATGGTTTATTGGGGCCCAACGGTTCTGGAAAAACCACGTTGATCAATCTAATTCTTGGACAACTCAAACCAACGATCGGATCGGTAACACTTTTTGGCGTCAATCCATGGAAGAAAAGCAAGTTACTGCGTCGAATTGGACTCTGTCCGTCCGTTGAAATTAATTACCCGCGGGCTACCGGGCTTGAATGGGTCACCTACATGGTCCAACTGCATGGTTTTCGCTTTAAACAGGCTCAAAAAAAGGCGAAAGAGTCCCTCGACTTTGTCGGGCTTAGCCACGCGATGAACAGACCTATGAGAAATTATTCACTCGGCATGCGCCAGCGTGCAAAAATCGGTCAGGCAATAGCCCACAATCCTGACTTACTGATCCTTGACGAACCATTTAACGGTCTCGATCCAATTGGGCGTCACGAAATGTCGGCCTTTCTAAAAACATGGGCCTCTCAAGGAAAAGGTTTGATTCTTGCGAGTCACATTCTCCATGAAGTTGAAGCCATCAACCCATCATTCTTGCTGATTTCCGGAGGTCGACTACTCGCTTCCGGTTCTCCTTCGGAAGTTCGAAATATCCTTGCCGACACACCCTATGAATTGACCATGCGCACCCCGACTCCCAAACAGCTGGCAAAGCTATTGATCGAACACTGTGAAATTGAATCGCTCAGATTCACTTCCTCAACCGAGATCTTATTCTCAACACGCTCGGCATCCCAACTCTACCAAGCCATTCCAAAAATCATCGAACAGCATAAGATTTCAATAACCGAAATTCGGTCGACCGATGATTCCCTCAACACACTCTTTTCGATGTTGATGAAACTTCATCGAGGCGAGTTAATTCAAGGGGGCCTGTCATGAGAAATACTCTTCAAAATGCGCTCGCGACCTGCCTGTTTGAAATTCGAAGTTCGTTTACGATTCAGCGCACTTCTGTATCGCTTGTTCTGGCCTTATTCCCTCCGACCATGCTGGGGCTCTTAATCCTAGGAGCCAGATTTTCGAGAACTCAAATCTCCAACTCCATTCTCCAAGATTTTACTCCCTTACTCACCATCGTATTAATTGGCTTAGTCGGCCTCTTATCTTTGATTTTGTGGGCAACTCCTAATGTCAGCGCAGAATTGGAGGGTAAAAGCTGGGTATTCCTCGCCAGCCGCCCCGGTGGCAGAATCTCTATTTTTCTCGGGAAATTCCTAGCCTCATCCGGAGTCTCTTTCGCAATTTGCATTATCTCAATCTCACTCTGCACGCTCTTGATTGACAACCAACTCCGCACGGAAGACGCTGGGAGATTCTGGCTTTCCCTCTCCGGCATCTTTTTACTCGCGTGCCTCGTTTACGGAGCAGTATTTTCGTTATTGGGTGTTCTATTCATAAAGCGAGCTATGACATTTTCAGTCGGATTCGTAATTGGCTCTGACATCATCATGGGGTCAGTCCCGGGAGTCCTCATGAATAAATTTTCCATCCGCTATCACCTTCAGGAAATCTCGTTGACTTGGCTTGGATGGTTCCTTCCAAGCAGTTCCGAAATGGCCTACCGTGAGGTTTTTGGCGATGGCTATGCTGTGACTACTCACATTTTCATCCTCACGGCAGTTACCCTGACCACTCTCAGCATTGGCGTCTGGGCAATTACGAACCGGGAGTACATTTCGGCCTACGAGGCTTAGCTCCAAATCACATGCATGAAACGCTGGCACGACGGTCGAGGTGATCCGGATCACCAGGGCTCTGTTTTCCAACGTCTCACAACCGCCTCTCCCTCTTGTCTGAATCGAAACTGCACGGCGCCATCGCGATCGGTTCTGAAGACAGCCTTCTTAGAATCAGAAAAATTCTGATTCATCGATTCACTTAGCCGAGTCCTTCCACAACTGATAACCGTGTACTGAGGGGATGCCCATTGAATGAATTTCGCAGGAAGACTGTTCGCACTTCCATGATGAGCTGCCATTAAAACCTCTATCTCGACAGGCTTGCGAGCCAACAATTGCGCCAATCCTTCCTCCTCGATATCACCGGGAAGTAAAATTCGCCTCCCACCGTACTCGACCATCCATACGATGCTATTGGCATTGTCGTTTCCACGAATGCCCTCACGAGGCGGACTAAGAATGTCGAAGCTAACCAGAGAAGATTTGAACAGTCGATCTCCAGATGCAACTGACACAACCTCAACACCCGACTCATCCAGACACGACAGCAATGCCCTAACTTGTAGAGACCGGTCTTTCAGCATCATGCGTGAGACATACACTTGGCCAATCGTGAACTGCTTTGCCAATTGAGGGAGCGCATTAAAATGATCTGCGTCAGCATGTGAAATCACTACCGCATCGATATGCTGAACACCCTGATACCAAAGCGCTCCCGCAATACTCCTAGCACCAGAATCAGGTGAACCAAGTGAGCCAGAATCGTAAAGCACATTCTTTCCATCAGGCAACTGGAGCAACACACTAGAGCCATGCCCGACATCGAGAAAGGTACAAACAAGCTCCCCCCCATGCCGAGCACTTTCTTTGGCACTCCATCTTGCTGGAATCAACCACGCAAACACCAACCAAACCACAAAACAAATGGGTAGCCATCTTCGTTGAATTTTCGTCTTAGGATACACAAACAATAAAAATGCTCCGGTGTAAAACAGCATCACTGAAACACCGGGTGGACCTGCCGTCCAGAAATGCCCTAATGGGATTCGCTGAAAAACGGCAACCAACCATTCGACCAGCCCCAAACTTAACTGACACAGCGAGCCGAATAGCGTCGCGAGTAACGGCAAAAACGCTCCTAAAAACAAAACCGCCATCCCGCCATAGAGGCTGAAAGCGATCGGCATGAGTAGAAGAGGATTAGCCACAAGGGCTACCGGGGCGACCAAATGAAAATGGTAGGCGACCAACGGTAAAGCAACCAGCCAAATCACAAAGCTAACTAACATAGCCTTCCGACACTGTCGAAACATCCAATTCCAAATTCGGACCAGAGGAGACCTAGTCCCCGCAATCAATCGCTGAATTGGATTAACCGAAGGTTGCCCAAAAATCCAATCAGCAGTGATGGTTAATGAAGCGACGGCAAGAAAAGAAAGTTGGGGGCCAATCCCAAAAAGATCGCTTGGGTTGATTATTAAAACCACAACTCCAGCGATCGCAAGTAAATTAAAAGAAAAACTTCCTTCCCCTAGAAGTCGCCCAAGACAATAAAGGGTCACCAAGATCGATGCTCGTAAAACCGGTGAACGAAACTCGACAAGCCAAGCATAAAACAGCACAAAAATGATTGTTAACCACAGGCTTTTTCTTCGACTAAAAACTCCAAAACGAAAAAAACAAAAGAACGCCCCAGCTAAAACCCCGACGTGAAGCCCGGATATCGCCAGCAAGTGCGAGGTGCCTGTTTCCAAAAATCTTTGGCGTCGAACTCGTGACAACTGTTCTCGATTCCCGAGCAGAATGGCAGACGCGAACCCTGCTTCAGGGCTGGGTATGTACTTCCAAGCCAATTCATTAAATCCCTGCCTTAAACTTGAAATCCAGCGTGTTGTAAACCAATTGGCTGACTCAATCACACGAACACTTTCAGCTTGATACGCGTGTATAACTGCGCATTTAGCTTTTCCGCGATAGTACTCCTGATAATCGAAACCGCCGGGGTTATTCGGCGGCGAGCTCTTTACTAAGTAACCAAATACCTCGATTCGATCACCCGAGCGAATGCCGTTCACGGATTGGTGGATCACAAGATCACAGACTCCACCTACATCTACCCAATCTAGACCATCTCGCAAACGACTCACTTTCAATAGCAGACGGGTATTCATTTTCATCTCGGGACGGATCCCAAAAGTCACGTCTGAGATCACCCACAATGGCTCTGAAACAACCTGCGCTTCAACACAACAAGGACGCGAAACCTCCATTGCATAACGGCCAACTTCATCATGTGAAAACCAATTCCAACGACCGTGATGCCAGAAGGAACCGCCAAACAAAATGCCAACAAGAAGAATGATTGAGGCGACTCTCTCTCGTTTGAACCTAGAACCCAATGAAATTAAAATCCATTCCATTCTGGGAATCGCTGGACACCGCGAAATGATCAACCAACTGAATAAGCACAACCAAGATGAACAAAACGAAAAACGCCAATTAAGGTCCCCCATCCGGTCCAATAATATACCCATTGCAAAGGCAACGGCCACGAGCAGCATCGGCTGATAAGATGGCCGACGTCGTGTTGCTGAAAATTCAATTCTATCGGGATCTGACGAGCACATGTCAACTCCATCGAAGACATCCAACTCTAGTTTCCGAACGAACAAGAAGACTAAAGAGTAGCATATCTGCTGCCGGCCAGCGAAATCATGCTTGCAGTGACGAACCTGTGCGCCAAAAAAGTTCCATCCAGATTCAAAACCACTCATAAAAAGATGGTTTAGCATTGCAATTCGAGAGAATTCCAACCGCAACCGACAGCTCTGATTGCCAATGCTTGATCACTAACAAACTTCGTTTGGTGGTAAAGAACGATTGGAATCGCAGAATGCGCATAAAAAAAGTCACAGCATGTCGCTCCATCGTCATGCTATGACTCTATCCTGGTTGCGAAACAGTCCGTGTCTCGCCCTCCCGGCGTTTTGATCTACCAGTGTTATCGACTTGTCAAATCGCAAACCGTAAAAAATTTGGCGTAAGTTCATCGGTTAACCCGCGCCGTTGCTACAAATTAACAAAACGGTTCCGGATTTTCTGTCTACAGAAAGACTGAGGTTTGAAGGGGAAGCCAATAGTTCGCATCTCGGGGTACAAAACGATCTAAACAAGTGCGTCAACCGGCTTCCTTTCCCCACGCGAGTGCTCTAGGCAAACCAAAGCCGGCAAGATTCGATACATTTATCGCTCGCGATCGCGTGCCCTCCCTCTCATCAACCTTTTAAAAACTTCGTGGAAATAGAGAGCTGAAACGTCCAGCCTTCAAGAACAATTTATTCAAATCATAAAGACAAACTTCCAGCTATTTATTTCCGTAGTGCGATCCTTTATCCTAATTTCTATGGCAGTCCGTTTGCATCAGGGAGTGTGCATATTGCCAAAGAGAGGATGGATTCGTGCCGAAACTGATAGAAAATCAAATCCCCAACTTCAATGGATTTGGGACGTCGGTCCTGGTTCAGCAAACCAGAGGTCGTATTAAAAGGCATCCAATCCCCTGCGACAGGATGAAAGCGAGAGCACTTTTGCGCGACCACTGTCCGTTGACCCCCGGAGTCTACGGATGGCTCGATGACCGAGATCAGCTTTGCTACGTCGGTAAATCAAAATCACTTCGCAACCGACTACTCTCTTATTTTGCGAAAACTCCCGCCGACAAAAAAGCAGAGAGAATTCGGCAACACAGTAAAAAACTCATCTGGGAACCGATCTCTAATGAACTCCTCGCCTTGATTCGAGAACAAGAACTCATTTATCGCTGGCGACCCGAGTTCAATACACAGGGGCAACCTACCAAGCGGCAACCGGCCTTTATCTGTATTGGCGGAGGGCAGGCACCCAACGCATTTTTCACGAGACGTATTACGGAAAAATCTGAATCGTCCTTCGGTCCGATCGCAGGCACTTCACGTTTACGGTCGGCAGTCGAAACAATCAACCAGTGTTTTCAACTCCGTGATTGCGCCGATAAAACCAAATTCAAATTTAACAATCAACTAACGCTTTTTGATAATCCACTCACAGCACAGTGCATTCGTTTTGAACTGGGGACGTGCCCAGGCCCATGCGCCGCGCACTGCAGTTCCCGCATCTACCAAACCAATGTTGATAATGCACGTCAATTTATTCTCGGCAAGGATCGTTCCATTCTCGTCCGTTTAGATCAACAAATGCAGACTGCCGCCAGTAGCAAGTCTTTCGAAAAAGCCGCGATACTGAGAGACCATCTCTCGAATCTTAATTGGCTCGATCGGCGGATGTCGGCACTTCGGGATGCTGAAGAGACTTACAACGGAGTCCTTCCAATTGAAGCCAGAAAAAACCGCGAAGCATGGCTTTTCTTAAAAGGTGGACAACTCGTTGGAAGTGCCGTTGCACCGGACTCAGAGGAACGTGCAATTGCAACAATCAAACGACTCACCGAGGTCTCGATCGCCGAAAATCCCATCCCTGATAATTTAATGGAAATGAATCTCCAACTTATTGTGATCGCATGGTTCAGAAAGCACCCCCAACTCAAAAATTCACTGATTCCCTTTGACGATGCGGTCGATATCTGTGAGAGGCGGTTAAATGGCGATATTCGGCAAACCGCCTAAGCCGCAGCCCAATCCAGCGAAGTTCGCTCAAATGAATGGCGAAAAACCCAAAAACAGGGGTTTTTGCAATAAAATACTGCTATTTATGCCGTTGAACAATCGAGCCGAATTGCTATACTGCGTAGCTAACTTTTTGTATCTAAATCTGAAAAATTGATCGATTTTTAACGGACAAAGTCATGGCTCGCGTTTGTGAAGTGTGTGGAAAAGGCCCTCAAATGGGCAATCGTGTAGAAACGCGTGGTAAAGCCAAGTATCTCGGTGGTGTCGGAACGAAAAAGACTGGAATTACCCGTCGACAATTTCGCCCCAACCTGCAAAAAGTCCGAACCGCGCTTCCCGGCGGCGGAACGAAAACTATGAAAGTTTGCGTTCAGTGCATCCGCAGCGGAGCAATTCGAAAAGCCGTCAAGCAAAAACCATTCAAATTACCTTCGTAGTTGCGCTCTGGTTTAAGGCGTTTCAGCGAGATTCTGTGCAGCCCTGCGCGATCACTTGTCCGCGAACCTAGTTTTGCTAGTCAGGTCGAAACGTTATGCTGAGTGTCGTTAAGGCGCTCCCGCAGCTGTTTTCCAACCTCGAAGCTGCTAACGGGCTGATAACAAGCTGTCCTTTGGTCCCGTGGAATCTCTCATGTCAAATTCACCTGAGCAACCAATCGCTGAGCAACCAATCGTCAACCGAATCGCGAAACTTGCACGGATACACCTCGACCAACAGCAATTGGAATCATCGGGGAACAAGCTGGAACAGATACTCGACTTCGTCAGCCAGTTAGAGCAGGTTGAAATTTCTGAAGATGTCTCTCCTTTTTTTGGAGCCATCGAATCGGTGAATGCCATTCGAGAAGACCAACTAACACCGAGTGTCTCCCGCGAGAAAATCCTGGACAATGCCCCTGAATCGGATGGAGAATTCTATCTCGTTCCCCCCGTTTTTCGAAACACGGATTCGTAATTTTAAACTCGGATTTTCCAATTAACTGGACGAACACATGACACTCTCAGCATTGAACGCTGACGTAATCGTCGACAAACTCAACACTGGAGAAGTCACAGCGACGGACTGTGTTCAGCATTTTCTCGATCGCATTCAATCTCACAATGGAGATCTGAATGCATTCATCAGCATCTCTGAATCAGCGGTTGAGCAAGCCGAATCAATCGACCAACTTAGAAAGGCGGGAAAGCCCTTAGGCTGTCTTGCAGGTCTACCAATAGCCATCAAAGACGGGATTTGCGTTGCCGGGCAACCGACCACCGCAGGGTCGAAAATGCTGGAAAAATTTTCGCCTCCCTATGATGCTACGATTGTCGAAAAACTAAAGTCAGCCGGCGCAGTCATTATCGGCAAAACAAATATGGACGAGTTTGCAATGGGCAGCTCGACCGAGAATTCATTTTTTGGTCCCACCGCAAATCCATGGGCAACCAATCGGGTTCCCGGAGGCTCAAGCGGCGGCTCAGCGGCCTGTGTTGCTGGTCGGTTAGCGCCCGTCGCGATTGGTTCAGACACGGGAGGTTCTATTCGTCAACCAGCTTCGTTCTGCGGAATCACCGGGCTAAAGCCTACTTACGGAAGTGTCAGTCGGTACGGATTGATTGCCTTTGCAAGTAGCCTCGATCAAATCGGCCCAATGACACGGACCGCGAAAGAATCAGCATTGCTCATGTCCGTCATCGCAGGATTCGATCCACGTGACTCAACCTCATCCAAAATACAAGTCGCGGATTTTCTCAAAAGCCTTGAATCACCATTAAGTGGATTACGCATTGGAGTCGTTCGCGAACATTTGGACGAAGGGCTTGATTCAGAAGTCAACACAAAGATCACCGATTCCATTTCCGTGTTCAAACAACTCGGGGCAAACATTGAAGAAATTGAGATGCCGCACACAAAGTCGGCTATTGCAGCCTATTACATCATCGCGCCATGCGAAGCTTCAAGCAATCTCGCACGCTACGATGGCGTCCGTTACACCTTTCGGGCACAAGCCGATGACTTGGAGGAGATGTACCGAAATACTCGGGGGCAAGGGTTTGGCGATGAAGTTAAACAACGGATTATGCTGGGAACCTACGCCCTCAGCTCTGGCTATTATGAAGCCTACTATTTAAAGGCATCGAAAGTTCGCCGTATGATTAAACAAGACTACGACGAAGCCTTTCAAAAGGTTGACCTGATTTTAGGCCCAACAACGCCAACTACGGCATTTAAGTTGGGGCAGCACACTCAGGATCCTCTCGCAATGTATCTTGCAGATATTTATACCGTCTCAGCCAATCTAGCTGGAATTCCAGCTATTTCGGTTCCTGTCGAACCATCGAGCAATGGACTACCAATTGGCCTCCAGTTACAGGGCAGGGCATACGAGGAAAGTTCTCTGCTACAAGCCGCTCATCAATTCCAAATCGCAACATCCTGGCATACGGCGAATCCCTCCGAACCATGGAGGACTCAGTCGTGAATCACGCTTCCAACCCTCAATCAACCAACCGACGCGTTGTACGATTTGACCAGTCCGAAATTATCATTGGCCTCGAAGTCCACGTACAGCTCGACACCGATTCTAAATTATTCTGCGGTTGCTCGACACGATTCGGGGGAGCTGCTAATTCACAAACCTGTGTGGTTTGTACCGGGATGCCCGGTTCCCTTCCAGTCATCAACCAACATGCTTTGGAACTTTCAATTCGGGCAGGACTCTCACTAAATTGCCAGATCGCTCAATCGACTAAATGGGACCGGAAAAACTATTTCTATCCTGATCTCCCGAAGGGCTATCAAATCAGTCAATTTGACCAGCCCATTTGTGGACCTGGCTATCTCGACATTGAAGCCGTCGAGAATTCAAGCCAACCGAGGCGAATTCGTATCGAACGAGCCCATCTCGAAGAAGATGCGGGAAAAAGTATTCACGACGAATCCAATCGCGGGCAGAACTCAAAAATTGATCTCAACCGAACCGGCACTCCACTTCTTGAAATTGTTACCCAACCTGACCTTCGAAGCGCTGCTGAGGCGAAGTCATTTCTCTCAGAGCTGAAACTTATCTTAAATTACATCGACGTCTCTGACTGCAACATGCAGCAGGGCAATTTGCGTTGCGACGCAAACGTCAACCTGCATATCCCGTTTGGAGAAGAGAAAATTGCAACTCCGATCGTAGAGATTAAAAACCTCAACAGTTTTCGGGCAGTTGAACGATCAATCACCCATGAAGCTCAACGGCAATTCGAAGCTTGGCAGGAAAACGGCTTCACTATTGCGGATGCTCCCAAACAAACCCGTGGTTGGAACGACCATACCCAGTCGACGACGCTTCAACGAGAGAAAGAGGATTCAGCTGATTATCGATATTTCCCCGATCCAGATTTGATTGCGGTGAAAATTGAAGAAGTTCAAATTCAACAAATTAAATCGCAACTCGGGTCTTTGCCATCCGATTTACGAAAATTACTGATCGAGCGATACAATTTAAAATCCGCAGATGCAACCGTCATGGTTTCTCAGGGCAGGGGAGTGGTGAATTACTTTTTAGAGGTCGCCGACGGTTGCGAGAATAGTAGAATCGCAAACAATTGGATCGGCCAAGAAGTTCTAAGGCAACTCAATGAATCAAATCAAACAATCGACCAATACCCAGTTTCTCCCCAGCAATTTACCGAATTATTAAAATTAGTGATTGCGGGAACGCTCGACCAGACTCGCGGTAAAGAAGTACTCAATGAGATGGTTGAACATTGCATTTCGTCTCAGGAAGCCATTAAACGATTAGGCATTAAACCCGTAGACAACCGTGAACTTGTCACTCTTTGTGAAAAGCTTATTGCGGAAAACCAAGAGGTAATTGAACAAATTCAATCTGGAAATGCAAAAGCAATCGGGATGCTGATTGGGCAAGCAAGAAAATTGAATCCTAACGCCAACCCGGGATTGATCAAAGAAATGCTCTCAAAAATGATCTCTTCGTAGTTCCTGCACTCTCAAACTCACCATCCAAATGTAAAGATAGTCTCTTCAAAACGCAGATACCCAGCCATAAACCCAACGCTCGGGCAACATTAGCGCAACTTAAAGTTGCAATATTTTTGATTATGTTGTTAACTTAAAAACACTGCATCGCCAACCCGCCAAGCATGTGATAGATTCGGGTCAAAATAAATGTCTCTCAGCTCCCTCGGAGAATAACATTGTCGAATTTAATTGAAGGACACGTCGCCTCAGTGAACGCGGGCGGAGACTTGGTGACTGATATCTCAATTGAACAAATCACAAATGTCCCCAGAGACGAATCAGTCCGAATTATTTTTGGGGGGCATGAAACGATTGGTCTCTACCCTGATCCTCATGATCAACCGGCAGCCACGATGGTCGCAAAGTTAAGTAACTCAGGGTTCCTCGAGGTCGGAATCGTCGGAATTAGTCTGAGCGAAATGTTGGGGATCAACGTTGGAGAACCAGTCAGAATTGAGTGGTAGCGACGCCATGATTCAGCGTGAAATTTAGAATGACAACAGCTGACAACTTGAGCGTCTCAGTCAACGCTTCGCCTGTTTAATCCCTTGATTCCGGGCCTCAAAGGCAAGGCGGTAGGCCTCTTCTTCTCCATGCTTATGAATTGAAAAAGAACGAGTCCGTCGCCGACCGTGCCCATCGGTCCACTGCGCAATCCAATACCAATAAGAATAATCGAACTCACCGCGGCGGTCGGTTTGCTCGTGAAGGCGAAGCCCGACCTGGCCAGAGCGATTTCGAACCGAAGGCTTGGCCGACAAATCCTTCACCGAATAACGTTTATGGCTTTGGTCAATTTCGTCGCGAAACAATTTTGCGGCCTGCAATGCCAACCGTTTCCCACCGTGACTAAGATCTGAAAAGTACTTGGAAAAACGCTCGCCTCGCCGTTGAATACGAACTACCCAGCCTCCATAAATCTTCCGGCCCTCTCCGGGCACTTCAATTCTCGCAATATTACGCCGAGGATTTTTTCGCGCCATGAGCGGGTTTCTAACAACAGGTCATTGAATGGCCTAAATCAGCCCGCCACGCATCTTCACTCACTCTAAAAATCAAAGTGATGATGCACTTCATCTCAAAGCGGGAACCAGGCCGTTTGACATTAAATTACTTCAACCAAGGCCCAAGTGCAAACGATGGAGAGAGCATGACACCTGTCGCTCACTGTGCGGAGGTTTTGAAACCGGAGGGGCCACCCGAGATCCTCTTACCGTGACCAAGAGGCCAACTCGCCATTTGAAAACCATTCTCGTAGATCCAATTCTTGAGTACTCCGTGCGACTCAAAATCATTCGGATAGACCCATATCGAAATTGTTGTTTTCCCGGGTTCGAAACCAGACAGCCTCTTCTGAAAATCTGAATTCTCCCGAAGAGCCACCTCAATGGTTTCTCCGATAAGCGGACTCGTGGGAAGCATCCTAAACCCCTGAAAACTAACTGTTTTTTGGGCATTCATGCCACCTCCCATTCGGTCGTAATTTGTCTTCACGACCAATTCATATTGCATTCGGTAATCGTTTACTGGCCCCACCACTTCGATCGTCTGTTCGGCTCGACTCAACTTTTCCGCATTCAGCTTCCACTCAGACTTCATGAGTGATATCAACTCACTCATCGGAACATAGGAAAGACGACCGTTGTTTAAACAAAAATGAATTTCATCTGAAAAAACCGTTTTGGCAATCGGATTGGGAAAGTGCTTGATAACCTCGGTCACCGGCTCATTGCTAAAAGAAATAGCTTTCGACTCTCGATCCAGCTCCGCTAACTCGTCCATTAATTTCTGCTGCTGAGTTTCAAAAGCTTCTTTCTTTTCAAACTCAATGGCCGCCGCTGCATCAATTTCCGCTATTTTTTCTATCCGATTTTTTTTGACCGCATCTAGCTTTTGCTGAAGTAACTCGAGCCGAATCAGAGCCTCATGTCGTTCGTCGGCTAAAGCTGCAGCTAACCTGTTCTCCTTTGCCTGCTGTTCCCCCAATGCCTCGTTATCCAACTGAATTTTTTTGACTGTCTCACCTAAACTCGCTTGAGTTGCTTTGAGATTTTCAATTTCAGCTGAAAGATCTTCATTGGGAGTAGAATGAACCCAAGATGCTGACGCCTGTGCGCCAACAACCACCACTAAAATGATAAGAATTCCAACTAAGTTCGCGACAATATCCAAAAAAGAATCTTGCCCGGTCGTAATTCGCTTGAGACTCATTAGCGCGACTCCTCAATCAAAAGACCACTGTTGTACAGCAGCCCATTTAATTCCGAAAATCGAATCTCTCCACCAGGTAATACCGTCACGCGAAGCTGTGGTTTCCAATAACCATTTTTACCGGCAACCCCCCATGATTTTATTTGCCCCCAGATCTGCTCCACTAGTGGATCAATCGCATCTGCAGTGTCCCCGACCATTATGATTCGTTTGCCATTAACACCACCAGATTTAAGCTCAAGGTAGTCGGCTCCACAATACAGCCGAAGAGGGCGAACGTACCCGGTGGCCCCCATTGTTCTCGCCGGCAATGCCCAGTTAATACCGCGCTGATTGGCAATACTCAATGTAGACTGAAGGATGTCACCTGCGACCTCTCCTCCAGCTCCAGCTTTCGATTGGGAACGAGCAGCGCCCGTCAAAGAACTCAATCTATCCCTCGAACTCGTCCGCTCGGCCTCCAACTCACCCTGTTTTGAATTCCTTTTCGAAAGAAGATCCGTCGGATTTTTTGAATCAGATTGTTTTCTAGCCCCACGCACATCGGATCCTTCCAATCCATCTCCTAATCCCCTTGCTGTCGAGACAAATCCACCCTGTCCTCCAGACACACGGAGTCCCGGGCGAGAACGCTCGTCCGAAAACATGGCTTCCCGGGCACGGTGAGACTCAATCAACGCGATCTGTGACTGCTGCCGAATCCTCGCCTCTTCGATCGCGTTGTTTACTTCTTCAATCAGCTGAGGGTCTTTTTTTCCGAAACTCAAAACCTTTCCAGCATCGACCAGCTCATATCCAAACTCATCATCCCAACTTTGCATTGCCCGACGAACCAATACAAACGTTTCTGCCCCCTCCGGCCGAACAATCACCAATGGATAAGGATTTCCTTCTTTACCAACCAGATCATAGCGTTCCCAGTATTCTCGATTGGCAAGCAACGCTGAATCGAGCATATTGCCGGGCTGAAGCGGCAAAACAAATTCGTCTTTGCGTAACCGAATTCCGGAAGGTTGCAAGACGATCTCATCCTTTAAACATTCGATGAAAATTGGCCTTCTGAAAGTTCCACCGCGTCCCTGATAAGGCTCGATTACGTAAGTCGTTGGCTTGATCGCAGAGTTCTTATCACGTTTCGTCTCGATCTCAGAACGTAATTTAAGGATCTCATCTTCCAATCTAGCCAGCTTCTGCTTTCCATCAATCTCTGAGAATTTCTCCAGAGATAAAACTGGTTCCGGCTCGCGCTGAAGGCGATTCCACTCCGCAATGACTTTCTCAAGCTCCCGTTTGGCCTTCCGAACTTCCACTTCGAGATAGCTTCGGTGCGAACGAGACTGTTTTAGTTTCTCTAAAGCATCTGGACGCACCGAAGACATCCCCTTGATGCGAATCTGCTCCAGGGAAACGGCATCATTTAATTCCGCAATCTGCTCTAATTTCTCGGAATCGTCCTCTGCTTGCTTCTTGGCAGATTGATCATCAGCAGATTTCACTGCCATGACGAGCATTACAATTAAAACACCGAGAGTGCAGATCAACACCGCTAAAAACGGAAACAACGAAACGCTGAGTTGGGTTCGATTTTTCTTTCGCCGTCTCATGCAGTTCTTTTTGAACTCCGGTCAATGTTAACCGTGACAAACTGACGTTCCTGTTTACGGACAGGTAGAATGACCTCTGCGGTTGTCGCCTCTGAACTCGCACACACCGGCTCGGGAGAAGGTCGAGTTTCTTCAAAATCGATCCGAGCTCCCATGCCGAACTGGGTGATTTCGGCGATCTGTCGCTTGATCTCCGCCTTTCCAAGCACGGAACTAGAAGACTTTGACTCGCAGTGTGGTTTTTCAACGCTGGTATCGGCGGATGATGCACCTGGTCCCAGCATTCCCTGGCGATTCTCAGCGAGACTCACTACCATCGATTCAACAGCATCCTTTAATTTCTCCGTTGCTTCGGCGGCTCTTCGATTTTGAGCAAGAATGGGCTCTAAACTTTGTTGGTTTCGGTCTTGAGCCAACAACTCGCCCATCAATTCAGCTTGCTGAGCCAGTTTACCTTGGTAATCGGACATCAACCGGGCGTTGTCAGAAAGCGTTACCTGCCACTGACTCCAACGGTGCGACATCGATTCATCCGCTTTGTCGATTGAATTCGTTAAACCCAAGGTCAGTGTCTCAACACTTTGCTGAATGGAATCTACCAATTGCTGATTCAGGCGATCCTTCAGGTTTTCCTGTGACTCTAGCCAAGTCGCATGGGCTGCCTGGATCGTTTTTTGCCAGCGGCTAGTTTGCTCTTCAATCGACCTCTGAGAAGCATTTAGGAATTTGTGGGCAACATTTTCGTAGATTGGCTGGGCTTGAGCCACTGTCATATCGAAGTTGGCATTTATTTCCTGTTTTGCCCGCTGATCCACTAGCTCCAACAACTGGGTCTCAAATCTCTCAACTAAAAACTGGCCAAACATTAAAACCATGGATAAAGTCAAAGCCAGAGCCGTCGTATCAAACGCAACGTAAAGGCTACCACGTAGTCCATCCATCATTTGCTGAAAATCATTGTCAGGGCCAACATTGATTCCGCCGAGCGCCTGGGAAATTCCCAAAACAGTCCCCAGAAAACCAAGCATCGGCGTCGCCCAAATCAATATTCTCACCAGGGAGTACCGTTGTTGCTGCCGATCGAGATCTAAGTCTGCTAAATACTTAAGTTCATCTTCTACAGAAGCAGTAGAGTTAGTGCGGTAAATACAGTGCAACGCGTTCACTAAGCGCTGCCATAAGTAATGGTCATGCATCCATTTCGGCAACTCCAGCAAATGCTTTCCCAAGTCAACTGTTCGCTCTTCAATTACTCCCCGTGGTCTCTTTCCTACGGAAGAACCGGAAGACGAGCTTACAGAAGCACTCCCGACCTCACCTTGAGGAATACTAATTGAGATTTTCTTTTCGCCGCTGAATTGCTCAAAAATATTGTTAGCGATCAACCCCAATGAGGCGATTCCAATAAAGAACATCCCGACGGTTACTTTAGAAACCGGATGCCCCGTCAAATATCTTAGGACGGTCTCATTCGAGATATGCCCATCGTTAATCAGATAGGATAGCCCCAAATACAACATAAGCCCGATGCAGATCGGGATTACAAGCGAGGGTAGTACGGCGATCCAACTTGACGATCGTTTCACTTGGCTTCCTTGACTACTGATTCTTTAGATTCTCATGCGGTTGCCCGTGCGCCGGTCGCGCAGCAAGCCAGTTGATTACACCCACCTACCTAGCGGTGCGTTCTCTATTTAATCGGTACTCATTACCTATCGCGTAAACTTTATGTTGCCCAAATTCCATGAAATATCAAAATGATTTACGGAACCGAAAGAACTGACAAAGTTGATGCTTTTTACCAAAGAGTTGGGCGGGTTTCGTCGATAACAACCCTACTGAATCGCTGCGCTTCAGTTCGTATACCCAGGGGGGTGAAACCCGGTTCGGTAAGCTCCGACCGGGTTTCTTTTTTGCGCGATTCCTTGCTTCTATCAATGTCTCCCAATCCACATCACCGCTCGACCGGATCCGTCTCTTGAACCGATTTTGAGCTTCTTCCTTAAAACCAGACCTACGAATTGGGCACATCAGTGGGCAGGCGAGCAAAAACAACCTAAAATCGCTAGCGTATACAAGCATTCCCGTGCTTGCTCGTGACTTGCTACGTTTAAGCCATCGCTCTTTGGACCAATTTAGTTGCATTTATTATGAAAATTGAAAACGAGAGTTCATTGGAGTCCGCTTCCCGCCACTCTACTTTCATCCCTTGGCTTCGATTGTTGCGAATTTCTGCCTTACCGACAGCGATCTCCAACATTTTGATGGCGTTTTTACTGGTTCATCAAGCGTGGACACCTTTTTTAGAGCTTTGCCTCCTCATTGTTTCATCGTCTTTCCTGTATCTTGCCGGCATGGTGCTTAACGATGTCTTTGACATTGAGATCGATCGAATTCAACGGCCAAGCCGGCCGCTGCCTGCTGGATCAATTTCGCTCAAAACCGCCAAAACCGCGGGCTACCTCCTCATTTCCTTAGGTGTCGGTTTGGCCTCGCTCGCTGGATGGGTCGGGAGCGGGAGCGATCCCTTTTTACTCACAAGCCCTTTCGCGCGGTCAACCATCATTGCCGTCCTGCTTGCGGTGTGCATCCTGCTTTACAACGGCGCAATGAAACGCACCCTTTTTGCGCCCTTTTTGATGGGAAGCTGCCGCGGCCTCAACATTCTTCTCGGTACAAGCACACTCATTCCACTGGCGACAGGCCTTACAACCTCGGGAACGGCTTCGACATTCTTGAATATTCCTTTAGTCGCCTGGTGGATCTCCATTTCCATCGCAACTTTAATTTGCGGAGTTACCTTATTAGGTAGAAATGAGGCAGTTGAGTCACAAAAACGCTTGCCCCTTTTTATCGCCTGTGGCTTTGTCCTTGCCGGAATCGCTGGAATTGGGAGTGTCGTTTACTGCCCAATGGACCTCGAGCCGTCCTCTCTCGTCAAGAACATTTACCCCGTTATCGTCGGTGTCATTTCCCTGACAATTATCCGCCGCGTCGTTGGAGCTGCGATTATTGCAACTCCGGCCGCTATCCAGTCGGGAGTCATTTCTGTTCTGCGCAGCCTCATTATACTCGATGCAGTCATCTGCTTCCTCGCTGCGCCACAATCAGAGTTTTACGCATTAATTGTGCTTAGCCTTTTGATTCCCAATATTCTCTTAAGTCGCTTTATTTCCACGACCTAGCTCATTCAACTGTTGTTTTTTAAAATTATTCATTCACGATAAAAGCCATTAGCTCATCGAAAGAACATACGGCACATTTTCATGATCATCGGCTACAACACGAACGGCCTTTCGAACCACATCGCAAAGGATGGTTTAGAGTTACTTGCCAAGACCGGCTACAAAAGTGTGGCCATTACCATTGACCACGGCTGGCTCAGCCCGCGGGATCCGGCGGCAGATATTCAGGTTCAGCAATTCAAACATTTCTTTCAACAACATCAAATTTCAAACGTAATTGAAACCGGCGCGCGATTCCTCCTAAATCCAGAATCCAAGCATTCGCCGACGCTTCTCGACCCCGACCCGAATCAGTCACAAAAAAGAATCGACTTTATTAAATACTGCATCGACGTTGGTGTTGAGCTTGATAGCGATTGCGTATCAATCTGGTCAGGCATCAAACCGCAGGGACTGTCCTTTGACGCGGCGATGGACCGTTTGGTAAAAAATCTCGAAACCGTTCTCCGGTATGCGGAATCGCGTGAAATTGATATTGGATTTGAACCTGAACCGGGAATGCTAATCGACACAACCGGGCGGTACGAGCGACTCACACATCTGCTCGACTCTCCTCGCATGAAAATGACTCTCGATATTGGGCACCTCTTCTGTTTAAGTGAAATTCCGATCGCAAATTACATTGAAAAATGGGCAGACCGCATTGTAAATGTTCATATTGAGGATATGAAATCCGGCGTTCATGAACACCTAAAATTTGGAGACGGCCAAATTCACTTTCCACCCGTCATCGAATCATTAAATCGGTGTGGCTACAAGGGAGGACTCCATGTCGAACTTAGCCGCCACAGCCATGATGCTGCCAACGTAGTTCGACAGTCCTATGACTTTTTAAATCCCATTATCCAAGACTTACTCGAAAATGATAAACCGCTTTAACGAGTAACATCTTTAATCCAGCTTCCTCACGCTCCAGCCCATAGTTCCATTTGAATCGAGAAATAACGTGACCCGTGTTTGTGTCATCAATGTGGTCGGCCTGACTCCAAAACTACTTGCGCACGCACCTAATCTGGCAGCCGTCGGTAATGCTACCGTGTGGAAAAGCCCGTTGCCTGCGGTCACATCCACATCTCAGGCAACATTGCTCACTGGATTGTCGCCGCGAGACCATGGAATCGTCGCCAACGGCTGGTACTATCGCGACACTCAAGAAATTCGATTCTGGCAACAGGCAAATTCGCTGGTTCAAGGAGAGAAATTTTACAACAACATCGAAACAGCAAAAATGTTTTGGTGGTTCAACCAAGGCTCTGGAGTCCGCTACAGCTGCACCCCGAAACCGCATTACGGTTGTGATGGTTCAAAAATTTTCGACATCTTGGATTTCACCGAATGCGATTTAACCCAATCCCTCGGCCCCTTTCCATTCTTTAGTTTCTGGGGGCCCAATGCCGGCCTTCCCAGTACACAATGGATCGCCGAGGCAACTTCTCTGGTGATGAGACGCAAAAAACCGGAATTGACACTCGCCTACCTTCCTCACCTCGACTATGACTTTCAGAGATTTACCTCACATGAGCCGGAGCGTGTCAAGGAAGTCGATGCTTGTGCCGCAAAGATCATTCAGGCCGCAGACGAGATCAACGCCAAAGTGGTCGTAGTCTCCGAATATGGTCTCGTTCCTGTGAACCACCCCGTACACCTCAATCGCCTCTTTAGAGAATTCGATTTACTGAACATTCGATCTGGCCCGTTTGGAGAAGTGTTAATTCCAGGTGAATCGAGGGCATTTGCCGTGGCGGATCATCAGCTCGCACATATCTACATTGCTAACCCCTCGGATATCCCCGCCGTCCGAAAAATTCTGGATTCGACTCCTGGCGTTGCGGCGGTGGTTGAGCCCGGTGATCTGGAACTTGACCACCCAAGAAGCGGAGAACTAATTGCCCTTGCAGAACCCAATGCCTGGTTTACGTATTATTATTGGCTCGAAGACCGTCTCGCTCCCGACTTTGCTGCAACCGTCGACATTCACCGGAAGCCCGGATACGACCCTTGCGAACTCTTCATGACTTCCAAGTTTCGTGCCATCCGAAAACTGATTCGTAAAAAAATCGGTTTACGTTACTCGATGGATGTGATTCCACTCGACGCTTCACTCGTAAAAGGCAGCCACGGGCTTACCCCAGGCGACGATGAGGGACCGCTGGTGATTGGCCCGGGCGATCCACCGGAGAAAATGACTCAATTCAAAGCCTATCTGGAACGACTTGTAAATGGCTCTTAGCCGGTTGCCTCATTTTGCTATGGTAAAATCACAGTGCAATCTGAAGCGGCAAAGTGATCGTCTAAATCATAGGCAACATCCTCAGTAATTCCCGTGTAGGAAATATTGAGATATTGAAGATTGTTCAGCCCCATTAAAGAAGGCTTCGATGCATCGGTAATCTTTGTTTTACCAAGATGCAAAAAGGTCAACTGCGGCATACGTTCGAGCATTTTAATCCCTGCGTCTGTCACTTTGGTATTATCCAAATTCAGAGACGTGAGTCCTTTCAGCGAAGTGACTGGCTCAAGTCCAACGTCTGAAAATTTAGTGCTCCATAAATTGAGTTCTTTGAGACCGGAAAACTTCGCGATACTTTTCCCTGCAGCGTCAGTAATACCAGGCGAATTACACTCGCTCAAATCAAGTTTTTCAAGCTTTTTTAACGCAGTTAAATACTCGATCCCCTGATCCGAGAGTCGCGTATCTCTTAAATTAAGTTTGACAATGTTAGGCATCCCGGCAATTACGCGAAGCGTTTCATCACCGATAGACGTTCGAAATAAGTGAATTTCTTTTAAATCCAAATCAGCAAGCGTCTTAAACCCTTCGTCTGTAATATTCGAGTCGTTCAACCCGAGTACCTTGAGTTTTTTCATCTGGGCTACAAAACCCATTGCCTCATCGTTAATCGAGTCGCCCCACACTTTTAAAAACGAAAGATTTGGGCAATGGGACAGTGCTTCCAAGCCAACAATTGTCACACGATTGCAATCACTCAAGTCAATTGCTTTCAGGGTCTGCAATTCGGAAAGGTATTGCAATTCCTCGTCTCCCACCCTCGTTTGTCCGCAACGAATCTGTTCCAGGGCAGGATACTTGGAGAGAACTTTCATCCCCTCGGCCGACAAGGTTGCCTTCAACAACTGTAAAAACTTCAATCGTTTTAATGGTTTGAGTTTCTCAAAATCCTCCGCCGAAGGCGTGCTTCGACTGATGTCCAGATACTCAAGGTTCAAGATTTTTGCAAGATGATCAAAGGAATCAGAATCAACCTTGGTCCCATCAAGAATGACTCTGGTCAGCTTAGTGAATTTACCCAACTGCTCAAGCGCCTCGTTTCCAAGTGAGCATTCGGCCAAGTCAATTTCTACTGCGAACCCATCGTCATCCATTGAGAAGAACGCATCTCTGTTTTCAAGCTTTTCACGAACAGCTTCTTCTTCCGCCATCGAAAAACCATTTATCGCAACTGGCGCTGGCGTGACGGGAACTTTAACTTGAGGCACGGGATCGACGATAGCAGGATCTGAAACCGATTCAGAATTCTTCGGATCCAATGAAGCGATCGCAGGCTCCTTACCTTTTACTGCAGCCGTGCGCTCGTCCCTCTGCCGACGAAGATCGCTGTAGTCGCTAATTTCGCATCCGACCAAGCCGATGAAATTTACAAACAAAGATATTACAAAACATTTCTTGACGACAGAATTCATAAACACTCTTTCAAATTCAATATCACTCCGTCTTTTGCTCAGACAAGTCGTCCTAACAAAGAACTCTTTGAATTTACCATCTTATGGCACAATTAACAGTACAACACATCACCCACAGCCAGTAAAACTGCCGGCCAAACGCTTCCGCACAACCCAGCTTAATTCAGGTGGTCTCAGCTACGAACCTATTTGTTAGATCCATTTAAGCCTGCCTCCCGACCTGACATTTCGTCGAAAAATCATTCGTGTCACAATCGAAATATCCCTCCTATTCGGTGATATTCAAATTAGAAACTACGCTAAAATAAAAACAGTCATTTTCGAATTAGCTTTCTCACTCTAATTCGATCATGCTGGTTTACGAATTCCCATCAGCTTAAACCTTATCCCCCTTTCTTCGACGATGATCACCACCCAATATCACAACAATCTTGCCTTCCATTGGTTGACGGCGGCGTTAATCTTTAGTGTCTCGTCCGTGTGTACGCTACCACAGGTTGCCAATAGTCAGGAGTTAACATCGAGCTTGTTGCTGCGACCACACATCGAGAACTTAAATGCCAAACATGACCAAGTAACACAGGCAATTGAGATTTTCAAAACCGGCGATTTCGCGAAAGCCAAAGTTTTACTCACGTCGGTTTGCGAAGCAGACACCTCACTACCACCAGCTGAACTACTATTGGCGACCATGTTTCAAGCTGCCAATCGCCCCAATCTTGCAAGAACTGAGCTCGAAAATGCAATGCGAAACAGGCCAACTGACCCGGGCGCGATATTGTTTTTTGCAGAATCAGCCATTCAAAACGGACGCTATGCCGAGGCTGAAATTCTATTTGAACGCGCATCACAACTGACAACCAAGATATCCAATAATGACTATCGGAAACAGAACATTCAAAACCGAATCGCGCTGAACTCGGCAGCAATTGCCGAATATCGAAATTCATGGGGCGAGGCTTCTGATTTGCTTAAGCCCTTGGCGGATCAAGATCCTGACAATTCGAATATAATTTCACGGCTAGCGCGAAGTCTATTCAAGTCCGGTCAATCGGATGAAGCATTGACATTGCTCAAAAAGCACTGGAATGAAAATAAGAAAACTACGCAAAGACCTGAAATCACCATGGCAGTTCTCTA
This sequence comes from Mariniblastus sp., assembly GCA_011523945.1. Classification (GTDB taxonomy): domain Bacteria; phylum Planctomycetota; class Planctomycetia; order Pirellulales; family Pirellulaceae; genus Mariniblastus. Next base: position 34,778 of record WTFU01000102.1, on the reverse strand, counting down.
CCAGGAAGCGAACGAGCTGGAAAAAGCTGAAGAGTTTATGGTCGCTGCTTCAGAACTTGAGCCTGAGAATGCCGTAAACCAAACCACCGTTGCTCGCTGGGCGTTGGAAAACGGCAAGCTTGATCTTGCCAAAAGGTGTGTCGACCGCGCCTCCCAAACCCAACCAAATCTTGATACTCAATTACTTTCCGCGCTCGTGGCCCGCTATCAAAAAGACTATGAAACTGCCAAATCGATCTTGGAACCAGCACATCTCGAATCGCCAGCGAACCTTGGAATTATCCTGGAGCTGGCAATGACACTAAGCAACATTAAGGGCGAAGAGAATCGGGGGCTGCAATACGCACAAGTGGCAGTCAAAATTCAACCAGATCTTCGACAGCCCGCCGGTCGCAACGCTGCCATGTCACTTGCCTGGCTGCTCTATCGGTTTGGAGGCCAAGAGGAGTCCGAAAAAATCCTTCAAAACGTTCTAAGAGCTGGTCAAATCAGCTCAGAATGCAGTTACTTTGCCGCAAGGATATTGATGAATAAAAATCGTTCAGCCTCGAAACAGCTCTTCGAGGAAATCATTGAGAGCGGTCGCCAATTCCCCGATTTCACCGAAGCTAAGGACCTCTACGAAAAAACAATTTGGTAACGTCTTCGAGGTGACCGTCGGTTAAAAGGCAATTCATATTCCAGCCCCAAGTTTCTGGAGTACCGCCTCGTGAATTAAACCGTTGGAACCAACTGCATCGCCGGAATCAATTCGTTGATTCCCTTGCCAATCGGTGAATCTTCCACCAGCTTCTTCGATGATCGGCTGGACGGCCGCCGCATCCCAAATATTGAGTTCCGGATCAATCATGACCTCAACTCGCCCGGTAGCGACCAGGAAATATCCGTAAACGTCTCCCCAAGTTCTGCAAAAATAGACGCTGCTTGACAACGCTTGATAAGCATCCCCGGCTTCACGGGCACCAAAGGAATCGATCGATGAGGTAGTTAAAACAGAATCTTCCAGTCGTGATTTTTTTGAAACCTTTGCACGGACAACCGGTTGATCTCCCTGAAACGCCCAAGCTCCCAAGCCCTGAGCAGCATAAACGCCAACATCGAGACCGGGTAAATATACTGATCCGATTACTGAATTTCTTGTTTTTGAATCGGACTCTATTTGCTCAACCGCAACCATTGTCCCGTACAACGGAACACCACTAATGAAAGACTTGGTTCCATCGATTGGATCAAGAATCCAGCGATAAGGAGAACTACCTTCAACCGATTCAAACTCTTCTCCGATAATCGAATCAGACGGATAGTGCTCCTGAATCATTTTTCTCAAATACCGCTCGGCATCTTGGTCGGCAATCGTTAACGGAGAACCATCTTCTTTTTTCTGCACATCGAAAAGAGTAGTTTGAAAATATTTTAATGTCCGTTTACCAGCTGCCTTCGCAATCTGATTGGCAAAGGATAAGCGTGCTTCCAGTTCCATTTGAGATACATTTCAACCGCTTAATTTGAAAAACAACTCAGCGGTTCGCAAGATTTAGGATTAGTCCACGTCAGTTCCAAGATCATCGGAACCCGTTTTTTGCTCAGCACGATAGGCATAGATGACCATCATGATCGCTCCACAAACGCAACAAACATCGGCGATATTAAAGTTAGGCCAGGGATTGAAACCTTGAACGCCATCGAGGTTGAACAGTATCCAATCGCGCACATTGTACTGAATCTCCGCTGGATAGTCTGGGAGTGCTCCCCAGCCAACGCGATCATAAAAATTCCCCAACGCACCGCCACAAATAATACCGAGGGTTAAGGTAAGCCAACGGTCACGAATTCCTCCGTACCCATACAGCCAGACAATAAATCCCAATATCAGTAAAATACTGACCAGGGCAAACACCCACTGATAGCCCTGACCGAGCCCGAAGAGTGCGCCTGGATTAGTCGCGGTCTGAATACCGAAGATATCCGGGATCCACCAATGCGGAATTTGAGCGGCATAATCTTCAGATTTCGGATCCGCTCGCAAAGGGTCAAAATGGTATCGAAACATATACCACTTAGTTACCAGATCGAGCGTTAGACCGATCAAACAAGGCAAAAAAAACAGGGCGTGACGATCCCATGTCAATCGTCCGCCCTCTGTTCGGTCTGTCAATGCAGCTTCTGCGTTAGTAGTTATTGCTTTCGAGCTCACTGGCACATTTGACGCAATAAGGTGTGTAAGGAATTGCTTTGAGTCGCATTTTGGGGATTTTCCCCGAGCACTCAAGACAAGTACCATAAACGCCGTTCTCAACCCGTTCAAGAGCGCCTTCGATCTGGACGAGGGTCTCTCCCTCATTATTCATCAATAATATCGTATTATCCTGCTCGAATGTGTCGCTTCCCATATCGGCAATGTGGCTGGGAACCGAAGAATTTCCACTTCTTCCCGCACCAGCACTGGACAGTGCCGCGTCAGCAAGCGTCGAAACATCCCCACGCAGTCGGGCGCGAAGCACCAAGAGCATCTCTTTAAAAGGCTTGACGTCCGCTTTTTTCATTTTCATCCTAATTCTCCGTTAAATCCGTTGGTTCCGGCGAGTTTGTTCCGGTTCGGTTTGCACCAACCTCCGAATCGAGGTGGAATTGTAAGAAGGGCACCGCGTTGAGTCAATTAAAAATGCATTTATTTGCACCTTAAATTCACGCAAACCCATGAAAAATAAAACCTTACAACTCCTCAAAAGTCCCCAACGCTGCTCAAACTTGGGAAAATACGTTAAGTTTGGGGGCGTTTCAAACACCTTAAGTAGGCTTTAGACTGACTCTAGGTACGAAATACGCACCGGAATGGTTTGGAAATTTCTGGTCTCACTCCAACCGTTGTTTATTTAACCGCAGTTCTTTGGCCTCAGTTAGCTCGGAACTGCGATGAAAAGTGGATTTACCTTTAAAATTGGGGACTCTCATGAGCAATCGACCAACGAACCTGGCAATCAGCGGCGCAGCTGGAAGGATGGGAAAGCGACTCATCGCACTCGGAAACGAAGATCCCAACTTAAAAATAACCGCAGCATTAGAGGCTAAAGATCACCCCTCTATAGGACTGGATGCTGGAGTCCAATCCGGAATTGATGCTATCGATGTTCCGTTTACAGACGATTACCCCTCCGACGTTGACGTTGTCATTGATTTCTCACATTCTCAGGGAGCTGCCGCTGCTCTCAACTATTGCCTTTCGAATAACAAGCCATTAGTCATGGCAACAACAGGACTCGACGTTTCGATCATCGAAGAAATTCATGCTGCCGCCAAGCAGATCGCGGTTGTATGGGCACCGAGCATGAGCCTGGCCGTAAATTTAACCATGAAGCTTGTGGAGACAGCCGGTCAAGCACTAAAAGATCACACAACCGGTGTGGACGTTGAGATCATTGAAAAACACCATCGATTCAAAGCTGACGCTCCCAGTGGAACCGCTCTTAAATTTGGAGAGATCATTGCCCAAACGATGGGCCAAACCCACCACCAGCACGGGCGAGAAGGGCTCGTCGGTGAACGACCTCGAAATGAGATTGGATATCACGCGGTGCGAACCGGAGACAACCCTGGAGCGCATACTATTCATTTCGGGATGCTGGGCGAAACAATCGAGCTTAATGTTTCAGCCAGCAATCGAGACTGTTATGCAAGCGGGGCGCTTGCCGCCGCAAAATTCGTCGCCAGCAAACCACCGGGACTTTACAACATGTTCGATGTGCTTGGTCTTAGCTAAATTGGGATCGGGAGGGAAGCAAATGGCGAAATGCGACGAAGGCTATCTGTGCAGTATTTGCGGAGGCGATGTTGAGAACATCACTCAGAGCGATCTGTACCTAAGGTATGTTACGGGAATGCTGGATCCTGAATTACTGCATGCAGAGCCCGAGCGACACATTCGCTGCAATCCAACGCTCGCACAGTACATCGTGGCTGAAGATTTTGAAGCGGTCCAAGTCGAAGGCGACTTTGATAAATCCCAACTCGACCAAACTCATGTTCGCCAGCGTGAATCGCTGGTTACCCGAGGGTGGAAACGGCTGAAAGAAATTCGCAGTCTCGGAGAAGTATCAATTTTGGAATTCCCGCTTCCTGAAGCAATGGAGAAATTCAAAACACGAGCCTTTTCAACGCGAGGCTCAAAAGCGAATTCCGACTAGGTTCCTTCTCTTAATTGCAATTGATGGCACCACGTTGCCAGAATGCGCTAAAACTTATCCGGAAATATAAAAGTGCCGTCGTCTCCATTCGGCAAATCGATTACCTCCACGACAGCCTCGACTTTTAGCGGTACATATAAATGAGGAAACAACTGCCCACCCCGTGACTCTTCCCACTTAATCTCATGCCCAAGCCGGTTGATCTCCACACACAACAAAAGCAATTCCGTTTGCCCCTGAAAGTGTTTTTCTACCGTTTCTCGAACTTGGATTTCCGTAGAAAAGTGAATATATCCATCCTCCAGATCGACCGGAGCTCCAGCAAAAACGCCCGCATCCTGCGCCGATTTCCATTCTGAACGATTGGTTACTTTATAAATCAAATTTGGAAATTCTGGGGTCATAAATCACATCTCAGCTTAAGTTTCGTTCGTCATACAACTGGGCAGACTGCAGATCACTAGTGGGCTAACAGGAATGGCCAATTGAGAGGATGTATAACGTAATAATACACCTCCAATTTTCCAGATGAACTGCTGCAGCGAGACAAAAATCCCAAAGTGTCCCCAGAACAGACTTTGTCACCATCCGACCCAAATTATCTTGCCATATTTGGGCAACTTTTGATACGGCTCAGAAAAACCGCGAACCAAAAGTTTTCAGACCTTGATTCCGCGCTACCCGAAAAACATCCTCAATCGACAGCCTATTTGGCTTCAGAATTACACTGGCCAAGACGGCTTGTTATTGCGAACGCGCTCCATTGTTGCCCTTTTAATAACCCCATCGAATACGGTCAGGAAGATACTGGATCGAACTGGCGTGGAATTGCCTGTAACATTTGCTCGTAGTGTATCTTGACTTGGGTTAAGTCAATTTGATTGAGAAAGCTAGAGTAAGTTAAATAGCACAAAAGAAACCGCATATCCTTCGCCCAGGGGGGGAGGAATTTGGGTGGATGGCAAATTCCGCGACTTGCCAGAATGCCGATGACCGGCAGATTTTCAAGATCTAATTTTCCGACAAACAATAATCGCAAGCAATCCGCTCTGCCGGCGGAGACCATCGTTCGAAGAAAATTGTGAACCTTCAACAAACCTTCGAGGTAAAGAATGTCTTTCGTAAACGGACCTCCACCGGTAAGCAAACCTCCTCGAAAAACCCGCCTCGTATTTTCAAATGCTTGCTCTCGGTCACCAATCCTCTCGAGATAAAACCGGTAAACGTCCAAAAAATCGGCTCCATCAATTGCCATCTGAATTGCAATCACCCGGTCGGCCAGTCGTCGAAATCGATTCAGGTCCATCGAGCCGGTAATGAATTCCGAAAACACCGCCAACCCCTCTTGCGTCGCCGTTGTTCCCGGGCGACTTGCTGCAAGTATCGAGACATTCGGTTGAGCCAATCCATTCAACCAAGTCCCAACATGGACGTGCGCTTCGTGATGAATCAACTGCCTAAGATCGCGGTCGGTAAATTTTGCTCCGCGTCGAATTCGGATCCTCGAGGGTCCAGCGAGAGCGTTCGCCGACAGCTCATCCACCAAAGAAACCTGCGGAGCTTGATCACCAAATGATTTTTCTACTTCCAGACGAATTGCTGCAGCAACCTCACTGGCGGTAACCATGGAATCATCTAGCCCCGCCAAGTCCATTCCCTCAAATTTTTCAAAGGTGGAATCAAACTGCATTGCTAATTGCAATGTCGAATTCTCATGATCAGAAAGTAGATCGTGCGGTAATCCGTACAACTCCGAAGAATATCTAAAAAAATCGGGCGTGCCTCGAGCTGCCAACATCTTCGCCGCAGTCTCAATATTGAACGCCGAAATATGGAGCCACTCGTTGACGATTTGCTCGCACTTGAATGAAGCCCGCGCGAGGACAACACGCTCAAGGGCATCACTCGGATCAAATTCAGAGTAAACGACACGCGGCAATTCCCTCTCTTTGTCTGCGAAAAATCGTTCACGAACTTGGGTTGGCCACGAAAGGTGAGTCAGAATCCTCACCGAACGCGATGCCTGGCTCAACAAGCCGCAGGCATTACGTATTCTCAAAGTTTCCCGATTATTCGACATTTAGCCCTACCGCATTAAATTTATATAAGCCCGTAGATTAGCGGAATTCGTTTAAAACGAAGACGTAGAAACGAGATAACTAAACGACTTCGGGCTTGTAACATTCATCACAAATCTCACCCGCACTCTCACTATATCGTGTAAAATTGAGGTCCTCTTCAGCTCAAATAGCAACCAAGCCCGTAATGATTGCTAGAAGAGTTTGCGATCGTTGCATTGTTGAGAGAAAATTCCCCATGAACGTAAACTGGCAAAATTCTTGATTAGTCAGTAATTGAGTGGCCCCAAAATGATTCCCCTCGTCGCGACCTTTTCCGATTCGAATCAATTCGGAATCGGCAACCAAAATAAACAGATTGCAAAAAACGAACACACATTTTCATGAAAGCTAGCCGTGCATCTTTTTAATCACAACATCATTACATTTTTGGTCACCACTGTCTTGGTGATTTCTGTTGGAATTCAACCAAGCTTTGCCCAGGAGGCCAACGCCTCCCCAAATTTCACGATTGGCTCAAAAGCCCCTGACCTCGATATCGAATTCTGGATAAGCGACCGAAACGGATTGCTCCCTCAAACTTCGAAAATTGAAGATGGAAATATTTATGTCATTGAATTCTGGGCCACTTGGTGTGGGCCTTGCATTGCGGCAATGCCCCATATCTCAGAACTGCAGGACAAACATTCATCGGACAATGTTCAAATCATAAGCATCAGTGATGAAGACCTTGATACCGTAACTAAGTTTCTTGAACGACCAGTTGCCGGTGACTCCACAGGTAGAACTTATGGCGAACTCACTAACAATTACTCGTTAACGATCGACCCAGATAAATCTGTTTTTAATGACTATTTTGCGGCCGCCAAACGAACAGGAATTCCTTGCGCATTCCTCATTGGAAAAACCGGACTCGTAGAGTGGATTGGCCATCCAATGAGGCTTGACCAACCGCTTGAAAAGGTTGTTTCAGGGGAGTGGGATCGAAAGGCATTTGCAGTTCAATTCAAAAAACAGGAGGAAGCAAGAAAACGTCAAATGATGTTAAATCTTGCCATGCGTTCGGTTGGGGAACAAATGCGGAACGGCAACCCAGAAAAAGCGCTCCAGCTAATGGATGAACTGATTGACGATGAACAGTTCAAATCAAGCAAAAAGCAACTAACCATGGCTCGCATGGGAATATTGATTTCAAGCAATCGAGCCGATGCGGCCAATGAGTTGAAAATCTTTACCAACGAAAACAAAAATGATCCGATGGCACTCAACAGTATCGCCTGGAGTATTTATGAAAAACACGAAAAAAGCGGGGACGTAAGCGCTGCCGTCCTCGAACAGGCAAAGAAAACTGCCGAAGCTGCGGTTAAGGCAGCTCCGGATAACGGGGCGATCCTCGACACACTGGCACATTTCATATACGTCGTCGACGAGAATCTTGAGAAAGCGATTGAGATGCAGCAGAAGGCCGTCGACAACGGTGGAGCCCAGAGAGAAGAACTTTTAACTTTCTTAAAACAACTCAAAGAAGAAAAGAGGACGGGTAAAAAGCAAAAAAAGTCAAAGCCAACCTTCGATTTTTAAAAATTCAATTGAGTCAACCGTTCTTCGCCCCAAACTCCTCTAATTCAAATATTGTCAACCGCGACCAAACGCCAGTCCGAATTCGGGCTGGCGTTTTCGTTTAACAATAATCCCATACCAGTCGAAGAAACTGAGAGTTGCAGATCGTGAACCGGATTTACTTCGACAATATGTTAACGATCTTTCAGTTCCACACGGAATGAGTTGAGAAGTGGCAAAGTGAGTGATAAATTAAAAGCTTAACCCGAACACAAAACCTCCGGTCAACGAGCACCTTTTCATGAAATTCAATTGCCATTTACGAGCGAGTTTTAGCTTCAGCATCTGTAGCATCTGTTTAACAGCATTCGTTCTGTTAGCCATTCAAGCACCACGGGTTGACGCTCAAGAAAAGGACGCTCAAGAGAAATCAGTGCCTCAATTTAAAGACGGGGAAGCTCAAGAAGTTGAGGGATTTAAAAACCCCAAAGACTGGATTACCCATGATCTTTGGGTTCAAACAGATTTTGATTCCGATCAGGATGGCTCACCCGACCGAATGCATGTTTCTGTGACTCGCCAGAAACAAACGGAGACTGAAGGCCTCAAGGTTCCTGTAGTATACGTCACCAGTCCTTACTTTGCGGGTGTCAGTTCAACCTCAAAAGAGTACATGTGGAATCCAAAGCATGAACTTGGAGAAGTGCCACCTAAGCGAAACAACCCACCGCAAATCACAACCAAAACCCAACGCCCCTTTATAAGCCAATCTCATCACAGGGCGTGGATCCCCAGAGGCTTCGCCGTTGTCCATTCGTGCTCCCCTGGAACAGGACTTTCACAGGGTTGTCCGACGGTCGGCGGGATCAATGAATCATTAGCCCCTAAAGCCGTTGTCGATTGGTTGTGCGGACGCGCTAAAGGTTACACCACTCCAGATGGTTCAGACGAAGTTCTCGCGGCTTGGTGTACCGGCAAAGTTGGCATGACGGGAACCTCATACAACGGAACGCTACCAATTGCCGCTGCAACAACAGGAGTGGAAGGGCTCGAGGCTATCATTCCAATTGCCCCGAACACCTCGTACTACCATTACTACCGCGCCAATGGACTCGTTCGACACCCCGGTGGTTACATGGGGGAAGACATTGATGTGCTGTACAATTTCATCCATAGCGGCGCCCCCGAAAAACGAGAACATTGCGACTGTGAGGTTCGCGACAAAGAGATGGCGAATAATCAGGATCGTTTGACAGGAGACTACAACGATTTTTGGGCCGGCCGCGACTACGCAAACGCTCTCGACAATTACAAAGCCGCAACTTTAATGGCACACGGTTTTAACGACTGGAATGTGATGCCAAGCCATACCATTCGAATTCATGAAAAACTGAAAGCGAAAGGGGTGCCGCTTCAAACCTATCTCCATCAAGGAGGCCATCGTGGTTATGTCCCTATGAAATTGATGAATCGATGGTTCACTCGCTATCTCCACGGAATAGAAAATGACGTCGAAAAAGATGCCAAAGCCTGGGTGGTTCGAGAAGATGCTCGTCCACAAAACCCAACGCCTTATAAAGACTATCCCAACCCCGATGCTGCTCCCGTGTTATTGATGCTTGGAAAAGGTGGAAAGACCACCGGTTCTTTAGAAATCGCTGGAAAGTCAAGAGGTCAAGGTCAAGAAACGCTGATTGACGATGTCCAGTTTAGCGGAAAAAAACTGGCTCAGTCGGCCGATTCCGATAATCGGTTGCTTTACGCGACTGCCACTCTGAAAGAGCCCGTCCATCTTTCGGGAACCTCCACCTTAAAAATTAAGCTCGCCGCAAACAAACCAGCCGCCAACCTTTCTATTTGGCTAGTTTCACTTCCATTCAGTGACTCGTCTAAAATTAATGACAACATCATCACACGTGGGTGGGCCGACCCTCAAAACAACGTCTCGATTACCGAAAGTAATCCGCTGGTTCCAGGCGAATTCTACGAACTCAGTTTTGAACTTGAACCGGATGATCAAATCATCCCGGCCGGACAAAAGATTGGATTGATGATTTTCTCAAGCGATCGAGAATTTACGCTTTGGCCTGATGCGGGAACTGAACTGACAATTGACCTTAGCAGCACTACGCTGGAAATTCCGGTCGTCGGCGGAACGACAGCCTTTGAGAAAGCGGTTTCAAACAAAAACTGAACAAGTATTTCTTAGGTAAGTGAGTTTACTCACTTTTCCCTTAAATGCTCGGTTGCTAGCTTTCTTGCGCGGCGGTTTCCCTACAAGGGTCGAATACCAACCAATCGAGGGGGGCTCTTTGCCCCACAGTCGTAAAGTTTGTAGCGATCGATCGTAAAATCGTTATTACTCGGATAAGTAAGGTAAAATGCTGTAGGTTCGATCTCGGCGTAATTCGAGCCGAAAAAATAATTAGGGCAAAACCGGTCCTCGCGACCCCCGGCTCTCGTTAATCACGACGTTACGGTTTTCCGATTGAGCGGATTAAGTTTTAGCGGATCACGATTTTGATGTTAAGCAACACTCAAAGCGAAAATTATCCAACTCGACGCACCGTTCGATCCGGTCTGTCGCTGCTGGAGTTATTGGTAGTCCTTACCATCCTAATCGCCCTTGGTGGAATCGTTGTTTCAACTTTGCCTGGAATGCTAAAAAGAACGCAGGTCGCGACGGCTGCCTCGAACATACCGGAGATTGATGCGACCATTCGACGTAGTTCACTACTTTCTCAAGGGAAAATTGGGAACCGCTTCGATGCTTTGGTTGCCGGGTCTGACTCACTCGATGGCAGTATCCCCAGTTACATTGGCGGGTCGGAGATCTTCGAGACAACTAATTTGAGTGTCGCCGATGTAGGTGCGCTTCGCGAAATCGGTATCACCGAACTCGTGCCTGCGGCGGCAGAGACAATTAACGCGACTTACAACTCCCACGATCAAACGCCCGTGGAAATTGGCACTGACTCGAACGTTTGTAGCCTCAGTGACGATTCAGCAACAACCATTCTTCCACAAGACTGGAATTTGGAACCGGCAGAAAATGCAAAGTACATTGTGGTTGGATTGGGTGAGCAATGTTCGATGGTCGGCGCCGGTGCAAGGGCTGCTTTCTCGGAAAGCCCGGTCCACTTTTCAGATAGCCGCGAACAAAGTCCTGACGACATGTACTCGCGCTATTTATTGCTCGTCGAAATCAGATCTGTTGACGAACTTAAGTCGATTGCACGTTACGTCGGCGCCGCAATCCCCGGGCGAGATGGAATTCACAGCGTCTCCAAGGAACTGGAGGACTATTACACGGATTAGCTTGCAACTGTATTCGTGTTGGTAACAAATTATGGTCAAATTCAATACACACACACATCGCAGTTTGAACAGGGGTGGTTTGACTCTTCTTGAGTTACTAGTCGTGCTCGTGATTTTAATCGCAACTGCTTTGATTATTTTCCCGACCTTCGACAACATTGACATAGCCTCGCCCACTGGAGAGGCTGATAGCCCTGTCGAGATTGCCACGCAGGCAACGATGAACACCGTCCGTGAGGCAATGGCCGGTGAAGACGGAGTAATAGAGTCGTTATCGCACAAAACAAACGCGCTCCCGCGGAAAATTAACGATCTACTTAAAGAGGACGCTCCAGAGCATATGGAGGAAGCCGCACCCGAGCTTAAGAACTACGATCCCGTTAACAAGATCGGCTGGCATGGTCCCTACGTGCACGCGACGGGCCGTAACAAAACAGGTGAACCCACGATCGTTGACGGCTGGGGAAATGAACTTGAGTTACAGGTGGACTTTGATCAGGACGGAACCATCAACCAAACGGAATCAAAATTTATCCGCGTCGTTTCAGCTGGCCCCAATGGAGAAATTGAAACGCCCGATGACATCACAAATATGAAACCGGGCGAAAACGAGGTCAGTGAACTCACCCTTTCAGAGTGTGGTGACGACCTGGTAATGTTTCTCCGCTACCCTGACAACCGCAAGTAATACCGGGATCGAGATCGGTTCTAGGAAGTCGGCTCGCGAAACACTGGCCTAGCCATACCGAGGACCAATGAGATGGCCCCCATTTGCTCAGCCCAACCTCGTCGTTTCATCCCGCATCGGCGGTTCCGTTCCGGATTGACTCTTCTTGAGCTGATGGTAGTACTCGTTATTTTAGCCATCGTAGCAACCGTTGCTGTTCAGTCACTGCAACCCCAAGTCGATAGCGAGAGATTTGACTCGGCGGCAAGATTGCTTGAAGAAATTAAAGTTGCCACACTCGGCCCCTCCCAAAAATTCCAGCTCGATGGGACGCCAATCGTTTCGGGATTCGTCGCTGATGTCGGACGGTTTCCACGAATTGCAACCAGTGATGAAGACTCCGAGGAGTTTCTGTCGCTGGGCGAATTGTGGTCAAACGAAAACCAACTTGCAATTCAATTCCCCTTTCAATTCCGAGCCGGCCCGGAGCAACCAGTGGACTACTCCACTATTCGACTTCCCTGTGGCTGGAGAGGCCCCTACCTGCAACTTCCCATCGGGACAAACCAACTCGTCGATCCATGGGGGCGGCCTCCAGAACCGGTCGTCGACGAAACGGGAACTCTCAGGCAGTTGCAAATAACGATCCCGTTATCTAACAATCAAACCGAACCACAGGTGCTGGCAGCGAATTTGTCAGGCGGAAAAGTTGAAGTAACCGGCAAAGTCCTCCTCGATCGTCCTGAAAGTGCTACCGTTCGGATTGCATTGTTAAGCCCGGACCCAAATTCCTCCTTGACGTCACTCGCCGTATATGACGATGAAGACAAACAGCCTGGGTCCTTTTTATTCCGCGGCGTTCCAGTTGGCTTTCGTGCCATTGTCGCCGACGTTAACGGGAAACGGGAAATAAAATACCTGCAAATCACTCCCAACAGTCCACCCGTCGTTTTCGATTTTCAATCACGAGCGTCGGCTATCAACGAATAAGACAACTCCAATATTAACTTCGCCTCGAAACCAATCACGCTTTTCATCAATTAAAGCGCGGCAACGGGAGTCGGCCATCTGGGCAATCCCCAAATCGCTATATTTTAACACTGACAATGGCCAAACGATCAGACATATCGATTCTGCTTTTTTTTGATCGACAGATGGTGCGCGCCGATTTTGGCAAGGACATCTCCCAACCCAGCTTTTACCTACAGGAAACGGTAGATGTCGAGTCGACTTTGTATGAGGCCATCATTCAGGTCACTCAAAACCAGCCGAGACTGGGCAGCAAGACGTTGGTACTCTCAGCCGATGTTTGGTCGCAGATCGTCCTCCTTCCAAAACTTAGCGTAAGTGGAATTGAGCCGGCCGATCTCGAGGAAGTCCTTAAGTTTGAAGCGGAAACTCTATCGGGTATCGATATCGACGAAATCTCGCTCGCTTCAACGAATCTCGGGGTCGAGGATGACTATCAAAAGTTTTGGGTTAGCGCAATTAGAAATGCTGATCTAGACGCGATCAATGAGCACCTCGAATCCCTTGGCTGCCGCGACACTCTGATTGCCCACCCATCTGGTTTCGCTGCGGACACGGATGCCAGAAGCAACCGGCGAACGCTTGAGGTATGGGAGGACTTGGTTTTCCACCTCACGGACAACTCCACGCGACTGGAACAGGTCAAACAACGATCATCCGAACCGCTCGTATCCAGTGAACCGATTCTCACTGGCAGCCAAAATATCGATCTGGATGAAGAGGATGCGACATTTGAGAATTTAACAGACGACGCGACCGTAAAACGCTGGGCCGGAATCGTCGCTAATAACTACCGAAAACGTCTGGACTCAATCCTTGCCCCACGGCTTAGACATTTTGATCGCACGCCAACCCGCCCAATTCGACATATTTTTTCAGGGATCATCGCTCTGCTGGTTGTTGGATTTTGTTTCTGGCACGCACAATATGTCCAACAATACAACAAAAATTTACAAGCTAAAATTTCTGAACTCGAAGCACCGGCCGCCGAAAAGAAGAAAAACGACGGCCAACTGATTCAAATTTTAGAAAAGCGAGCGGAAGTCGAAACGGCAGTTACCGCGCTTGGCGATGACCTGAAACGAATTACTTTTTTTCTTGAAAGCCAAAACAATCGCTTTGCCACACTCCTGGAATTACTCATCGAAATGCGAACCGAAGACCTCGTGATTGAACAAGTTGAGGGGACGGAAGAGGGGATTCTCATTTCAGGAGTCTCCCTTAATGGAGAAGCCGCTCAGGGACTTGCAAAAAGCCTTCGCGAGCGATCGGTCAAACTGGGCTGGGCAGTCAATCCCGCGCGACAGGAAGGCCAGCAAAAACTAACAACAGGCGGTCCCTGGGATTATAAAATTTTGTTAGCGGAAACGGGGCCGTTCGAATCGGCGGTCCAGCCTCGGAAAAAGAATCGAATGACAACCAACTAACCATCTACTTACGTCTCGTGCCAGTTAATAAGTCTCGTACCAGTTAACGATCGCGATCACATACCACCATTACTTGATCTTTTATCCTCACCAATCTTTATGGCGATCACACCACTCAAAGATAATTCAAAACGCGAACGGTTTCTGCTGATGCTTTTCCCGGCTGCTTTGATATTGGCGGTCTACTCCGTTGTATTCGCCATTCCTTTGCGTCAGGAAAAATCGAAAATTGAGGCCGAGTACAATACTGCGAGGCAGGCAGCAGTTTCAGAGGAGGCCGCTCAACTTTCGAAACAGTACCTCGAAAACGAGAAACAGAGTCTGGAACGATTAAGAACGAGAGAGTCAAGCTCCAAAGAACAAATCAGAGAACTTAGCCAGAGCTGGAGAAGCCGGAAATCCCGCCTCGAAACGTTCGAGAAAATCACCGAACTGATGCGTGATTACAATCTTTCAATTGTCTCGCAAGGTGGCACCGACAGTATGACAGTGTCGTCGTACATGCGTGATTTATTTGAAATGATGAACGAACAAGCAGTTCAGGAACCGGTCGAATTTTGGCCGGTGGAAGTCAAAGGTGCTTTTTTTGACGTGTTAAAATTTCTAACCGATGTCAACACCGTTGCCAAAAGCATCATTCCCGTTTCGATTACAATGAAACCAGACCCGGAAAACAAAACCCAGAAAATGTGGACGATCGTTTTCGTTATTTAATGAACGAAACTTAAAATCAAGCATGGCATACTGCCTATCGTTGGAAGAGACTAATGACGCCCGCTAAATCATCCTCTGAATTTTTAAACGACCTCTTAAAAAGTTCTATTGATTCTGGCGCTTCGGACATCCATTGCTCGGTTGGAGAACCGATCCATTTCCGGATCGATGGAATGCTGAATAAAGCTGATTTCCCTGTGCTTGATAAAAATAAGTTCACCTCGAATTTGGCGGAGGCATTCGCAAACTCAATTCTCTCACCGCCACAACTAAAACAGCTTGCTTCGCGGGGGTCGGTTGATGGCGCGTTCTCTATCGACGGCAACCATCGATTTCGATTTAACATATACCGTCGGCAGGGACAGTTATCTTTTTCCTTCCGCCGGCTTTCCAATACCATCCCCACCCTCGAACAACTCGGGTTGAATCCAAGGCTGTACGACAAATGTTCACTCAAAGATGGATTAGTCCTCGTGGTTGGGCCGACTGGGTCAGGAAAAAGCACAACCATTGCTTCGTTAATCGATCGAATTAATGCCCAACGAGCGAGTCATATTATTACACTCGAAGATCCAATCGAGTTTATTCACCCATCGCAAAAAGCATTGGTAAACCAGCGGCAAATCGGCGTAGACGTAGATAACTTTCATCAGGCGTTAATCGACGCCGTCCGCCAGGATCCAGACATTATTTTGGTGGGCGAACTAAGGGACGTCGAAACGATCCGAACTGCAATCACGGCGGCTGAAACTGGCCACCTCGTGTTTGCATCACTCCACGCAGGCGATTGTAAGACCGCGATCGAACGTCTAATCAGCGCCTATCCTGCTGAAGAGCAGGAACTCGCTCAGCGACTGGTCGCCACCGTACTGAGAACAATCGTTGTTCAACATTTATTGCCGCGTCTTGTCGTTAAGGACCAAACACCTGATCCTGCAGCAATTTCCCAAAGGGTGCTGGCCAGCGAAGTGATGCATGCCAATCAGGCAATTTCAAATTTAATTGCCAACGCGAACCTAAATCAGCTATCTTCGATTATTCAAAACAGCAGCGAAGAAGGGATGTGGACCCTCGATGACAGTCTCGCGCGGTTGTGGCGACAGCGTTTGATTTCGGAGCAGACTGCCTTCGGGCTCGCTCGCAATCCAGAAATTCTGTCACAGATCTCACTTCGTACCCGAGCTTGAACGAACACATATGTCCGACATTGTTAATAACACTGAACTGCTAGACATGGATCAAGTCAAAATTGATCCAGTGTGGGCATTGCGGATACCAGCCAACCTGGCAACGCGGCGGCAGGTTCTACCTTTTACATTACAAAATGACCGTGTCTTAATTGCCTGCAAAGATCTGAACGACGAACAAAGTATCCAGGCCGTCAGACGCTACATCTCTCATCCAGTCGATGTGGTTGCCGCCGATCCCGAGACCCTATTTGAAGCGATTCAGCGAATCTTTCAGGATACTGTGAGGTGGAACGGCAATCAGAGTGAGCCGGTGAGAATTCAATTTACCGGCACCCAGGTTGATCCAGAGTCTGAAAACATCGTTGCTGTTGGCGACGAAATTTTTCACGCCGCGTTAATCCGGCAAGCGACCGACATTCATATCGAACCCTCTTCAATCGACCTTCGCATCCGTCTCCGCGTAGACGGATTACTTGATGACTATCGCCAGTTTCCTATTGCCGTCCATCAACCACTGCTTTCCCGACTGAAAGTAATGTCAGGAATGGATATTGCGGAGCGCCGAGCACCTCAAGACGGACGCTTCACCCTTAGCTCTGACCATAATAGCGAAATTGACATTCGTACTGCGACGATCCCCACCAAACATGGAGAACGGATGACGCTCCGTTTGCTTGCCACGCAAACACAGGACCTAACCCTTGGCCGCCTGGGGATGTCGCCGCCAGACCTAGCTCAATTTGAGCGCGTAATCGACCGGCCCAATGGCCTCATTTTAATGACCGGGCCAACCGGTTGCGGCAAAAGCACCACACTATATGGAGCAATCAGATCTCTGATTAATCGGAAATCACTCAATGTCATTACTATCGAGGATCCTGTTGAATACGTTATTGATGGCATCTCACAAGTCGAAGTCGACGCGAATGATAAAGTTAGTTTTCACAAGGCGTTGCGAAGCTCTCTACGGCACGACCCCGATGTTTTGATGATTGGCGAAATTCGAGACGAAGAGACAGCCGAAACGGCGATCAGGGCGGCCCTAACCGGCCATCTCGTTTTCACCACACTTCATGCCAATTCTGCAGTTGGCGCCATCACCCGATTGGCTGACATGGGAATCAAACCCTTCTTGATTGGAGCTGTATCCCGCATGTTCGCGGCTCAACGACTCGTTCGAAAACTCTGCCAAAAATGCAAACTGGCGTACGCAATGCCGGAGGCTGAAGCCATTTCACTTGCTCGCCCTGAGTTGACCGGCACAACGGTCTATCGTTCCGGTGGCTGTCGCTATTGTGCGGGTACGGGCTTCATGGGCCGCATCGGATTGTTTGAGTTTATTGTTTACGATCAGGAAATGGCTCGCGTGGTCGCCAGTCGGCCAGACGAAACCCACATCCAACAACTGCTCGATGAACGACAGTTGCCCGATTTGATGGACGACAGCATTGAAAAACTCACCCAGGGATTAACATCTGTCCAACAAATCGCAACCGTCATAAGCCCTTACTAGCCCCATGCCAGAATTTCGATACAAAGCAAGAGACGCGACCGGCGGACCGCGTGTGGGGGTCGTTGATGCAACCAGTCGCTCGGCAGCAGCGTCACTGCTTCGAAGTCGCGGGCTAATTGTAATCGGCGTTACGCCCATCAACTCACCTGTTGAATCCAGCCTAAAACTTGATCTGTCTCAGTACCTTCGCCCGCGCGCCGTCGACGTCGAACTTAGCCTTCAACAACTCTCCATGATGCTCAAAGGTGGCATGCCGCTACTCTCTGGTCTGATCGCCCTCATCGATGAAGCACCTCGCAAATCTCTTGGAAAAATTTGGAAGTCAATCGTTAGCAATATCCAATCAGGCGACACCCTCTCACAAGCGATGAGTAAAAACCGCTGTTTTCCTGAATTCACCATTCAACTGATCCGTGTTGGTGAAAGAACCGGTGAACTCCCGCCAGTTTTGGAACGAGCTGTCGCTACCATGCGTTCGCGAAGACGTGGAATTCAGGAATTCTCATCGGCCTTAGTCTACCCATTGCTGGTTCTCATGATTGCTGTTGGGGTGACTGCTTATATGGTTGTCTACCTCATTCCCCGATTGGAAATCTACCTCCAGAGCCTCGGAAAAAACATGCCAGCGATGACTCAACGCCTGGTCGACACCTCCAGTTTTATGAGGCAGTATTATCCGCTGGTCGGAATCATCCTCATTGGAGTAGCAGTTTTCTCAATCGCCGCTTACCGCTCTAAAGAAGGTCGAATGTGGATCGACCGAAACGCATTGCGAATCCCAATTATCGGAACACTCTTTAAACTATGTGAAACTTCGACGTTTGCGAGAAGTTTGAGCGTTATGCTTGAGAGTGGGATCACACTGATTGACGGGTTGGGAACGGTTGAAAAACTTTTATACAATCGCTTTACTGCAAAAACTGTCAACAACACTCGAGCATCAATCATTCAAGGCGGGAATTTCGCCGATGCAATCGATATGGGCAACGCATTTGCTCCGATGTTAAGAAAAATGGTTTCTGTCGGCCAACAATCTGGAGACCTCAAAGGGGTACTGGAAGAAGTTGCAGACTTCCACGAAGCTCAATTTCATACATCCGTCAAAAGGCTGAACGCGATTTTGACTCCCTTTTTAACCATTGGAATCGGTGGAGTGGTGGGCTATGTCTACATTTCATTCTTTGTTGCACTGCTCGCGGCCGGCAATTAGCGTCGGCATCCGTTATAATCATTAGGTTCAATCACTAATCCAACACTTCACCTGAAAGCAGATCATGAATAATTCAAAATCGTTATTCGTCATGCTTTCTTTGGTGAGCCTGTTCAGTCTCTCTGGTTTTCCCCCAAGTACCAACGCGCAAGAGAAACAAGATCCCACCGCTCCGTCCACAGTCATCGAACAAACACTGTCGAAAATCCGGGACGTCGAAAAACTTGACACCTTCGTTCAACAGAACGCCGCACTCGTCCAAGAAAACAAAAAACTGAAAGCTGAAATTGCTAGCATTCAAAAGCAAATCGCTAAGCTTTCAAAAGACTTGGAGTTGCAAACGGCCAATTTACGCAAGCAATTGCTTCAAATGCCTACGTTTAACGTCCAATCCAAGATTATTAACGGGAACCGCAGCGCCGCGATTCTCCAATCTAAGAATACAATTATTAGAATTCGCACCAATACGCAGTTGTCGGTGCCAGTGTCCGATGGGGTTTGGGTCTTGATGCAAGTCAAGAATATCTCTAAAGAAATGATCGAGTTGTACTTTCCAGAGCTGGAACGTACCGTTTATTTGTACGATTAACCCCCAATCTGCCCAATTCACTGCTTGGCCTAATTAGCCTTGGTGAATTTGGAGACACCATGACACGGATGTTACCGAATGCATGGGCGCTTGCACACCATTGCTCGCCCTTGCTCATGACTGCATTCTTATTTTTCGCTTTTCAGGCGGAGGGCGATGGTTTGCGTGCGCAGGTCGCCAATCCGACGCCCAACGCCCCCACACCGATTATTCAAGAAGCGCCGGCCGTGGCTCCAGCGATCGATCCAAGTAATCTCGATCCTTTAATCGAAAACGACGATCCTCTCCTGATGTCGTTTTCGGATGGATTAGTTTTTTCAGACGAACCGATTGAAATGATTGATTTTCGGGATCAAGATCTCGGCGACGCTATGCGACTGTTCTCAGAGCAGTCAGGGATCAACATTGTTCCCTCGACCAATGCAAACAAAGTAAAAATCAATTTATTTCTCCGCGATGTAAAACCAAGGGACGTTCTGGAAAACCTCACGAAAACTCATGACCTTTATTACCGCATTGATGAAAAGTCGGGCGTCATCCGTATCCATACCACGGAAGAGTATGAAGAAAACCTTGCCAGTTTTCGTGATGAGCAAACACAAGTTTTCACTCTGCTTTACCCCAATCCAGTAGATGCAGCCGTAGCAATTCGTGACTTGTTTGGCGAACGCGTCGTCCTTAATTTTGGTGTGGGTGATCAGGATTCGGTACTTGATCTCGTACACCGACTCAATCGGTTCGACTTGGTTGACAGCCGCAACCTCGGTCTCGGAGCTTTTCAGGGGCAGACTTACGGTGGTCGTTCATTCAATTCGCTTAATGGAATGGGCGGCTTCAGCACGAATCCGGCATACCGTAACAGTCGAAGTCGAGCGATTGATGAAACAGAACCGTTGAGCAATTTATCTTCCGATGAAATTCAACAATTGATTGATGCAATTAATGAACGATCCATTCGCAATCAACCACCGGAAAACCCTGACGACCCCATTTCCAAGCTACTTAAAGAGCGGCAAGCGACGATTTATGTAACCGTGGTTCGCAGAAACAACCAAGTCGTTGTTCGAACTGGTGACGAGGCGACGATGAAACAGATCGAAACTTTAATCCAAAGCCTCGACGTCCCCACCCCATTAGTTTTGCTCGAGCTCAAGGTCATGAGAGTTCTTCTCGACGATGAATTCCGTAGCGTATTCGACTACCAATATTCAGACGGATCAACGACCGCTGGCAGCTTTACAACAGGCGACATTTTGCCAACGCCTTCTGACAATTTCTCTGGTGACGCAAGAAAAATTGCCTCGATGATCCCCGGCGGTTCGGTCTTAAATCAGGGTGATTTTACCTTTCAAGTCGTCAGCAACAACTTTCGGGCAAGGATGCAATTACTCGAAGACGATAACCGAATCACCATCCTCAACTCTCCGCTGCTGTTAACGGCCAACAACGAAGTTAGTCGTATTTTCATCGGCGAAACGATTCCATTGACTATTGGTTTCAGTCCAACACAAATTGTTGGCACCTCCGCTACCAGCTCCAACACAATCGCAGGGACTCCGATTACAGAGTTACGGGATATTGGCCAATCGCTGCTGATCACCCCAAGCATTAACGCCGACCGCACCGTTACCTTGCGCGTCGTTCAGGAAAATGCCCAGCGGGTCGTTGACGGTGGAAAAATTCCCGTGCTTGGCCTGACTAACTCTACACAAGAATTTGTAGTCGACACCGTAACCCGCAGCACAGTCAGCGGCACCGTCGTCGCAAAGGATGGTTTAGCCGTGGTTATGGGTGGACTGATCGAAGACGAAATTTCTGACCAACGTCAAAAAGTACCGGGGCTTGGAAAACTACCCGTCTTCGGCTTCTTTTTTCGAAAGCAAAACACGAGCCGAATTCGCCGTGAATTGGTGGTTATGATTAGACCCTATGTTTTCAACACACCGTCAGAATCCGCTGCAATCAGTCAAGATTTACTCCAGCAACTCAGTGTCCATCCAACCGCGTTAAACGGAGAACAAACCCTATCAACCTTTTCACCTTCTGAAGTTCTTCAGACGGAACTGGACGACTGTGGACTGCATAAATTTTTTCAATTTCACAACATTGTACCGCGGGCTTACTAATTCGCTTGCCTCGGTACCGACACCTCAATTTTGATTGTTTGACTCTTGAAATACACCAATCTTCCCAATCGAAATCACCTCCTCGGAAAAGCAATCGCCTTCCGATTGGGGGTAATATTGTGCCTTGTTTTGGGCATTGGATTGAGTGGATGTTCGCTGTTCAACGTTGATTCAGAAAATCCGGACACCGATCTCCTCAAACAGTCAATGCTAGACACCGAATCGGACCTGTCATCGGACGAGCAGCTCGATTCATCGGGCAAACCCATTCCCGAAAAACTTAGACTTGCTGGCGGCCTCACACTCGGTGACACCGGAAACCTCGCATTCACTGCAGAATCCCTGAGCGTCGTTGTCGAAGAGATGATTGAATCGGAGCGATGGAATTCGCTTCGTAATATGGTTGCCCTCTATCCTGATATCGCCACAAAAATTATGTGG
Source organism: Mariniblastus sp. (assembly GCA_011523945.1). Lineage (GTDB taxonomy): Bacteria > Planctomycetota > Planctomycetia > Pirellulales > Pirellulaceae > Mariniblastus. Next base: position 12,735 of record WTFU01000102.1, on the reverse strand, counting down.
GGCGAGGGTTCGAACCAACTGTCATCCAGTCATCGGGAAGTCTTGGCCCGTGCCCTGGATTTGCGATGGACTGCGGGAAAACAGGACGCGTGGCAATCTTTTGTAAAACAACAATACAATCAGGGAAAAGCAGGAAACTACCTCGAAAACAGAAATCGATTCCTTGCGTTTTTACAAGTCAATGATACAGATTCAGCATTTTCAATTCAGTTGTCCAAGATTGCGGCAAAGAGCAATTCGTTAATCGCTGAAGCGGAGGCCTTGCGACTCGAAGGAATCGCACACTTGATGAATGAGGACTATGACAGCAGCATTGAGGCCTTAAGTCGAGCTCGTGATCTTCAGAAACAATCCCAACCAATTCAAGCCGCCCACACCGGGCTTTTACTCGGCGAGGCTTTTCGCCATGCAGACCAATTAGAACAATGGCAAAAGAGCTGGCTGACAGCCATCGAACTCCAAAGCCAACACGCAGTTGAAGGCGACCTTAAAGATCCAGATTTCTGGAGCAAAGCGGCGTTTCTGAGGCCCGTTTCGACTGAATGGCCTGCTGATGTTATCGGGCGGCTAGAACATTCGCTTCGAAATGAAAACCTTGAATTTGGATTTAGTGAATCCTCGATCGACGAAGCGGTCGTTTGGGCAACCATTGGAATTCAGAGCTTAAAGCGCCATGAATCTCAAAACTCAATCCTAGCGTTTAAGAAATCAGAAGCACTCGTTAATGGAGTTTCGCTTCGAGAAGAATTACAAATGCAACAGGCACTCGCCATGATTGACGGAGGCCAGCAGGGCCCCGCATCAGCAATTCTACTGCGGCTTGGATCTCAATCATCGCTTTTGGGAGATCGAGCCAAAGCAATTCTCGCGACGCTTAAATTGCAGAACGGCAGTCTCGCTCAGGGAATGAACCTACTGCAGTCAGCCATCAAAACCTCCAGCCAGTGGCCAGCCCATGAACGGCTGCGAGCTCAAGCCGATTATGGTTTAGCTTATTTAATGCGTGGCCGAGAAGAGCAGGGGATTGGCTTGCTGAATTATGTATACGATGAATTCCTCAAACTTCAAAGCTATGAAGATGCTTCCCAATGCCTTGCGAACATCGCTACCTACTATGAAAAGACGGACCAAAAAGCAAAGCACCGAATGGCATTAAAAAAATTGCAATCGTTTGAAATCAGGTAACCAAACGGGATCACCTGACTTCCCTGCATCACGGCACTCAAGCAACTGTTTTGGCTTCTTGATTCGCCATCCGCCTCTTCTTCTTCCGTTTCGCTCCAATCGGCAACCACCATAGGTAGACGCCGGTGAACCACAGCCCGAGTAAAACAAGCCCATTAGGGAAGAAAACCCACAATTTCGCCGCATCGCTAAAGAAAGATCCATCGTGGAGACTCTCAATCAGATCGGAACGGCGATAATTGACCGCCCTCACTTCGGATGTCTGTAGATCTACCTGGACTTCCCAACGGTTTTGACATTGAACCTTGGCAATTCCCTTACCGGGACGGACATCGACCCGGTCAATATCCTCCCAACTCAACACTTCAGATTCAGGCACTGCAATGACCGACTGAAGTAGCTGCTCCCACTCTAACTCAGGAACCTTCCCAACACCTTTAACCGTTGCCGGTTGCACCCAAGAGGACTGTTTTTTTATTTGAAGGAGCAATCCGGAACCGATGACCAACAGAAGCGGCAAACACGTTAACACTGCCCCCCACCGATGTAGTTTTCGGGACCAGCGATTCCAGGAGATTGCCATATGGGAAAACGCTCAACAACAAATCACAGGTAACGGAATTAAATAACCAGCCAAGATTAATTTGGAGCAGGGACGAACAACTTTCAAGAAGGACGGAATTCCGCGATCACCGACTTCCAATTCGCAATTTTTCAAGATCCGCTTCAAGACGTTGACGCGTTTTTTCAATCGTCGACATTTCTTTTTTCAGTTCCTTGAGGTCTTGCCCAAAGCCAGCCTTCTTTTCTTCAATGACTTTCAAGCGTTGCTTCAGATCAGAAATTGACTTGTTTAACTCTTCGACCCTGGCACGCTCTTGATTGTACTTTTGCTCAAGCACAGATTTTTTGTTTGGCAGATCCGAATACTTTCCATCCATCTCTGCAAGCTCACGTGAGATACTCGCGATCTCATCAGCATTGACTTTCTCTGGCGCCTTCTCGCCGGTTTTGAGATCTTCAATCACGTCCCGTATTTCACTAACGGGAATCGCCAAACTGGAGACACGCCCCGCTCTCGCAATATTGATCCCAACGATTTTTCCCGAGAGATCAACAATTGGTCCGCCACATGTTTTTGAATTCAGCATGGAGTCGTGTTGAAACGCTAATGGGAATTTCTTACGTCGACGACTCAAAACGCTTCCCATACTATTTTGCATATTACTGCGCTTACTCTCTGGAGAAATCTTATCGCGTTCCCCCAAGTTCAAACGTAACTCTATTTCCTTGTCATCGCGAAGAACCCCCAGCGTGACACGGTCATTCACGTCATACTGGCCAATCGCATCGCGGACGTCACGAGCATTTTTGATCTCTCTATCGTCAAGTTTAAAAATAACGTCGTCTACCGACACATCTGCAAAATCAGCAGGCGAACGCTCGATTACTTCAGTAATTCGCACGCCTTTGTCCTCCGGCTCATCCTTCATCATGATTCCAATAAAGGGTTTAGAGGGCGGAATTTCCCGCGCGTTGACGCTGACCACCCCGATCGTCGCTTTCCCGTTTTCACCAGCCTTAGGCGTAGCCAGCCATCGCCCGGTCTCCGGAGTCGGATCAGCGCTCCATTGTCCAACTGGCAAACCCTTGGCTTCAATCTTTAATAGTGCGAGATCGGTTGGCTTATCAATACCAACCACTTTTGCTTCCAAAACCTTGCCGTCGGGCATCTCAACCCCAAGTTTTCCCTTCAATTCACTTGCTTTGGTCAGCACAAAACCGTCCGCATCAACGACAGTCCCCAAAGCAACTTGTCTCGTACCTGAAACTACCTGCAAGGTGGACGCGTTAACTGACCCCAAAATCGGATCGAAAATCGAGAGAAATTGATCGGATTGCTTGGAAAACTTACTTACAGACTGTGACTTTTTCGAATTGAACCGCTCGCGAAAGGAAGTCCGTGCTTTTTCGGCCAGACTCTTTGTTTCAGAATCTTCCTCGTCCTTGTTCTTATCCTCCGCCTCTTTTGACTCTGACTCTCCATCGGAATTGTCATCTGATTTGCCCTCAGACATTTTGTCAGCCGAATCCGAACCAGTATCGCCTTTCTCATCTTGATCCGAATCCGAGCTTTCAGATTTCTCGGCCTCTGGTTTATCCGAAGGTTGAACGGCCTCTGTTTTGCCGTCGCTAGAATTCTCCTTATTCTGTCCTTCGGTCGATTCCTGAGCACCTACAGCTGCCACCAAGTAAAAAAACAATAGTGCTGCAGCGGCGGTTAGTTGAATGTGCTTTTTCATATTTGGATTCTTTTTGGTTACGGGCAACAAGGGAGATTTTCGGTCGAGGCTAACGGCGAGTGTTTCAATCGCGACGCGTTGCCTAACCTTTCCCTTTCTCACCAACTTTCAGTTCAATCTCTTTTTCTTCGGATTCTCTTAAAATGACAATCTCGATCTTCGCATTCGGTTTAAGGTCCAGGTCTCTAATCGCCTTCCCTAAGGAAGCTTTGTCAGTGATATCAATCGATTCAATTTCCAGAATGACATCCCCAACCTTTAGTCCAGCGTCCGAGGCGGCGCGTCCTTCAATGACTTCTTCAATGATGTTGGAATCGTCTACAACACTGATACCTAAACTTGGAGTTCCACTGATGATCAAGGATTTCGCTAACGAATCCCAAGTCTCTGAATAAACGTCTGCAGGGACATGTAAGTTATCAACCAAATCGGACCCAATTCGACTGTGGATTCCGATAAGGTCGCCATTCATATCAATCAACGGGCCGCCCGAGTCACCTCCAACGAGGGTGCAATCCGTCCGAATAACACGTTCACCACTGGAAAGGATGCGTCCAATCCGCGTCACCATTCCTCTTTCTTTATCTAAACCACCAGGATGCCCGACTGCCATGACCCACTGTCCTTCGTTGAGATCCGCTGAGATGGCGATATCGAGGTAAGGGAAATCATTTTCTTTTCCTTCCTCTTCCAAAATCTTTAGCATCCCTGAATCGATTTTACGATCGATGCCAAGCGTCTTTGCTTTGGCAAACACGACCTTCGGTTTGCCTTCTTCATCTAAATCATTCAGGAAGGTAATTTTCGCAGTTTGATCTGGATCCCCAATGACGTGAGCGGCAGTTAAAATATAGCCGTCACTCGAAACGACGACGCCCGACCCCTGCGACTGAGCCATTTGAATGTTAACAGTCGCGGCCCTTACCTTTTCGGAAATCTCGGCAAACCGACTTTCCATCTGCCTAAGTTCTTCAATTGTCTTGGGCACCTCGCCAGAAAATAAAAAATCATCGTTTGCCTTTTCAGACTTAACGCTCGACTGAACTTCACTCCCTTGACCGTGTGCAAAGTCCGCAGGACAGACCACCGATCCGGTGCAGCACACCACGAGACAGGCTACAAAACGATTAAATTCAAACATTCCAAACTCATCCTGAAAATTTTATTTTTAACTCCGCTCGAGCGGTTTGAGTGAATAAACTCCGTGACTAGCATAAGGTTGTCATAAAAAAAACAAAACTTGGCCAACTTTTGCTATGCCGCTCAACAGGAACCGTCCAACATTGTACCATTCAAATCCGCGCGGGGCGCGACCGTGAAAAAACGTTCTTCAATAAAATACGCAGCTTTCCACCATTCGGCCTGCGTAAAACCGTTTTTTTTCGATGGGCTCAACCCGACATTCGGAATAACTGGAAGGAAAAATCGTGAATCGTCTTGTTTTGGGTTGCGGCTATTTAGGGCTTCGCGTCGCCCGTTTATGGGAGACTAAAGGGGACGACGTGTACGTTGTCACACGTTCCAAAATCAACGCCGAAAAATTCCAAAGAGAAGGCATGATTCCTGTGATTGCCGACATTACCGACTCTCACACGGTTAAAGACCTCCCGAAAGCCGACACAATCCTGTTCTCCGTTGGCATGGATCGAAAAAAATACGACAGCGTTCATAACGTTTACGTCAACGGTCTAAAAAACGTCCTTTCTGGAATCAAAGCCCCCCCATCTCAACTGATTTATGTCAGTTCAACTGGCGTTTATGGTAATTTCGAAGGAGCTTGGATCGACGAGAATTCACCCACCAATCCTTCAAGAGACGGCGGCAAGGCATGCCTTGCCGCCGAGGAAGTCCTCCGAGACTGCCGGTTTGCAACTCAATCCTGCATTCTTAGATTCGCCGGAATTTACGGGCCACAGCGCGTCCCTACCAAAACACTGATTCAATCACAACAATGGAAAAAAATATCTTCCGACGGTTACTTGAATTTGGTTCATGTTGACGACGGCGCGAGGATTATTCAGAAAGTGGCCGAGCAGGCAGTTGTGCAGGAGACATTTAACGTTAGTGACGGCAATCCTCCAAAGCGAAAAGAGTACTATCGGTTCATTGCCGAACAACTCGGACTTTCAGAGATTCCATGGGAAGAAACCGAAACGCTCAATACAAATACGCGTTCGGGAAGTAACAAACGAGTATCAAACAAAAAACTAATTGCTCAATTCGGTAACATTTTTCTTTACGAAACCTTTCGAACCGGACTCCGTCAAGCACTAGCCGTCGATGAGTAACGCTGAAGCGTCCCATACTGCTTGTTGAACCTAAATTAAAAAAACCGTAAAATTAGAGCCTCGCAACGGTCCTGATGCCATGGGCTGTTTACTGTCCTCGGAATATTCTTCATGCTCGAACGCAAACCCGTCTTTCCACATATCATCGAAGTCAATCACCAGCTTGGGCAGGTGCTTGGCTGCAATGTTTATGTCGTATTCGACGGTGGGCAGTGGGTGATTATCGATATCGGCTATGAAGATACTGTCGACGAAATCATTAATATGATTCGTGAAATCGACCTCCCATTTTCCGGATGCCAAAGTTTAATCGCAACTCACGCTGATGTGGATCACATTCAGGGACTTGCCAAAGCAAAACAAATTCTGCGGACCTCGGTTTCGGCCCATCCTTTAGCAGCCTCATCGTTGCAAAGCGGTGATCGAATCAAAACGTTCGCACTGATTGAGGCCCAGGGGATCGACATGGCAATGCCGCCGGTCGAAGTGGAGCATCTAATCAACGAAGGCGACATCATTAAGGTGGGCAATTTGGAGTTAGAAGTTTGGCTGACACCCGGTCACACTGACAGCCAACTTTCTTTTCGAATGGGAGACTATCTCTTCAGCGGCGACAACATTTATCGAGATGGGTGCATCGGGGCGATCGATGCTCATCACGGGAGTGATCTAATTGCATTTCAAAAGTCACTCCAGAGAATTCGCAAAAGTGATGTTAAGTGGCTTTTGCCTAGCCATGGGCCAATTTTCGAAAAGGACAACTCACTCCTCGATGCGGCAATCAAACGTGTCGGAGAATACTGCCACATGGCTGATTTCGGGACGTGCGCCGTTGACTGGCCGATGATGGATGAATTTGAAGACGAAATCGCTGCGGGTAGAATGCCGCGGCAGGACAACTGAAGCCATTCAGTCGTGAAGAGCAAACTTGTTTCCCCTGTAACATCCGCACAACTGGATTCTAAGTTTTTGAATGTTTTGGTGAAAACGCTAATCACTTCTCGGGTATTCCGCGGTCGCGGCAGACTCCTTTTCCTCTCAAATTTTGTGTTCTCAACTTCCCATGTATGCTCTCCGCTTTTTTAGTGTGATCTCCTTGCTGGCCGCTTCCGTTTTGCCACGGGGAGGTCACAGTGATGAACTCAGTTTCCGACTCAACGATCTGGATGGTAATCCGATCTCGCTAGAGAGAAATCTGGGATCTCATTTGACAGTTGTCTGCTTCATTGGAACCGAGTGTCCACTTGCAAAACTTTATTCTGGCAGGCTGGACCAGCTGGCCGAAAAATTTTCAGACGTTGATTTTATCGCAGTGTCAAGCAATCAACAGGATTCAATTGCCGACCTTAAAAAGTTCCGTGAACGATTTAGTGTTTCGATTCCAATCGTTAAAGATATCGGCAATATTGTCGCTGACCAATTCAACGCCGAGCGAACACCCGAAGTTTTTCTAGTAAACGGGAATCTGGATACCCTCTACCGTGGGCGAATCGATGATCAATACCAACCGGGGATGGCAAAGCGGAAGCCGACCCGCGATGACCTGTTGATCGCGATAACCGAGCACCTGTCTAACCACCCGATTTCAGTTCCTGAAACCGAGGTTGATGGTTGCTTAATTGGGCGGATCAAGAAAAAAGAAATAAAATCCGGCATCAACTACTCAAATCAAATTTCGCGGATACTGCAGAACCACTGCATGGAGTGCCACCGCCAAGGCGAACTCGCGCCGATGGAGCTATCGAGCTTTGATGAAGTTGTCGGCTGGTCAGACATGATCGTGGAAGTGATTGACGATCAGCGAATGCCACCGTGGCACGCTGATCCTGCACACGGCGAATTCAAAAACGAGCGGCGGATGACGAGTGATGAAAAGGAAATGATTCGCGATTGGGTTGCCGCTGGATCTCCCGAGGGGAACCCGGCAGACCTCCCCAAGGCAAAAGATTATGGGAGCAACAGTGAATGGAGACTACCTCGTGAACCCGACTTGATCGTTAGTATGTCCACCGAGGCTTTAAAAATCCCCAGTGACGGAGTCATAGACTATCAATACTTTGTGGCTGATCCGGGATTCAAAAAAGATACTTGGGTCACTGCCGCTGAGATCATCCCCGGAGATCGCAGCGTGGTTCATCATTCGATTTGTTTTGTCCGGCCTCCCGATGGGGCCGACATGAAGCTAGGCGGTTGGCTGGCGGCCTACGTGCCGGGACAAAAACCGCCCAGTTACGATCCTCGGCAGGGTAGACTAATTCCCGCCGGCTCAAAACTGGTTTTCCAGCAACATTACACAACCAACGGCCAAGCTACCGAGGACATTACGCGAATAGGCCTAGTCTTAGGTGATGAGACTCAAATCGAACACCAACTCTTAACCCTCATTGCCATGAATCAGAGTTTTGTGATTAAAGCGGGCGATGCAAACGCCAAGATCTACGGAACATTCGAGCGACTCCCCCAAACAGGAGAACTCCTCGGAATCTCGCCCCACATGCACCTTCGTGGAAAGTCATTCACTCTCGACGCAACATTCCCAAAATCCAATTCAATCAAGCGTGATTCAACTTTACTAAAAGTTCCTAATTACGATTTTAACTGGCAACATATTTACGAGTTCAAAGACCCAATCCCGCTCCAAGAGATCGAGACCCTCGATTTTGACGTTACCTTCGACAACTCTAGTTCCAACCCCGCGAATCCTGACCCGACTGAATTGGTTATGTGGGGCGATCAAACCAACGAGGAGATGGCCGTCGCGTTCGCTTTCGTTACGATTCCGCGAAACCCACCAGCGGCTAAAACCGCCCGAGACCAAAGCGACTCTCCCGAGCTATTACGGCAAGCTCAAGAGGTTGTCGATGAGTATCTTAGAAAATATGATACCGACAATAATGGGGCCGTATCTCGCCTCGAACTTCCTCGCGTTGTTCGTGAAAACGGGTTTCGCACGCTTGACCTCGATAGAAACGGCGCGCTTTCAAAAGACGAAATCTGGCGTCAGGTGCTCAGGCACCTAAAAAAGAAAAAGACCGATAGTCAAAATCGTCCTCTTCGTAAGACGAGCGATTCCCGATCCACTATTAGCAAATAAAAGAGCGCCTTGCTTTGTCTACGAGATTTAGTTTAGCAACCTCATGGATTGTCGACCGGCGATGGCTATCTTCAATGCTAGTCGTTGCGCTCAGTCTGATTGCGATTGGTGGCTACATCGCGCCAGAAAGAATCACCGAGGCGCTCGGGATTACCACGAGCCGCTCATTTGAGACGCAAACGAATATCCTAGACGAAGCCGACGAAGATGCTGATTCGGAGAGGCCGCCAGATGTCGAGACCATCCCGACTTCTGGTTTCGATGTCGTGATCGTGGTGGAGTCGGAGCAATTCTTTACAAGCGAGGGAGCGGAAGCCATTCGCTCAGTTGTTGAGCATCTCGAGTCACAGGATTATGTCGATAACATTCTCTGGATGGACAAGATTCCAAGCCTCAATATTTTTGGACTCAGCGAGCCATTACTCCCCAACAAAGAAGCCGCTCCCGAGCGATTCGAAAGGTCGAAACAAAACGCTCGGGAACACCCCCTAATTAACGGACAGTTTCTGTCGGACGATGGCAACACCCTGCTCCTGATGGTTCGCTTTAATTACTTTTTCGTCGATGACGAGAGTATTTTTACCTCTGGCATCCGTGAGGCGGCCGAGCAACAACTGGTAAATCACCCCGATGTCAAAATGAACTTTTTTGTCACGGGACGGGTTCCGTTTCGCTTAACAGCGCAAAGCTCTCAACAGGACAACCAACTGAAGTATCAGTCGATTGCGTATGGGATGATCATACTCATGAGTATGGTGCTTTTTCGCGGAATTGTCGCCGTTGGCATCGTCGCCGCAGCGCCATTCTTGGGAGTCTTTTGGACGCTGGGTTTTGTACGTTACCTCAATTTACAGATGAATCCCTTCATCGACGTCGTCCTGCCAATTCTGGTAGCGCTGGTTGCTTTTACAGATGGTGTGCACCTCATGGTCCAAATACGCCATGAGCGAGCAATGGGTTTAAAAGGATTGGATGCAGCACGCGAGGGCGTGCGAAAAGTTGGCCTTGCCTGCTTTTTAACGTCGCTAACAACTGCCGTTGGTTTTGGCTCGCTCGCGTTAGCCAATCATGAATTGGTTCGCGATTTTGGATACTGTTGCGTTTTCGGGGTCGGGCTGGCATTCCTTTCCGTTGTTCTTGCAATTCCACTTGCCTGCTCCACATGGCTCGGCCAGAGAATTCACATTGGCTACGGGAAAGGCTATGTCGATCGTAATATCAGTCGAATCGGTGGAATCGTTGACTTAGTTTTACGATACCCGAGGCGAATGAGCGCGATCGGAATCGTATTATCGCTCGTTCTGTTTTCAATTTCTCTCACGCTGCGGCCAGACGATCGACTGGGGGATCTACTGCCCAGGTACACCGAACCCGCAATCGCCAACCAAAAAATGGACGTTGCCATGGGCGGGCTAAGCCAAGCCTCCATCACGATTGAATGGCAGACCGGGGACGATAAACAAGCGAAGAACGTTGAACTTTTACAAATTCTTCAGGACATTGATGATCTTTTAAAACAAGAACAACTAATTGGACACCCTATTTCAATTTACAATCTTCTCGAAGCCTTGCCGGGATCGGGACCTGCAGCCACTCGGATCTCTATGCTCGATTTGTTACCTCCATCGTTAAAGCGGAGCTACTACACTCCTGAAAACCGAGTTGCTCAGATCAAATTTCGGGTGCAAGATTTAGGCATCGCAGCCTACGGCCCGGTGTTTCAACGGATTCAAGATGGAACCCAAGCGATCATTGCCGATCACCCGGGCTTTACAGTGAGGCTAAGCGGAGCACCAATTTGGCGATGGGAGAATATTTATCAAATCGTCGTTGATTTAGTAACCAGCCTTGGAACGGCAGCTATCATCATTTTTTTGATCCTTGCCTGTGTCTACCGTTCACTGAGAATTGGAATTATTTCGATTCTCCCTAACCTGTTTCCGCTCTGTGTTGCCGGCACTTATTTGGCACTCACAGGTCAAGCACTCGAAATCGTCACCGTTTGCGCGTTTACATGCTGTCTTGGCATTGCAGTAGACGATACGATTCATTTCTTAACACGTTACGTTGAGGAAAAGAGGGAAACGGGGGATGAGTCGGAAGCAATCCGAAAGGCGTTCACCTCGGTTGGAACGGCATTGATCATGACCACGTTGGTACTTGTCTGCGGCTTCATGACGGTCATGCTCAGTGAAGCGAGGGAGCATCGAATTTTTGCTTCGATGGGCGCCATCACGGTTGCTTCTGCTCTTTTTGGAGATCTAGTTTTCTTACCAGCGATCCTAAAGACGTTTTCCCCAGAAAAGCGTGTGAAGGATCAAACGTAATCGGAAGACTACCCGTTAGCGTAACATCCAAACGGCCAGCAAACCGCCAATTTGGAAGTGTCATCGGACAATTTCCCCACCAAAGTGAGGACTTTGAGGAATGGCAGCACCAACCTAGGTAAACTTTACGGGCTAATCATTTATTGCTGGCATTTGTGTATTGATAATGTCGAACAAACGGTTAATGCAGCTTTTTTAGCTGGTATCAGTTTCACGATGGGTTTACCCATTGGGAGACCGACTCTTGATTCGATTGACTAGCCGTTTTCGTTTCAACAAGACAACACATTTACCGTAAAACCTCAGTTAGCCAACACCCGTCCATTTGCATTGTTCGTTGACAATGCCTTTGAGGAGGAAGAACTCCATGATCCGTCGTCTATTCGCCGTTGCAATTTGCGTATGTGCATTCGCAGTAATCGGTCAGTCAACCGCACAAGCTCAACAACCTGCTTACGGTGCCAGTTGGGGCCAACAAGGTTCACGTAACATGGACCGGTTCTATCACTACCCGTATGTTACTTACCCACAGAATTACTGGGGAAATGAGTACTTCCGGAGCGCTGACAGTCTGTACCATCGTTACCCCGCAGAAATGCGAGTACCGGTTTACAATAAGCAGTGGCACAACTACTATCCGTCACCTCGGCGGTACCATTTCGGCCACCACTTCCTCACAGACGTATTTTAAGCCGAAAGCTCTAAACCAGCTTTACCGAACAAGACCTCAAAAGCCATCGAATTTCTTCGATGGCTTTTTTGTTTGAGCACCCGTCAACTTCAGCAGAATTAATCGGTGTCGATTGAATCAGCCAACTTGCATGCTGGTTAATAAACCGAATGCACCATAACCGCAGCGAGCCCACATCAACGATTAGACTGTTCGTAGACTGCCTGAAGTAATGATTCGACATCTTTGAATTTCTGCTTCCCGTCAAGCGGTTCTTCGAGCAATTTTCGAGCGTCGGATTCGCTGTGCCCGAGAGCCAACAGTACCTGGAATGTCTCATCCACAATACTTCGTTCAATATCCCCCGCTTGCTGCGTCGGATCCTGCTGAACCAACAGCGCGAACTTAGCCATTTTGCGACGCAATTGCGCGACAATTTTTTCAGCCATCGCAGGACCTATTCCGGGGAGAGTCGTAAGTGACTGCACATCCTGATCTTCGATCGACTTCGCAATGTCCTGGACCGGTCGCACCATCGCCTTCAGCGCCTTTTTTACACCAAGCCCTGGAACCGAGCAGAACAACTCAAAAAACTGACGCTCGATATGGCTACTGAATCCAATCAATCGGGGTGTCATCCGCCCGCCTTTTTGCGGATTGCCGTCAATATATTGAATCGTGTAGAGATCCACTTTTTCGCCAACGCTTAATTGTAGATGTTTACGGGTGAAATCAGGAACGGCAACTTCGTATTCAAAGGGCTCAATGCCGATTGAAACGGTTGTTTCCTGCAATGCCAGAAGCTGGCCGGTTAATTTGGTAATCAAGAGATCGCTTTCATAACAAAAATTTTAATTTAAGGTGGCTG
>WTFU01000072.1 GCA_011523945.1 Mariniblastus sp. | reverse complement strand
GATTGAAACGCTGTGGGTCAGGCGAATCAAATTTGACACTCATGACTTGTTTGCCGAATCGCATTTTTTTGGGAAAGAACTCAATCCATGAAAGTTCAGTAGACATTTGATTGTCAGCGCGTTCCGCGAAGACGAAGAAAAATCTATCGTCTAATTTGGCAACCGCTGTTCCTTCAACGTTTGTAATATTTACCGGCCAATTCGTTTGGTCGGTGATTCGGACTCGGTTTCTCTTAACCGCCGCTTTGAATATGCGTTGAATGGCTGGATCGTTTTTGCTATCTCCGCTTTCCACCAACAAGAGATCATTAGAGCCGGGGATTCTTGCAACGCTTTCGAGATCGTTGGGTGTGACTCCAGAGAAAGTAGTTCGTTGATCGGTGAATGTGATTCCTCGGAGACTTCTTGGTAGTTGTAAGTTTGCCACGCGCGGTTTGAATAGCTCGTCCGCAATTTTTGCGTCATGAACGGCAGCGAACGAATTTCCTCCGGTCCATGCTAAACCGCTTAGATCAGCCAAGGTGGTTGCGGGTTTACTGTTTCTACCTTTTTTTAAGGATGATTGTGCTGATACGTTGGCATGAAATGCGAGAAAAGTTGCAGTTGTGAAGAAGATGCAAAACGTAAATTGTCGTTGATTAATCATTGGGGTGGGGTCCTAGGCGGGGAGAGGTGTGGTAATCAGTTCACTGGAAAAAACAGCTGAACCCAATTAATGGTCAATTGAGCTATTGTAATCGGAAACAAGATTTAGGGTGCGGAAAATCCTGCCCGAATGACCAAGTTGCTTAGGATACCTGGGTTTTGGTCGGGAAAGGAAACGTAGATAACGTTGCGTGCTTTGAGATCCTTGATTGATAAAGGGATGATTTTACAGCTCTTATAGGATTTGTCTGTAAGTCGATCAGCACAAGACTCCATCGGTACGGTGTATTGCTTACCATTGACTTGGACGGAGATCTTTTTGTTCAAGTCAGGTTGGCGATTTACACCAATTCGTAATGTCGCATACTCGAGATTACCGTTAGTTGGGATTTCGACGGTAAATGCCCGCTTCCTTCCCTTGTCAAGCGTTAGGTCAATGCGGTTACCATAACAAGGAATCTCTTGGATCTGTTGGCGTGGTACAATCGCTTTTGGGTAGGTTGTTTTTATAAGGATTGTTTCACGCCCTTTGAAACGGAAGTCGTAGGATCCATTGATATTATCGTTGTTTATTGACGAGTTGCCGCCAACGGGTCGTTTTGCTTCAGCTAAATAGGGAGTGAAGTCCGGGTTGCGTCCAAGGCGACGAACTTGCATCTCATCGGGTCGCGGCAGTTTGATCGAAACAAATTTATTCGCATCTGATAAATTATTGAGAACAACAAATACATTTTTCCCATCGACAAACGCCCGTGTTTGAATATCGGGATCCGGGCATGAGGAGGTGATTCGATTTCCCTTCAAATCCCGGAACAGGCGATAGAACAAAATCTTTTTGCTTGGCAGCCAATCTGTTTTATCGGTGAAATTTCGAGCCGTATAAAGCGTTGCATAATACTTGGGATCCCAGTTCATACTTTCGAGTAGAATAAACGGAACGGCTTTCAATACCGTATGCGGGTGATCCATAAAGACCAGCGTATTTGCGATTGCACTACTCACCATGTTGAAGTCGTCAATCGACCGTTTTTTCATTTCCCACTCAAATCCGGTTTCTTGAAAGTTGGCATCCACCGCAAGTTTTTGAACTAATTCGTTACCTCCATAACCACCGTGTTCACTGATCACGACGTCAACTTCTTTGCCATAGCTGTTTATGGTGTAGTTTTGAACTCGATCCAGCAGTGATTCCAGCGGTAGTCCGCTTTGAATCACTCCACCAAAATTCCCCTCCTTTTCTCGGAGGAAATCGTAGATGTGAAATGAGTAGAAGTCTAACTTGCATTGGGTGTCGTCGATAAATGGCTTGAGATTTTTCTCCCAGATGGGAACGGCCAGACAAGGTCCTCCTACCAGTACACCAGGCACTTCCCGGTGGACCTTTTCCATTGTTGCCAGGTGCCAGTTGGCTAAATGCTTGCTCTGCAAATAAGACCAGTGCGGTTCGTTAATTGGCTCATAGTATTTCGGTCGGTCGAAGTCAGTGAACCGATGTTTAATCGCAAGTGCTGATAGTTCAGCCGCAGCTTCGATGTTTTTTGGAAGCCTCTGTGCGTATTTGTCTTTGCGGGCAGCATCGGTTTGGTAGATTCCCATGAACTCGGGAAATGCGTTTCGAAAACCATGTGCTGCGATATCCAGGCGGTTGTTCATGTCGCGTTTAAAGTCAGCGCTTGACGGTTTCGATTTTATTTTTTTGAGCAAGAATTCTCGGTCGACGAACCCGGGGCGGGAAGAATCTTCGCGGATGGCTTTTTGATATTCATCGAGACCATTGACAATTTGAAGGGTTCGGCCGAACGTGATTCCGTTGTTTTCGATCAGCCACTGGTAACGAGATGGTTTGAGGCAGCGTTTCTTGAACTCGGTGCCCGGATCACAAATGCCGAAGTAAGCCTCGCGATTTAGTTCACTGATTCCTTGAATCTTTCGAATGGAAAATGGATCAATTGAGATTTTGATCTTTGTTTCGGTGCGGTCGGACTTGGTAGATGAACTCTGCCCTTTTGCCGAGTATTCAAGAAAGCAACTCGCCAGCGCGACTGCGAAAATCAATTTTATGTTATTCATTGTTAGCGATAGAGAAATAACAAATAGATCAAAAGCAAATACCAACGTGATGCTTTTAATTTAGCGAATTGCAAGACCCGCGTGAACTAACGGAGTATATAATTCAGTAGCGTTCAAGAGCGAAACGTGAGAAGTGAAATTTGTGCTTTTTGATCGTCCACGAAATCCCCCTTAGTGTGGTTGAGTTGCAGAGCGGTGTGAAATAGGCCCAACTGAAGGCGATTCAGCTCCGTGGATGAGAAGGGTGTTGTGATGAGAAAAGTTGGTGTGTTTGTCGGTGTGTTGACGGTATTGCTTGCGATCACTGGCGTTCTTTCGGCAATCGACAGCGGGTTGCCCGCTGAGGAGAATGGCACAAATCGAGGCTCGTATTATGTCAACGGCGAAATACATGTGGGCACGTATGGGCAGCCAGAGGGCAAGCCACTTACCACGGGGCACCACGATTTCAAACCATCGTGGTCAAAGACAGGTGACATGCTTGTTTTTTTTCGCAGGGTAAAAAATGATTCGGATGTATCAAAATGGAAAACCGCCATCCATATCATTAATGCCGATGGAACCGGCCTACATCAATTAACCGATGGCACGCACACCGACTTCAATCAAACCTGGACGCGCGACGGTAGTAATACGCCGATCTGGAATCGGAAGAATCCGAAGACAGGTGGCTATGTGGTGA
>WTFU01000186.1:7735-112404 GCA_011523945.1 Mariniblastus sp. | reverse complement strand
TGATTATATTCTGCTGCATTTGTGGGCTGGGGATGTAGCCGGTGGGGTTGTGTGGGAAATTAACGACGATCATTCTTGTCTTGGGAGACAGCAATTGAGAGAGTTCTTTAATTCTCAATTCCCATCCATTGTCGCCTGGATGGAAATTCCATTTTTTTACATTTTTGTTTCCAACCACGTGTTCAAACATATTTATCAAAGCATCGTAAGCTGGCGAAAGCACAATCACTTCATCCCCAGGGTTTAAGAGCGCACGAGCTGTCAGGTAGATACCTTCGACCGGAGTCGCTAAGACAATAATGTTTTCCGGCGAACAGTTTTGGTAAGTGTTTGCGATACTCTGTCTGAGTTCGGGATTGCCCTGCGATTCTGTGTAGCCAAGTGTTTGCTGGGTGAAGGCTGTGAGCGAAACGTCAGCCAGTTCGAGCAATGCTTCGATCGACATGGTTTCACAATCTGAGTTGCAAAGTTGATGAGGGGTGTTGAATTCATATTGAGCAAAAAAATGTTCGGTCTCAAAACGGGCGATCTTCATGCAACTAGTCTTTTAAATTCAATAATTTGGTGTAAGTCAGATTTGTTTGAACTCACGAGGTAAGCTCGAGGTTGCCGTCTTCTCGTATTTCATTCTAAAAGATGGAACGGGGCGTCTAGATAAATTCTATAGAGTCTCAGCCTGTGGAACCCAGATATCAGTTGCTCTCCGTTGTTTAGAATCCCCTAGGGAACGAAATGGTGAAAACGGTGTTGAATCATTTTTTCCTTGATTGTGAGAGAATGCTGTTTTGCTTTGTGACTGGGGAATGGTTGATATGTTCTAAGGGTTACAGCACTTTGGTTGTACTGCGTAAGTAAGAAATGCGTAATTCTTATAAAAACTACGCCAAAAAACGAATTTGAACCCAGAAGCGATGCAAGAGTACACTAGTACCAAATACGAACGGATGCGGTGTCAGTACGTATTTCCCAATAGAAGGCTAGGTAAAATAGCTTTGACGTCAGGCGATTGAGGAGTGTCTCAATTAGGGCGGGCGTGACGATTTGAATAAAAGACTGGGACCGAGAATGAGCAGGTCGGAAGATCTAAATTCTGAAGATTATCTTAAGCTGCTTAGCACTTTTGCGTTGGATCTCCTTCAAAAATCTTCCCTCGATGACATCTTTTGGCTCATCGCCGATCGTGCGATTGCCGGGATTGGGTTCGATGATTGTGTGATTTATTTGATCGACCGAACAAGCGGCGAGTTAGTTCAGGCAGCGGCGTACGGCCCGAAGAGCCCCGAGGGGCGAGTGATTGTTGACCCCATTACGATTCCGGTCGGAGAAGGAATCGTAGGCTCGGTGGCGGCAAATTTAAAACCAGAGCGGATTCGGGACACTCGACTTGATTCACGTTACATCCTCGATGATGAATTCCGATTGTCCGAACTGGCGGTGCCGATTGTGCTTCATGGAGAGTGCATCGGTGTTATCGATTCTGAAAATTCTAAAGTCGATTTCTACACAGAAAAGCATGAAGAGATCCTTGTGACGATCGCCTCGATGGCCGCCACAAAGATATCTGATGCGATGCGCGAAGAAGAACTTCAGTCAACCGTACGGCAATTAAAAATTGTTCAGGATATGCTGGCAGCACAGGCGGACGAATTAATCAGTGCCAAGGAAATGGCAGACTCTTCCAATCGCGCGAAAAGCACGTTCTTGGCAACCATGAGCCACGAGATTCGAACACCGCTCAATGCCATTATCGGCATGTCGGATTTAATACGAGATACATCTTTGAATCCTGAGCAATTCGAATACGCCAATATTATCTGGGACTCAAGTAACCATTTGCTCAATTTGATTACGGATATTCTTGATTTCTCGAAAATCGAAGCCAACGAACTGAGGATTTCAGAAAATACGATCGATCTCAAACAGTTAGTCGAAGCATCGGTTCGGGTTTGCACATCAGCAAATACTGTGAGTGAAGTGCCGATTCTCATAAAATTCGATCCGTCATTGCCAGAGTGTATTCTGGGAGACGAGCCAAGAGTGAAGCAGATCTTGGTGAATTTGATTGGCAATGCCATCAAGTTTACATCGGAAGGTCAGATTATCGTCACCGTATGTGTGGAATCTGAAAATTTACTATTCACAATTTCTGATACGGGAGTTGGAATCCCATCTTCAGATTTGGAAAAAATCTTCAGTCCGTTTCAACAGGTGGACTCTTCCCATTCCAGGGAATACGAAGGAACTGGCCTGGGCTTGAGCATTGCGAGGCGTTTGAGTCGTTTGATGTCAGGTGATTTAACCGTGAGTAGCACCGTTGGAGTTGGAGCCGAGTTTGTATTGTCACTTCCGCTCAGAGTTGTCTCGCGTCAACGAGCAGAGCCCAGTGGTCGAATTGAAGTTGAGACCGACAAAAAACTTAAGATTTTGATTGTTGAGGATAATCCTGTAAATCGTTTACTGGCCGTCAAGATTTTGGGTCAAGTTGGATTTACGGCCGATGTGGCTGTTGATGGTTTGGAGGCGGTCGAGTTTGTAAACAAAATGCCCTATGACTTGATCTTTATGGATCTTCAAATGCCTGTGATGGATGGTTATGAGGCGATGCGGCAAATTCGTGCCAATTTGGCAATCAGTCAGCCGCGAATCATTGTGATTTCCGCCAATGTCCAGCCTCAGGATGTTAGCAATTCGTATAATGCCGGCGCAGATGGATTCCTCCCAAAGCCGATTGACCGAAAGGCATTGGTGGACATCATCAACGCGAACTCGTAACCGAGTAGTTCGTTTAGGGGCATTCGACCGTAATTTTGGCGTTTAGCTGTGTATTGGTTGCACCGGATTCCCGGCGAAGTGACTCTTTTTAGATTGCGTTTGCCGTAAGGGTCCCGATTGCTCTATCATCGGGACATCGTTCATTGAATCTGATCTAGGAATATCCATGTCCGCTGTTGCCACGCCTTCTCCTGAATTAACCGATCAAAAAGTCTATTTTCGCTGCTTCGCGGGATGTGAAGGCAGGCATTCGATTTACGACGTTCTTTACCGGTGTCCTAAATGCAATTCGTTGTTGGAGGTCTATCACGACCGCGCTCCGTTGCGGGATCGCAATGCTTACAAGTGGCAGCAACTATTCGATTCTAGGGCGAGTACCACGAATTGGCCGTTTGGCAGCGGCGTCTGGGGAATGAGAGAATGGGTGATTCCAGATTTGCGTGATGAGAATGTTGTCAGCATGTGTGAGGGGAATACAAACCTCTTTTGGGCTGACCGTCTTGGGAAACAACTCGGTTTGTCGGAGCTTTGGATCAAACTTTGCGGAAACAGTCACACCGGCAGTTTTAAAGACTTGGGGATGACCGTCTTAGTCAGCGTAGTGAAACAGATGATGACGATGCCCGGCAATCCTGTGCAGGCAGTCGCCTGCGCGAGCACGGGAGACACGAGTGCAGCACTGGCTGCCTACGCTGCTTATGCGGGAATTCCGGCAATCATATTTTTGCCCGCTGGAAAAGTCAGTACCGCACAATTGATTCAGCCCGTGGCGAATGGAGCACATGTACTGGCGCTCGATACTGATTTTGATGGGTGTATGAAAATTGTTCAGGAGGTCACTGAAGATCAGAGTATTTATCTTGCCAATTCAATGAACAGCCTTCGGATCGAGGGTCAGAAAACGGTGGGTATTGAGATTTGTCGCCAGTTCGATTGGGAAGTTCCGGATTGGATTATTATTCCTGTCGGAAATCTTGGAAATATCAGTGCCCTTCACAAAGGCTTTCGATTAATGATGGACCTTGGTTTAATCAATCGGATGCCACGATTAGTCGCGGCTCAGGCTGAAAGAGCTGATCCGTTTTACCAATCCTTTAAAGCCGGTTTCTCGGACAAAACCTCAGTTACCGCCGGCGAAACACTGGCAAACGCGATTCGAATCGGTGATCCAGTAAGCTATGAGAAAGCAGTCAAAGCGGTACAGGAAACCGATGGCATTGTTGAGCAGGCTACTGAGCAGGAACTTGCTGCTGCATCCGCACGAGCAGACCTGACCGGGATGTTTACATGTCCTCACACCGGTGTCGCTCTAGCCGTTCTCGAAAAACTGGTAAATCGCGGGGTGATTAAACCGAAGGATCGAACCGTTGTCATTAGCACGGCTCATGGACTTAAGTTTACTGATTTTAAGGTCGGCTATCACGAATCTACGCTAGAGGGGATCTGCAGCGAGTCCGCCAATCCGCCGGTCTACCTAAAAGCCAACACGCAGATCGTGAAAGACGAAATTGAAAAGCGTTTGAGTTCGAGCGTCTAGCGACTGGTTCGGGACAGTTTAGTTATTCGATTTTAAGGCAGTCACTTCGATTTCGATTAGCATTTCAGGACGAATCAATCCACACACAATCATTGTGGCGGCAGGGCGTATGGACGCAAATGTCCTTCTTAGGATCGGGAACACAAAATCGGCATCGGTTTGATTCGTTACGTAGTAATTAGCTTTTACAATATCGGAGAGTGAGAAACCTGCCTCCTCAAGTGTTTGTCGAATGGTCTCGAGGCAGTTTTTAGTTTGTGCCTGAATATCGGGAGGCATGAACATGGTCTTGTAATCGTATCCCGTGGTGCCTGAAACAAAACACCAATTGTCCTGAACAACGGCTCGTGAGTATCCAGCTTTCTTTTCGAAATCAGAATCCGTTGAAAAGTTCTTTCGAGTCATCATGTTTACCGAATAAAGTCAGGTTGGAAATAATTGGCCACTGGTTTCGCGGTTTCTGATGTATTTAAATGTAATTGTAATTAAACGTTTTTGGAATCTAACTGTTTTCTGTTTCAACGGTAAGAGTGACCGATGGCCTATATCGACCAAGTTTCTATTGAAGATGCGACCGGAAAAACAGCAAGGCTATACCAGTCGGCGGTTGAGCGTGCAGGCGACGTCGCCAATATCATCCGGGTGATGAGTCAGGATGGCGCAAGTGCAAATGCTTCGATGAATCTCTACGTTTCCATCATGAAGACGGACAATCACCTCTCTGGTGCGCAACGAGAGATGTTGGCGACGGTTGTCAGTAATGCCAATGATTGTTTTTACTGAACACTGTTCCATGCTAGAGACTTCGGTCTGGAGTCTGGAAATAAAGAGTTAGCTGAGTTATTGGTTTTTGATTATCGCAATTGCGGTTTCAACGAAGAGGATACGGCGTTATGCGAGTATGCAATTGACTTGACATGCCGACCAGCGGAGATGTCAAAGGCCAACATTGACCGATTGAGAAAAGTCGGTTTGGCGGATGATCAAATTACGGTCGCGACTCAGGTAATTTCTTATTTTAATTACATCAATCGAATCGCGGATGGTCTCGGGGTTGATTTGGAAGCTTGGATGACTCTCTCGGAAGAGTCGTGGAAATCGGAGAAGCCGAACTGGCGGTCGTGATTTCGAAGATTGCAACGCGGAATAAAAAAATGCGACCCGAGTGGACTCGGGCCGCATGGTTGTTTTCTCATCCGGAATTCTGCAGACGCAAAACTTGGAGAGATGAACTTAGGTGTTCCAGTTACGGATTAGGTTTAGCGTCATCCTTTGGCGCTTCACCGGGATCTTCATGATTCGTAAGATCCACTTCATGGCCCATTTCCGCTAACAATTCAGTAAGCGCTTCGTCCATTTTTGGACCTCGCGCGTTTTTGTACCGAATTTTTCCTTCCGCGTCGATGATGTAAATGGTTGGCCATCCGGTAACGCCCCAGCGAGTCGAGATGGGACCGCCGGTTCCTTGAGGACCGTTCCAGAAACTACGCCATGAGATATTCTTCTGCTTGGTTGTTTCCCGGATCTTTTCCAGGTCACGATCACTGTTGACACCAATAATTGCGAATGGTTTGTCAGCCAACTTTTGTACGAGCGACCGCTCGTGTGGGTACATAGCCCGGCACGGTGGTCACCAATCACCCCAGAAGTCGAGCACGACAACTTTACCGCGGTAGTCGCTTAGCTTAAAGGCAACTCCATCGAGATCTTCTCCTTCAATATCGGGAGCGATTTTGCCTATGCTTAGATACTTCAGTTGAAAGAGAGCATTGTCGGCAGCTTCTCTAAAAGTTTTGCCGCGAGTCATCGGACTCGTCAAATCTCCGTAGTTGGCGATCAGTGACTCGTACAGTTCTTCTGCGCGTGTTTCGTCCTTAACGTTTTTGGCCAGCGCCATTGTGGCCGAAGCCCGAACAGCCTCGTGCGGCGATTTTTCAATCAGTTGCTCAAGCTTTGCTTCAGGGTTCTTAACCGGCATTCTGCCTTGTGCGAGAACGGCACAAAGGTTAACCATTTGTTCGTTTTCAATGTACTTCTCAAACAATGTGTCCATTGCTTTGGTCCCGGTATCCGAGCCGGCCATGTTCATGGTAATCCACATGATGGCGTCGAAGTTAGCGGGTTCATCCGCATTGGCAGCGACAACAGCGTTTAGATCAGCACCGCATTTTTGCTGTAGCTTGGGAAGATTAGCGTAATAGTAATCGCGTCCTTCGTTACCGGGCATTTTTCTCGCCTCGGTCATTAGGCTTCGGCTGGCCTTGGTGTAATCCGCGATGATTGTCTTAATTTGCTCAGCCGGTGTTGCCTCGGTAACCTCAGGCTTAGCTTCTTCCTGTTTTGGTTCAGGTTTAGCTTCTTCTTGTTTTGGTTCAGGTTTAGCTTCTTCCTGTTTTGGTTCAGGTTTAGCTTCTTCCTGTTTGGGTTCAGGTTTAGCTTCTTCCTGTTTGGGTTCAGGTTTAGCTTCTTCCTGTTTAGGTTCAGGTTTAGCTTCCTCTTTGGGTGGTTCCGTTTTCTTTTCTTCCGGAGCAGGTGTTGCTTCCGGGGATTCTGTTTTCGACGCTACCTGGGGCGGCGTGGAACTCGGGGTTTGGGATGTCTCGTCGCCAGGATTGCTGCAAGCAGTAATCAGGAGGCAGCCGAGAACTAATAGCCATCTCATTTGCATGTTATTCCTCTGGGTAAATTATCTAAGCATTGCTTTCAACGCCGTCCCATTCTACCGCGACTGCCGGCAATGTGAAGGGAAATGGCGGTTTATCTCGGGGCAAGTGACTGAAAGTGTGTCGAACAGCAGCGGTGATTCAGCCTGTTGTCCGCCAAACCGTGGAATAACTTGGTTTTAAGTCGGTATTGGGGTGACGAAGTCTAGGCGAGCGAGTTCGTTTCCCAGAAAATCTCTTGGCAGACGCCTTAAGAATAAGGTGCTATTTCGTTGAGTTTGCACTTAGTTTCCCGATGATTTGCAGGCGATTGGGAACCGATGTTTCGGTGAAGTCCAAGACTATCTATACTTCCGCAATCGCCAAAGACCGCGATTTGTGAACGTGGGGGCGCAAGAATTTTGTTTTGAGTAATACGTAAGAAAAATGACAACTGTAAAATTACCTGACGGAAGCTTAAAAGAGTTTGATTCCGCAGTCTCTGTAAAAGATGTTGCCAAAAGCATCGGCTCCCGTTTAGCCAAAGATGCCCTCTGGGGTGAGATTGACCTGCAACCGGTCGAGCTAGACTACGAAATTCCGCAGGGTGAACCGGTCAATTTAAAAATCATTACCAAGAAAGATCCAAATGCGCTGGCAACCATGCGTCATAGTTGTGCCCACGTGATGGCACGGGCGGTAATGCGCATTAAGCCAGGGGTTCAACTGGCGTTTGGCCCAACAATCGAAAACGGATTTTACTACGATGTCGAATGTGACGAACCGTTAACCGAAGAAGATTTTCCAGCGATCGAAAAAGAGATGGCAAAGATCATTGCCCTCGATGAACCATTTGAGCGACTGGATCGTCCGCGGGCAGATGCTATTCAGGTATGTAAAGACCTCAAGCAGGATTTTAAAGTAGAGCATATCGAAACCGGTTTGGCGGATGACGATTCACTTTCGTTCTATCAACAGGGTGAGTTTCTTGATCTGTGTCGCGGTCCTCATATCCCCTCCCCTCGCCGGATCGGCGCCTTCAAATTACTTTCGATCGCCGGTGCCTACTGGAAGGGGGATCAGTCACGAGCGCAGCTCCAACGATTGTACGCCACAGCCTTTTTTACTCAGGCAGAGTTGGATGCGCATCTGGAGTTGCTGGAGGAAGCAAAAAAACGGGATCACCGAGTATTAGGCAAACGTCTTGGACTGTTCCATATCGACGAAATGGTTGGTCAAGGGTTGGTGCTGTGGACGCCTAAAGGAAGTTTTGTGCGGCAAAAGCTACAAGACTTCATTTCCGAGCATTTGCAGCGTCAGGGATATGATCAAGTCTTCACGCCGCACATCGGAAAGCTTGATCTTTATAAAACATCGGGACACTTTCCTTATTACCAAGACAGCCAGTATACGCCCTTGGTCGATCGAGATTATTTAAGTCAATTAGCGGAGGAAGGTTGCACCTGCGGCGAGTTATCGAATTTAATGAATGACGGAGAAATCGAAGGCTACTTATTGAAGCCAATGAATTGTCCACATCATATTCGTTTGTTTGCCTCTGAGCAGCGAAGTTATCGCGATCTTCCTATTCGCTTGTCGGAATTTGGAACGGTTTATCGCTGGGAACAGTCAGGCGAGATTGGCGGTTTAACACGTGTCCGTGGATTTACTCAAGACGATGCGCATTTGTTCGTAACGCAGGAGCAGCTTGGTCAAGAGTTAATTGGATGTATTGAGCTGGTAAAAATTATCTTTGGTGCGATGGGCATGGAGGATTATTCCGTCCGTGTTGGACTACGGGATCCCGATAGCTCCAAGTACGTTGGCGATCCCAAGAATTGGGATTTGGCAGAGCAAGCCTGTCGAGAAGCAGCTCAAACGCTAGGCAAGGACTTTAGCGAAGATCCTGGCGAAGCAGCTTTTTATGGACCTAAAATTGACTTTGTGGTCAAGGATTGCATCGGCCGGAAATGGCAACTTGGAACGGTACAGGTGGATTACAACCTGCCGGAGCGGTTTGGCCTGGAATACATTGGCTCCGACAACAAGCCGCATCGGCCAATCATGATTCATCGGGCGCCGTTTGGCAGCATGGAGCGATTCATTGGCGTGTTAATTGAACACTTTGCCGGTAGTTTCCCGTTGTGGCTTGCCCCTGAACAGGCGCGGATTCTGACGGTCAGTGATAAATCAGAGGAATATGGAAGACGTGTTGAGTCGCAGATGCGAGACGCAGGGATTCGCGTCAAAGGTGACTATCGAAGTGAAAAGTTGGGCGCCAAAATTCGTGATGGGCAGTTGGAAATGATCCCTTACATGATGATCGTCGGGCCCAGAGACGCTGAGAACGGAACCGTTTCGATCCGAGACCGAATAGACGGAGATTTAGGGGCGATTCCGGTCGAGGAAGCGATCGCTAAATTTCAGTCCGAGGTGGCTGAGAAAACAGTTCGGAGAACGAGCTCCTAAGTAAATTCATGGTAGGCGCCCAATTCCTTAGGAAGCCCGACCGGACATTGAATTCAATTTTTGGTAACCTCAACCTCGTAATTCGCCTTGAAAGCCCCGAGTGGGTACAATAAAACGAAGATAACCGCTGACGATTGTTTGTGATCGTCGGCAACTTGCCGACTGTGAACAGGTCATTTTCGGTGTGACAAACCGATTTTAACGCCGTGGCCAGTCTTAGTACGCCATTGATTTTTTTAGAAAGGGAAAACAATTCCTCCGAGCGACAAAAAACAGACCCGCATCAACGAACAAATTAGAATCTCACCTATCCGAGTTATTGATCAAGACGGTAATCAACTTGGAGTGATACCGACTGAAGAAGCACTCAGCAAAGCAAAAGAAGCGGGCTTTGACCTAGTAGAAGTTGCAGGCGATGCAAAACCGCCCGTATGCCGAATTATGGATTTCGGTAAATTCAACTACGACAAAAAGAAACGCCAGACTAAGAATAAGTCTCACCAGACAAAGCTCAAAGAGATCCGCGTTCGCCCCAAAACCGGCGAGCACGATATTGGGTTCAAAGTTAAGAAAGCAATTGGCTTTTTGGAGCACAATGACAAAGTCCAGGTCACTGTACTTTTCCGCGGTCGAGAGAATGCGCACATCGATGAAGGCCGGAAAGTGATGGACTACATCATTGAGTTATTATCCGAGCACGGAAAAGTCGAGAGCAACCCATCTCAACAGCCAAGAAGAATGGTCTGCACTATCGCGCCAAATAAATAGTAGCGGCTTTCCACGCAAGACTTTAAGAAGCACGCCGCGGCTCGATAGCCGGAGGCGTGTTTTTTTTATTGGCTGAAATTAAAAACAGAGCTCACCACCGTAATAAAGACCCTGAAGCAGTAAGCTGCCGTTCACATCGCTGTTTTCAAGATCGTAGGCATGACCAAAATTGTAGGGTACTTGGTCTCCCGCCAGGCTTACGCCGGAAATACCCATGAGTTGGTAACCAACTTGGGCACGAAGGCGACGGCTGATTTGCATCGACAATCCTGCGTTGAATTGGCCAAGCAGTGAAATTTGATTGTCAGAAGACGAATGATTCATCGCAACATAGCCGGCATCGTCTGAGATCATTTGCTGAGTCTCGATGTAGTTGCTGAATCCGCCGCTTATCCCGCTGAATACGAGTCGAAGCCGATTGGTTATTGAAATTTCATTTCGACAGCCAATCTGAAACCCGGTAAGCAGGTTGTTCGCTTCGATTTCATATTCTGTCCAATAGGGGTGGTTCGTATCCCACGAATGACTTCCGTAGCGAATGCTCTCGTCGAAGCTAAAAAGTCGAAAGCCACCATAAAACTCAAAGCTTGCATCTCGGCAGCCACGCAGTTGGTAAGTGCCGCCGTTGCGAAGCAGATTGAATTCAAAGTTAAGGAATTCGGTATCTCGGTAGATTTCTGAACAGCAACCAGAGTTGTAGATATCTTCGATGGTGTCGCCCGATGGATCATGGGAGATCGAATCGAGGCCTGTCAGGTGTGTGAAAGTGGTGCCATCAAGGGAGGCTGTTACCTCGTCATCAAGATACCAAAAAATAGTCTCCCACCCTTTGCCACATTCATTTCGTCGGGCAAGCGAAGCTCCGAGCCCATTCATCGATCGAAAATCGGCATCTGTTGAATCCAGTGTATCCCCGTTTAAGTTGTAGCCAAAACAGAGATCATCTTCATAGTTGCGGCGAAGATTAAGGCCGAAGACACCGCCAACAAGCGAAGCGTTACGCTGCCGATTACTTGCTCGCTCGAACGGTTCACATGCTCCTGTATCACAGTCTGTTGAGGATGTAGTGGTATTTTGCGGGGCTAGGCCCGATAGTTGAATTGGGCCACTACCGACGCGATTGGGAAGTACCGTGTTTCCCCAGGTTGGCGAACTGTAAGAGCCGCCATAATCAACGATCGAATCTTGTGATTGGAGAAAGTTTTTGTTGCTACCGATCTGGTCTGAGCGTTCCTCGACCAACTTGCTGGGTAGTTCAGGAGCATCGATAATGAAATCGTCGCTGGATTGTTTTCGAGCCAGTTTGGGCTGGATGCCTGCGGCTTCCAATTCTTCATTACCATAACCAGCACGCGAAAGGATCGACTGATAAGAACCAATCACCCCATCCTCGTTCAATTGTGCGCTGGTCTGACTCGTCAATGCGAGCAAGGCCAATGAAAAGCAGAATTGCAAAAAATATCTCATCGATTCTCCTAGTGTTTTTCTAATCACTAGAATCCGCGTCTGAGTGACTCAGTTTGAGCAAAGTCACTTTTGAAGCTCTTCCAAAAAAATCCACGCCGGATACCGGAGAGTAACTCCCCCGTTTTGACATCGTCTAACCGTTGGAAGTATGCCGACCCGACTTATCGGTAAATTTGCAAAAATCGGAAAACTAGGCGGAGCAACCCCGATCATCGGAGACCCTTACCAGATCCTTAATCCCTTTGGCATCGTTGAGGTTAAGGCAGGTGTGAAAGATGAGCTAACCCGCACAGATTAACACGGTTGCAGATTCTCGCTGAAACCAAAGGAATCTTGAGGGTGTTGGCCTCAATAAGGCGTTCAAAAGCAAGCAAGCGGATTCCATCGACGTTTGTGACTGAGAAAGAGGTTGGAATCACAGAGGAGATTAGACCCCTAAATCTTTGACGTGTAAGAGGGAGGTGAATTTGACTCCGACGGCATCGAAGATTTCAGCGGAGTTTTCACCCCGGTCGACGATTGCAATGATGCGATCGACTTTTAAACCAAATGCTCTGGCGTGCTCAATCGCTTTTAGTGAACTTCCCCCGGTCGTGACCACATCTTCCATCATGACGGCGGTTTGTCCCGATTCAATCGGGCCTTCGACCTGTTGCCCCGTGCCATGTGATTTGGCTTCTTTGCGGACGATAAAACCTTTTAGCGGTTTGCCGGCTTGCCAACCGCACGTAATGACCGCAGCAGTAATTGGATCGGCGCCAATTGCCATTCCCCCAACCGCATCCGGAAGGTCGTCTCCCATGGCTTCGAGAATGCCCTGAGCAATGACATTCGCCCCTTCACTATCGAGGGTTAATTTGCGACAGTCGAGGTAATAGCTGGCTTTTTTTCCCGAAGCCAAAGTAAAATCGCCAAAACGCAACGCGTGCTGTTTTACTAATTCAATAAGTCGCTGTTGATCGTACACAGTATTCTCGCCCGATGTCTTGCTGTTTGATTAAAATGCTGGTGACAATATGATGGTTTTACCAAATTCGTCAATGAGCAGACTCGTTTATTGTCTATGAATTGTCGCCATGGATTCGTCTTTACCAAGTCTGTTCATTTCTTGCCGTTAGTTTTAGAACCAAAAAACCATGAGCGGAACTGAAATTCGAAATGCCATCGTTCTGGTGATTGACCAGTTGGGAGCTAATTTACTGGGTGCTTACGGCAGTACTTTGTTTGAAACTCCCAATTTCAATCGTCTAGCTGCGGAAAGTTTGCTATTCGATCAAGCGATCGCCGCTTCTCCGTATCTAATGCAGGCTTACGATCAATTATGGGGTAATTCCAAGGGGAAAAACTGGCTGGAAACGATTGGCGAGGCGGGAGGTTCCCCCGTCTTGCTGAGTGATGACTCTGAACTATTGACGCATGACTCGTCAAAATATTTCGACCGAATTTTGCCGTTGGAAGAATGGAACAATGATCGGCCAGCTGATGGGATGGAGCAGACGGAGCTTGCTCATTTTTTTGCACAGGCAGCTCAAGCGATTACTTCTCTTGAAAACGGTTCTTGTTTATGGCTCCACTCGCGTGGACTTTCGGGAGCGTGGGACGCGCCACTTGAGTTGCGAAATCATTTAGCTAATTCGGAAGATCCGGAACCACCGCAATGGTGTGAGCCACCGTCGGGTTGGTTTGATCCAGAGAATGATGATCCTGATCAGTTACTAAGCTATCAGCAGGTTTGTGCGGCGCAAGTCACTCTGATTGATGATTTTTTAGGAGTTGTCCTTGATTTGCTGGAAACAGGCTTGGGTGAATCGACGTTGTTGTGCCTGATGTCGCCGCGAGGGTATCCATTGGGGGAACACGGAATCGTGGGGAGTGACGCTTCTCATGATTTTGAACGCTGCCATGGAGAATCGCTACACGTTCCAATGATGATTCGGACTCCTGACCGTACAGAATATGCCAGTTTAAGAAACCTTCGTTCCGGCTCGCTTGTTCAACCGGTTTTAGTCACTCAGTTGTTGCAGGATTGGTTCTCCGGAGATCAGCTAATGCAGCAAACGCTTCGACATTTTGCGTTTCGACTCCCCGAGAAGGACAAAGAAATTACTTGGACTAGATCGGGTGACGTAAACGCAATGCATACGCACGCATGGAAGTTAATTGTCGAAGGGGATCGCACTTGTCTATTTGTGAAACCTGATGATCGGTGGGAAGTAAATGATGTCAGTCGTCGCTGTCCTTCTATTGTTGAATCAATGGAAAATGTGATGAGTGATTTGACGGTCTCAGGAGATATCCTCTGGCCCGACGGATATGAACTTAGCGCCGAACTCGCCGATCGTCAGGAATAGCCGTTTTGCCTTTGTAGTGATTCCAGTGGAAACGTTGATCAAATGGATTTGTTGTAACGAGGATGGCTTTTTCGTTGTAAATATATGGCTTTCTGAATAAAACGGGCGAGCCTGCTAGCATAATTGACCCCGGTTGGACTAGATGACCATCAAGTGGATTGGTAAAGTTCGCGGACATAGAGAAGACTGGAAAGTCAGTGACTTTTGAAATGCACTTCGTTGTTTTTTAGCCTAGGTCAATCGAATGCCCGGACACGGAAGTCCGAAATTCGTTTTTTCGATACTCACAGCAAAATATCTGTTTGTGATTGCGTGGCTTGCTGCGCTCGTCTGGATACTCGCGCCGGGTAAATCTTTTGGAATTGTCCAGAACAATGGTTTAGTGCAACCTTCTACTTTGGCGCTGAAATCTCCCACCGCGCTTCTTCCAACGGCCAGCGTGTTTCGATTTGATCCAGAAGTTGAGTCGGGCGCGGCTGACAACCAAGATCTTCGGTTTAGAGTTTCGTGGGGTGGTGGTTTGCCGCAAACTTGGACCGGAACTGTGACAGTGGTCAATGGAGAGCTTTCCAATCCATCGCCTTTAAGTCTTGAGGCGGAAGCAAATGCGACGATTGAAAAATCGGGAAACGTATTAAACGTGCAGCAATGGTCCAAAACAACCTATGGTGGATTTGATTTTTCATTGGCAGGCGATAGTGATACTCGAGTCGTTTTGGATTTGAGCTCGATAGAACAGCCCGCCTCTCGTTATGAACAGACGTTATCGTTAAAGCAGCTTTTGAGCGGAGTGGTGGCTGGAGAGATCGATTCAATTGGTAACCGTTGTTCGATTTCAAGAGTGCCGGGAGATGAGCTTGGCGTTTCTTTTCCGCGTCAGCATTTGGTTTTTAAGTCCGGTGAAGAATTTGAGTTTTCGATTGCCCCCATTCGAACGCCCTTTGTAGGTCGAGCGGTGGCGTGCAGAATAAAAATGATGTCTGCCAATCCAGCAGGAATTGTAGGTGGCCGATCATTAATTTCAAAATCAATTTCGTTTCAAACGGACTCTATTGGCTCAGCTCCTCCCCAGCCAGTAAAAATTAGAATGCCCTTAAAAGAGGGCGTCTATAATATTGAGTTGGAATTAGAACAGCAGCGTTATCAAGCGTCCTTCAGTTCGAGAAAGCCTCCGGTGAGTCGCTCGATGCAGGTGCTGGTTTTGTCCAATGAAATTGCTAAGTCGAATGGGAAACAATGGGAGGTGGTTTACTCGACCAATCTTTCTGGAGAAGCAGAGGCCAGTTCGCCGTGGAGCCAAATCGCACAGCTCGCCAATTTAAAGTCTCCCAAAATTTACGGTAACAACCGGTATGCCCCATTGCAGGTAGCCGGTCAAGAGATGGGGGAACTTGCCCCCGGTGGCTGGCAGGCGATTCCTTTGACGGTCGGTGAATTGGGGCAACCCCATATTATTGAAATTGAGTACCTGGCAACCGAGGGGACTGCGATTGGCGTCAGTTTTTTACAGCCAGATGCCAACGGCCAAGTGCCAAATTATGGGTTCGACTCGGGAGTGCAAATTGACAAGTCGTTGTTGCCTCGCTCCAAAAACGGGATTCAATCTCGACGTTTGAGTTTGACGGTTTGGCCGGAAACGAAATCGCCGTATCTTCTGATTGCGAATCGTCATCAGACGGAAAAAGCAACGGTCGGTACGATCGAAATTAAAGCTGGTCCCGATCGTTTACCGCCCAAAGGTGCGGTAAACACGGACAATCGTAAGTTAATGGCTTTTTATGAGATGCCGCTTTTCTCGGAAAATTTTGGAGTGTTTGAGAAAATCGATCCGCTGGTGAGTGAGCCGCTTGATGATTGGCAGTTTTTTTATGAAGGAGCAACGAGGTTTGTCGAGTATTTGAAGGCGAATGGCTATGGCGGTTCGTTTGTCACCGTCGCCTCTGACGGCAGTTCAATTTATCCGAGCCAACTGCTGCTGCCTTCCCCGAAACACGATACGGGTGTCTTTTTCACTAACGGTCAGGATCCGATTCGAAAAGATGTTCTAGAGATGTTGTTTCGAATGTTTGAGCGTGAGGGGTTGGTCTTGGTACCGACGCTGGCGCTTTCGGGGCCGTTGCCCGAAGTGGAGGCGGAGCGCCGCCGCGATGGAACGGATTCAGATTTTGACATGTATGATTTAAATGGCCAAAGGCGGGAGTTCACCAAATCCAACAATCGCCTTCCAATTTATAATCCTCTCAATCCTCTGGTTCAACGTTCGGTCCGGCGGATTGTCTCAGAGTTGTCGAATCGCTATCAATCGTTTCAGTCATTCGAAGGCGTCAGTATTATTTGTCGCCCTGACACCTATACCTTATTGCCTGGTCGGCATTGGGGCTACGATTCGCTGACCATCCAGAGATTCATTCAGTCGCAGTCTGATTTGAATGGTGTTCCTGAAGAATGGCGAGATATTCAAGGGATCTTGCTGGGCACGCACTCAGACCAATGGATTGCATGGCGGGCAGCCCAAATGCGGCTTTGGTATCAAGATTTGGCCAATGAGGTGATGCGGGCGAAGCCAACGGGTAAGCTGTATTTGGCTCCGGTGGACCTTTATCGAAATGATGAAACAGCTTCTGCGTTTTCGCCAAGTTTGCACGCGAATGCAGATTTCAAAAAAATCATGCTTTACATGGGGTTTGATAGTGAACTGAGCCGGCCTGCTTCAGGAAAAGAAAACCAGGGAGAGTTGATTCTTCTTCAACCCCATCGCATTGCCCCGGGGCAATCACTGGCATCGCGGCGAGTAGATTCTAATGTTGAAAATTCTGATCAGGCGAAACAGTTTTTTTCAAATTTAAATTATCCCGCTGATATCTTTTCGCATCGTTCGACTTGGGCTCATTTCGCACAACTCGAGGAACAGGTGCCATTTGGAGAGCAGCAGTCGCCCTTGATGCGTTTGCAGCCCATGATTCAGGGGAATGGGCTTAGTCGTCAACGCTTTCTTCAGAGTCTTAAGAATCGTGATTCACGAATGTTCATTGATGGCGGCGTGACGCTTCCGTTTGGCCAAGCGTCGGAACTGCAAGAGCTGATGGAAGTATTTTCAAAATTGCCTGATGAGCCGTTTGAGGATGTCTCGTCGGAGCGGTTCCCCAAACCAGAGCTCGGGCATTTGGCTGTTAGGCAATTAGAATTCGAAAACGAGAACTATTTTTACGTTGCGAATGCGTCACCGTGGCCGAATCGTGTCCGCCTATCATTAAGAGGTGAAAATTCGCCGGTCGAGACGATCGAGTCGTTTTCCAGTTCTCGATTTCAAGTTATTCTTTTGGCTGATGAAGCTGGAGTTGAATCGGCTGAAGATAATGACTCTTCCCAAAAGGTTCTGGATAGTCAGGTTACTTTTGAGATTCCAGCTTATGGTTTGTTGGGTGGAAAAATGAAATCAGGTGCGGTGATCACTGATTTCGATTTTGCGCTCCCGGAAGCGGCGGACAACGTGCTGCAGCGACACGTGATTACCCTTAAGTCAAAACTGACAAAATCAGCGAGCCCTAATCCGCTTGGCGTCCTCGAAAATCGTGGGTTTGAGTTCGATGGGGAATCGAATTTTGTCGGCTGGACCACCATCTCACAGCCCAAGGGCTATGTGAAGCTGATTGATCATCCCGAGGATTCCGATTCAATGGTGATTCAAGGATCCGCTTCTTTGCAATTGACAGGGCACGAGACCCAAGTGGTTTGGGTTCGGAGTAACAAATTCGAAGTTACTGAAACAGGAAGGCTGTCTATTTCGGTTTGGCTTAAAACTGAAACACCTGATCAACAGCCACCCTTGCGGTTGGCGCTCGAAGGGCGATCCGAAGGCTCAAGTTACTATCGGTTTGGTTCCGTTGGTAGCCTGTCACCTGACTCAGAAGCGAATCAAATTGAAGAAAGATGGAAACGATTCGCAGTTCACTTCGATGACCTTCCGTCGGAAGGGCTGACGGATGTTCGCATTGGATTTGATTTAATGGGGCCCGGACAAGTGACTATCGATAATGTGGAAGTTTTTGATCGTTGGTTCGATGAAAATGATGTCAAAGCCATGACACAGATGCTGGCGAGTACAACACCGCTGCTT
Organism: Mariniblastus sp.; assembly: GCA_011523945.1. Taxonomy (GTDB): domain Bacteria; phylum Planctomycetota; class Planctomycetia; order Pirellulales; family Pirellulaceae; genus Mariniblastus. The sequence goes on along the minus strand of WTFU01000186.1, from coordinate 94,281 downwards.
TCCGATCCAATGGGTTACGAACGGTGTCGGCAGTTGATGACTAGCTACTGGCCTAAGTTTCTCGACCAATATATTGTCCTGAATGAGGTACCTTCCGGATCGGAGACGTCAGGAACGAGTGAAACTGCGAAACCGACCAAAGACGGCCAGTTAGGCGTTAACACCAAGTCGGAAGAGGATCGGGAAATTCAGGAAATTGAGGAACCGAAGGTTCCGATGTTTCGCCGAATTAGAAACCTCGTTCCACAGCGAAAATCTCCCGTGAAGTAGGAGCCGTCTTGATTAGTTGTCTGGTTTGAATAGGTGCACGAGATGCTCTTTTAATTCTTGTTCACCGTTCAAAAATTCCACATCAACGACGATTGCATAGACGGGAATTCCACCGAGTCGGTTGGTTCCAATTTTTACCAGATCTTTATGAGTGCAGATAATCATCGCAGCTTCGCCGGATTTGGCCGATTCACGAATGTGTTCCAAATCACTTCTTTGATAGTGGAAATGATCAGGATACTTCTGAGATCCAACAATGTTGCAATTGAGCTTTTCCAGAGAAAGCTTGAAATTTTCCGGATTGCCGATTCCGCAAAAAAAGAAAATTGGCTTGCCGTCTAATTTAGAAACTTCTTCTGTTTGTCCGTCGAATTGCAGAAGATGGCTGGCCCGGGTTCGTGTTTCGGCAATTGTGGTTTCTGGGGCGTAGCGTTTGATCTTTTGAACGACGGAGTTGCGCTCGGGAGTGGACGTTAAGTGGGTTCGCGTCAGTACAATGAGGTCGGCCCGCGACAGGCCGTCGAGCGGCTCTCGCAAAAGACCGCGAGGCAATAATCGGTTGAGCCCGAATGGTGCAGTGGCGTCAATTAAAACAATGTCGAGATTGCGAGCAAGTTGGCGGTGTTGGAACGCATCGTCGAGAACAATAATTTCTGAATCAAGTTCGTGGCGTGCAATCTGAGTCATTCGGTAGCGATCTGGATCCTGTAAGTGAGGTACGTCAGGGAGGCGATGTTCCATTTCGAGCGCTTCGTCATTAGGCCCATCGACTCCGTTTCGATTTTCGGAGCCGTATCCTCGGCTGACGAGTGCAACACGTGATCCATGTGAACGAAGTTGTTTGGCAAGCCAGATAACCATGGGGGTTTTCCCCGTACCTCCAGTGGTCATGTTGCCAACGGAGATTACAGGAATGCCGGCGCTTCGGATGATGGATTCGTTACCTTGTTTGGCAGCGATATCAAATTTTCTATTACGTAGGTAAATTGCCAACCGGTAGATTGGCGTCATGCATCCTAAACCAATGCGTATTGTGGTAGAGACAATTCCCTTTCGGTTGCCACTGATGATTTCGAGGAGTTGGTTGCGATCGAGCATGGCGTCAGTATGCCAGTGCGGGGTGGTTAAGATCAAGCGGTGAGGTTGGATTCTCGAAAGAGCGGCTAATTTTTTTTGGCGATGACAGGGACATTCGTTTTTAACGTGTGATGTATTCTCTTAAAAAGAATCATCTGGTTATAATTCAAGGAACTGATCACTGAAAAAATGTAGTCGAGTTACAACAAGTGACGCGTCTGTTAGTGACGGATATTTCAATAAGATATCGACTGGGTAATTCGACATGAACTCTAATGACGATCCATCTGATTCTCGCGAAGCTAAAGAAGAAACGGATATCTTGGCGCGATGGTGTGCGTTGAGTTGCATTCAGCGCCGAGTGGCTGGAGTTTTGGTTGAGAAATCAAAAACGACACCAGATGTCTACCCAATGACGTTAAATGGAATTAAAACCGCATCGAATCAAAAGAGTAATCGGAGTCCGCAACTCGATCTGCGAGAGGAGCAAGTTGAGCAGGCGCTTTATGATTTGCGGCAACTTGGTGCAGTTATCGAAGTACATTCGGGTGGGCGCGTTCCCAAGTTCAAGCACCAGCTTTACGAGTGGATGGGAGTGGATGCGGCCGGGCTGGCAGTGATGGCCGAGTTATTGCTGCGGGGTGAACAAACGCTTGGTGAATTACGTGGAAGAGCTTCTCGGATGACGAAGATCGCTGATTTGGGAGAGCTTCGGCCAATCATTGCGTCACTAGTTCAACACCGCCTAGTAATTCCTTTGACGCCCTCGGGGCGCGGACAAATCGTAACTCACGGTCTCTATAAGCCGGACGAAATCGAGGAGTTAAAATCTCGTTTTCCGGCTTTTAATTCGGGCGATCTGACACGGCTTTCCGAGGCTGCTCCGCGAGAAAAATCGCCCGCGAATGAACTGCAAATGGACTGGTTCACAATTCAGCAGGCGTTGGCTCAGTTGCGGTTAGACGTGGATGAACTGAGGAAAACGGTCGCGGATTTGCAGCGTAGCGATCGAGACTTATCAGCGTAAAAGTACAACATGGGGTTTGTTGAGATCTCCCAGCTTGCTGGCCGAACGCCACCGTCATAATCGGAATTGCACGCAGGGTTTGCCTCAGGTGATTTGCTTACTGAAACCAATCGACGCGTTTCAACCGAGTATTCGCCAAGACACGTGCAAAGGTCGAAATCGAAAAGGCGCGCCAGGTTGATACAGGTGTCAGTGGTTTCGTTGCAAACCTGTTAATCGTCTATTTCCAGCTTGCTTGATCGATAAGGAAAGTCGATTCGTCTGTTAAGCGGACTGTCCAAACCATTTGATATCATTGCGCCATTCGTTTGACGAAGTTTGGATATGCTACTTGCAGAGTTAAATCATTTGGTGATGGTTCAAACTGTGAGTACAGGTTTGTTTTTTTAACGAGTGATATTCGCTGTAAGCTAGAAAAGAACGTGCCATGAATCTAAAAATCGTTTTCAGCTCAATTTTGACCACCTTGATCTGTCTGCCATTCATCTTGAGTCAAGTCACTGCCCAAGACTTGAATGCTCCAGGCGGCAACGGAGTTTTAGATCTCGGGTCTGAAGTTTCGACAAACGCAGATTTAATGGAAGAGCCGCGGAATATGGTCAATCCGCGGTTTGCCGGTTGGCAGGAAGTCACACATGTTGCCACTGGCGACCGTGTGAGCGAGACCCTTCGAGGGAATTGGATTATGGTCGATTCAAATGGCCGATTTGACGGTTCTGTCGTAGCGGCAGCAGGAGCAGACGTCTCTCAGATGCAAATCTTTTTGTTGAATCGCGGGCGTTTGGTCAAGCAAACAACTTTAAATGCCGGTGGGCGATTTGAATTCAACAACGTCAGGCAGGGTGCTTATTCCATTATCGGTTGGGGCGAAAACAGTTTCTTTGCTTTTGGTTTGAATATCCTTCAAAACAATCCCAACAACAAAGGTCAAATTGGAAACCGAATCAGCGCCACAGCTTTCCAGAATCGCACGACAATTAACACCGACTGGATCAAGTATTATTCGCCTCAGGTTAGCTTCCGTGTTTTCGGAGCCTATCCGACAGGACAGGAAATCGATGCACCTGCTGCTTTATTTGGATTTGAGGGTCTTGCTAAAAACCTTCCTGAATCTGTAGCAGCAACCTCGCTGGCGAGTCGCCCAGTATCACGTCTTGCCGACGGTCGGTTGGTTGGCCGTGTTCACCAGATGAACTCTCTTAACGGAAGACCGGTTGATGTTAGATCGACAAAAGTAATGCTTTTTCAGGGTGACATCGTTGTCGCGTCAACCACGACGGATAATTACGGCACCTTCGCTTTTAATGATGTCCCAGACGGTTCGTACGGTTTAGCCGCTGTCGGTGTCGATGGTGTTGGGCTAATTGGAATTGACGTCTCGAGTGAGCAGTCATCTGTAAATAACATTAGTCCCAAGGTGATTGATTTTACGATGACCTCGGCGGAGACGACCGGTTGGTTAAATAACTTTGCCGGTGAATTTGCGTATCGCCGCGCACTCCTGGCACCACGTCCGGAGGTTGCGAAACAGGATCCGGCGGTTTGCCCTGGCTGTGGTGGACAGCCCGGTGGTTGCAGCCAGTGTGATGCTAGTTTTGCAGAGAGTTGTAAATCTCGAAACATTACCTTTGAGGAATGGTCTCAATGGGGATGTGAGACGGAAGCTCAAAAATACGGTGATGGTTCGATTCTCGCGGCGTGGGCGGCACAGCAACGAAAAAATGTTAGAAAGAATAATGCAAGATTTGAAAAAGCATTCTTCCCTAACGAGAGTTTGGAGGGCTTTGAGTTGAACCAGCCAACGCCAACTCCTGCCCCCCAGAATTAATCAGATTACAAATTGGCGTTTTGAGCCGCCAACTTAGTATTTGTTTTCGAAGGTCGGATCCAATTGGATTCGGCCTTTTTTTATGACAAAAAAAGGCAGTCTCAGTTGAGACTGCCCTTTGAATTTTCGTTTCGAATGACTCTCGTCACTGCCGTGACTAAGTTATTTCGAGCTCATTAAAAATCTTCGTTGCCAAAACCTGGTTGCATGCCCTGCATTTGTTGTCCAGCGGCACCAAGAAATGAAAAGATGCCTTCCTGAATTTCAACTCGGAAGTTAACACCATCGTCGATGACATAATTCATGTTGATTGCACTGCTTCCAGATTCCTTAAGCGTGTCAATCAACTCATTCATCATGGGCTCATCGTTCACACGGGCAGCCATTTCGAGCATTGGAACTAAGTTAAAGCTCATTGCCATTGCCGGAGACTGCGGTTTGCCTTTGCCGTCATTCTTGGCACTGGCATCCATTGCTTTTTTGATGATGCTTTCCGGGTTGGTGCCAAGTCCGATGTAGGCTGTATCCATTCCGATGCCTACAACCATCGCAAGAGACGAACCAACCGCTTCTTGCATTTCGTCAGGTGCGGTGGAAAGATCGCCATTGATTGTGTGAAAAGTAACATCCTTGTGACTACCGGAATTCAGATTGACATCAATCTCTCCGGGAGCCATTTCTTCTAACATTTTGGCGAGTTCTTTAACGGCAGATTCGAGTTTCTTAGGATTGGTTAATTGCATGCCCATGGCGAAATTAGCATCCTCTTCTTCGAGCATGATTACAGCGCCCATGTCGACGACACCGTTTTGGAGCGTCTCTTCAGCTACCTCGACAATGGTATTCATTGCCTTTTCGATGGCATCGAGCTTTTCGTCTGACAGATCCGCTTCGTAGCCTAACTCTTCCATCATTGTTGGAACGAGATCGTTTAGCACGGTGGTGTAATTCGCAGCGTCTTCACCAGAAATTGACCCTGACTGGTTTAGAGTCATTGCCGCTCCGTCCATGACGAAGCCGGTGAAGTTAGAAGGCTTCTTAGGTGCGGAGTCTGCAAGTTTTGCGGCAAGATCGGAGTTTGGCGATCCTTTGAAGCCAAAGTCCATAATCATGTTCTTGTTATCTTCATCGATGCCGAGGCCGATTGTGATGCTGTCAGCCTGTGTCATCAGCATATCGAGCTGTTCCATCTGAAGATCGAGACTTGTATCGTCGCCAAGCTGGGATTGAGTCATTTCAGCGCTTTGGCGAATCAGCCCCATCGCCTGATCTTTCATTTCAGCAGGAATATTTTCCGCGAAAATTTTCGCGGCAATATTATACTTTCCTGAGAGTTCTTGGATGACGTCTTTGGGGACGCTTGGGGTCGACTCAAGCATTCCAGCATTCATTGAGAAGAATGCGTAATCCCCGTCCATCTTCACAGACATTTCCTGACCAGAGTCCATGATGATCGTGGTCATGTCGTCGCCTTCGTCGATTTCCGCCATCTGCGAGACGGTGTCGAGAACCGCGTCCATATTGGTGACAGGCAAGAATCCAACCATTTCGGGCAGAGGCGAGCCGTTGGCGAAGTAAAGCATGAGGCCAGCGTCTTTTTTTCCGTCGATGCCGCTGGTGTAGGGCTTGATCATCGCGTCAACGAAGAACATCATCTGCCCAAAACCGGATGCTTCCATCAGGTATTTTACATCTGAAATTTGCTCGTCAATTTGTTTGATGGAGACCACGACAGCGGGCTCCGGAGTGCTCTGGCAGAATGCTTTGCTCATTGGGAGCAAAGTCATTGCGCCTATCAGCAAACTTAGAACGAATGGTTTACATAAAGACTTCACGTTTGGTCTCCAGACTCTATTTGGTGCTTATTGTTAGGTAAGGTTTACAAAAATCGATTGTGATCAATCGGCAATGGATCCTGGCGATTGACTGTGTTTCTCTCAATGCTTTGGAGGACAAAGATCGAGTGTCGTGTTCATTGTCCACCAACCGGCTTTAGATGCAATAACTAGCAAAACAATGTAAGAATCTTTCGCAAAAGTAGATATGAGTTAGGTTCCGAACTGATACTTAGCCGAACGCTCTGGTTTTTAATACCTCGGAACTGCCCACATTGTTTTAGGTTTGTCCGAAGAACCAAGCAAAGAATAAGAAGATTTGGTTCGGAGAGTGAACGTTTGGGCAATCGAACCGCGATTTAACAGGAAGCAGCAAAGCGGCGCATGTTGGGAAAACGAGCGAATTGTTCTCGATTTGATCGAAAATTGCCCCCTCACCAACAAGAGATCGAATTGGGCGTTGATGATTTGGTCGGGAAGAGACCGAAATGCCGGTATTTATCGTTCTCGGTAAACGATACGACCTTTGGTTAGATCGTATGGAGAAAGTTCAACTCGGACCTTATCGCCGGGAACGATTCGAATAAAGTGCTTACGCATTCTACCGGCGACATGAGCGAGGACTTCATCGCCAGTCTCAAGTTCAACGCGAAAACGTGTGTTAGCAAGCGCCTGTGTCACAGTGCCGTCTACTTCAAAGGCTTCTTCTTTGGCCATGTATACCCTTCGGAATTCTCAAAAAAAACGATCTTCGAAGAGAGTCCGAAATCGCATTTATGTACAATCCGCACCATTTTACTCCCAGAGTGGAGCGAGTCTATAGCAACGTAGGGGATTTGAAGGGTGAATTTTGGACTTTCGCACGGTTTTGAAGGCCTTTGGGGCGGTTTGCGATCTGGGAGTGCATCCTAAAGAATGGGCGTGCTAGGATTGTGTTAGTTTCAAAGGAAGAGGTTGCGTCGCCATCTTAAGATGCCTTTTTAAGGAATAGAATTGAATTCATCACAGGAACCAACGGAGTCGAGTGACTCGAATTCAGCAACCCGCCGCGTGCTGACGCTTTTTGATTGCGTTTGCATTATTGTGGGCACGATCATTGGTGCTGGAATTTTCAAGATGCCGGCGATCGTTGCTTCCAATGTTCCGAGTGTGACCTGGCTCGTCGCGGTTTGGATTGCTGGTGGTTTGGTGGCTCTCATGGGAGCGCTTTGTTTCGCCGAACTGACGACGACGTATCCGGATCGCGGCGGCGATTACGGTTATCTGAAACGCGGTTATCACTACCGAGTCGGTTTTGCATTTTCCTGGGCGGCATTTTGGGTAATCCGCCCGACGAGCATTGCTTTGATGGCAATGATATTTGGTGAGTTTGCCGTCTCTGTTTTTCCCAATTCCATGCCTCTCTATGCCTTTGCCGGTCTCAGTGTGATTGGCTTGAGTCTGACCAATTTGATCGGAGTTCGTTTTGGTAAAGCATCCCAGAATCTATTAACGGTTGCCAAAGTTGCTGGAATCTTAGTGGTTGTTGCGGCGGCATTTCTCGTTTGGCCGATTGCTGAATCGCCCAATCAGGATGCGGTCGTTGAGATCCCCGCGCAAATGGCGGACGTGAATGATCCGTCAACCGCTGTGGAAGAATCCGGTGAATCGACCTGGGAGTGGTTTTGGCTGTCCATGGTTTTTGTCATGTTTACTTTTGGAGGATGGAATGATATTGCCTTTGTGGCAAGTGAAACTCGCGATCCCAAAAAAAATCTCTTGCGTGCGTTGGTCGTCGGCACGGGGGTAGTGCTGTTGGTTTATCTTCTTGTCAATCTGGCGCTTGTTGCCGGATTGGGTTTTGAGCAGATGGCCTCGTTAGGTAGTCGGTGGGAGAATGCGACTTCCGTATTAGTCGAACAAAATATGGGGCCTTGGGGAAAAGACCTGCTTTCGATTTTGGTGTGTGTCTCCTGCCTTGGGGCGATCAACGCGATGATCTTTACCAGTCCGAGAATTTACTGGGCGACCGCGGTCGACTATCCAAGCCTTCGTCTTGTCGCTGGTGATGTGTCGGGTAAAGGTTGCTGGCGAGGAATTTTATTACAGGGCGTGGTCACGATCGCCTACATTTTGACGTTTGGGAATGACAAGAATGGGGTGGAGAATTTGACGGCATCCAACGCACCCTACTTTTGGTCCTTTCTCGGGTTGACGGTCATTACGCTGATAATCAATCGAGTCCGATTCCAAGGGCAGTTCGAGGGGTACCGGGTTCCGTTTTATCCGATCCTTCCCCTTTTATTTGTCGGGGCGTGCTTGTTTATGGTCTACCGAAGTTGGACCTACATGATGGATCAGGAGTTGTGGTTGGCAACGGCCATCATTGGAGGGTGGGTGCTTATCGGTTTAATATTGAGTTTTATGCTGAGAAATGAAGCTCAAAAATCGCTAAAGCAGCCTTAGTGGCCGTTCCCGGAGGTCGTCTTTGAATTCGACTGATTCGGCCCGATGGGGGTAAAAAAGGAATAAAAGCGGATTAATCGCTCCAGCTGGTTCACGTGTTCGCAAGCCGATTTTCCGGCAACAAGATTCAAAGCTGCCGACATATCGTCTTGCCAATCGGAGTTTCTGTCGTTACGATGGGCGTTCGAAATTTAATCCGATACATCACCAAAACAGGGGTTCATTCGAGTGGGAACCAAAAAGACCGGTAAAGGTCGTCGCAAGGTAGGCCGCAAAAAACGACGTATGCGAGCCAAAATTCGACATCGCAAGAAGTAATCGATCGCAATCGATTTGGCGTTGCAGCCTTCGTCCGAGACGATCCGCTGCTTTCTTTTTTTATCTGCTTCACGTCTGTTCGTCGCTGCGCGGGTGCTTAACCGAGTCCTTAACCGAGTCCTGCTATTCTGCAATCTGATAGAATCGGGCAACGTGGCTCATGGGTTGGATTGGATTGTTTTCGGCTTGGGGTTAGTTTTCGGCCTGGGTTTAGAAAACTGCTTGGCTGTGGATTCGTGAGTTTATTTCCGTACGTCATTTTGCGTTCTCGCGGGTCTTCTTTAACTATGCCTTCAGCAGATAGCGCAACGAGTCCGAAGTACCTGTCACCGTTATGGCGTGGTCGGTTGCTAATCATTGCTGCCGCGTTGATGTGGAGTACGAGTGGATATTTTGCAAAGGCGCCCATTTTCGACCAATGGCCGGCGGAATCCAGAGGCTTGTTGCTTGCGTTTTGGCGTGCTTTTTTTGCCGCATTGATCCTTGTCTTGATGGTTCGGAAAATTCAGTGGACGTGGAAATTGATTCCAATGGTATCCACTTTCGCCTTAATGAATTGGACATATCTGACAGGCATGGTTTACTGCGAGTCGACGTTGGCTATCTGGCTTCAGTACACCGCGCCGGCATGGGTATTTTTGATCAGTTGGTTTTGGTTTGGCGAACGTCCGGTACGCCGGGATTGGGTTTTGTTAGTTTTTGCATCGGCTGGCGTTTTGATTATTTTGCGAGCTGAATTATTTGGTGCCTCACTAATTGGGGTTCGTTATGGCCTGGCCTCCGGGGTGTTTTTTGCAGGTGTCGTTGTGATGCTGCGGTGGTTAAAAGACTTCGATGCGGCTTGGCTCGTTTTCCTCAATCATGCGGTTACGGCGGTAATCTTGGCACCTGTATTAATTCAGACAGATATATATCCGACCGGAAATCAGTGGGGTTATTTAGCTGGATTCGGGATGCTGCAAATTGGCATTCCTTACCTGCTGTTTGCACGAGGGGTGAGCACAGTTTCCAGCCACGAGGCCTCCGGGTTGACGCTGTTGGAACCGTTACTGGTTCCCGTTTGGGTATTTGTTGCCTGGCATCAGTCGCCTGATTATGCCCCGCCAGCTTTGACAACCATCGTGGGTGGCGGATTAATTCTTACCGGATTACTCTTGAGATATCTCGGAAAGGCAGCGGAGCGGGAAGTTTCATCAACGAAAGCTGATTCGTTGTGATCGTTCGAGCTCGAGGCAAAGATCGATTGCAGTTGAAATCTGCCAAGGCGATTAGGCGGGGTGTGCTGATTTGATTTTTTGTTCATAGAGGGTGATGTAGCTGTTCACCATTGCCTTGCTTGGGAACGCACCCTCGACCAACTCGCGTCCCTGTCTGGCCAGAACTTTTGATTCTTCCGGTTTTTCAATCAAGAACTTCGTCCAGCGTGCAAACTCGTCACGTGCGCCAAAATTCACGGCGAATCCGGATTCTTGATGCCGAATGATTTCATCGGTTCCCTCCCCGTAGACTGCGATGGAGGGGATTTCTGCGGCCATCGCCGAGAGCAAGTTTGCCGAAATTGGTTCTTGGAAATGGGGGTGCCAATAGAAATCGAGCCCTTGAATTAACGACGGTTCCGGGTGGCTAATGAAATGAATATGGTCGGCTGCTTCCGTTAGTCCTGCAAATCTTCGTAAGCGATTCAATTGAGGACCGGTTCCCATGATCAAGAAATGGAAGTCCTGGCGAATGCAGGTTAAAAGGTCAGTAGCCCAAATTAGGTCTTTCAATCGACTGCGATGAATCAGGGGGGCGACAGTGCCTGCGAGATAAATGTTCTGCGGTAGACCTAATTGTTCTCTAAGTGTTTCTCGAACTGATGATTGTAATGCGCCTTGCTGAGGGTTTACCGAGTTAGAAATAATTTCGATTTGCGATTTCAATTTCCCGAGTTCGATTAACTTTGTTTTGATAGACTCGTGGGGAGCGACGATTGTAAAGTTCGGGGTGTCTCCGAGGTAGTTTTCAAAAATCTGTTGTCTGAAACCCATTTCGCGGGGAACGGTAAGCCGTGTACTTATCAGGTGCTTAAATGGCAGTGGTTGCATCAAGGGTAGGTTTCGAGTGGCAATCAGCGTGAGAATCTCAGCTTGGCCGCACCAGGCATGCACTAAATCCGGCGAAAGAGTGTGGATCAGTTTTCGCAGTTCAGGCACGATCGAAAAGCAGTCACGAAGAGAGTGAAGTGGAGTTCGATCGTCCTGATTAAGTAGGTGAACCTTGATCTCGGGGTGGAGCCATTGATTTGCCTCGCTACGTTGCTCTCCGAGGATGGCGAGATGAACATCGTACCCTCTGGTAGCCAGAGCGTCTGTCAGGATCTTCAATTCTTGGACAGGTCCTAACTCAAACAGGCTCTCAATTGTAAACAAGATCCGATAATTCACAGACTGTCCCTGTCGGTTGAGCTAGAATTCGAATCACTAGTTATCGATTGTTTTTCGAATGGTCTTAGAAATTCGTCGACCGAGTTTTGGATATCAAATTGTTTGATTGCTGACACTCGACCTTCTTCTCCTAGGCGTCTTCTTAAGTCCGGGTTGCCCAGAGCGAGACAAATGGCATCCCCGAGTGCTCGCGGATCGTCGGCGTGAACGACCAGTCCGCTGACGTTGTTTTCAATGACTGTTTCAGTGAACTCGGTTGAGGTTACCACGGCTCCCACGCCGGCAGCCAGCGCTCTTGCAAGAAATCCGCAGCTTTCATCTGATTTTAAAGGGTGAACATAAAGATCAGCGGCCTGGAATATTTCATGAGTATCGTCAAAACTCCCCGGCATAACGACGGATTGGACAAGATGTTTTTCTAGGATGCGTGTCCAGACCTCTTTCCCCTTCGAACCATCGCCGAGAATCCAGAGCTTCGCCTTGGGGAATTGTGCGATCACTTTGGGCCATGCATCAAGAAGGTTGAGCAGGCCGGGGTCTCCGTCGAGCGGTGCTCCGCAAACGACTAAAGGTTGATTAGAGCCAATCAGCAGGACTGGGTGTGCGTCGGAGATGGCGACTCGAGCATCACCTTGCATTGCTTGCCGGCGTTTTTTTATTTTGTCTAGTAAGATGCCCTCGGGAGCGACGATCACCTTCGTGTTGGTGACGCCTGTTTGTTTCAGGATTTTTATTTGAGTTGCCCGGGAATCGACCAAGAGGCACTGTGCTGAATTGACTGCGAACAGTTGCCGTGGAGTGAGTTCTGGGCCTCTCGGTTTGGCTCCGGAAAAGTGATTGTCGGTGCGGATGACGAACGGGATTATTCCTGAAAATGTGCGGCTTACCGCCCATGCTTCTTCGTCGAGTCCAAAAACAATAATGCCGTCCAAGTTCAGTTGGCTCAATTCCCGAGTGAGGGATCGTAAGTAGCGAAACGATCTCCACGGATGGGATTGTGATCGATTGATTCGGCGAATGGGAATTTCATCGTAATCAAAATACAAAGGCCAGTTTTTTTCCCAGCGGACCGTCAAAATCTCTACGGTGTGACCTTGCCGTTTGATTTGAGAAGCCAGGTCCGCAACCGCGAATTCTGTAGTCCCCGAATATGGCCAAAAGCGGCGGCTGACTATCGCAATTTTCAGTGGCAAAGAACCTTCGGGTAACACTGGCGATGTTTTATTTTGGTCGCCAAGTGTATTGGTCATTGCGGCAAATCCTGTTGCGAGTATTTTGGCGAACCTTGCCAAATTTTAGCTGTCAGTGTTAGGGAGGTCGGCTGGCTCTAGGCAGGCTAAGTAAGGTAGATTTCGATATTCATCATTGAAGTCAAGTCCGTACCCGACAACGAATTCATCAGGAATGTCGAAGGCTACAAATTCGGGCACCCATTCGACTTCCTGTCGTCCTGTTTTGAGGAGCAAAACAGCGGATTTCAAACTGTTAGGACCGAGGTTTTTCATCAGCTGGGTCACTTCCTGGAGAGTGTTGCCGGTGTCAAAGATATCATCGATTAAGATGACGTCCCTTCCGGCAATGTCGAGCATCATTTCCGAGTTGATGCTGAGAGCGCCTCGCTCTGTTCCTTGATAGCTGCTGGTCTGGACGACTCCGACGCGCAGCGGCATTTCTAGTTTTCGGATCAAATCAGCCATCAGAATAAAACTGCCAGTCAATACGCCAACGATGGTCAGGGGGCGGTTCCCGTATGTTTCATTGATTTCACGAGCGAGTCGTTCGACACCGGCGTCCAGTTCGTCTTGATTGAGTAATATTTTCACAGAAAGTTCAGTCCTTGGAATTTGCTTGTCGTTATCTAGTCTAACCACCTAGGGGCAATGCCGTCGATTGCCGTGACGTGTTTTGGTTGTCCGAAAAGTGCTGTCCTACATGATTTGACCAATGAAGGACAGGGAGCGATCAATGTAATTCAGTGAATGACAATCATTTTGGATTCGGTCATTTCTTCAATTGCGTATCGGGGACCCTCCTTACCGAGGCCACTTTCTTTCAGACCGCCGTAGGGCATCCCGTCGGCTCGCCACTGCGACCCCCAATTTATGTGAATGTTGCCTGACTCGATTTCGTTGGCAAATCGCATGGCAAGGTTGATGTTTTCGGTGAACACGCCTGCACTAAGTCCGAAACGTGAATCATTAGCCATTCGAATTGCTTCGTCGAGGTTAGCGGCTTCAATGACAGCAACCGCAGGTCCAAACAGCTCTTCCTGAACGACTTTCATCTCTGCAGTCGCGTGGTCTATGAGTGTGGGAGCGTGAATTGCAGAATCACGCTCTCCTCCACAAACGATTTGTGCGCCGGATGATTTCGCTTCGCCAATCCATTGTTCAACACGTTTTGCATCTTCAATGCGTACCATGGGCCCCATACGAGTTCCCTTGGCGAGCGGGTCACCAACGGTAATTTTTTTTATATCTTCGGCAACGCGAAAGACAATTTCTTCATGTGTTTCAGGAAGTGTAATTAAGCGTTGGGTTGAAATGCAGACTTGCCCAGCATTAGCAAATCCATTGGTGGCCACAGAGTTGATCGCTTTGTTCATGTCAGCGTCAGGAAGGATGATGATTGGGCTGTTCGAGCCAAGTTCCATCGTTATTCGTTTTAGTCCTGCCGCACCGCAGATCTTTTTTCCAACCTCGGGACTGCCGGTGAAACTGATTTTTCGAATCCGCTGATCTCGACAAATCGCATCTCCCAGTTTCGAGCCGCTTCCTGTCACGCAGGCAATCGAATCTTCGGGAAGTCCAGCCTCCAGAAAAATCTCGGTCAGGCTGAGTGCCGACAAAGGAGTTTCACTCGCGGGTTTGATTAGAACTGCATTGCCGGCAGCGAGGGCGGGACCCGCTTTGTGGCATACCAGATTAAGAGGGAAATTGAACGGAGTGATTGCGGCGACAATTCCACAGGGGATACGAATCGTAAATCCAAGCTTGTTCTCCCCGCCCCGCGTGGCATCGAGAGGGATCACTTCCCCATGGATTTGCTTCGCTAAGTCAGCCGAAAGCTGAAGCGTTGTTGCGGAGCGGTCGACTTCAGCAAGCGACTCTCTCAGCGGTTTCCCTTCTTCACGCGATAACTGTTCTGCCAATCGACTGCGATTCGCTTTTAGTAATGCTGCAGCCTTGTCAAGGATTTCTGCTCGTCGCCAAGCCGGCATGGCCCGCATTGTTTTTGCGCCAGCGGTTAATCCGGTAACCGCGCGATGAATATCCTCTACGGTACAGGCAGGAACAGTGGCAATGATCTGTTGGTCGAATGGATTGGTGACGTCAAAAGTCTTATCGCTTGAATGCCAGCATCCATCATAAAATGTTTGCATCCCCGGAATCCTTAAAATAACTGTCCAATGCGAAATTTACGAAGAGGCCTGGACTCTTTCGTGCGTCATCTGAATTGCCCGAAGCAGTCCTCTGGCTTTGTTTAACGTCTCTTCGTATTCGCTCGTTGGATTGGAATCTGCCACAATTCCTGCGCCGGCTTGGACGTAGGCGACATTGTCCTTGATGACCATGGTTCTCAGTGCAATGCACGTATCCATATTGTCGGAGTAGTCGATGTAGCCCACCGCTCCGGCGTAAGGCCCGCGTCGATGGGGTTCGAACTGATCAATGATTTCCATCGCTCGCACTTTGGGTGCACCAGAGACAGTTCCTGCGGGAAGGCTTGCCATTAAAGCATCGAAAGCGTCGGCCGAATCTTGCAGTTGTCCGGTAACGGTTGACGAGATATGCATGACGTGGCTGTATCGTTCCACCACCATTCGATCAGGAATTTCAATCGATCCATATTGTGCGACTCGACCGACGTCGTTACGCCCCAAATCTACAAGCATCACGTGTTCAGCCAGTTCTTTCTCGTCGGCAAGGAGTTCTTGTTCGAGTTCCTGGTCTTCTTGAGGGGTTTTTCCTCGCTTACGTGTACCTGCTAATGGGCGTACTGTCATTTCATTGTCTACGACGCGGCACATGATTTCGGGAGAACTGCCGACAAGTGTCGTTTGGTCGGTGCGTAAGAAGAACATGAACGGGCTGGGATTCATGACGCGAAGGCTTCGATAAATTTCGAAGGGATCGCAATTGATTTCTATTTGGAGCCTTTGGCTGAGAACAACTTGGAAAATATCACCCGCGCGGATGTATTCAATACAGTCGAGAACTGCTTGCTCAAATTGTTCTTGTGTGAAATTGGAGGAGAACTCAGGCGGTGCTCCCGTGGGAAGGTCGGCATCAAGACAGAGAAGATCTGTTTCAGGCTTGTTCAAACAGTCCAGCATTTCGTCAATACGGCGATTGGCATCTTCAAAAGCTGCATCGAGGCTGTCGTGTTTTTTGGTCCACGCTAAAGCGACGACCGTGATGGTTTTGGTGATGTGGTCAAACACCAGCATTCGATCGTAAAAAGCAAATGACATGTCGGGAAGATTGCGGTCATCTTCCGGGGCATTCGGTAGGTCTTCGACGTAGCGAACAACATCATATCCGGCATAGCCTACTGCTCCTCCAGTAAAAGGCGGCATATCCGGGAATTGGGCGACCTTGTGTAAGTTGATCCGTCGACGAATTTCATCGAGTGGATTTTCGCACGGGTAGGAATTCGAGTTCCCGTCTTCCGTAACAGTGACTTGCTTGCCAAATGAAGCGACCTGAACTTGCGGATCGATGGCGAGAAAGCTGTAGCGACCTACATTTTCGCCGCCGATTACGGATTCAAACAGACAGGCAGTATTGCCGTTGTCGATTCTTCGGAAGGCCGACACGGGCGTGAGTGAATCCGAGAGCAGGCGACGCGAAATGGGAATCGCATCGTAATCACCTGCCATCTCTGTAAATGTTTTTTTGTCAGGAAAAGAAGCCATCGTGACGGTACTTTTAACTTGCTTAAGGATCGGGATGGGTGAGGTTGAGTTGGCCTGCTGACGCGAGAGATCTGCGAAATCCAGTCTGTGTCTAAAAACGGAGAAATAATCAGAAACGCTGAGCTCAGAGCGATTGTTCAACCCAAATAGCTTAACGGGGGCAGCAAACACCGGCAATGTCCGCGTTAAATGGAGCGGAAGGACGTTTTTATAAAATTAAGCAGATTGGAAAATAAACCGGAGAATGCCAGCGTTTTCAATAAACCTTGTACCTTATTCGTCGGAGGGATAAAATTTGGAGACAGCTTTTACCGATGGATCGATAAAGCAGACCCAAACTAGAAATGTCGGCTCAGGATTGCGGCCGATTAAATAAAAAATATGAAATGCCAAAAATGCCAAAAGCAGGCGACGTTTCACATCACGGATCTTACCGGTGATGACTTGCTTGCGTTGCACCTTTGTCCCGAATGCGCCAAGAGCTACCTCGAGACAGGTGATTCATCCGAAGATGCCCCGGTTATCTCCGACGTAATGTCGAAACAATTAAAACCACTTGAGCAGACCGCGGATGACTTGCGGGAGTTGGATGCGAAGGAATGTCCGATTTGCGGAATTTCGTTCTATGAATTTCGTCAAGGTGGACGTTTAGGCTGCCCGCACGATTATGTCTTTTTTGGAGAGGATCTTGAGCCCCTGTTGATTAACGTCCATGGTGATAACCAGCATGTTGGAAAACAGCCTAAGCGAGGCATCACAGACACCGAATCTCAAACCGAGCTAATTCGTTTGCGTCGCCAGATGAAGGAGGTTGTGGAGCAAGAGGATTACGAAAAAGCGTCTCTTATTCGAGATCAGATTCGTCAGATCGAAGGCGAAGGACCTGCCGGTGAGTGACGTGCCAATAGAACCAAATGATATTGTCATCAGCAGTCGAATTCGACTTGCAAGGAACATTGCGGATTTCCCGTTTGTCAGCACATGTTCTGATGATCAGCGATTGGAGATAGAGTCCGTCGTTCAAAATGGGATGGCGAACGATGAGATTTTGAGTGAACTGACACTGTTGGATTCTTTCGAGCTCAACGCGCTGGAGCGGCAGTTTTTGATGGATTTACAGCTGGTTAGTTCTTCGTCGCGCGAGACGACGGAGCGCGTGGCGGGTGCGAGTGACGTCAATGAGGCTGCCTCCTCGGAGCCCGATGTGGCTGCGGTCTCCCGTGAGCTCCCGTGGGAAGAGTTGGCAAGTTACTCAATCAATGAAGAAGATCACTTGAGAATCACTGTCAACCGCAGTGATCTCGATCTGCAGGCAGCATGGCGACAGATAAGTGCAATTGACGATCGTGTTGAGAGTCAGTTGACGTATGCTTTCAGTCAGCAGTTAGGATATTTAACTGCCTGTCCCGCAAATGTTGGGACGGGGATGCGAGTGAGTGTGTTGATGCATCTTCCAGCGTTGGTCATGACTGGCCAAGTTGAAAAGGTGATGCGGAGTTTGCAGCGTCTGAATGTGGTGGCGCGAGGCGAATTTGGCGATTCAGCCGTGGGTGATTTTTTTCGAGTTAGCAACCAGGCGACCCTCGGAATTGATGAAGATTCGCTGATCGAGCAGGTGACGGCGATTGTACCCCGGTTGATCAAGTACGAGCGGGAAGCCCGGCGTTTTCTGATAGAGCAAAACCGTGAAGGTTTGCGAAGAGACGCTGCTGAATCGCTAGAAAAGCTATGCCGCCTCGATCTTGAGGATGAAGACAGTGAGAGTCATGAGGACATCATGCAGTGTCTTTCCAAAATACGCATGGGCGTCGGGATGGGTTTGCTGGAACAGGAAGATGCTGATCGTGTGAATCGCCTGTTCGCTTTGGTTCAATTGCGTGATCAACTCGTCGTTGCAATCGCTCGCGAGGATTATGGGGAGGCTTCCGAGTTGCGAGATCGAATTGCAACGTTGGAAAAAGGCGGGTGGCGACGAAATTCAAGTGATGCAGAGATGATTCCTGATGAGCCTGCAGACGAGGGAGGCTCTCAATGATTCTGGATGAGATGGCAAAGCGTTGCGGAGAATGGCTGAAAGGCTGTGGTCCAGAATCGGATATTGTCATGAGCAGTCGAATTCGTCTCGCTCGCAATCTCGCCGATTATCCATTTATTCGGCGATGTACTGACATTGATCGCGCAAACATTGAATCGACTGTGCGAGAGCGATTGACGAATAAAGCTGAATTGAAAGATCTAACGTTTATTGATGTCGCCGATTTGCAAACTTTGGATCGGCAGTTTTTAGTAGAGCGACAGCTAATTAGCCGCGAGCACGCAAACTCTGACGGCGCCCGCGCGGTTGCGATCGATCAACAGGAGCGATTGAGCCTGATGGTCAATGAAGAAGACCATCTCCGAATTCAGGTCATGAAGAGTGGCTTGGATCTGGTGGGAGCCTGGGGACAAATCAACGATTTGGACGATCGAATAGAAAGTCAGTTGACGTATGCCTTTCATCCAAAGCTTGGATACCTGACAGCTTGCCCAACCAACGTGGGTACGGGGATGAGAGTGAGTGTGCTTGTGCACCTCCCTGCATTGGTGATCACGCAACAAATTGAAAAAGTTTTTCGAAGTCTTCAGAAAATCAATCTTGTTGTACGCGGATTGTATGGTGAAGGTACGCAGGCAATGGGAGATTTTTATCAGGTAAGTAATCAGATCACTCTCGGAAAATCTGAAAATGATTTGATCGATCAGGTTGGTGATGTGATTCCTGTCGTGATTGATTACGAGCGTAAGGCGAGAGATTTTTTGATTAATGAGAAACAAAATGATCTGTTCGAGCAAGTCAGCCGGGCTTATGGCACACTTCAAAATGCCCAGCAAATTAGTTCTGAGGAAACCATGTTTTTGCTGTCTCGCGTCCGCATGGGAATTAATCTCGGACTCATAGGCGATTTGGAAATCCCGGAAGTCAACCAGCTGTTTATTCGAACCCAACCGGCTCATTTGCAAAAACTTAGCCACTCGGAGCTGGACACGGACGAACGTAACGTTGAACGCGCAAATTACCTTCACAGTCAACTCAAGCTGGATGGTGGGGCTGAAGCGTCGAACAATTAGGGTATTTCGGATGAACATCGACGTTCATTTCACGGGAAGGGATTTGGTCGGATAGACGGGATTCCCTGCGTATCTTGCCGTAAAATCCGAATCAGAGTCACGATGTAATTTAGATTTGCTCGTGATCTTGAAGATCTGCTCTTTTTCAGCCGATTCCTTGGGATTAGCGGATTGTTTTCAAAGGCCGATTTTGCTCCGATAATTCGGCGTTTCGGCGTATCTGATGATGAGGCTGTTCTTTTTAACGATTTTACACGGTCGAATGAGCGTTACGACGTTTGCTGATCGTCGGTTATAGTAAATCTACAAAATACACTTTTTTGGCACTAACCTGATTACGCGAGTACCATGTCAACGACCCAAATTGATCTTGAAACAGCTGTGAAGCAAGCCAAAGATCGGCTTGACGAACACACTTACAACACAGTCCAGCGTCACTTTCACGATTCGACTGGGTGCCCTTTTTGGCTGGCCAAGAAAGCCGAATTGAACTTCGATCCGCTCACTGAAGTCAAAGTCTATGACGACCTGAAAAAGTTTCCGCTTTTCGAAGACGATTGGTTGCGGGGTGGTCCGGTTGAGCGTTGGCGGATGAAAGACTATGCCGATCGGCCAACCTACGTGTTTGAGACGGGAGGGACAACGGGCGTTCCCAAGAGTCGCGTGGTCGTAGATGATTTCCGAATTGACTATGAAGTGTTCAGTGAAACGTTGCCTGACCAGTATTTCCCCAAAGGCGGTAATTGGCTGATGCTCGGTCCATCCGGCCCACGTCGGCTTCGCCTTGCTGTTGAGCATTTAGCTCAGGTCCGTGGCGGTATTAGTTTCTGCATCGATCTCGATCCACGCTGGGTCGTCAAGCTGATCAAAAAAGGCTGGATGGAACATTTAGAGGAATACAAAAAACATTGCATTGATCAGGCCGTGACCATTTTGACGGCGAACCACAACATCAAATGCATGTTTGGAACTCCGAAGCTGATCGAGTCTCTTTGTCTTGGTCTGGAAGAGCGAGGAATGACGCTCGCAGAAACCGGGATTACCGGAATCTTTTCGGGTGGAACTGAGTTTACCCCGCAGTGGACGCGATACTGTGTGGAAGAATTATTCGGTGGGCCTCCTGAAGAAAGCGGAATCTACATGACACCAACCTACGGCAATACGCTGATGGGTTTGGCTTGTAGCAAACCGGTAACGGCTGAAGAGAAGTATAAGATTTCTTATTATGCCCCCCAACCGCGAGCGGTTACGGAGGTCGTTAGCTTCGACGATCACAACTCGGTTGTCGGGTTTGGTGAAACCGGTCGGGTAAAATTAACGACATTGACTTCAGAGTTCTTCGTTCCCGGTTTTCTAGAACGAGATGAAGGAGAGCGAGAAATGCCGTTTGAGACCTTCCCGTGGGATGGGGTTAGCGGTGTGAGGCCGTTTCACGAGATCGCGGCAGCGACAACCGTCGGTGTTTATTAGTGAGATCGGCGTGAGTTAACTCGCGTCAGAGTGTTGTTGCGACAAATTGGATTGCCAGAGATCATGCATCTTTTGCATTTGAGCTTGATCGCTTCTGCTAGATTCGTAAATCAATTGGAGTTTTGACAAGTGCTTGAGATACCTGCCATTCGCTGGGGCAAACCTTATGAGTCCCTCGAAACAACTGATGTGGTTCATTTTAATACCGGCGAACCGATTGCAAGAGTCAGTTCGGCCAACGGTGGTTTGGTTAGTCGCGACATGCGGAAAGCCGGCGAGGCTCGGAAAATTCTCAAGCAGTTTTCGATCGAAGATCTAATTGCCAAGGTTGCGCATGCGGCGGATCTTTTTGAGAACGAGACCCTGTCGCTCGGTTCGGGAACGCAAACGGCTGATGAATTTGTCGTGCACCAGTCGGCATCGACTGGGTTGCCGGAACACATGTGCCGCTCGAACATGCAGAAGAACTGTTTCGTAATGCGGAACATGACGGAGATTTTGCAATGCCTGACACGCGGTTTGGATCTTAATATTCTTAGTCGCGGTTATGGGATGGAGTCTCGAGGCGTCGTGGTCAGTTTGCAGGCACAGACTCCCGTTCTGGGAGCGGTATTGCCGTCAAATTCACCCGGCGTCCACACCCTTTGGCTGCCGGTCGTACCACTGCAGATGGGACTGGTTCTTAAGCCGGGGTCGTCGGAACCTTGGACAGCGTATCGGGTTGCCTCCGCGTTTGAAAAAGCCGGAATCCCGAAAGAAGTCATTTCACTTTATCCCGGTGGCCACGATGTTGGCGGGGCGCTGTTGACTTCCTGCTCTCGAAGTATGATTTTTGGGTCTCAAAAGACAATTGACCAATACGCAGGGAATCCGAAGGTTCAGGTTCATGGCCCCGGGTTCTCGAAAATTTTCCTCGGTGACGATTGTGTGGATGACTGGGAGAAATATCTCGACGTAATGGTGGAGTCGGTTTACATCAACGGTGGCCGTAGCTGTATCAACTGTTCTGGGATTTTTGCATCCCGTCATACCGATGAAATTGCCGATGCGATTGCACAGCGTTTGGGGCCAATTGAAGCCTTGCCGCCCGAGCATCCTGATTCGGGGCTTGCGGCGTTCACGACTGACGGAGTCGGCAAAGCCATCCTCGCTATGGTTCAGCAGGATTTAAAGGCTGAAGGGGTGAGGGATGCAACGGAGCCTTACGGAGATCGCTTGGTTGAAAAAGAACGTTGTTCCTACATCCGGCCAATCGTTGCCCATGCGGCCAATCCGCAGTGTGAGATCGCCAGTAAGGAATTCATGTTCCCGTTCGTCAGTGTCGTAAAATGTCCGCAAGATCAAATGATCAAGGCGGCCGGATCGACACTCGTTGGTACAGCAATTACCGAAGACTTGGACTGGATTGATCAACTAACGGACGCAACTAACATCGACCGGTTGAACATCGGCCCGATTCCGACGAATCGTTTGAACTGGTTACAGCCGCATGAAGGAAACCTGATTGATTTCCTATTCCGTTCAAGAGCTTACCAGATGCCCGAAGAAAAAGTCGCAGCTTTAGTGGCGGGTTAAAAAACCGATTTTGTTGAACTCAGTTGCCAAGCTAGGCAATCCCGGTCCGTATCACTAACACTTTCGAAGTAGCATGCAGGAATTTGATTTCAATCTTCGCACTCGCGTTGTCTGCGGACAAGGATCACTCGATCGGGTGGGTGAGTTGGCCGGTGGTTTGAATGTCACACGGGTGCTAATTGTTACGGATCCTGGAATCATTGCCGCGGGGCACGTGGAGCGGGCGATTCAGTCGTTGACGGCAGTCGGAATCGCCGCGCATTGCTTTGATGGAGCTCATGAAAATCCGACGACCGAGGACATTGACCGGGGGCTCGAGTTTGCGAAGCGTTGTGAACCTGAGTTGTTGATCGGTCTCGGTGGTGGGAGTTCAATGGATTGCGCGAAGGGGATCAATTTCGTTTATACCAACGGTGGGACGATGCACGACTACCATGGTGTTGGGAAAGCAACTCATCCGATGTTGCCGATGATCGCTGTGCCTACCACGGCGGGCACGGGGAGCGAGATGCAGTCATTCGCGCTGATCTCGGACTCAAAAACACACGTTAAAATGGCTTGTGGTGACAAGAAGGCAAGTTGTCGAATAGCAATTCTCGATCCAGAACTAACACTTACACAGCCCGAGTTGGTGACGGCGTTGACTGGGATAGATGCCGTTTCCCATGCTGTAGAGACCTTCGTGACGAAGCGGCGTAATCCAGTTTCGATTATGTACTCCCGGGAAGCCTGGCGTTTACTTGCTGGCAATTTTACAACGGTTCTGAAAGATCCCGGTAATCTTGAGGCCAGAGCTGCTATGCAATTGGGGGCGGCGTATGCCGGCGTAGCAATTGAAAACTCGATGTTAGGTGCAAGCCATGCGTTAGCCAATCCGTTAACGGCTTCCTATGGAACTGCCCATGGGCAGGCGGTTGGATTAATGTTGCCGCATGTCGTTCGCTATAACGGGATGCATTTTAACGCTTGGTATCAAGAATTATTGGGAACGACGGAGTCGCTTCCCGGACTGCCATCTCCGTCCTCTGGAGCAGAGGGGCTCGCGGAGTTTTTGACGGGCTTGATCGAAGCCGCGGGATTGAGCGTAAAACTTGATCAATGTGGTGTCGAGGCGGAGCAAATTCCGGAACTTGCCGCAGCGGCAGCGGTTCAATGGACGGGGACTTTTAATCCGCGGGATGTCAATCAGGAATCACTACTGGGAATTTACCAAAACGCTTTTTAAACCCGTGCGTTGAAATCCAGTTTTGAGTCTTCCGTTTTTTTCTTATGATGTCGGTTAGCTGCCCTAGGTAAGCAGTTTTTTGTCTCTTGCGAATCTTCGGGGGAGGCGCGTAGTTGACTCGATTTTCTGCTGGTGTGAGTAAAAGAATGAACAACAAGCCTCGAAATACCGTGAGTGCTCTGGAGAGTAAATTGTCTTCAAAGCTCAGTCTGGAATTTGTCTTAATGTTTTGCTTTGTTTTGTTCAGTCTCGGGCACGTCTCTCCCGCGGGTTTGGCACGTGCCGACGATGATCCAAAGAAAAAAGTTAGTGCCGGCTGGCCTGTTTTTCGCGGTAATGCCCAGTCGAGCGGCGTTGCGACGACCACCCTCCCCACCAAGCTTGATGTCGTTTGGGAATTCAAGGTTCCTCAAGGGGGGTTCGAGGGAACGCCACTGATCGTCGAATTGCCGAATGGAAAAAAAACAGTTTACGCTGCGGATATGGACGGCAAACTATTTTCAATTGATTTTGAAACTGGCGAGAAAAATTGGGAAATCAAACTTGGGATTGGCATCGCCGCTTCGCCTGCCTATCAGGACGGAAAAATATTTGTAGGCGACATAGATGGTTTTTTTCACTGTGTCGATACCGACGGTAAATTAGTTTGGAAAATTGAAACGGGTGGTGAGATCAATTCGAGTGCCAACTTTTTCAAAGGTAATGTGTTGTTTGGCTCTCAAGATGGAAAGCTCTATTTCCTTAATGTTGCAGATGGTAAGTCCATTTGGGAATTGGAAACTCCTGACCAAATTCAATGCTCGGCAACTGTCGCTCAAAATCGAGCCTTTGTTGCGGGTTGTGATGGTTTCTTACATGTGATTGATCTTGATCAAGGCAAGGAAGTCGGTAGCACTGACATTTTTTCGCCGACCCAATCGACGCCTGCGACCTTTGGTGACCAGGTTTTTTTTGGAACCGAACAGGCTGAATTTGTTGCTGTTAATTGGAGGAACCCCAAGATTGACTGGTCGTTTATAAGTGAACAGGGGCAAGCGTCGGTTCGCGGCAGTGCCGCAGTTACTGAAAAATACGTCGTCTTTGGCGCTCGTAATCGGGCAGTTTATTGCCTTGATAGAGAAACAGGAAAACGTAAATGGTCGGTTACGCTGAAGGCCAAGGTTGAGTCGAGTCCGGTCATTGTAGGTAGTCGCGTTTTTGTCGGTTCCACAGATGGACGCTTTTACGAAATCGAGCTTGAGAAGGGCGAGATTACATGGGAAAAGCAGTTCAATGGCGGTTTTCTGAGTTCTCCTGCGGCTGCTTTTGGCAAGCTCGTTATTGCGACTGATCGCGGTGTTGTCTATTGTCTAGGTAGTGAATGATCCATTCGGTCGTTTAATTTTTTAGTTCGTTTAACCCCTCTTCAAATATGTCATCTGAATCAACGAAAACAGAAGTCGGTAGTTACTTTATTTCAAACTATCCTCCCTTCTCTCAGTGGAAGAATGACCAGCTTGACGAGGTTACGAATGCCCTGCACTCCCCGCCGATAGCGGAGACACCCTTAGGTTTATACATTCACATTCCGTTTTGCCGGAAGCGATGTAAGTTTTGTTATTTCAAAGTCTTTACTGACCAAAACGCGAAAGAAATAGAGAAATACGTTTCTGCACTTTGCCGTGAAATTGAACTGGTAAGTCAATTGCCGGTAATGGGTGGACGGCCATTCCGTTTTGTTTATTTTGGTGGTGGTACACCTTCGTTTCTCAGTTCACGCCAGTTGGTCTCCTTGGTGGATCGACTGCGCAAAAATATTAATTGGGATTTGGCAGAGGAAGTCACGTTTGAATGTGAACCGGGGACGTTGCAGGAAAACAAAATCAAGACGCTAAAAGAGCTTGGTGTTACGCGGCTTAGCCTGGGAATTGAGAACTTTTCGGATGCGGTGCTTGAAGAGAACGGGCGAGCGCACTTGTCAAAAGAGGTTTACCGCGCTTGGGATTGGATTGCTGCCGCAGGTTTTGACAATGTGAACATCGACCTGATTTCGGGGATGGTCGGAGAAACCTGGGATAACTGGAAATATAACATTTCAGAAGCAATTAAGTTGTCACCCGAATCGATCACGATCTATCAAATGGAGCTGCCGTACAACACGGTCTATTCGAAAGACATTCTTGGAGAAAAAATAGAAACGCCGGTTGCGGACTGGGAGACGAAACGCGCCTGGCTTAATTATGCCTATGATGAATTTTTGCAAGCAGGTTACAAAATCAGCAGCGCTTATACGGTGGTGAAAGATGATAGTAAAGTGAACTTCAGCTATCGAGATAACCTATGGCAGGGGTCGGATTTGATCGCCACCGGCATCGCTAGTTTTGGTCATGTATCGGGAGTTCACTACCAAAACAAGGCCGACATGAAAGAATATCAGTCGGATCTAACGGAGCACGGGAAGTTGCCTTTAGGGCGAGGGTTCAAGCCGACCCAGCATCAACTCTTGATTCGCGAAATGATTTTGCTGTTAAAAAGAGGTTATCTGGATGTGAACTATTTCCGAGACAAGTTCGGCGTTGATATCACTCAGCGATGGAATAGCCAGTTTCAACAGCACTTGGAAAATGGAATGTTAACCATTGAAGAGGGACGCATCGAATTGACCAGGAAAGGCTTCTTGCATGCCGACGCATTGCTTCCGGTTTTCTTTGAAGACGAGCATCAGGGAATTCGTTACACATGATTGAATCTTTCGATCAAGATGCCAATAAGAAATTTATGATGGGAGAGTTTGAAGCAGAGTTTCCCATAGATTTCCAATACGCAAAGAATCACATGTGGGCCATTGTTTCCCCCGAGAATCCCGCGCTGATACGGTTTGGATTTGCGGCTTATGCTGTCCGTTTGTTGCAGGATGTCTACTTTTTAGACTGGCTTCTCGACGCGCCATCAAAAATATCCGCGGGTCAGGAGATAGGAAGTATCGAAAGCAAGAAGGCCGAGAGTGCCCTTTTTGCTCCCTGTGAGGGAGAGTTAGTGCGATTTAACGAGGCACTGATGGACGACCCGTCTTCCATTAATGTCGACAAATATGGGGAAGGTTGGCTCTTTGAGATGCGAGAAACCGACGCCATTTTTCTAGATGTCGACCAATATATTGAGTTATTGGATTCTGTTTGGGCGAAAACACAACGCACAATTAAAGGGCAGGTCCACGAATAGTGCGTGTTTTTTATTCCCCGCAGGCAGTGTTGTGCTGGGGGAAACTTGCTGTGGGAAAGATTGGATTTTCAATTATCAGAGGAGTATGATTAGGGAGATTCCAAGGCCAAAGCGAGGTTGGCATGCGTTACAAATTGCAGGTTTACAATTCCGCGACAGCAGCAGTTGAGCGTGAGTGGATTCTTCATTTACCAGCTACCGTTGGTAGGTCTCCCGATGCTGATGTATCCATTGGTGACGACTCAATCAGTCGACGGCATTGCAAGTTTTTTCTTAACGCAAGCGGCGCTTTGTCCGTCTACGATTTTAATTCGATGAACGGGACATACGTTGATGATCAGCGAATTAAAAAACGAGCCTTACTCAAGCCGGGGGACATCGTCCGCGTCGGATCGATTTGTTTAAAACTTGAGTGGACAGATGAAGCGTTGACTGAAGATCAAGTCATGGGAAAGCCGAGTGTTACTACCACTCAGCCTATGCGTTTGGTAAGCAAGAACGATTTGCGATAATGTCGTTGATTTGTGTCTTTTGTCTTCTAAGATCCCAAATTCCGCTACCAAAATAACTCGGCAAACTTGAGGTCCGGTTCCTTACGTCTTGTGAGGTCTGAGACATTTCAGCGATGGTACGTCCATTTTTATTTCATTTCTGATAACATTAGATAGCCGGGTCAATGACTGGGCAGTCCACCTATCTCGAATTATTTAATCATTTGCATTCATGGCCAAACGAATTTCTGTCGTCGTCTCCCAGAGTCCGAGCAAGAATCCAGCCAAACGAAAGTTGGAAGAGGATATTGTTGCTGGATTGTTATTTGAAAATGGAATCGATGTCACAATCGTGCCAAACCTCTATGACATCAAACCCGAGAGCACGGGGATGTTGGCACTGCAGCAAATTGGCGGAAACGTAGTTGTTGTTTCTTGGTTGTTCGAGCGAGCAGCCCATTGGATTTTAGACCGAAATTCCATTACCGGACACGTAGGCCAGGTCCTTTTGAAAAATGAAGATGAGGACGAAGATGAGGACGACGCGGAGCGGGGAGGAGACGAAGACGATAAAGATCGGGTGATCGATTCAAGGCCGCTTAAGAACCGCAAGATCTATTGTCTGGATTTAAAAATCAGTAATCGTGCTGAGGATTTCATCGAAGAGGTTAAGAGAATCCATCAGGAGAATGCGGTTCAGGTTGTTGGGCTGGGTGACATTATCAATGGTGGGGTTTCGAAGCCTGCGGCAGCGCAAATGCCGACTGCGCTTGGTGATACTGTTTCACCACCGGACGATGGCGGGCTCGATCAATCATCGGTTGTAAATCGAGTCGAGGAATCGGGCGGTCGGCGTTGGTATCCGGTGATTGATTACAGTCGTTGCACGAACTGCATGGAATGCATCGACTTTTGTTTGTTCGGGGTTTATGGCGTCGACGCAGTCGACACAATTCTTGTGGAACAACCCGATAATTGTCGCAAGGGATGTCCGGCGTGCAGTCGTGTTTGCCCAGAGAATGCAATCATGTTTCCCCAGCATAAGACGCCTGCAATCGCAGGTTCAAGCGACGGTGTGGCGAGCATGAAGATTGATTTATCGCAGTTGTTCGGCGCGCCCGCTGAGGGAAAATCGGCAGAAGAAATCGCAGCTCTTGAACGCGATGAGCAGTTGATTGCTGCTGGTCGTGAAGCGGTCGGGATGACGGTTGGAGTGCCTCGAAGGCATGAAGAAAAGTCCGAGCAAAGTAAAGATGACCTGGACGATCTGGTTGATCAATTAAATGACCTTGATATTTAAGATCCTGGTTTGATCCGTCTGATGAATCGAAGTTTATTGATGGTCAACCATCATTCCAAAAACCTCGTATGCTTCAGCGAGGCTGTCTTTGATTTGATTGGGATTAATTCGTTTGTTCGTGCGATAATAAAACAGTGTGCCAGATTGTGCTTCCACGCAAATGTCGGGTCTTGCTGTAAAGAAGTCTAACGTTTCGCGGTTAAAATAGTCGCGAACCTGTTGTTCGTTGGACCCTTGTAGCACGAATTTACTTGAAAATTCTTCGTGGTCGTCGAAATCAATATCTTGAAATCCGAGTGCGCTTCCGATCCTGTCAAGAAAGTTCTCGGGGCGAATGGTAAAGTCCGGACAAACTAAGTCGTTGGAATGCAGTGACACGATGGACTGACGGTGAGTTTTCGAGTTTTTGCCGCCTCCGGTAGTGTAGGCGTACTCGAAGATTGCGAGTTTGACTTCACCGCTGTCGCCTTGAATCAAGTTCCTCATTTTTCGGGATCGGCCGACGTTGAAGAGTTTGAAATCTGAGAAACGCGCGAGTAGGTGGGGGTCGCCATCGGGAACGAATGCCAGTCCCATTTCTTCGGCCAACTCTTTGAGTTTTTGCTTCCGTTTATTTTCGTAAAGGATCGAAAGCGTGATACCGCCTGCAATCAAAGAGACGATGGCGATTACTAAGAATACTATAAAAAAATTTTCCAAGAATTCGAACCAATTCAAAGGTTGCGGTTTAGTTTTAATTCTTTATTTGAGTTGCACCAACTCAGAGTCTGGTTGGGGCGGATTGGCCTCGCGAGGATCTTGCCAATTGTCAGCCTCAAAATGTTGATCATAGACACCGTAGTCATGATAAGCAATTTTTTTGGCGAGGCGATAGGCCCAACTTCTCTCGGGAATAGGCTTTAAATCTGGGGAATATTGAGACGGGTGGGGTTGAGTCGCACGTAATTCAGCGATCGCGGACTTTCTTGCCGTTGAATCCTTGGCGCCGTGTTTCTCCGCGAGGGATTCAATCAAATCCGGCCGTTCGAGCACGATGCAGCCACGCGTATTTTCAGCGGCGGTTTTTCTAAAGTCTGTTAAGAACTCGGATTCATTGAACACCTGATCCAGCGGTCGTTCGTCATGAATCGACTCTTTCGCAAATTGAATGATCGGGCAAGGTTCGATGTCGCCCCAGGGGTTGATGTGATGAGTGAACCCTGTGGCAGCAGGACAGAGTGCCTTGCCGTCCGCGTCGTAGTAGGCATCAATAACAATGATTGGTTTTTTGCATCGCATGTCGACCACGAACTGCCTTGCCGTTCGTTGCTGTTCGGGGGTCAGTGCCAGTTCAGGAGCGGGGTCAGGCCCCATTGGACGGTAAACGTGATACCAGGTGTAAAGGACTCCCATTTCAATCAGTCGGTCGACCCATTCTTCACGAAGGAGTTCTTCGAAATTGGTTTGACATAAGCTGGTACAAACGCCGGTCATCACTTTATTGTTTAGGCAATTCTGAAGGCCGGTCATGGTTGCCGACAACACTCCTGATTTTCCTCGCCGCTGGTCGCTGATAATTTCCGTACCTTCGACGCTGATTAAGGGAGTCACGTTGCCGCAACGACGCAGGCGTTTTGCGACCTCATCGGTAATGAAATGTCCGTTGGTGAACACTTGAAAGTAGACGTCCGGATGGGCTTCAAGAATTTCAAATAGTTCTTTGTGCATGAATGGTTCACCGCCAAGTAATCCAAAAAACGAGTTTCCTTGTTTCTTGGCTGAGCCGATCATTCGATTCATTGCTTCGACGTCTATCTTGCTCTGTTTTGACGCAACGTCGACCCAGCAACCCGTGCATCGCAAGTTGCAACTGTTGATGATTGAAATGTAGAGATAGGGAGGAAAAAACTTGCCGTTTTTCAATCGCTTTTTATGTTTTTGAACGCTTCGCCAACCTTTGAATCCCATGTTCCATGCCAGCTTCCAAAGCAGACGCTTGTCCGTTTCGAGCAACATTCGTTTGGCTAATCGAAGATACATTTTGTGTTCCGTTAGAATCCAGTTTTCATGCCATCCGA
Organism: Mariniblastus sp.; assembly: GCA_011523945.1. Taxonomy (GTDB): domain Bacteria; phylum Planctomycetota; class Planctomycetia; order Pirellulales; family Pirellulaceae; genus Mariniblastus. The sequence continues at coordinate 63,710 of WTFU01000186.1, read as the reverse complement.
ACAAGTCTGCCGAAAGCAAGGTTTAAGAATTGAAGAGGAGCGTTTATTTGATTCAAATCAGCTTGATTCAAATCAGGCGTTCAACTCAAGTTGAGCCAAGGCCTGTTTCGAGTGGAACCCATTGATCAAATCCAATCGGGTTCACTCTTTTCGCTCCAAAACAGTATAACCGCCAGCGGAAAGTTTCGCACCGACTCAGCAGAGTCGCCGCCACTAGGAAAACCGCATCATGGTGGGATATTTCACGGATCAATCGGACGTTGGCGCCGATTCGTCCTCGCGTAACTTGGCTCTACCAGCGAATGGCATGAAGACGACTAAGCTGCACGACGCGTCGTCGACGATTCCCGGACGCTATTGTTTGCAGTTTGAATTGGCAGTTCAAAAGCAAGCTGTGATCGATATTCGGCAGCGATCTTTGTCAGGTAGGCACCCTGCTCGCGATCCTCTTGCCGATGCAATACGGCCGACATTCGACCACCCGCTTGCTGCAATCGCCAAGGTTGCAGAGGAGCGTTTAGGAGATCCCAGGCGATCAGCGCAGTGGTTCGCAGAACAGATCTCCCAGAAATGGCTTGTCGACGATAGGTTCGTTGAGCTGATTGACCGTGTGGCAGTCTCTGTTCACCGGTGATGAGACTGGCTCGTTCGATTTCCAAGTTTGTCTCTGAGCTAAAATGGATTCCCATTCCCAGCGTTTGAAGATTCATCGCAATTTCCTGATCGAGAAAGACCGGGCTGAGGTTTTCCGAAATAGGGTGAATATGCTCGATCGCAGAGCGACGGTAGAACGCTGCCCAGGAAGTTGGACCAAGTGGAGAAACCCGTTTTAATTTTGCGGGTGTCGTTCGCCAGCGTGCCCCGCTCATTTTTCGTTGAAAACCGATTCCATTTTCTACGCCAGCGGTGACTATCTTGTGTGGTTCTGCAGGAGTTGTGATTAGCGGGGAAACGCTGGCGATGTGAGGTTTTTCAAACGCATCTTCCACCGTTGATTGCCAATCCGCGGGCAATTCCATTCCCGGGCGAATGAAGGCTACAAAGTCACCGCTTGAAAGGCCAACGCCGCGATTAAACATCGCAATTAAGTTTGCTCTTTTCTCGGTGGATACGAAGTTGATTTCGTCACTCAGCTGGTGAGGATCTTGATAAGTGCCATCGTGAATAACGAAGATTTCGCTGGAAGGCGATCGATCTCTTAAAATCGAAGCCAGCGTATGATCGAATAACCGTTCGTCATCCATAAGCGGGATGATGATAGAAAACCGTGGCATTTTTTAGCCCTGAGTCAGGTTCTGGGAGAGTTGCGAATGAACATCGCGTCGTAAACGAGAAGCTTGCATCTGATTGCTGTCATCGGGTGCGAACACAACGAAAATCGAAAAAAAATATTTAGATTCGGATTGCCGTGTTGATAGCATTGGTTTTATTGCAGAATTTAATACTTTTATTGAAGTTTATCTCCTCGAGATTTGTGGGGGACTCGTTCTCAACTTTTGTGTGACGAGTAATCCAAAAATAATTAGAAACCCTCCGAGAATTTGCACAGCGGTAATTCTTTCATTGAGTGGCGAGATCCACGCGGCGGCTAAAGCGATCAGGGGGACAAGGTTTTGATACACCGAGGCGTGCGAGGCGCCGAGTTTATGAACCCCGTAGTTCCACATGGCATAGGCCAATCCCGTTGAAAAGATACCTGAGTACCCTATGCAGAAAAGAATCGATGGTTGATTGAGGTTGTTGAGTCCATCTGTTTGGACAAACCATGCCATAAAATAGTGAATCGGAAGCGTTCCAACCGTCGCGTAAAAAGCTAATTGAATAGGGGAAATAGTTTTCATTAACGGGCGACTGATAATGACTCCGGTAGACCAGGCGAGTGCTGCAATAAGAATGATTGAATTGCCAATTAAGTTTTTGTTGGAAAAGTCGATACCGTTATTCTGGAGGGTAATAATGAGTGTGCCAACAAAGGTGATTGCCAAACCACTCCAAATTTTTTCCAGGTTTTCATGGAGGAAAATAAAGGCCAACAAAGCGGTCCACATCGGAATCGATGACATGATTAACGCAGAGTCACCTGCGGTTGTGCGATCCATACCGATCGCAAATAGAATCTGATAAAAGCCTCCCGAGAGAAGACCGAATGCGATGACCACACCCCACTTGTTTCCAGAGCGGTGAGACGAGTTGGGGGCGGATGCCCCCGCAAGGTTAATTTTTCGACTGCGGTTTTCCAGCCAGACGCAGGCCCCGAGGGTAATTGCAGAGAGGGAAAGACGAACTGAATTAAAGGCGAATGGGTCTATCATTGAAATTCCCATTTTCATAACCGCCATGTTGATTCCCCAGATAAGAGCGACGATTAGCAAACTGGCGTCGGCTAGTCGGTTGGATGGCACTGTTAATGGTTGAGGATTTTCGATGACAGATCTCAGAAGAAATGAAAGAGTGAAGCGCCGTTAATTCGATGACGTGTTCGCCCGTGGTTTTTCAGAATCAGGGAGCAGTATTGTCGAGGATGATCATAGAGCCTCGACCGTATCTCTCGAAGCGGGCGGTCAAAACTGAGGAGAGGTTCTAAATATTGGAAAATATTACGTGTTTTCCCGTAGCGGAAGAGTTTAGAGGGAATTGCCGGGCTTGAATCCTACAACGTCAACCCATACAAAATGGTGATGCAACAATATTTAGACCTCCTTCGACATATTCTCGACCATGGTGTTGAGAAAACTGACCGCACCGGAACTGGAACGAAAAGCGTTTTCGGATATCAGATGCGTTTTGATTTGCGTGACTCATTTCCAATGGTTACGACGAAAAAACTGCATTTCAAGAGTATTATTCACGAACTCCTTTGGTTTTTGAGTGGTGATACGAATGTGCGATATCTGCAGGAAAACGGTGTTCGAATTTGGAATGAATGGGCCGACGAAAATGGGGAACTTGGCCCGGTCTATGGATCGCAGTGGCGAAGTTGGCAAGGGGCTGACGGAACGACGGTTGATCAGATTTCACAGCTGATCGATGAGATAAAAAATAATCCAGATTCCCGACGCTTAATTGTGAGCGCTTGGAATGTGGCTGAAATCCCAAAAATGAAGTTGCCCCCCTGCCATGCTTTTTTTCAGTTCTATGTTGCCAATGGTGAATTGTCATGCCAGCTTTACCAGCGGAGTGCAGATGTCTTTTTAGGCGTGCCGTTTAACATAGCTTCGTACGCTGCACTGACTTGCATGGTGGCACAAGTTACTGGTTTGAAAGCCGGCGATTTTGTGCACACCCTTGGCGATGCCCATCTCTATTCGAATCATCTAGAGCAAGTGAGTTTACAGTTGTCACGTGAGCCTAAAGAATTGCCAAAACTAGCGATCAATGAAAATGTAAAATCAATCTTCGATTTTAAATTCGAGGATTTCGAGCTATTGCAATATGAGGCCCATCCCCACATCAAGGGCAAGGTTGCCGTTTAGTTGCGTTCAGTGATCACAAGATCGAAACGGATAAGTTCGATGAACAAATTAGCAATGATCGTAGCAGCGGCGGAGAACGATGTTATCGGAATCAACGGAGATCTGCCGTGGCAGCTATCGGCGGATTTGAGACGTTTTAAACGTCTCACGATGGGGCATCACATTATCATGGGGCGAAAGACCTTTGATTCCATTGGCCGACTTTTGCCCGGGCGAACCACAGTGATCGTGACACGCCAATCCGATTTTGAGTGTGATGGTGCATTGATCGCAAATTCGATTGAGGAAGCAATTGCTTTGTGTGGAGAGGACGATCTGCCGTTTGTTACCGGAGGGGCAGAGATTTACCGGCTTGCCATTCCGTTTATTAGCGAAATTCATCTCACGCGGGTGCACACTGAAATCGATGGTGATACGGACCTCCCCGAAATTGCATGGGACGATTGGACCTTGGTCGAAGAAATTGGTTTTCAAAAAGATGAAAAGAACAATTTCGATTTTTCATTTCAGACGTTCACAAGGTCCTAATTCTGGCGTTTGAACGGGTGTGCCTGATTGGGGCGACACTATTCGGATCATTCAATTGACCCATTGGTGAGCGAGTTCACTTTTGTCCTTGAATCTTTCGTGCTGCGCGGTTTTTAAAGTAAAACAGCCCTCAGGAACTCGCTTTGAGTACAATAAAAGACGATCCATTAAGCGGATCGAACTTTGCCAAAATTATTTTCCCGGATTGGGTAATTCATCATGCTTTCACAGTTAACGCTTGTTTTTGCCACCGCATTGGGGATTGTTTTTAGTTTTGCTGATCTTGCTCAGGCACAGTTAGCCGGATCAAACGATGCTCAACAGTCTTTTTTCGAATCGCTATCGTTTCGATCCCTCGGTCCCTACCGCGGGGGTCGATCAGCAGCAACCTCGGGTGTTGCTGATAATCCAATGCTTTACTACATGGGTGCCGCAGGAGGGGGTGTCTGGAAGACCGAGGATGCTGGGTCAAGTTGGGAGAATATCTCAGATGGATTTTTCGGAGGATCGATCGGCTCCATTGCAGTCTCCTCATCCAATCCGAATGTCATTTATGTCGGTGGTGGTGAAGTTACGGTCCGCGGAAATGTCTCTCATGGAAACGGTGTATGGAAGTCGCTTGATAGCGGGAAATCGTGGAAGCAAATGGGGTTGGAGGATTCTCGACGCATTCCTCGGATTCGCATCCATCCAACCAATCCTGATATTGTCTATGCGGCAGTCCTCGGGCATTTGTTCGGAGCCAACCAGGAACGCGGTGTTTTTAAGAGTACCGATGGAGGTAATTCATGGAAGCGGGTTTTGTTTGTCAATGAAGAGGTCGGCGCTGTCGATTTAGTAATTGATCCACAAAGTTCGAACGTTCTCTTTGCCACGACTTGGAAAATTAAGCGAACCCCTTTTAGTTTGGAAAGCGGCGGTGAGGGGTCGGGTATTTGGAAGAGTATTGACGGCGGTGAGACGTGGAATGAAATCACTCGTAATGACGGACTGCCCCGCGGAACGGTGGGGATTTGTGGTGTTGCTGTTTCCCCTGTTGACTCCAATCGCGTTTGGGCAATGGTGGAGTCCAAGGAGGGAGGGCTGTTTCGAAGCGATAATGGAGGCGAATCCTGGATCCGTATCAACGATGAACGTAAATTGCGGCAACGGGCGTGGTATTACACAAGAGTATATGCCGGGCCTGAAAATGTTGACGAAGTGTATGTTTTGAATGTGCGGTTTTGGAGATCCGGCGATGCTGGGAAGTCGTTTGATTCGATTTCAACTCCCCATGGTGACCATCATGATTTGTGGATCGCCCCGAATGATCCGCAGCGCATGGCAATTGCGGATGACGGAGGTGTTCAGATTTCATTGAATCGCGGCAAAACCTGGTCGACCTATGAAAACCAGCCGACGGCCCAGTTTTATCGAGTCACTACCGATAATCATTTTCCTTACCGAATTTACGGCGCCCAGCAAGATAATTCCACGGTTCGTATCTTAAGTCGAACCGGAGGGCGAAGTATTGGTGAACGCGATTGGATGCCCACAGCGGGTGGGGAGAGTGGATTCATTGCGCCTGATCCTAAAGACCCAGAGATTGTTTACGGTGGTTCTTACGGTGGGTATTTAACACGAGTTAACCATCGGACTCAGGAGACTCGTAATATTCACGTTTGGCCCGATAATCCGATGGGGCATGGCGCGGGAGACGGCAAGTATCGGTTCCAGTGGAACTTTCCAATCTTCTTTTCGAAGCACGATCCGAAAGTGCTGTACACCGCTGGAAATGTTCTTTTTAAAACGACCAACGGAGGGGACAGCTGGAAAAGAATTAGTGGTGATCTAACGCGAAATGACCCGTCCAAATTAGGTTCATCCGGAGGTCCCATTACACAAGACAATACGAGTGTCGAGTATTACTGTACGATTTTTGCGGCTTGTGAATCCGCTGTTGAGAAAGATGTTTTGTGGGCTGGCTCGGATGACGGTTTGTTGCACGTGACGCGCGATGGAGGAAAGAAATGGGTAAATGTCACGCCTCCTGAATTACCGGAATGGTCACAGATCAATTCAATTGAACCGCACCCTACACTGCCCGGCGGGCTGTATGTAGCCGCCACACGATACAAACTTGATGATTTCAAACCGTATCTTTTTAAGACAGAAGATTATGGTAAGTCCTGGACGGCAATTAGTGACGGGATCGACCGTCAGGCCTTCACTCGAGTGATCCGAGCCGATCCTGCACGCAAGGGATTGTTGTATGCAGGAACTGAGTCGGGACTCTACATTTCATTTGATGATGGTGATCACTGGAGTCCATTTCAGTGCAACTTACCAGTTGTTCCGATTACCGATCTTGCTGTTAAGAACGGAGACCTGATCGTGGCGACACAGGGGAGATCATTTTGGTTGATGGACGATCTAAGTCCGATTCACCAATGGTCGCCTGAGTTATTCGATAAAGAGATTCAGTTGCTGGAGACACGACCAACGATTCGAATGCGTGGCGGTGGTAGCCGTTCTCCTGGTAGAACCTCAGGTCAGAATATTCTTGCGGGGGTGCCGATTCGGTTTTACGTTAATGAGTTGCCGAAGGAAAAAATGAAAACGGAATTGCGATTGCTTGACTCTTCCGGTGACTTGATTCAGGCGTTTAGTACTCAACCAGATCTTGAGCGCAAAGAGAAGAAACTCAGTTTGAAGTCGGGGTTAAATGAACTGCGATGGGATATGAGGTATCCCAATGCTGAGACATTTGAGGGAATGGTTCTTTGGGGCGGAGGCACGAGAGGCCCGATGGCCGTTCCCGGGGCGTATCAAGCGAGGCTAACGGTCTCAAAGTCGGGTTCGGATGACGGAGTGTCAACCTCGGCTGAAAATATTATCATCAGCCAGACCATTGATTTTAAAATTGAGAAAGATCCAAGGTCCTCGGCGACGCCGAACGATTTTCAGGCCCAATTCAAGTTCTTGATTGGCGTGCGCGACAAACTGAGTGAAATACACTTAGCGATTAAAAGAATCCGCGATATCCGGGAACAGCTTAAAAGCTTACGCGATAGACTGGAAAAAGCGGGAGGAAGTGAGCAACTGGTGGAGAAAGCCAAAAAGCTGGAGGAAGAGCTGTTGGGAGTCGAGCAGGCGTTATACCAGACAAAAAACGAAAGCCCTCAGGATCCGCTTAATTATCCAATACGGCTCAACAATCGGCTAAGCGGTCTCGTTGGCGTTGTCAGTGCTGGTGATAATCGGCCGACTCGGCAATCAATTGCCGTTCGTAATGAGTTAATTGAGGAGATTGATGCCCTGCTTGCTAAGCAGAAAAACGTAGTGCAGCGGGGAATCAGGGATTTTAATGAGGCTGTGCGAAAGGCGGATATCCCGGCGATTTTTACTGAGGTTCCCTAAATTGGGTCGTGACGATAGTGCGTTTGCCTCGACTTTTCCGGTTATTTTGCGGATCCTGAACGTTCGACGATGGCACTCGCCTGTCCAATTCCCCAGGTCTGGGAAACCGCCGTTTTTTTCGAGGCTTCGAAACGTGGTTGGGGAGCAATTATTGATTCGGATTACGGAAACGCATGAATTGCCGAAGAAATTCGAATATTTAGTCCGTTTCGAATAATTACCGATCGCATTGGCCTTGAATGGCCTTGTCGCTAACGCGAAGTCTAGCCCCTTGGCGAGACGATTGGTGGGGTCAGTATTCCAACGCGTTTCCATAATTCACCATCTATTCTCGATGAATTTTCGGCTCAGAAGTGATTTGGATTTGTTCGAAATTCTCGATCGCTCTACAATTGGTTGAAACACAACCTCGAGAGAAAACCTCTCGTGCAACTGATAAAAATTTTAAAACGGGGGTCAGGGTGGAAATCAAAGTTACTGCTAGACATGGCAACATGAGTGACGAGATTCAGGAAACCATGAGAGCGAAGGTTTCTAAACTCCCTAAATTTTTTGATCGCACAACGGCGATACAAGTGTTGGTGGATCTGGAGCATACCGATACCCCAAAAGTTGAGATCATTGTTTCGGCAGAAGAGACCAATGATTTCTTTGCCTCCGACACCGGCTCGAACGTGCTTGTCGCTCTAGACAGTACGGTTTCCAAAATGGAACAGCAGTTAAAAAAACATAAAGAAAAACTTATTAGTCATCGTGGGCGAGATCACAAGATTCCAGAGGAATCAGCAGAGTAAATTTTTTGCTTGAAGTGAACTGAACGTCCGCAAGACAACAAACATACAAAAGGAACCATTTATGAAGTTTTCTGATTTCGTAAGAACTGAAGCGATCAGAGCGGAGTTAACATCTTCTGATAAAGAAGGGGTTGTCCGCGAGTTAGTCGCCAGCTTGGTCGAATCTGGACAGCTTGGTGGAGATGATCAGGAAGCGATCGTCCAGGCAGTCTTGAAACGAGAAGAGCTGGGAAGCACCGGAATTGGTCGAGGAATCGCCGTTCCGCACACAAAACACCCGAGTGTCAGTCAACCGGTCGGCACGGTTGGCGTAAGCCCAACAGGGGTTGATTTTCAAAGTCTTGATGGAGAGCAGGTTCAGCTCTTTTTTATGCTGATCTCTCCCCCAGACCAGCCGAATGACCATCTTCGTGCTTTGGAGAATATTTCCAAGCAATTACAGGATGAAACTTTTTGCCGATTCCTTAAGCAGTCGCGGACTCCTGAGGATATCCAGCAGATATTGGAAGAAGCTGATAACAATCAGTTTGCTTCCTAAGCTTGTTTGGCAAACTATTGATTCAACCTTAGATGGCTCAAATTACAGATGTCGGAACAGTTTCAATCAGCGATGGTTACAATCAGCAATCCTCAGGGTTTGCACATGCGTCCTGCGTATTTATTTGTTTCCACTGCGTCAAAGTATGACTGTAAGATTGAAGTAGTTAAAGATGATATCCGGGTAGATGGCAAAAGCGTGTTGGACATTTTGACACTTGGCGCGACTCAGGGAACAAGGGTTCAATTGGAAGCGACCGGGGAAGATGCTCAACAGGCGATTTCAGCCTTGGAGGAACTGGTGGTTGCTGGATTTCCCGTAACCGCAGATTCGGGAGACGCAAATAGTGGTTAGATTGGATTGGCGAGGCTAAGCGAGACAGCCCTTAGTTGTTTCACTCGAGCCTGTTTCAATCCCGTTTGTTTTGATCGCGTTATTTGAAAAATTGCGTCTCACTGAAATCTTAAATTTGAGCGAGAGTTGGATCGGGTTTGCGTTGATCTGAAGAGGAATGCAAGTTCGATGATTACCGATGCATTAAAGATGAAGTTCTCCTCGACTGCCGCCTTGTCGGCAGCTGGGCGTTCTTGGCGTTACGGTTTCGTTGCCGGTTCGACGCCAGATCTTTATGCCGGGTTTTTCACTAAGTTCCAACGTCGATCGTTCTGGTACGCGAGACAGACTGCACCGGTATTCGCGGCAGCACAAACGCTCAGGTCAATGATTCAAAGTCGATTCCGTAACCAAGCGTTCATTGGAATCGAGTTTTTAGTTAATCGTTGGAGTGATAAACACTTGCGAAGAAATGACTTCGCTCTTCGTTTAAATAATTCGGGTGCGACGGAAGTTCGTCGTTCCGGTTCCAGCGAAAAAAGTCACAAATTTGGGTTGTTGAGTAACGCCATCGGTTTGCAATCGGCGAACCGGAAGGCAACGGCAAATGTTACCGGTCTTTCTGCAGTAGGAACGGCCTGCCCATTGCTGTCAAACCACGACAGTCAAAAAAATCAAATCCATGCGATTCGACTGTATGAGTCCTGTTTAGGTTCTCCAGTTAATCGCCAGCAAAGAATGAATTCAAATGAAAAAAACAATGCTCATCAACGCATCGCAAGCCGAGGAAAATCGGATTGCGATTGTTGAAAATGACCGGCTAGAGGAACTTTATGTAGAAAGAGAAAGCCAGGAAAATTTCGTTGGCAACGTCTACAAAGGAAAGGTCGTCAATTTGGAACCGACCATCCAGGCCGTTTTCGTCGATTTCGGCGTTGGTCGAAACGGTTTCCTGCACATCAGCGATGTGGAGCCACGTTATTTCAAGCAAGGCGGATACGATCCGGACGAAATGATGCGGAAGGAGAAGGAAGCGGCGGCAGCGGCCAATGCTAACGGACGAGGTCGGCGACCGCCTTCGCACGGTGGGTTTCGACCCCGAGTAAAGCCTCCGATTCAGGAAATTTTTAAGCGAGGCGATGAGGTTCTCGTTCAGGTAATTAAAGAGGGAATCGGCAATAAAGGGCCGACGCTTTCCACCTACATTAGTATTCCGGGACGTTATCTCGTGTTGATGCCGGCCCTTGGCCGGATTGGAGTGTCTCGCAAGATTGAGGACGAAGAAGAGCGAAAGCGTTTGAGAGAATACCTGTATGATCTCAAGCCACCCAAGGGGCTCGGATTTATTGTGAGAACAGCCGGTGCCGGGCGTTCGCGCCGTGAGCTTTCACGCGACCTTGCCTATCTCTTAAGGCTCTGGAAAGTGATTTCGAAAAGAGTGGTCACGATGTCTGCTCCGATTGATATCTATGAAGAGAGCGACATGATCATTCGCACGATTCGGGATATCCTGACTTCTGATATCGACAAGATTATGATCGATAGTGAAGATGCCTACGAACGAGCTAAAGAGTTCTTGAAATTAGTGATGCCTCGGCATTCGAACAAATTACAGTTGTATTCCGGCAACGATCCTCTGTTTCATCAATACAAGGTCGAGCAAGAGATAGCCAAAATCCATGCACGCGAGGTTCCCCTGCCTGATGGTGGTTCTATCGTGATTGATCAGACTGAGGCATTGGTTGCAATTGATGTGAACAGCGGTAGTTTTCGTACCGATGATTCAGCGGAAGAGTCTGCTTATCGTTTGAACATGGCCGCCGCAAAAGAGATTTCCCGTCAATTGCGATTGCGAGATCTCGGTGGCGTCATTGTGAATGACTTTATCGATATGCGGCGGGACAAGCATCGTCGGGGTGTTGAACGAACCTTGCGTGACTCAATGAAGCGAGATCGGGCCCGGACGAAGATTTTGCGAATCAGTCCATTCGGATTGATCGAAATGACTCGCCAGCGGATTAAGCCGGGGTTGAAGCGAAGCCTTTACCAAGAGTGTCCCTGTTGTAACGGACGCGGTAATGTAAAGACGGAAGAGAGCATGGCGCTCGACGTGTTACGGATGTTGATGTTGGCGACCGAAAATAAGAATGTCGCAAGTATTTCGGTAAGGGTCAACGAAAAGGTTGCCTCATACTTGAACAATCAAAAACGTAAAGAACTCGCGGAATTGGAAGGTCGCGGCACGCTCGACATTCGAATTGTCGGAAGTGAAACGGTCTTTCCAGAGCATCTTGAGCTGGAATGCCGGGATGCCAATGAACGTGAAGTTGCCGTTTCACTGTTGTCCAAAAATTAGAGTGACTTTGGGTTGTTCAGCTTAAACGACGAACGCTCCGAGATATTTTCGGGGCGTTTTTTTATTGATGGTTGTCGGTTCCAAAAAAATGTAGGCTCACCAGATACAACTAAACCTCGCGAATGGTAAGCAGGGATTTTTATATCTCAAGTCGGTCATGCGGCAAGGTTACCATGGCAGGTGTCGACATTTTAGGATTGCGCACTAAAAAAGGCGTAGCAAAAAACGCTACGCCTTGTGTTAATTAGACTGCTGATTCTCGTTTAGAAAATCTCTAGTTTCGTGAATAGCTCGTCGATTTTGTTCATTTTGTTTAACAGTCTTGCCTTGTCGGCATCGGCTGCGGGGTCACTGTCAAAATAGAGGAACCAACTTGTCGCCCAGTCTTTGTCGGGATTGAAGGTGCTGTCGGCGGCAGCAAATTCGGCAGTTTTCAGGTACCACCAATTATTGTCTCCCGACACTTCGTAAAACTCAATTTGATTTGGGAAGGTGTCGGTCCAGCCACTCAATAGACGCCACTGAGCCCACCAAGAAGAATCGTTGGGCAGGACGTTTGGAACCGCATCCGGTCCCGCCCACGTGTAGGCCATGACCTGCGGAAGTCCCTGTATGATTTCGTCATTATCGGTAGGAGCAAATTCGTCCCACTCTCTAATGGTGATTTGCCGCTCGAGTACAGTAACCGGGACAATCTGGCCAGTTGCTGGATCGAAGACCTGATTGGTAACGCTTACCAATGCGTTCGTTCCAACTTCCGTGGCCGAGGCAACTGCAAAATCTTTAATGAAGACGAGTGGTTCGTCGGTCATCGTACCTTTGAGCAACGCCGTATTTTGAGTCCGATTTACCAGCATTTGGAAACTATCGTCGAGGATCTCAACTTCAAGGTTTGTCCAAGTGACGTTGCCGTTTCGAATTTCCACTTCGGCATCTTCGCCAATGGCGTCGGCGACATAGTCATAGCTTGAAAACAGGAATCGATCTTTTCCATCGTTGCCGAAGAGAATGTCTTGGGTGTTGACATTGATTCCGCCGAACAGTCCGTCATCGCCGTTTTGGCCAACCAGAGTGTCGGCCCCTGCTTCACCGTAGAGATTGTCATTCCCATCACCTCCGAAGAGATTGTCATCTCCATCGCCTCCGTGAAGATCGTCGTCTCCTACGCCGGCGTTAAGTTTGTCGACACCTTGGTTTCCGTACATGTCGTCGTTGTCTTGCTGGCCATAAAGAAGATCGTCACCTGCTCCGCCAATAATGGTGTCGTCTCCTTCGCCGCCGAAGATTGTATCGTCATCGTTCTGGCCGTTCAGAGTGTCATTACCTTCGTTGCCGATTAGAGTATCGTTGCCGTCGGCACCGTATATGGAGTCATCTCCTTCTCCACCGTAAGCGACGTCATCTCCAGCGTCACCAAAGATAAGATCATTACCAAAGTTACCAAAGAGGATGTCATTGTCGGCGCCTCCAGAGATGGTGTCATCTCCAAAGTCCCCGTAAATCCGATCCATTCCATTTTCACCGAAGAGAGAGTCATTTCCTTCGCCACCAAACAGCAGGTCGTTTCCATCTCCGCCAAGGGCCTGGTCATTATCTGCTCCACCGGACAAGACATCGTCGCCTGCCTCTCCTTGAAGAAGATCCTCGCCAGCTCCACCGTCTAGATAATCAATGCCTTCACCACCGACGATGACGTCTGCGCCGTTGTCGCCGATGCCACTGTCGTCGCCGTCTTCACCATTGATGAAATCGTCTCCTTCCCCTCCGTACATCTTGTCGTTATCGTTGCCGCCCATTAGGCGGTCGGCTCCGCCAGATCCGATCATTGTATCGGCGCCATCCCCGCCAAAGATTAGATCGTCGCCGTCGTGCCCGACGATCGTGTCAGCACCAGCTTCACCATATAGTTTGTCGATGTTTTCGTTGCCATAGATATCGTCCGCTCCGTCGCCTCCAAGGATGATGTCTTCTCCGATTCCGCCGAAGATATTGTCGTCATCCTCTCCTCCCTCGATGTAGTCGTCTCCATCCTGACCGAAAAGGTCGTCCGAGCCAGCTTCACCTTTGATAATGTCTGCGCCGCCGTTGCCATAAACGTCGTCATCTCCATCGCCTGCGTAAATGAGGTCATCACCTGCGTCGCCGATGATTTGATCGTTTCCGGCTTCACCGTAAAGATTGTCTGCTCCCGTAAAGCCATAGAGGAAATCATTACCGTCGCCGCCGAGGATTGTGTCGTCTCCATCGTTTCCATGAAGTCCGTCACTGCCACCAAACCCGCGAATCGTGTCGTTATCCGCTCCACCGAATAAAACGTCGCTGGCGGTTCCTCCGTTTAGCTCATCGTCCCCGGCTTCGCCGTAAGCTGTGGAGGGGATACCCGTGATATTAGAAAAAGTATCGTTTCCATCTCCACCAAAAAAATTAATTCCAACGAGAGGATCAGTGTCTGCATCTAGGGTAAAATCAGCAACACCCGTCAGTTTAAAGAGATAGCTGTTCGTCCCGGTCACTTCAAAAACCTCACCGACATCGTCGGTAGCGTCAGCTTGCATCGTTACGATATCGGTCGTGGGGTTGTAGGTGATACTAGCGAGCAGATGCCGAGCCTCAAGGTTTTGGTACTTAAGCCCCTGGGCTCGTGTTGATTTTCTGACCGATGTGCGAGGCAATTGAAACAACTCAGAGAGGTTTGCTACAAATCGAAGCATTGTGGTGATCCCAGGCAAAATTGAACTCGGTAGAACACAAGGTAAACCGATAATACCTTGATATTCCGTTGTAATTAGCGGTGCCCATCCATGCAAATAATACCCTGATTTTCCCCGGTATTTCGTTCTGATTTGAGGAAGATAATAAGGTTACGCCGATTCCCGACGCATTTTTGAATGTAGGACTCAGATTCGTCTTAGGCGCTTGGCCGTATCCGCGGCAAGGCTCATCCGTCTACAGAGTCCGGGCGTTTGATATCTTCTTCGGCTATTTAGTTCCCGCTAGCGGTTGGAAATTTACGATAATCCTCAAAGTTCTCCAAATCTAACGCGGAATGCTGCCGATTCCTGAAAGGTATGAGGATCGCGCAGAGTTTTGCGCTCAGATTGTAGCTAAATACTCCAGCGAGCGACGTTTCCACCCCGCCCGCGCACTGAGGTGATCATGGAAGATCGCGTAAGAATTCAACGAAAACTTCCGAATTGGCTGTTTGCCAATCCGAGCTTTGCTCTCCTTTTAGGGGTTTTTTGCCTTTTAGTGTTTCCAGATTCGTCGATTCTGGCCGACCAACCCGAGTGGATTTGGTCGCCTATTAAGAGCGGTGCGAAGGATCTTAAAGGTTCTGGGGAATGTTATTTCCGAAAGAAGTTCACGTTGATACGGCCGGAAGACGCAGAGATGGAGTTTGCCGCCGGCGATGAATTTGAAATTTACATCAATGGTAAATTAGCTGCACAAGGGCAATCTTTCGGTCAGTCTGCAGAAATGAACATCGCGGGTTATTTACATCCGGGTGTCAACTTAATTGCCGCACGCGTACGACACCATGATGGCGATCAAGTCGGTCTGGCGCTTCGGATTCGCGTGAAAGAAAAGGGAGAAGCTCGGTATCGCCGATTGCTAACCGACGGGTCATGGAAGACGCGCACTGCTGCGCCCCGTAACTGGAAAACAACGGCTGTTAGTGATATCGGTTGGCTGAAAGCGCAGACGCTCGGTGTTATCAAGCCCGACTCAAGTAATCAATCGGCACAGGAAATTGTTGCCGAATCGACCACTCCCTCGCCAGTCGCAAGTAATGCTGCTGATTTTGGTAAGCCAATACCCGGAGATCCTGTAGAGGCCGCTGCTCCGTCAAGAAGTGGAACACTAAGCGACGAGCAAAGTACCGCTAACGCTCCAGAGGCTATGGAGAAATCAGTTGCTGAATTGGAGAGTGACAAAGCCCAGCGAACCGCTGGCCGAAGTCAGTTTGAGATCCCCAAGGGGTTTGAGGTGGAATCTGTTCTAGCGAGTGAAGAGACCGGTTCGTTGGTGGCCATGGAGTTCAATGAATTTGGTTCCCTTCTCCTGTCGCAAGAGGGAGGCCCATTGTTGCTTGCCGATCCGACTAAATCTGAACGTGATCCAGAGAGAATTCGAGTTTATTGTAACGAAGTCAAAAATTGCCAAGGCATACTACCTCTCAATGGCGAGGTTTTTGTGACTTGTGAGGGGCCTGAAGGTAGCGGGCTGTATCGTCTTGCGGATAAAGATCAAGACGGTTTGCTCGAAGTCCAACAAAAGCTCGTCAGTTTTCATGGCGAAAGCCTCGAACATGGCGCCCACGGATTGCGACTTGGGCCGGATGGAATGCTTTATGTGATCATTGGAAACGGCAGTCAGCTCACCGGTACTCCGGATATCAGCAGTCCCTATCAATTTTTCTACGAGGGAGATTTAATTCCGCGTTTCGAAGACCCGGGCGGGCATGCTATGGGAGTCGCCGCGCCTGGCGGAACGATCGTTCGGGTTTCTTTGGATGGCAAAAGGCAAGAGATCGTTGCTGGCGGAATTCGAAATGCCTATGACTTGGTCTTTGACGCATGGGGTGATCTGTTTTTTCACGATAGTGATATGGAATCTGATCTAGGTTCCAACTGGTATCGACCTACCATGATTTTTCACGTTCCCGATGGAGCCGAGTTTGGTTGGCGGAGCGGTTGGTCAAAATTTCCCCAATATTACCTTGATCAAATGCCTGCCGTTTGCGAAACGGGACGAGGGTCACCCACGGGCGCGGTTTTGTATCAACATACTCAGTTTCCAGAGTCCTACCGAAATGCGATGTTTTTTGCAGACTGGTCGGAAGGGCGAATATTGATGCTTCAAGCTCAAGTCGAGGGAGCGAGCTATTCGGGAAAGGCAGAAACATTTTTGAGCGGTCGTCCATTGAATGTGGTTGATCTCTCGGTTGGATTGGATGGTAGCCTTTATTTTTGTACCGGAGGCCGTGGAACCAAGGGTGGGGTTTATCGAGTGTTTTCGACCTCAGGTAAAACAGAATCTCATTCGGAATCATCCGCAATTGCAAAAGCTATCCATCACCCACAGCCGATGGCGGCCTGGGCGAGGCAGGAAGTTGCTCAGTTGAAAAATGAACTGGGGGAACAGTGGGGAGCAGAAATCGAATCAGTGGCGGTTGATGAAACTGCACCCGTCAAAGACCGGATCCGAGCATTGCAGCTGATGGTGTTTTTCGGTCCTGTTCCTTCTGATGAAATGCTTACTCGGTTGAGCGAAGATAAGGATGAGTCGATTCGTGGTCAGGTCGCACGTTTATGTGGACTTAAAGAAGGGTCGCAAATAGAAACCCTCCTTAAGAGTTTACTCGCTGACTCTTCACCCGCAGTAAGGCGGAAGGCTGGCGAATCATGGATGAGAATGGAGGTTGCTCCCCCTCTTACTCCGGTTTACGCGATGCTGAATTCGCTTGATCGTGCGGAAGCACTGGTGGCGAGACGAATTCTCGAAAAGGTTCCCGCAGAGCAATGGGAAAAAGAGATTATCAATTCGGATGAGCTAAGAGTATTTACTCAAGGGTCAGTGGCGCTGATGACGGCGTCACCGTCACTCGAGCGAGCTTATCAGGTTCTAGCAAAAGCTAGCCAATGGATGGAAGGATTTATCAATGATCACGACTTTGTTGATTTGTTGCGTGCGATGGAGTTGGCGTTGGTTCGTGGACAGGTAGATCCAAAATTGATTGGCGGCTTTGCCGATCGCATTGGCGGTGAATTCCCGAGTGAAAATTCCATCATTAACCGCGAGTTAATTCGCATGATGGCATTCTTGCAGGTCAGCCAGCTCGATGGGCGGTTGCTTGAGTTTCTTTCGAGTGAATCCGTTGATGCGGATGATAAGATTCATCTTGCCTTGCACCTACATGCCTCGGGAGAGAGTCTCGCCCCCGATTTGCGATTGGCGATGATTGCAACGCTTGAGGAAGCTGCCCAAGAAAGTTACGGTGCAGGAAATAAACTGTACGTGCAGAAAGCGTTAAAAATTCTTGCCAAGACAATTACGGAAGACCAATTGGCATTTGTTTTTGAAAACGGGCACCAGTGGCCTAATGCTGCGATTGCGGCATTTTATAAGTTACCTGAGGCTCTCGATGCCGAGACGGTAAAGATGATTGTTGATCTCGATCAGAACTTAAAAGCAGTTGAAAATTCCAGTTTTGAAACTGATCAGGTGAGGCTTGGTGTGATTGCAGTGTTAGGGCGGAGTGGTGATCCAGATTCAATGGAGTACCTGCGCCGTCTTTGGCAGGAAGAACCTTCTCGCCGAAATGATGTGGTCATTGGGCTGGCCCAACAACCCGGAGATGAGAATTGGGCTTATCTGGTCAGTAGTCTTCCGGTCCTCGATGATTTGACAGGGGTAGAAGTCATTCAAACGTTGTTGAAGGTTGCTCGGCGCCCGCGAGAACCGCGGCATTACCGCGATCTCATCATGGTCGGCTATCGAATGCGAGGTCAGGATAAGGGTGCGACCTCGCGATTGTTGGAGCATTGGGCCGGAAAAAAAATCAGTTCGGAAGGCGACGATTGGAAGTCCGTTATGAGCGCCTGGGGCGAGTGGTTCGGGCAGACGTGGCCTGCAGAAACTCCGGTGTCGATTCGGGAGGATGATCGAACTGTCGGTAAGTATTCTGTGAGTCAACTATTAACGTCGATCGAGGCGATGCCGGCTGGGAATCAACTGTTGGGCGGTGTGATTTTTGAGAAAGCTCAGTGTGCTAATTGCCATCAATTCCGAGGTCGAGGGAAGGTGATGGGGCCAGATTTAACTGGATTGGGGAATCGGTTTTCTTTGCGTGAGTCAATCGAGTCCACCGTTCACCCTTCCAAAACAATCTCAGATCGATATCAAGCGAAAACGATTCTTACGGTAGACGGACGCCTGATGAATGGCATTGCTCGTCAGCAGGCTGATGAATCTTATTTGGTTTGGCTTGATAACGGACGATCGGTGACTGTTACTTCGAGTGAAGTGGAGGAGCTCAAAGATAGTAAGCGGTCGACCATGCCAGAAGGTTTGTTGGATAGTTTGACCGTTCCCGAGATCAATGATCTTTTTGCCTATCTTTTAGAGCCACGGGTCGATACGGTTGATACAACTGAAGTGCCTAAGATTTCGGACGCTAAATCAGATTCTGTAAAATAGGTTGGGATCTTTGTACTTCGCACTTGTTCCAAAAATTCGTAGAGACCGATCTGGATGAGACAGTTCGGTCTTTTTTTATGTGAGTCGTTCTGAAAAATGATTATCCTGTTAGACTGAAGAGAATTAATTTATTCAGTTCCAGGCGAATTTAATGTCAGTCCAAGAAACATCTACCGACGCAAATACTTCCCTTTCAGATTTGCGTGAATTAGTACGTGAGTTTGTCGAAGAGCGGAATTGGAAAAAATTTCACTCACCCAAAAATTTAAGCATGGCTCTGGCAATTGAAGCTGGGGAGCTAATGGAGCATTTTCAGTGGATAACTGCCGCTGAGTCGAGAGAGCTAGACGATGAAAAGAAGGCCGAAGTTGGCGAAGAGTTGGCCGACGTACTCTGCTATTCATTAGCGATGGCAAATGAAATGGGGATCGAGATCGCTTCGACCTTGCAGAAAAAGATGGTGAAAAATCGGCTGAAGTACCCGGTCGAGGAAATTCTTGGACGGTTCGGGCATGACGATCCCCGCCCGATTAGTAACGATTAGCCGCGCGAGATGACTAAGAAGTTCTGATTAGTCGAGTCATTGCGGGGTTAGACTTCCGCCTCGTTTCTAAATACTTCCTCGTTCAGTTCGCCTTCCCATTTGGCTACGGTGCAGGCGACAGCAATGTCGCCAGAGACATTTGTGAGTGTTCGCATCATATCGAGTAGGCGATCGAACGGGAAAATAAAGGCGATGATTAAGAGAGACTGTTCCGTCGAGATACCAATTACATTTAAAACGGTTGCCGCCAAAAGCAGACCAGCTGACGGAATTCCTGCAGCACCGATCGAAACCAGTGTCGCGGTCATGGCGACCATGACGTACTGTGACATGTCGAGTTGGAGTCCATCTGCCTGAGCCGCAAAAAGTGCTACGAGTCCTAGGTAAATCGCAGTGCCGTCCATGTTGATCGTCGCGCCAAGCGGAAGGACGGAACCGGCAACCGATTTGTCAACTCCTAGATTTGTCTCTGCACAGGAAATGGTAATGGGGAGAGTCGCGCTGGAAGAAGCGGTTGAAAATGCTACGCCCTGAGCGTCGGCAATGCCTCGAAAAAATTGCTTGAGCGGCAGGCCAAGAAAGAGACGGATAATCATGAATCCGTAAACGAATATAATCTGGAAAACGCAAGCAGCGTATAAAGCAATTGCCAGCCAAAGTAAGTTGCTCAATACTTCAATGCCCTTCGTTGCCATTACCCAAGCCATTAGTGCGCAGACGCCGTAGGGTGCTAGTTCCATGACCATCATCGTGACTCGCATGACAACTTCTGCTGCGGAATCAAAAAAATGCCGCACGGGATCCGCTGCTTTTCCAACAAATAAAATTCCAATTCCAATCATCAGCGAGAAGAAAATCGTGGGTAGCACTTGACCGTCTGAAAGTGCGGCGACTGGATTGCTGGGGATGATATCGAGCAGTCGGTCGACGAAACCGCCTGCTTCCTCTGCCGCTGCCATTTTTCCGGTAACCGACGCGAGATCCTCCGCAGAGGCTGTGTTGTATTGAACCCCCACCCCCGGTTTGATTAAAGTTCCCATTGCCAGGCCAAGGCTGACGGCAAACAAAGTGGTAAGCATGTAAAGGCCGATCGTCCGGGCGCCTAGAGAGCCAAGTTTTTTTGGATCTCCCATGGCGGTTACTCCGGAAACCAGAGTGGTCACAATTAACGGAATGATCAACATCTTAATCAACCGGACGAAGGCATCTCCGAAGGGTTTAAACCATGTGTCACCGATGGCTGCTGCCCGCTCAAAACCGGAGTGAGCTGAATCTGCATTGACGGATTCAGGGGTGCCGTACCGAACGGCGAGTCCCAGGCCTAGGCCGAGGACTAAGCCGACTAATACGCGTTTCCAAAGCGTAAGCGCCTGCCATGATTTAAACATGATTTCTCGAGGAAAGAGTGTTCCGACGGTTGTTTAATTTTGGCTCATCCGCCAAATCCATACCTCAGTTTAAACCAAGTCGAGGCAGTCGTCATCTACGGGGAATCACTGACCAAAATTGTAGAATTCACTCACTGTTTCAGTTGGAACGGTTTCCCCGCCAGAAAGTTTCAGATTAATCGACTTCGGCGCTTCCGCTGTTTTGACGAAAAACAGCCATTTTGACTCGGGTCTCATCGGTTCATCCGTTTGCAGATAAGGGGCACGGACATAGGTGGAGGTTCCCAAGATTCGGAAAAGAATTTGATTGCTCGCAATTTGAATTTGAATAAATTCACCATAGATCGGGAGTGCCTGATTTGGTTTCTGCAACGCGGATTCAGCGAATGACCTGTTCATTTGTTTTAATGCGGATTGGTCATCGCTTGAAAATAAGAGCGCACGTTGGTTTAAAGAGGTTTCAAGTTGAGCCAGTTGCCGCATTACTTGTTTGTCGGTCTCGGTGCTGGGATCTTTTGTCGCTTGTTTTTTTATTTCGATATATTGGGTTATTAAAGACTGAAGTGTTTTGAATTCGGTTTCGTTCTTTGGAATCCAGTCGAATTGTTTACATGCATCGGTCAATTGGTTTAGTTTTACAACTGATTCACGCATTGGATTGTTTTCGCTGATCGAAATGAAATCTGAGGTTTCTGAAGGAGGCGAAAGCTCTTTTAGCGGCCTGATCTCACCTGCCGATGCTTTTAGTTCGTGGACTGAATTGACAGGTACGAAAAAGTTATTCTCTTCGATTCGAAAAGAAAGCAAAGCTGCCAATTTGCCATCTATTTTGAATAGCGGAGTGCCCGGCAGACCAAGCGTTGGCGTCTGGGCCAAAAACCAAACCAAGTCAGTGTTTTTTAATTTCATTCGTTGAGCGGTTGCCTGAGCCACTGCATTGAGCGAGTTAAGCGTACCGCGGGATTGAATTCTTGTTTCGACGCCGCCATAAAGATTTTGAAGAGACGGTGGTGCACACTGCAGCAAGAATTCGCTTTTTACAACATTGTTTCGGGTGATCGGTTCTATCGTTGTGAAGGCGACTACGAACCGCCGATTGACAGATAGGATGATGAGATCCTCTTCTTTATTGACCGCGACATACCCTCTGACAACATCGTTCAGCAACTCGGTTTCTCCGAGATACTGGATCGTTTTCAAGCTGGAGGTAACCTCGATCTTTGAGGCACCTTTGACGGCGCTATAGCTAGTTAATACCCATCCGCGCGAGTCGATGATGGTGCCAACAGCATCATGTGTCCCTTTGCCGTCGAAAACCTTTAGACTTAGTAGATTGGGCTGAACTGTCTCCCAGCAATTTTGGGCAGATTTTGGGTTGAGTTGAATAAATTTTTGGTCGGGAATGTCTGAGGGGATTTGCTCCTTAAGTGTCTTGGGAGGCGATTTGGGTTCAGGTTTTGTGTTTTTTGTTTCAGCTTCTGAAGACGGTGTAGTGGGGGGAGTCGTCTCTTGAGCGGGGATCTGAGGATCGCCGTTTTTTGCGACCTTGCTCTGCCTCATTTGTTTGATCAGTAGTCCAGTCAAAACTCCGATGGCGATCATCAGGACTGCCGTCGTAATTAGAGTTGAAACGAACCGTTGCTTTCTTCTTTTTTTTAATTTGAGTGCGAGTTTGTATTTGCTAGTTGACCGGGAAGGTTGGCTGTCTGGTGTTTGGGGTTTCCCGGGTAGCTCTTGAGCCGCTGTTGAAATCGGCTGAGAAGAAGGCTTGCCGGTAGCGTCGGGGACTGAGAGGCGGTCGGATTTGTTGGTTTGTTTCTGCTGGTTGGGTGACGGAAGTGCAACTTTCGAAGCATCAGAAAATCGGAATTTGCGGGAACAGCTTGGACAAATGACTTTTTTGTTTGGTGGCAACTCCGGAGTGGTGATGTGCTGTTCGCAAATGGGACATTCAATATGGAGTTGCATCAGGTTCGAGCTTTCGAGTTCAATCTTTAAAAGGTTTACAAGAATCGAAAATTAAAAGACCACCGCAGTTCATCATTTCATCGCTTGGTTCAGATTCCCCGTCAGGCTTTGCGGGTGATTTTGGGAGACCGCCGACGCGGGTAGCAGGTCTGACAAATTTCACATTTGGAGCCATCGCATCCGCGAGCTGAACAATACTCTCGTCCGTAAAAGATGATTTGTAAGTGTAGGTCATTCCATCGTGATTCGGGAAATAACTTCTTTAAATCTAGCTCAGTTTGTTTAACATTCTTTCCGTTGGTAAGTCCCCAACGTTGAGCGAGCCGATGGATATGAGTGTCCACAGGGAATGCTGGCACGCCGAACGCTTGGGCCATCACAACGCTCGCTGTCTTGTGTCCTACTCCGGGTAAAGTTTCAAGTGCGTCGAAGTCGGCAGGCACTTCCGAGTTGTATTCGCTTACCAGGATTTTAGAAAGTTCGGAGATCGCTTTTGATTTTTTGGGGGAGAGTCCGCAGGGGCGGATAATGTTGAGGATTTTCTCAACGGGTAATTGAGCCATTTTGGCCGGAGTGTCAGCAAGTTTAAACAGGGCCGGAGTAACCTGATTGACTCTTTCGTCGGTGCATTGGGCACTCAGGAGTACGGCGATCAATAGCGTGTAGGGGTCGTGATGGTCCAATGGAACCGGAGGATTCGGGTAGAGTTCCTCGAGTCTTTGCTGGATGAACTCGACCCGCTCGCTTTTAATCATGTTGAAAACTCTCGCTCCGACTGTCCCCGTTTCGGCCCCCTGCCAAGCGTCCAAAATTATTGGAAATTGACATGAGGGTGTCGAGTTGTAAGCTGCTATTTCTCATCCGCAGGCGTTTCGGTTTTTATCTTATTAGGTTTGTATTCGTGATCCCGTTTGCGGATGACCTCAGCGCTAATAACTTTGTCCTTTTCGACACCTTCGATGGGTTGTTCAGTTGTGGGCGTTGGAATGTGTGTTTTTTTAATCGCTGCTAAGACGTCGCTGCCCTTGATAATGCGGCCAAAGCAGGTGTGTCTTCCATCGAGCATGTCTGTTCGGGAAAGAGTGAGGAAGAACTGGGCGCCCCCCGTGTTGGTTCCGGCGTGCGCCATGCTAATGCAGTTGGTAAAGTGCAGTCTTTTTTCAGGTGAGCTACATTCACAGGGAATGGCATAGCCCGGGCCGTCGCCATCGACTTCCACCCCGCCCTGAAGTTTAAATCCGCCACCCTGTGCCATAAAGCCATCGATTACGCGGTGAAATAGTCTGTCCTTATAGTAACCAGACTCGACGAGGCTAATGAAATTGCCGACGGTGTCCGGTGCTTCATTCTCGTAAAGTTCAAGAATGATGTCTCCCTGTGTGGTGACAAGTCGAACCTGCGGGAGGTCGTTTTGCTCGCTTTCGGCGTGTCGAAGCAGTAGTTCATCGAATAGCTCACGCGCCGAGATAGACAGGCGTTCTGAACGAGATGCCATTGCGAAATATTCAGGGTTGATCCCGTGACTGATCAACGTATCGCCAAGTTGGAGTACTCTCGCGTCTCGACCAAATTGGGCGTCATTCAACATGATGGCCAGCAATGTTCTGGTCGCTTCCGAGTCATTCGGGTTGGCTTCCATTTGAGTTTTGGCCTGAGTTTCCAGTTTCAGGATTAGTGCTTCTGCCTCGGTTAGTAATTCTGTATATTCCGCGACTAACTTTTCACGGTTTTGAGGATCTGTTGCCGGGGGATCTGATGGCTCAGAAGACTTTGGAGTCGTCGATTTTAGTTCAGCTTCTTTTGCCGAGATTTTTACATCGAGCGTTTGCCATTGTTGCAGAAGCTCTTTCAGCGAAGTTCCGTTTTCCTGATTCTGCAGAATGCCGAAACTCGCAAGCGGGAGCGAAGAAATGAAGAGGACGATCAAAGAAATCAAAAAAGATCTTGAAAGGTTCACCAGAGACTCCAATAGAATTTGAGGTTCACTGAATGAGCAGATATCAATTCTACTTTCAGTTACTATTCAGCGGTTGTTTCTAACTGACTATTGTAGCGGGTTACCACCAACCAGTTGAAGATTACTTCGATTCTGATATGCCGGTTACTGAGTTTTTTTCTCTGTTATTTTTGTCGGCTGATAATCATGGTCTCGCTTGCGGGTTACCGTCGCCGTTAAGATCTTTGAATAATTGCCCTGCTTGCCAGGATTCAAAGTAAATGATCCATTTCCGGAGGCGCGTTTGAGTCGCCGGACTGTGTCCATTCCGGTAATCACACGACCGAATACCGTTTTCTTGCCATCAAAATTTTTATTGCGTTGATAGGAAATAAAGAACTGAGATCCGCCTGTATCCGTTCCGGTATTTGCCATGCTTAAGGTGCCTGAAAAATGGTGTCGGACATTATCCCCTTCCGTTTCGCATGGGATTCTGTACCCGGGGTCGCCAGTTCCACGGTTATTTTTACAACCTGTTTGCGCGACTCTTCCCGGTAAAACGAGAAAGAAATTCATTTGATCATAGAATTTATTCTCGACTAGATGAATGAAGTTGCCAACGGTTTTTGGAGCTTCATTTTCAAACAACTCGACGACAATCTCGCCGTCGGTAGTTTCAATCGTTACTCTTGGCAAATCATCGGCTATTTTTTCCTGTTTGCGAATCGCTTGTTCACGGTTCCATTTATTGACTGAATCATTGAACTCATTTCTGATCGCTGGCTGGAGCGGGACGTTTTGTTTTTCGATTCGCCTGAGCAAAGCTTCTGCAGCCGAATAATTTTCTGTCGCATTCGCTGCCAAGAACCCTTGATAAGCGATGTCTTCCTGCCGGATTTTGGCTGAAAGTTCTCCATCCTGATCAATCTTATTAAGCATTAGTTGGGCGACATCAAGAGCTTCTTCCGGGTCGAAATCGTAGCCGCCTCTCGAGATATCAATTTTTTTCGAGATGATATTGAAAACAGTTTGACAGATGCGCGGACTGGGTTTGGGTGACTGCTGAAACGAACGCAGTGCTGCGGCGTCGAGCTGATTTTTAAGTTGCCGGTTTTTCTCTTTCAAGCGTTCGATCTTTGCCATGTGTTCAATTTGCCGTTGGGGAAATCCAATCGGGCTGGAACTAAAAAGGCGGGTAATCGTAATCTCGTTTTCATTATATTGTTTAAGGACTTCTTCGAACGTCAAAGCGTCGTCTTGAGATTGGGGGTTTTCAAGAGGTTTTTGAGTCGCTGCTTGAGCGGCGTCGGTTACCGAGGCTGGCGTGTTGTCTTCCTGAGCGTTCAGCGAAAGGCACGAGAGGATCGCGAGCATCGCAGGCAGTCCAGCGTTTCGGTAAAGCATGAGCATCATATCACCAAATTTCACAAACGATCGTAACCCGGCTTATTTTTTTTTGACGCGATTGGGTTCGTACTCGTGATCTCTCAAGTTCGTGATCGTGATTGATTCGATGACATCCGGTTTCGCGTCTTTAATGAACTCTTCTTTATCCTCTTCTTCGTTAACTTGAAACGTCTCCTGGATATTATCGAGAACACTCAGATCGGAAATCACCCGTCCGAAGACAGTGCTCTTTCCGTCAAGATTAGGTCCGGGAACGAGCATGATTCGAAATTCAGCACCTGCTGAGTTTGGCTCGTTGTTTTTTCCGACCATGGCGACGGATCCGCGAAAGTGGTCTCGAGCATTAGGTTTTTGATGCTCGTCGTAGATCGTATATCCAATCGGTTGAGGCCGACTCATTGTCATTAGCCCCGCGTCTGCAATTAGGTTGCGTAGCACGTGGTGGAAAATCATGCCATCATAAATTCCAGTTTGCACGAGGCTGACAAAGTTGCCCACCGTTTCCGGCGCCTGGTTTTCGAACAACTCGATTACGATTTCACCGCGATTGGTTTTGATAATCGCTTTTGGCAGTGGCTCTCCTTCGGCATCCGATGCACGAAAAGCTAGTTCCCTTTCGAAGCCACTCACAAGTTTGTCCATGGAGTTGCCATACAAAGCGCCTTCGGGAACCCCGAGTTGCTCGGCGGTTTCCCGATTGGTTTGGTAATACTGTTGCGCAAAGGTAAAGTCGTTATTCAGAATTGAGACCCGCCCCATGAGATTGTAAAGGTCTTTGTTTTCCGGATAGAGCTTAAGAAGCTTTTTGGTTGTTTGGTAGCATTTCGCTAGTTGTCCCTGAGCGATGAGATCCTGATTCATCATCGAAACAATCTTGTTTACCTCTTCACCCGGGTTCGGGGTCTCAAAAAACAAAGCAAAAGAAGCCTCCCGAACTCGTTTGTAAGCATCTTCAGCGACGGTGGCTTCCGCTTTCCATTTGTTTCGGTATTCATGAGCTACGGTGCTCTTGTTTTCGTAGAACTCATGCCCAGTTTTTTTGATCGCCTTGATGGCGTCTTTTAGTTCGAGAATGGCTGCGTCGAATTCTGACCGTAGCTCCTGAATACGCTGCGGAGAAGGTTTGTCTAACTCTTGAGCGGTAGACACTGTCGAGATTGCGGTGGCAATGAAGATCAGGCAGGTCTTAATTAGCCACGAGGATTGGCGTGAGTTCATATTAGGAAGTCGAAGCATAATTATAGTTGCTCTGATTTTGTTGAATTATCAAATAACCTTGAATCGTCAAACGGACGCGGACAGTAAGTGGTTAATACAAATGGTAAACCCGCGCACCAAACTCCTTTTTTCGACTGGTATTTCAGGTATATCAATCATAGTATAGCGGTTCGACATCGTTTAGACCGTATTCCAGACTTTCCCTTAAAAGAAAACATCGATGCCAAGGTTCAAGCGCGGAAAAAATCTGGCGAAATGGAACTCCAATCGCGCTGAAGCGGGGCATGGGAAGTTAAGAATTGTCGGTGGTTCCTTTCGGGGGAGATTAATCGATTATTCCGGTGATCCGGTGACGCGTCCGATGAAGGACCACACGCGCGAGGCAGTTTTTAATCTTGTTGGTGGGTGGGTGAAAGGCAAAACAGTTTTTGACCTATTCGCAGGCACCGGGGCGATGGGGTTGGAAGCCCTCAGCCGCGGCGCGTCCAAGTGTATTTTCGTGGAACGTCACTTCCCTACAGTACGGATTATTCGGGAAAATGTTCTAAGTCTGGACCCGAATCTGCCGGTAGATGTGAATTCGTCAGATACTTTTTTCTGGGTGAGGCAGTTCCTAAAAAACCCCGAAATGTGGCCGTCAGAGCCATGGGTGGTGTTTTGCTGCCCTCCTTATGCATTGTATGTCGAAAAGCCAATGGAAATCGTCGGGATGATAGAGAGCTTGATGAAGATCGCCCCTCCCGAAAGTGTGTTTGTGGTCGAATCTGACAGTCGATTTGACACGGAACTGCTGCCAGAGCCTCAGTCATGGTTTGTCAGGAAATACTCGCCTGCGCTCGTTGCGGTGCGACGTGAGCGGGAAACCGTCACTGATGACACCGTGGATGAAATGAACTAAAGCCGCTTAGACAGTCCGGTGGGGGAAGCCAAAGCATTTCTGCCTGAACTTCCCAAATAACCGACAAAGTTTTAGTTTTTCGATTCGTTTGAGGAGAAATCCCTATTTTCTTTAGGGATTACAGTTTGACTTTGTCGGACTGAGCCTCCGATGAGCTAGATAGCCCATTTTATCCCGTCTAGTACGGTTAAGCCGCCGGTTTCTCGGAGTTCACTTTTCGATGCTCATACGATTCGCAAGGAATGCGTTTCTCGGTTTTTTATTTGCCACCGTTTCGATGGCAAGTAATGGCCTGGCAAAGCAGGCGGCTCAGCATGCCCATTTCAACGATGAAACAGCTACTTTATCGAACGGGGGCGGTCCTGTTTGGGTAACGTTTCAAAGTGAATTGCGGAATTACCGCCCTTCCCCTGATGCGTTAATTCAGCAAATCGAATCGCTCGCTTTTGTTCCTGAGTTAGGCTCTTGGTCGTCGGAGACGCTCGCCCTTCTTGGTCAACTGTCTCAAGAGGAATTGGGCATTAGTAAGACGCGAGAGCTTTATGATCGGTTGGAAACGCAAGCGAACCTTGCGAGAGACATTTCAGAAGTTGTTCGTGAACGTTGCGAAAGTTCGCCAGAGACAAAATACGATTATTGCGAAGTTGCTCGACTATCCTATCGAATCAAGCGACGGCTCGCGATTTGGAACACGATCTTAGATTCCAAATCCGCACTTGAGAATGATCAGCAGACGGTTACCCACTCATTCGGTACGGGATCGGTTTCACAACAGAGATTGTTGGATGATCTCGCTGAGAGCAACATTGATCCAGCTTGGCGTGACTATTTGATGTTGGAGTCACTGGAGTCATTGTTGGCGAATGAACCCCCTGAATCCTCTAAAGTGAGAACTGCTGCTCGGGAAGTTCTTGCAAGAATTTATTCTCCAGTACTTAATAATGAGCAGGCGAGTTATCTGATCAGCGTGATCAGACCCTACTCGCTACAGCTGTTAAAGGAGATTGCGACGCTGCCTTTTGATGAAATGGAATTACTTCGTCGAATCGAGAATTACGAATCAAATCCGTCTTCGTTGACCGGTTATTACTTGAATGACCAGTATCAAAACCTTTTGTGGTCTGAAACGCCAGGTGAGATCGCTATGGCGAAAGCGATTGAAACACACTATCGAAATGCAAACATTCGTTTAGCGTTTTCTGAGCGTCTAATTAATCGGCTGCTTCCTAAGCTGCCTGAAATTGAACAACCGGTAGATCAGAGGATCAAGGGCGCCCGCGTTCTGGGTAAGAGTCTGATATCGAATCAACTTCGTGTAAATTTGATTCCTGATGAGTCGCAGATTCAATTAAATCTCGAAACCCGAGGTGATGTCCAATCGGACACGGTAGCAAAAACAAAAGTGTTTAAATTGACTAATCTCGGCAGAGCTAATTTCGAAGTTTTCCAAAATATAATGATCAATGAGGAAGGCATCGAAGCGGTTGGAGATCCCTTTGCCCGAGCGAAAGCAAAACAGTCGCTTGTCGGAGTTGAATCTGGATTGGATAACCATCCAATTCTTGGGAAGCTTGCTCGGAAATTAGCAAAAAACAATTTGAAGCGGGAGGCTCCTGAAACCGACCGGATGTACAAGCAGACGGTGGAATCATCTGTTGAAGAGCAGATGCGGGAGCAGGTAGCGGAGCAGTTGCAGGTCGTTCGCGAACTGGCCTACACGAAATTGTTTCAGCCACTGTTTCGAATGGACTTAGAGCCGGAACCCAAACAGTTGTCGACGACGGAGAACCAAATGGTGGTTCGATACCGGATCGGCGGACGCGACCAGATGGCGGCAAATACAGCGAGGCCGCTGGACAATGCCGACAGCTTAATGAGTTTCCAATTGCATCAATCAGCAGTCAACAATGCGATTTCCCGCATTGGTCTGAACGGCAATAAATTTACGGTCGATGAATTGATAACGCATTTACAAGAGTTTGTGGGTGCGGAGAATTCAGCAGAGCCGCGTCCGAAAAGTGACCGGCACGCGGAAATCGGGTTTGCTTATTTCGATCCAATTTTAGTTGAGTTCCAGGACGACCAGTTGCGGGTAACTCTAAATTTAAGATCGTTGAAGATTGGGGACAAAGGAAAAGTTTGGAAAAACGTTTCACTTACGGCCGCCTACCGATTTGTTAGAGATGGGATGAAGATTCAATTGCAGCAAAACGACGACGGTACGCGAATCCGAGGAAAGCGACTTCGGTTTAGTGATAAAGCGGCGATCAGCACCGTCATGAAGGTGTTGTTTAAAAAAGAATATTCAGTCGCATCGTTACCTGAAAAGCTCGCGCAGAGGATTGATACGAGTCAACTTGAAATTTCCCAACTCTCTGTTTCAGACGGCTGGCTTGCCGTTTCGGTTGATGACCGAGAAATCAAGACTGCTCAGGAAACTGTACTGGATATCTTCCGAACTAGTACCAGCCGGAAATTGATGAACCGACGCTAGTTCCCGGCCAAGGGTTTTGAAATACGCCCTTGATCTCGCGTGCCCTTAATCTCGCGTCGGCCTCCATACCGGTTTGGGAGAAATCGCCGGTGGTGAGCTTTTAGATTTTGATCTCTTTATCTTGGCGGGTCGTTTTTTGCCCGGTTCCAAAGTCTCCTCAGAAATAGCCTTTGAAGCGACACGAGTCTGTTCGGCGTCTCCCGAGGCCGGAATCCAGCGGTGGTCTTCACGCGTCCAGCGACGAATCTCAGAATCATTCACTGAGTAGTCAGCCTCGGGGGGCGTAATTTCGAGTTGATGTTTTGTCTTCAACGTACGGCCATCAGGCGTAACGAGTCTTACATGTAAGTCCAGCGAGTTATTGGTAGGAATGGCCTGTTCCCAGGGAAGGTGCAAAAGAATTCCTCTTTCGCCGGATGGATCCTTCGCAAAGAATAATTTTGTTTCCTCGGACACAAATTTCCATAGTCCGATTCTTTGTCGATCGGGTGTTGCCAGTGGGTCGATCAAGCTGACCGTAAGTTCACCGTTGGAGTGAACGGATGCTCCCGTGTCGTCTTGCGGCGTGATGAAAATTTCAACCCCCTCATCGCCATCGATAGTATCAAGGTTGATTCCGGTCGTCGGTTGCGAGTAGACGGAAATAGACTCTGCTTTTCTTATCTTGAGTGTGGGCTCGGGCGGTGCCAGCGTAGGAATTGCGGCGTTATAAGCGACTTGCCCGATCGTTGCGCTGTCCGGTTCGGGTTGGTTCGAATCGCTTTGGTCGAGTCGTTTATCCTCTCGATTTTCGCTGCTAATCGATCCACTGTTTTCCGATTCGTCGTTTGAATTTTCTTTTTCGTTTAGCTCAGCTTGAAGTTCTTTAAATTTCTTCTCCCAGTGCTTCGACGCTGACTCGTGCATATACGCGTCTTCTTGCCAATCGAGAATTTCCTGTCTCAGCTCAACAATTTCCTTTTGGTTAGCTGGGAATGAACGACAGCCAACCGCTAAAAGTGAACAGCTTATTGCCAAGAAAAACAGGCGCATCGCTAAAAAGCCTTTTAAAAAAGAAATCGAAAGACTGTCTTTAGATGATTTCTTTAAGTGGCATCAATCCCAATTCGTATCCAGATAGCGATTCGCCAGATCTGAATCAATTCTGCTTGTCCGGTAACAGCTAGCAAATAGCGCAACCATCAATAGCGTAGGTAATATCAGCCGCTACTTTTCGAAGTGTCTAACCCGCTTGGACTTGAATTTCGAGTGTGGCCTCAAAATTCAATGAGTTAGTAATGAAGCAGGCGTTTTCGGCCTTTTCCAAGAGTCGTTCCGCTCGGTTGGAATCTGCATCGGCGGGGATGGTCAAATTTGCCAAAATTTTCATCTCGGTAAATTGCATCCCGCGGTCAACTTTATCAAGCGTTCCGGTGACGTCGCATTGCAATGCCGTCCACGAAAATCGTGACGCGGCGGCGATTGCCTTAAACGACAACGTGAAACAGTCCGCAACTGCCGCGACCAGGAGGTCTTCGGGAGACCATTCGTTTCCGGAGCCACCAAATTCGGTAGGTGGTCCGGATACCAACGTGGGAAGACCGTCGGCAGATAAGTCGACAAGTTGTTCCGGTGTCGCAGAGGCGCTGACTGAGTACTGGTGTGCCATAAGAATCTTTTTTACTGGGTTTCGCCGAGGCTTGTGACGACTTGATCGATCAAATTAAATTCCTGTGCTTCTTCGGCAGTCATGAAATTATCGCGATCCGTGTTGGCTTCGATTTCTTCAAGTGTTTTCCCTGTATGTTTTACTTGAAGGAGATTCAGCCGTTCTTTGACGCGGCGAAGTTCTTTTCGGTGAATCATGATTTCTTCCGCAGTGCCCTGCATCCCGGCAAGTGGTTGGTGGATCATGATGCTGGCGTTGGGCAGCGCGTATCGCTTGCCGGCTGTGCCAGCGGTCAACAGCATTGCGCCCATCGATGCGGCTTGGCCGAGGCAATAGGTTGCGACATCACACGAAATGAATTGCATCGTATCGTAGATCGCAAGTCCCGCCGTGACGCTTCCACCCGGAGAATTAATGTATAGGTGGATATCTTTTTTTGGATCTTCTGATTGCAGGAACAGCATTTGAGCAACCAACGAGTTCGCCAGATCGGCGGTCACCTGTTGGCCGAGAAAAATGATGCGGTCCCTTAAAAGTCGACTGTAGATGTCGTAAACCCGTTCTTCGCGACCTGAATTATCGACCACGTAGGGAACGTATGACATAATCTTCTACTCCGGTTGACCGTTTGAATATGAATGAAATCTAAAAAGTGTTGTGTGTGTCGACGCGGGGTCGCCACCGTCGTCCAATGTCTAAAAACACGATTGTCGACTGGCTTTAAATTGTTTTAAAATTAATCGTCGTCTTCGTCTTCTGTGGCTTTGCGAATGGTAATTTCGTCAACCACGCCGTACGCTTTGGCTTGTTCAGCAGTAAGGAAAAAGTCACGATCGGTGTCTTCGGCAATTTTTTCGACTGTTTGCCCGGTGTGCTTGGCCAGAATCTCGTTGAGCACGGTTCGATTTCGAAGAATTTCATCGGCTTGAATTTCAATATCGCTAACCTGACCGCCGACACCGCCGTGAGGCTGGTGAATCATGACTCTCGAGTTGGGAAGGCAGAATCTTTGCCCTTTGGTACCACCGGCGAGTAAGACAGCAGCACCACTTGCCGCTTGGCCAACGCAAAACGTAGCAACAGGGCAGGACATGATTTGCATGACGTCGTAGATTGCCATAGTGGCAATCACGTCGCCTCCGGGAGAGTTAAGATAAAAATTAATCGGCTTTTTCTTGTTTTCGCTTTGCAAGTAAAGCAATTTCATAACCAGTTCGTTGGCATTCCCCGTGTGGATCTCACCCTGCAGGAAAACAATTCTATTTTCCAAAAGCAAGTCGCCGAGAGTCATTTGGCGTTGCCGCTGGTACGAGGCTGTTGAGTATGAATTTTGTATCTCGGAAAGTGGATCCCGCATAACTGATCCCGTGGTTGAACCGAAGTTACTCATAACTGATCCGTTTTTAGTTTGTGAAATGCCGTTCAAGACAAAGTCCTTTACAAGCGTAATGATTGGATTGCGTGGTTCCGGCTAAATGGACTGGCGAACAAGCTCCATAAAACAGATCTATTTCTGAATCAGTTCCGGATCTTTCTCTTAGCCGCACATTTAAGCTATCGAGAATCCAAAACGGAGACAAGGTGAGATACGGTTTCGGTGGACACACTCCTGTGATTTACCGAATATTTTAGGATCGTTTTCACGACGTGACCGAATTGTGATTTCGACCCCAAGCGATTACGGGGCAAACAAAAGATTGGTTCACCGTGGTCGCCGGTGATTTAAGGTCAATAACGAGCCAATGGATGCCAGATGGCATCCATTGGGTGTTTTTTAATCAATCTATAACGCTTCTTCGGTGTCGAGTTCCTGAAGCTGCTCTGCGTGAGCTTAAAGCGAATGCTAGTCTTTTTTCATTCCGGGAATAGGCTCAGCATCTCCGCCTTCGTATTTAGCTTCTGGAATGCTTCCCTTGCGGCCCGCAGCAAAATAAGTCAAAGCTGAGGAGTCAGTTTTTTCATTGGTTTCGTAATCGGTACCCTTAAAGTTGGCACTCTCGGTGATGAGATCAATTACTTTTCGCTCGATGATCATATTTCGCAAGGAGTCCATCTGACCAGCTCTTTCGAGTCGAGCCCGAACTCTTCGCGGTGAATCGTTTTGCTGCATCGCGATTCGAGCGATTTCAATCTCGTAATCTTGCGGTTCGTCTTCGACGTTTTCCTGTTCAGCGATTCGCTCAAGAATGAAGTGTTCTTTGAGAAGAGTTTCGGTTTTTTCCAGGATGTTTTTCCGAAGCGTGTTTTCGCGAGCAACGAGTTCCTGCTCAGAGAATCCACTGGATCGCATTTCCATTACCGCGCGATCAAGTTCACGGCCTGATTGGCGGCGAAGCAGATCCGGTGGTAATTCCCAGTCGGCCGACTCGGTTAAAACCTTGCTAATTTGATCTCTAATTGTTTCGCGTTGAGCATACTGAAGCCGTTCTTCCATCGATGAGCGAACGAGCTCTTTCAGTTTGTCGACCGACTCAAGGCCAAGCTGTGTAGCGATTTCTTCTGGCTTTTTGCTTTCAACTCGTTTGACGTCGAGTACTTCGAATTCAAGTTCGACTGTTTTTCCGCGAAGATCTTCGTTTTCAGCATGCTCGCTGATTTCGACATTTACCGTTTTTTTGTCTTCAGCGTTCGCGCCGATCATCAGCGTTTCAAAGTCTTCGATCGTGGCGTCAGAAAGGCTGAGCGTTGGCCGAACTTGTATCAACTGCTCTTCGCTTGTGTTGAGTTCTGCGTCTTCGAATCGGGATGTGATATTGCAAACGACATGGTCGCCAGCTTGAACGGCTTCGTCGACAGGAGCTAGATCGGAGAACTGCTGGGACAAAGTACCGATGTGGGTATCGATGTCTTCGTCTGTGAATTCTCGCTCAGGTCTCTCGAGAGAAAGGCCTTTCCATTCGGGAAGGTCAAATTCAGGTCGAACTTCAATATTGAATTCATAGGTTAGATCGCCCTCTTCTGGAATGACGACCTGCTCGAAATCAAGATCCGGTTCACTGATCGCAGAGAAATCCTGTGAGTCGCTTACCTGAGAAAGGCTATCCATCAGGATGGAGCCTTTCACCTGTCCGGTGAGTTGTTTGCGAAACTTTTTCTCGACCAATTGGCGAGGTGCTTTACCGACGCGGAATCCGGGTACCTCAGCGCGGGGTACAAGTTCGTCGAACTGCTTATCGAAATACTTTTCGATGTCCGAGCGTGGAACCGTTACGGTGACATGCCGTTCGCATGCACTTGTTTCTTTGACCTCAACGGCAAGATCCAGTTTCTCTTTTTCTTCAGTTTCGATAGTCTCAGTATTCACAAATCTTTTCCTTGGCAGGAGACTTGGCTGTCGTTCCGGTTGTGGAAACGGGCAGCGATTCAAAATATTTATAGTGTGCAAGGCAGTTTTCGAATTTCAGATTTGAAATTCAATTGTTACCTGGCATTCATGTGTGTTCGTCTGAACCTGAAGCATTCAACGAAGAGTGTGAATTCAACGAGTCCAACAGAGTTGAAGAAAGCCGTACTGGATTTCTATCGGGTTCGACATTGTAGCCAATCCGATTGGTATTTATAGGCCTTTTGGTCATGAAATTAACCACAAAACCAGATTTGAGCAGTTCAGCCGATCGGCAGTCTAGGGGCGTGCCACCGCGGTGAGGGAAAAGAGAGCGGGTGAAGGGATTCGAACCCTCGACATTCACGTTGGCAACGTGATGCTCTAGCCACTGAGCTACACCCGCATTAATCCATTCCAGTCGATTTTGAACCCGCGAGGGATTCAAATTCTGCAAGCTCGGATTATACGTGGGAAAATGAGTGCTGCAAGTGCTACCGTGTCCCACGCCATCAAATGGCTTGAAGGCCATTTATTTCATGACTTTCGGCTTTTATTTTGAGGATCATCCAGCCTTAGGTCGTAATAAGCCGGGATTTTTCGAACTTTATTGTTTTGTCTAAGGGGTCGCAGTTGAGTCCCGGCTGTGAAAATGTAGCGATTTATTATCAGTATCTTGTACTTGCTGGTGTTGAAGCGCGAGCTTGGGGCACAGAATCTGGAAATTCGTCATTTGCTCCTTGGCTCGAATCCTTTAAGATGGGCATTGTTCCAGTAGCTGTTGCTAATGGAGTGTTGGAGGCCTGTGTGGTTTTTCGGCAGGTCGGCTCGGGAAATTATGCTTCGTTTTGCGATTTCTAGGGTATGATCGTGCAGCGAGGTTTGAACGTCAGTTGTTGGATATTTAGGTACATATATGCTCGAAGCCAAACTCGTAGTGGTCGGTGGTGATGCCAAGAAAACAGAAGTAAATCTGGATTTGCCGGTCGTGATTGGCCGCGGTAAAGAAGCTGGTCTCACGGTCCCCCATGCTTTGGTAAGCCGGCGGCATACAGAAATTTATGAGCAAGGCGGACGGCTATTTGTTCGCGATCTGGGATCTCTCAACGGAACCTATCTCAACAACACTCGAATCGAGTCCGATCAGCCTCTCGATCCAAATCAATTGCTGACGTTGGGCAATATTACGTTTCGGGCGGTTTACGAATTAGGTCCGGCGGCGGCCAGTCCTGTTGCGGATGAAACGCTTGCCGATTTGGTTGGTCAGTCAGAGACCTCGGCGATGCCGGTAGTGAAAGAAGTTGTGTTGGATGCAACGTCCAAGGCTTGTTTTCCTGCAGTTTCTGTCGATGAGACTCCTCCGTTGGTGGAGCCGATTCCATTGGCGTCAGCACACCCACTCGGAAATGGCTCGCTTAGCGAGTTGCCAGTCGCGTCTTCTATTCCAGTGACGGAGGTGGTTGAACCTGCTGAGATCGTTTCAAGCCAACCGACCGATCCGGTTTTTTTTGAGGAACCTTGCGGCACTGGTGCTCCATCCGATACTGCCGATAGTTTCGTTGGGCGAGAGACGCTTACCGACAGCTCTGTGTTCGAATTTAGTTCGGATGATCAAAACGACCCTTCTCGGTCGGCTGAGTTTTCAGAAGGCACGCCCGAAGAACAACCGAGTCGTAAAAGCGACGCGTCACTGGATGATTTTCTCAAGAATTTCCCGAAATAGCGTTCTCAGCTCTTCACGCGAAAGACTTGTTGAGAGCCTCTTTGGAACGCGCAGCTGGCTTTTGGTGTCCAGGGGCGGTGGCGGAGTCGGTAATTCTTAGAGAAATGGTAGTCATTTTTTGACTTCTACTTGCTTTTTCACGGTGCGTCGGTGAGGATCGGGGAAACCTTTTTCCCAATCAGCAGGCTTATGAAGCGTTCCAACGAAATCGATCGAATTTTAATTGCCAGGATTCGTTCTGGCGATTCGGATGCGTGGACCGATCTGATTGCCCGGTACGAGGGGCGATTGCAGTCTTTCGTGAACAGTCGTTTGTCGAATCGATCGGCCAGTGAGGACATTGTTCAGGAGGCGTTTGTCGGATTTCTGAACAGCCTGCCCAATTATGATGGTCGTCGAGCGTTAGAATCCTATTTGTTTTCAATCTGCGCTTACAAATTAACAGACTATTTGCGACGAGAGGGTCGGCGACCTTCGATTCCATTGTCTTCTGGATCGGACTCGAGCGGACAGTGGCAACTTCCCGGATCCGCGCGGCCAGCGAGCAGTATTGCGCGAAGTGTGGAACGCAAGCGAATCGAAGAGGATGCGATTACAGAAGCGATTGCGGCTCAAGTTGATAAGTGGCAGGCAAAGGGCGATTGGGAAAAACTAAAGTGCATTGAGTTGTTGGTTGTGCGCGGTTACCCCAACAAAGAGGCCGCAGAAATTTTGAACATAACTGAACAGCAAGTCGCGAATTTTAAGTTTGACTTTCTCTCGCGCCTGAGAACATTGATCAAGCGCCAGGGATTGTCTCAAGAGGTCTTTCCGGAACTTTATCAAGATTAAAGTTCTATTTTACGGCGGTTCGGTCGTCTTGTCTTAAGTCGTTGCTATCAAACCGTAATCATCAGTTCTTCAGAACCTACTCTCGATGGTTGCAGCGGAAGGTGGTGATAGGTCAGGAAGACGAGCCAGAACCCAGCGGCACAGTAGTAGAACGAATACCCTGCGTGATCAGGAACCAGTGATTCGAAACAGAAGTCCAACGTCAATAATGCGTGAATGCTGAATTCAAAACGATTCCTAAAAAAGTTTTGAAAGACAAAACAGCTCGAGAGCCAAATCGCTGAAAATGCCGCGCCGAGGCGTTGAACTTGTTCGGCATCTGCCGCATTAAGCAGATAGAAAAAGGTGAGGTAAACCGAAAGCAGGTAAATGCTGAGTAGGTACCAAGTGACACGTTTCAAAATGTAGGTCATTCGGTTTCGCCTTTTTGATTGTTTTCGGAACGATCGCGGCATTGATACCGCAGCGAGTTCACCGGTTTAACCGATATGAACTTTAACCGATATGAAAGAACTCAGATTTGGTCTAAGTATCTTCGGAGGTCTTTAATTTCGGGTAAAAACTAGCTTGGTTTTCCGCTTGCCATTGGATCGCCGCGTTCGGAGCGATGCGCGAATCGACGCGACCGATGTCTTCGAGTGCTTGCCGAACCGTCTTAATTCCAACCTGATCAGCCCAGAATAAAATCCCCCCATGGTGTGCTGGGAAGCCGAAGCCCTCGATGATGCAAAGATCAATGTCACGGAAGTCCTGAACAATTTCTTCTTCGATAATTCGCGTTGCCTCGAGTACGATCGCAGAGAGGATTTGAGTGACGATCTTTTTCTCGCAAAGCGTTGCGGATTCTTCTTTGTTGTTACGATAGATTTCAATTGTTGAAAGCAAGTCGTCGTCCCATTTCGGCTCGCCATGAGCGTCTGGGTAGACATAGAATCCTTTTCCTGTTTTTCGACCAAGAAAGCCGGATTTTACCATTCGCGGAAGGATGGGGGAAAGTGTTACGCACTGCGAACCTGATTCCCACATGGTGCGTCCGGCGTACAGGCAAGTGTCGATTCCAATGACATCGATGATTTCAAACGGTCCACCGGGAAAGCCAAACTCTCGCATGGCGAGATCGATGGTTTCAATCGAGGTTCCCTCGGTAAAAATTCGAAGGGACTGGTCGATCATTGCTGCGAGCAAACGGTTCACCACAAATCCTGCGCCATCATTCATAGCCACTGGCATTTTTCGAAGAGATTTTACGTATTTGACAGCAGTTGCAATCGTCTGTTCGGATGATCCTGGGCCGCAGACGACCTCAACCAGCGACATCAATTCGGGATGACAAAAATGGATGCCGCAGAATTTCTCTGGCCGTTGAAGATGGTTGGCGAGGGTTTCGATAGGAATCGCTGAAGTGTTGGAAGCAAGCACGGTGGATTGGTCGACAGCGCATTCAATTTTTTGCAGGACTTGTGATTTGACCGAGGCGGTTTCGACAACCGATTCAATTACCAACTCGCAGCCAGCCAAGGAGTTGTAATCTTCGCAAGACTGAACCGAACGCTCCGGGTGATCGCATTTCAACTGGCGAACGACCGATTGTTGGGTTTCAGTATTCGCATCGAGCAGTTTGACGTCGAGATCTTGTTTCAGGCAGTTTTCTGCGATTGCCTTTCCCATGAGTCCCGCCCCGACGACACCAACCGTGTGAATCTTTGTCGGAGAAAGTTTCATGTCGACAAGGCCGGGTTGTTTTTTGTTGCGATCAATGAGAAAGAAGTGATTGATTAATCCGCGACTGGCTGGACTCCCGTAGACTTGGGCCATCGCGGCCGATTCGGATTGCCAAGCTGCTTTCATTGGCAAGCTGGCCGAACGCGTCATGTGCTCCAGCGCTACGGTAGGCGCAAATGGAAAAATTTTCTTGTTTTCTATAATCCGTTTGCCGTACTTCAGCACGATTTGTTCCAAATCCCCTGCGTTGTCCACCTGCCCCATGATTTTTTTTCGGTCGAAGACAAACGACTCGGAAGTAGAAACTCGATGAATCATTTTGATTGATTCCTCGATCAATGATTCTTGTGGTACCACTGCATCAATTAAGCCGATCGAGCTCGCTTCGCCGGTGGAGATTAGTCGTCCGCTGGTGACCAAATCGACGGCAGCTTCGAGGTTGGTGATGCGGGGTAGTCGAGCGGTCCCGGCCCAGCCTGGCACCAATCCTAACTTAACTTCGGGGAGTCCCAGGATGGTACGACGGTCGTCCGAGGCTATCCTTAAGTCACACCACATGGGAAGTTCGAGTCCACCCCCGACGCAGGCACCATGGATGGCAGCGATGGAAACAAATGGGCAGCGGCTAAACCGTGCCATTACCGCCCTGCCCCGTTGGCAGAATTCAACAATCTTTTTCTCCGGCCAATCGAGCGTTGCGGCGATTCTCTTTAGGTCTGCACCGGCTACAAAAATAGTGGGTTTGGCAGAAGTTAATATGACGCCTGTTAAGTCTTTTTGTTCTGCCAGTTCGGCCATCGTACGATCAAGTTCCGCAAACAGTTGTTCGTCCAAAATATTTGCCGCTGATTCCGGAGCATCCATGGTGATCATGGCGATGCCCGTTTGCGGGTAGGTTACTTTGGTGATCGTATTAATTGGGTTGGGCATGTTTTAGCTTTATGAAGTTTCGTTTTCGAATATTGATCTTCGAAAGCCGTTATCCTAATTCGATCCTTCGGTTGTTTAAAGAACGTCGACCGTGGAAAAAATCTCTGCAGGTCCTGTTTGTGTTATATTGCGTCCTTGGGTTTGAACTAGACAACGAATGCGGTGATAAGGCGATTTAAGCGATGAAACTGAAGGTAACGGCGTCGAAGTTGATGATATTTGTGGCTTTGTTGACGCTATCCGGCTGCGCTGATTCCGAAGGGATTGGGACCAATCAGAAAAACGCCTCTGCTAATTTGGCAATCGGTTCCGTTGAGGTGAAGATTGTCTTTGGTTCTGACAGAGAAGCCATTCAGAGCGAAGTTGATTGTATGGGCGATTCGACTGTTTATTCCGTGCTTCGAGCAGCCTCAGACAAGATGGGATTTGCCGTTGAATCGACCGGTGTTTTGAAGGGAGATAAGTTCATTACCTCGATTGGAGGAGTCGAAAATCTTGCTGGGGATGGTGGGAATTGGATATATCGGGTCAACGGCGTGCTCGGTGATAAAGGATCGGGGGCGTTTGCGGTGAAACCTTCGGACAAGGTCGTTTGGTCGTTTGGTAAATATGAACCCGAGTAATTCGGTTCTGAGACGTTGGGTTTTTAGCCGGCTGGATGTTTTGAAGCGAATTTTCAAAGGTAAGATCGTGCGTAAATGTTGGGCCTGCCCCAAACTCGCATGGCGAATCTGGTAAGGGTTGTTATACTACTGGAGCGATTTGTCACCTCCGTTCTCCCGCTATCCTCCTCGCGCACGACGCGAGAAATTGAACTATGAAGCAGCCTCGATCAGCAAAATCAGTTTCCTCTCAAGCTTGGGATCAAGAGCGATGGATTCAAATTGCCTTCCTTGCAGTTGTCGTTTCCATTGGCGTGGCTAGTCGGTTTTGGTTAGTTGACTGGCCTAATGTTAAACCGGTCGCTGCTTTGGTTTTGTTCAGCGCCTTCTTCTTTCGCCGAGTATCCACAGCGTTGATTGCCTTGTTTCTAATTATGGCGATCAGCGATTGGAGTATTGGAGCTTACGACTGGCGTTTGATGGCAAGCGTTTACCTTAGCCTGGCGGTAGCTGCCGGTTTGGGAGGTTGGGTGAAATCGTCCGTGGATCCCGAGGCAACTTCGCGGATGGGCGTCGGGCAGGTCGGGCGGTTTGCGGTCTCTTCGCTGATCATGTCGACGGTTTTCTTTGTGCTGACCAACGGTGTTGTCTGGTGGTTTGGTCAGTGGTATTCGGCAAGTTGGTCTGGATTGGCCAGTTGCTATGCCGCTGGATTGCCGTTTTATCGCGCGACGATGATCGGGGATTTATTTTTCACAGGTGCGTTGATCGGCGGTTACATGGCGATGGACGCGATTTGCACCCGTGCAGCGTTCTGGCAAACTAAAACCTCGATCGCGGTTTCCGACTCTTGAAGAACGCGTTCGTTTTGATTAACTGTGATTGCGGTTGATCGGACAGATGAACGATCGGGCACCAGGTGCGGTTTAGAGGTGTGCAATTGGGGTGTGCAATTACCCGCTTCCCATCGCTCCAAGCTTCAGTCTCTTTTGCCGACGGTGTTCAACTCAGTTGCTCGCAAGCTTGAGTGTTGGTCGAGCGGCGAGGTGGCGGGTGGCTTTTGCAACAAAAAAACCTCCGATGGAATCGGAGGTGTTAAGGAGCGTCTTTCTGGACTCGGATGGCGAGCCCGTCTTTGCCAGGGGTTAGTTGGTCGCAGCATCGAGAGGGGCTGCTGCTGCGGGATCCTTCTTGCCTAACGCTTTGTCAATTTCTTTGCTTGAATCGTCGCACATTTCAGCCAGTTGGCTGGCGACGCTTTTCGGTTCGACGTCCTCATCTTCGTCTTCAGTTTTTCGAGCATCGAGATCGACAATGCCGACATTGGACTCTTCGAGGAGTGAAGACAATTCGCTGTTTACTTTTTTGATCAGGTCTTTACCGGAATCATCGACCAGCTTAGCCAGGCCGCCGGTTCCGTCTGCTCCACCAAGGATTTGAGACGTGGTGAGTGCAATCGTTTTGATCCGTCGCCGGAAAACGTTTAGCTGATAAACAGGCAGTTCCAGAATCTCGCCCGCTGGTGTTTCATTACTTGCTCCTAGGCCACCAGCTCCCGCACCCATGCCGGCACCCATGCCCATGCCCATACCGGAGCCGCCAGTGAATTTGCCGGAATTACCGCCAGAGCGACCGCCGTCGGTACTGCCACCACCACTGGAGCTGGAGACTGCTGCTCCGCTGGAGTAATCAGTTGGAGAAGCGATTAGATCGAGGTCTTGAAATAGAATCTGATCGTAAACGAGTTGTTTAACCGCCCCTTTGATGGCTTCTGATTCTTGCAGAAGAGCGGAGGAGGCGAATTCGGCAACTGCTTTGGTTGCTGCGAGGCTTTGGGCAGCGTCAGTCCCGGCTAAATTGAGTTTTCCAATGGCCTCCATGGCATCAAATTTAACCCAGAAACCTGCGTCTTTGGATTGAATTACCGAGACTGCTTTTTCCAGTGTTGTGGCGTTTCCAAGTTCGCCAAGCAGTTGCATTCCGCGACGTTTCAGCCAGTAGCTAAGATCGTCCTGGGCGGGGGAGTCGAGGTATTCGTTACTCTTTCCCGTCAGGAAGGTTTTGTCGGCATCGGTCAGCTGGCCGTTTTTGGTGATGTTGTCAATTTCGACGTGTCGTTGAATTCCTGCAAGCGCTGCAACCTTCAAAAAGGCAGGAAGGTCAGCAGAATTCAAAATGTCACGAAGCGAATCGTAAGCGGATCTAGAAGGGACTGGGAATTGGGGCGGCAAGCGAACGCCGGGGGTTTGATCCAGCATCCCGATCAAATAAACCATGTTTAGTCGGGCAGCGGGATGAAGTGAATTGTTTCGGTAAGCTTCCCGAGCCTGTTGAATGGTCAAGTCGATCAAAGCACCGCGGGCGCCAGCGCTGATTCTTGGGTCAAAGAAGTCTTTCAGGAATTTCGCACGTATGTTGCCAAGTTGAGACAGAACGCGATTGTCGATAATTGTCATCGATGGAAACACGTAGCCTTTGAGGTATTGCTCCACCAGCGGATTATCCGCCGGGCTACCACCGTTGTTGAGGAGTGATCGAATTTTTGAGAGGTCATCGCGCAGATTTTTTTCGTTGGTGCGGTTTGCTTTTTTGGTTGCTTCCATCTGTTCTTCGTCGGCGTCGAACGGAGGCAACTGGGTTACATATCGAGGATTCATCGGAATGGATTCGTACTGAGCCAAAGCAGACTGGCTACCAACGGCAAGTGCAAGCACTGCAGTTCCGGCGACGATTGCTTTGATCGTCCTATTTGTCAGTCTGGATTGGAAACCG
Organism: Mariniblastus sp.; assembly: GCA_011523945.1. Lineage (GTDB taxonomy): Bacteria > Planctomycetota > Planctomycetia > Pirellulales > Pirellulaceae > Mariniblastus. The sequence continues at coordinate 19,686 of WTFU01000186.1, read as the reverse complement.
GACGTTAGAGCCGATTTTACGGAGTTCGAAGAACTGGAAATGGCCATGAATGCCTCAAGTGGGGAAATCGTCGCAATACAAAACTCGATGAACGGGGTTTTGCTCCCCGTACCGTACACGGATGTCTATTTCTAAGATACTCGTTGATCGAGCAAATTGTCAATTTTTTGTGGCTTTTCTGCCCGATGTACAACGAATGAAGTCCGAATAATTCGTTCGCATTGATTTGGCTTTGATCATTGGAAATGCTGGCGTTCTAAATAGTCGAACATTAGTCCGTTCAAATTGAGGTTTCGGAAAAAAACGGTCGTTCCTTATATTCGTTATGTCAGGGAAGCGGAAAATATCAGCTTCGCTCCCGCCGGTGGACACTATCAAAAGAAGCAAGCGTGAAAGAGGCAAGTCTTATGTTGCTGGAATCCAAAAAACTGCGAGCGATTTTTGGCTGGAATATCGTTTTTTTTCTCATCTTAAGCGGCATTTCAAGGGCTCAGCAAAATCCATCGAAACTTGAGGTTCAGGTTCAAGACGCGGCAGCCGAGCTCGCTGAAATTGAGGAGTTGAGGCAAAAGCTTGGCGGAGGCGTGACTGAATCACTCGGCGATCTGATCGATCCCAAGGCTGCTCAAAAGGAGTTCGCCCGCGAATTTAAACGGCTTACCGAAGAGAGCGGTAATCTGGCTCCAGCAAAATCAAAAACCGATCTACCGAAAAGGTTGATTCCCCTTCCTCGCGGGCCGTCTCCGATGAAATCAAGATTGGCTACCCCTCGGCTTCTCGAGCAAGGCCCGCGACCCAAGCCTACGGGCCGTTCGCTCTACCAAACGATTGCTAGGAAGCTCGACGGGATCACTGCAGATTTGGAAGAATCTGGCAATTATGAGGAAGCAGATTCGATGCGAGATATGGCGGAGAGCTATTGGAAAAAGGCTCGAAAAATACAGCCGTTTCAGGGAATGTCGGAGCGGTTAGATGTTCCGTTGGGCATCGTTGAACAAAAAAAATAAGCTTCCCTTCGTTGAGTTGGTTTTCCTAATTTGGCGAATTAATGAGAAAAGCCGTTTCAGAGCGTTTTTGGGGCGAAGAAACCGTATTTGATTGAGCTTATTCCTTGATTAATTGAAGCTAACCGTTCAGGAGACCGTTATAATTGATCCATGCGGTCTAAGTTTCCAAGGGCCGATTGGGGTTTTAGGGGACTGTATCAAAAGATTTGATCAATCCGAGAACTTAATCGGATGGGGATTTGATTGACAAGGATGACGAAAATGGATCAATATACAGTTGATTTTAGATAAGAAATAAGGCGTCGCGGTTGATTCAGGTAAAACTGAAACAGGCTGCGAATCGAAAGCTCAGCGAGATATGGCAACAAACAAAATTCAGGGGTTCGTGAAACTCCTTCTAGATTCTGGCGCGATCACCCAAGACCAAGTCGTCGATGCCGAGAATCTGGCAAAGCAGACAGACCGGGCAGTTTCCCAAACGTTGGTTCAGCTCGGTTACTCGACCGAAGAAGAAGTGATGCGTGCTCAGGCGGAGCACAACCGCATGGAGTATGTCGATCTTAGCGAGGTCGAGATTCCAGAAATGGTGATCGAGCTGATGCCTGAAGCGGTCGCCCGTGAGAACACTGTCTTGCCAATGAGCGAAGTCGACGGTGGCCTGAAGGTCTTGATGAGTGAGCCGGGTGACGTTGATACGATTGAGAAGTTGAGGTTCATTCTGAATCGCGACGTGACGGTTGCCTTGGCAACACGATCGAGTATCACCTTGGCGATTAACCGCATGTATGGACAGGTCGAGGGTGAATCGGCTGACTCGATCTTGCAGGAATTTACAGATACGGCGATCGATTTTACCGAAACGGTTGACGACGACGGCGGTGGTGATGGAAAAGGAGACGAGGAATCGAGTGCTCCGATTGTGCGGCTTGTTCAGCTGATGATCACCGAAGCGGTGCAGCTGCGGGCGTCTGATATTCATGTCGAGCCGTTTGAGGATCGTGTCCGTATTCGTTACCGAATTGACGGCGTGCTTCATGAGCGTGATCGCCTCCCGAAGCGTCAATTGGGTGCGATTATCTCCCGTATTAAGATTCTTTCTTCGATTGATATTGCTGAAAAACGCCGCCCACAGGATGGGCGAATTAAGGTTAACGTCGGTGAAAAAGAGCTCGATCTCCGCGTTAGTATTATTCCGACCAGCATGGGGCAGTCGGCGGTGTTGCGATTGCTCGACAAGGACAATATTCGAATTGGCGTTCGCCAGCTCGGATTTTCCGAGAAGATGTACAAGCAGTTCAATAACCTGATTCGCCGGCCCAATGGAATTATTCTAGTGACCGGACCGACGGGTTCCGGAAAGACGACGACGCTCTATGCGGCCCTTAACGGCCTCAATCGGCCTGACCGAAAAATCATTACGGCAGAAGATCCGGTCGAATACTACCTACCGGGCATCAATCAGGTGGAGGTGAAACATCGCATCGGCTTGGACTTTGCGAGGATCATTCGTTCTATGTTGCGTCAAGCGCCGAACGTCATTCTTGTCGGTGAAATGCGAGACGCCGAGACGGTTTCCATGGGAATTCAGGCGAGTCTTACTGGACACTTGGTTTTCAGTACACTGCATACGAACGATGCGCCCACTGCTGTCACGCGAATGATCGACATGGGTGTGCCGGGATATTTGGTGGCCAGCAGTGTGGTTGCGATCCTAGCTCAACGGCTAGTGAGAACGATTTGTCCCAAATGCCGAGCCCGGCACATGCCTGGAGAGGCGGCGATCAAGGAAGCGGGGCTGACGCCAGAGCAAGTCGAAGGTGCGACCTTTATGCGAGGGAAAGGTTGTAATAGTTGTCAAAAGTCAGGTTTTCGCGGCAGGGTTGGCATTTACGAGATGTTGATCGTGGACTCCAAGGTTCGCGAGATGATTTTCGCCAATACGCCAGCACAGGAAATTCGAACCTATGCAATGGAGGCGGGGATGACCACGCTTTATCAGGATGGAATCGACAAAGTATTGAAGGGCTTTACGACGTTCGACGAAGTCTACCGGGTGGCAAAGCGAACGGAGCAAGATGTTTAGTGTAGTCCTTATGGGTGGTTATTTCCTGTTTTGAGGCGCTTTTGCGGTAAAATGGGAAGATTTTTGGACGTCGAGAGGGTGGATGCGAACAATAAGAGCGATCTTCGGATTTATATTTATTCAGTTATTTAAGAAGATCACCCATCCCTCCTCTTCTCCCGAATAGCCACTAACGACTCACTTATCCTTTCTTGGTCCCAACTCAACGCTTCCCTTGCTCGGATTGAATCGCGTCTTTAATTGAAGAGGCGTTCTTCAGTATCTGGGCGGCAGTAAACTGGAAACAATAAGAACTGGCGCCCTTTAACCCGGGGGCTGGTGTTTGGGTGACGCGGTCTCCAATTGGAAATCGGTAAAACAGGAAACGTAAAAGAAAAAGACTTATGGCAACCGTACTTATCGACAAACTGCTTGAAGCCTGTGTGAAACAGGGAGCAAGCGATATTCACATTACGACGGGGCAGCCGCCGGTTTTCCGCTTGCATGGTCGATTGCGAAAACTGGAAACCAAGGTGCTTGATTCAGAAGATACGGTTGCTTTGATGAAGAGCATCGCGCCCGAGCGATGTCAGCGTGAGTTGCAGGAGATCGGAAGTTCCGACTTTGGATTTGCCTATGCGGACAAGGCTCGATTTCGTGTTTCGATTTTCAAGCAGCGCGGCGATATCGCGATGGTGTTGCGTCAGATTCCGAACGAGATGTTACCGCCGGAGTTGCTGGGCGTCCCCGATATTTTCACGAAATTGTGCATGCGTCCCCGAGGTTTGATTCTGGTCACTGGGCCGACAGGTTCTGGTAAGAGTACGACTTTGGCCAGTTTGGTCAATTTTATCAATGAGCGGGTTGATCACCATATCATTACGATCGAAGACCCGATTGAGTTTTATCACTATCACAAAAAATCGACGGTCAACCAGCGTGAAGTGGGCGTTGATGTTCCCTCATTTTCCGAGGCGATCAAGCGAGCCTTGCGTCAGGATCCGGATGTGATTCTCGTTGGTGAGCTTCGCGATCTCGACACGATCGAAGCAGCTATTTCAGCGGCGGAGACGGGGCACATCGTGTTTGGCACCCTGCACACCAATAGTGCTCAGGGTACAGTGAACCGAATTATTGACGCATTCCCCGGTCAGCTTCAGGAGCAAATCAGAACCCAGCTTTCGACGTCCTTGATCGGCGTACTTGCTCAGACTTTGTTGCCACGTATTGGCGGTGGTCGAATTGCTGGATTTGAGTCGTTGGTGGTGACGCCTGGTGTGGCGAACCTGATTCGCGAAAACAAAACTTTCCGAATCAACTCAGCGATTCAGACGGGTGCCAAGTTCGGCATGATGCTGATGGACGATTGTCTGTTCGAGCATTGGGTCAATGAGAAAATTGAGATGGAAGATGCCCTTGGCAAGGCTCAGGATCCGGACGCACTTGCCAAGCGAATTGCCACCGCACGTCGGCAGATGGAAGAAGGTATGCCGTTGGGTGAAGGTGATCTGGAGATGGATGACGAGGAAGATTACTAGAAGAAATTTGGCTCCCTGTTTTGCAACACTGAGATTCACAAAACTGAAATTCACAAATCAATAACTAAAAATTAAAGAATTAGGTGTCCTATGGCCGTCCGAAGACTCGGTCAAATTTTTGTCGACTTAGGTTTTATTACCGACGATCAACTGGAGATGCTCGTCGAAGAGCAGGCTCAAAATCCAGGTCAATTGATTGGCCGTGTGGCTGAGGATATGGGTCTGATTTCGGACGATGAATTGATTCAGGCGCTTGGCGAGCAATTTGGACTCAACCATGTCGATATCGAAGGTGTGGTTCCCCCGGAATCTGCCCGGGAATCGGTCTCGGATGCGATGGCTCAGCTTTACCGGGTCATTCCGTTGCAGCTCAATGAAAACGTGTTGACCCTTGCGACCTGTGACCCGCAGAACCTTTCGATGCAGGATGAGTTGCGGCGTTTTTTGGGTTACGACATTCGTTTGCTGGTGGCGACGGAATCTCAGATTCTTAAGTCAATTGATAAGTTCTTTAATGAAGAGTCAGAGAGTATTGAGAAGATCATTAGTGATCTTGAAAACGATGACGATCTCAAAAAGGCGACCGAAGCCCTTTCCGCTGATGGTCCAATTAACCTTTCGGACGTGAATGAACTGGTTGAAAGTGCCCCGGTTCGAAAGCTACTCAATATGGTGTTGTTGCTGGCGATTAAAGATCACGCCAGTGATATTCACTTCGAGCCATTTGAGGATGAATTCCGGATTCGAATCAAAGCCGATGGAGTGTTGTTCGAAATGGTTCCGCCTCCGCGGCACCTTGCGTTTGCGATCACGACGCGAATTAAGGTGATGGCGAACCTGAATATTTCTGAACGACGATTGCCGCAAGACGGCCGAATCGAATTAATGGTCGGTGGTCACCCGGTTGACCTTCGCGTCAGTGTGTTGCCGACGATGTTTGGCGAAAGTGTTGTTTGTCGAGTGCTTGACCGTTCCGTGGTTTCGCTGGATCTCAATAACGTCGGGATGGATGCTCAGATTATGGAACAGTTTCGCACGGTAATTGCGAAACCAAACGGGATTATTTTGGTAACCGGACCAACCGGTTCGGGGAAAACGACGACGCTTTACTCCGCCCTGTCTGAGTTGAATGTGATCGAGGACAAATTGATCACGACTGAGGATCCGGTCGAATACGACATTGATGGCATCATTCAAATTCCGATCAACCACGACATTGACGTGACGTTTGCGAAAGCGTTGCGAGCGATTCTAAGGCAGGATCCGGATAAGATTCTTGTCGGCGAGATTCGAGATCTCGAGACTGCTGAGATTGCCGTTCAGGCATCTCTTACCGGACACACGGTTTTCAGTACTTTGCACACCAACGATGCTCCCAGTACGGTGACGCGGATGAAGGACATGGGGGTTCCTACGTTCTTGATTACCGCAACGGTCGAGGCAATTTTGGCGCAGCGTTTGGTGCGGCGAATTTGTGCTGAATGCCGAGAGGAGGTTGCGGTGAGTGACGAGATGATGCTCGAGCTCGATCTGAATGCTGAACAATGCGAAGGCAAAAGTTTTTACCGCGGTGCTGGCTGTGCCAGTTGCAGCAACACCGGCTATAAGGGCCGCGTCGGTCTGTTTGAATTGATGATCATGGATGACGAATTACGCGACATGATTAATGACAACTGCAATACCGACGACTTGCGTACCAAAGCTCAGTCCAAGGGGATGCGATTGCTGCGCGACATGGGTGTCGAGCTCGCGTTTGACGGCACGACCACAGCAGAAGAAGTGGTGCGCGAGACAATACTGGATGCATAACGAATCATTGAAGCGAACTAACAAACTAATTTTAAATATTTAATTTTACGAACGACCTGAATAAGAGACTCGGCCAATTGAGCGAGTCAACCTAAGTCGAAAAGGAAACTGAAAATGCCAACTTATCAGTTTGAAGCGATGGACCCTCAGGGTCAGGAAATCAAGGATATCATCGAAGCGGCCACGCAGGATGATGCCCAGGCCACGATTCGATCGATGGGCTATTTCGTGACCAAGATTGCGGTTCAAAAGCAGGCCAAAGGTGCCGCGGCCTCGTCTGGCAAGAACCGCAAATCTTTCGCCGTCGGTGGTGCCGGTGGTAAGAAAATCGTGACGTTCACACGTCAGTTGTCGATTTTGCAGGACGCGGGTCTGCCGATCCTTCGAAGTTTGAAAATTCTCGAAGAGCAAGCTAAGCCGGGAGCGCTGAAGAATGGTTTGATTGACGTTTGTGACGAAATTGAAGGTGGAGCGTCGCTCTCCGAGGCACTCGCGAAATCGCCGAAGGTATTTGACCGACTATACGTCAACATGATCAAGGCGGGTGAAGCGGGGGGATCTCTCGAAGTGATTCTACGCCGTTTGGCTGAATTTAAAGAGCGAACTCAGTCGCTGAAGAACAAAGTCATTGGTGCGATGATGTATCCGATCATGGTCGTCTTGTTCACGATCGGTATTTTGACTTTCATCATGCTCAAAATTATTCCTGAATTCCAGAAGATGTTTACTGAGTTTGGAATTGAGCTGCCGGCGATGACTCAGTTGTTGATGGCGATTTCAGATCGCGTTGTGAACCTTTGGTTCCTGTTCCCGCTCATGCCGATTGCGATGATCCTGTTTATCTCTCTGGTTTGTAAGTTCCGGGCGGGACGCATGGGTTGGCACCTGTTCCTGCTCAAACTGCCAGTGATGGGTAAGCTGGTTGAGAAATCCAATCTGGCTCGAACGACTCGAACCCTCGGTGCTTTGATTGCCTCCGGTGTTCCAATTATCGAGGGCTTGACGATTACTCGAGAAACATCCGGTAACGCGATGTATGAGAAAGTTTACAGTAAGGTTACTGATTCGATTCGTGAAGGTGACACAATCGCCAGTCCGATGAAGGCCAACTCTTTTCCTTCTTTCCATCCAGTGACGGCATTCTTCTTTTTGATCAGTGTTTCCTTGCCGCCGTTGTCCATCTTGTTTGTTAAGCCGGATCTCTGGTTCTTTGTGATGTATGGCTGTGCATTTATGTCATTGATTGGCGGTGCGTGGTACTTCCTGAACTACAAAAAGCCAGTCGTTGAAGATCTTGTGGTCAACATGGTGGCGGTAGGTGAAGAGACTGGTGAGCTCGACACGATGCTCTACAAAGTCGCTGACTACTATGAAGAAGAGGTCGAGCAGTTGACCGAAGGAATGATGAAGATGATCGAACCGTTGATGATCATTTTCCTTGGACTGGTGGTGTTGTTTATTGTGGCATCCCTGTTCATGCCGCTGATCGCGATCATTTCCGGTTTGACCAGTAACAAGTAATGAAATCTCGGGGCGATTGCCCGAATGAACTGCAATCGCTCCGGGTCCCGTATAGTAAGAATTTAACGCAAGAATCCATCCCGCTTTTCCAACCTATAGAAGAAACTCTTCCGGAGAAATGAAATGACTAATCAACGCCGCTTTCGATCGAGATCCGGTTTCACGTTAACCGAAATTATGGTTGCCATCACGGTCATTGCTATTTTGGCGGGTATGTTGATGGCTGCGGTCATTCCTGCGATGTCATCCGCCCGGCGAACTGCCATCTTGATGGAGATGAAACAGATCGAACAGTCGATTGAGAATTTCAAAACACATCATGGATTTTATCCTCCAAGTTGGGTCAGGATTAGAAACTCCGCCAATCCACCGACCGCACTTTTGAATTACATCAACCGACTTGCTCCAAATAACCGTGAAGGCGAAGTGGTCAGTGGTACCAACCGCCGGATCGATTTGTGGTGGCAGAACGTCGGTCAAAATATCGATCATGCATCGGGTCAGGATTTGGTGTTTTGGCTCTCCGGTTTGTTAAAAAATAAGCAGTATCCGGTCACCAATGGAGTCGCCCCTGGTTCCTATCCCACGACCTACGATGACGCAACGCTTGAGCGGGATGTGTTTTATGAATTCAAAGGCGAGCAGTTGGTGGAAAACGGTTTGGTTGCCTCTTACATGCAGCAAGCTAACACGGAAGCCCCGTTCCTTTACATTGATGCGAGGAGCTACAACAACGGTACTTCGTATGATGGCTACTATGTGCAAAACAACATTGGTACACCTTTTCGATCCTATGAAAATCCAAAATCATTTCAGTTGATAACCTGGGGTCTAGATAAGTTGCCGGTCGATCCCGACAACCCTCCGGCGAACCCAACGCAGTGGGGTGTTCAGACGACGTCAGGGCTTGTCAATCCAGTTCTTGCCAGTGACAAGTACGCGTCGGACAACCTCTGTAACTTCTGCGATGGAATGCTTGATCGGTATCTTTCCGGTACCTTCGATAGTTCGGCGGTGAAATAACCGCGGTTCTACTCTTCTCAATCCCTCCTTACGGCTCTTCAACCATGAAACATAAACCCAAAAAACGAATCATCCCTGGCGATTTTAGCCGATGTGGTTTCACATTGGTTGAGTTGCTATTGGTGATTGCGATTGTGACCGTACTCTCAACGATGGCGTTGGGGGTCATGCGGCAGGCTCAGACCGATGCTAAGATTTCGGCCACCGAAGCGCGACTCACGCAGATCAATGCGATTATGGAAGTCGTGATGGAAGATTATTCCGTTCGGCGAATGCCCATCGATTTAAGTGCGGCACTCAGCGCACCGGTAACGAGACAGATGTTACGCGAGGCACGCTATCAAGTGATTTCCGAGTTAATTGATGTGGAATTGCCAAGACCATTGTATAACCCGAATACGGAAGCTTACGTTCCCAATTCAAATCGAGTTGTAAGTCCATTTATACCCGGACCTGGATACGTGGGGTCTGGGAATCCTACAATCGATTCAGATCCGATTGGTTTCTACCGCGACGATTCGTTTTTGGGTAATTCGAATGCCCCCTACTCTGCCGTCATGCAACGCTGGCAGCTACTCGCTCAGCAGAATCCCAACGATTTGAATTTGCCGGGTGAGTACCTCTATCAATTCTTATACGCCTATGATTTTGACGGGGCACCGGCGGTTGAAGCGCTGGGTGCTCAGGCTATTGCCGATACCGATGGCGATCAACTGATGGAAGTGGTTGATGCGTTTGGCGAACCACTTCTTTACGAGATCCAGCAACGTGCTCCCGAAAATCAGGATACTGATCAGGATGGAGACGATGACGTCACCGACCCGAACGATGATGGAGATGCTGTCCCTGATCTCGAAGATTCCGATGATGATGGCGATGGAATCCCTGACGCACGCGATGAAAATGGAACTTACGATCCTCTTCTCAGGGATGGCGTCCAGGTCACTAACAACATCCGAATCATTGTCTTTTCCAGTCGTGACACCCAGGATTTTAATTGATCCGCTAACGAGAGAAATATGATGAAGACATCTTTCAAGAGAAATAGCGGAATCACCCTGGTTGAATTGCTGGTTGTGATTTCCATTCTCGCTGTGATTACGGCGGTGATGTTACCTCGCTTGAGAACGATTAATAAGGATCGAAATATTCGTGAATCAGCGCGAGTGGTCGGTAGTCTTTTGGCCAAGGCAAGTCAGAATGCGGTCAACGATGGAACCGCCGGCGTGATTATTGAACGGAATGAAAACTTCGTTGATGATGAAGGCGTGATGTATGGTGCAACCACCATGTACTTGATGCGAAAAGTGCCGCCGTACACGGGCGACTTGGCGCCTGCTGATAATTTGGCCTATCCAGTCTCCGAGTATGTGATTGAGGTGCCGCCGCCTTTCGAGTCAGACGCTGTCTTGGTTAATGATTATATCAGCGTCAACTATAATTCGGTGAAATACCGAATCATTGGAATCGGGAATTCACAGACAAGAACCGATGCTCAGAATGTTCCGTTCAAAGTGTTAACTTTGAGCGCTGGGATGGGTGGTGCTGTATTGCCTTCCTTGCCGACGTTGAATTCACCAGTTCCGTTTGTCGTTCACCGACAACCCCGAAAATTGGCCTCCAGTCGAGTTGATCTTCCCAATGGATTCTTGGTCGACATGCGTTATTCGGGTCCAATCAATGTGAATGCCAACACCGCAGGACCATTAGTGGAGCCGACGCGGAGTTGGTTTGATGAGATCATCTTACCTCCGGATCCCAATGCCGGTGCGGTGGCGAATTTAGAAATGGCCTACGCGTCACGGACAGTTCAGATCATCTTCAATTCAAATGGTGGCGTGGATCGGGTCTATTACTACAACCCTTATTTAGACGTTAACTATGTCGATGAATTTGAAGACCCAACTCAGTTTCCACAGCCCGGACGGGTCGGTGGATTTATTGATTCACGTATACCCAATGGTCCGCTGTTCTTTTATGTCTCTGAGTATGAAATTGAACCGCTACCCAACAACGGAGTACTCGATTCGCCGGCGAATTTATGGGTTACTCTCAACAACAGTACAGGTGCGACCAACGTAGCTTCCAATACGGTACCTACAGATCCCAATGCTTCTCTTGGCGCTCGAATTGAGTACGCTCGCGGAATTGCCAAAGGTTTTCAGAGTGCTGCTCAGTAACGCTTCTCCTCATCCGGATTCCTGCCATGAAAACAATAACAAATAACCAACCTAGAAACGGTCTTTCGATCATCGAGGTGCTGACTTCGATCGTGGTCGCCATGATTGGCGTTGCCGGAGTCATGGTCCTGATCCCTTTTGCCGTCAAGCAAGCGAAGGTGGGGATGGATAGTGATGCCGCAGTCCAATTGGCACGTAATGCGTACTCTCAGTTTGAAATTAGCGGGTATCGAAATCCTGAAAACTGGTGGATCCCGGCACAAAACCGATCTTATGATCCGGCTACCGATGGTCCCGAAATATTCGCGCTGGATCCGTTAGGCGTGATTGAGAATGGAGCGGGCACTTTTCCACTGAATCCAACGATCAATGGAACACTACCCGCTGAATTGCAGTTTCCCGTCCTAAATCTGGCGATTCCCGGCGGTCTACAGGATAATACCGGCCAATGGGTGTTTGGAAAAACTGGAATGACGCTCGGTGTCGCCCAGAGGTTTTTCCGGGGTGGCGATGATCTTTCTTTTGGGGGTGGTGTAGATGACCTCGATCCGCCGCTACAAATTTTTGATCGCGGCGTAAACGGGGAGGCATTGATTCGCCAGTCAAAAGGCCGAATCTCCTGGAGTGCGATTGTTGTTCCTTATATTAATCAGTCGGCGACAGCGGACAGTGGTGAGTGGTCTTATAAACTGTATATCCTGGCCTACAAGATCCGTAAGACACGCGCGGACGATGAAGACGGCCAGATGGCGGTTACTCAGTTATCGGAGTTGAACACCGGTTATCAGAGTCCGCTCACGAATGTTCTGAT
>WTFU01000186.1:0-7635 GCA_011523945.1 Mariniblastus sp. | reverse complement strand
GGCGTGTTTGAACATACGTTTACTCCTGAAACCGAATCCAACTGGACGGTTAATTTTTAACGCTCCCCACCCTACTTTTCTCCTCACTTAGACTTCTCTCAATCCAACCGAAACCTGTCCCTTGGAGGCAGCCATGAAAATCAGAAATCCGAAAAATCGTCAGGGAATCACACTGCTGTTTGTCGTCAGTATGATTGTTCTGTTCCTATTGATGGGCACGACATTCGTCGTGATCTCCAATGATTATTTCAAGGCTGCTAGAAAACGTGGGCAGGCAAAACTGCATACGGTGGATCACGAGGCGACTCTGCGGCGAGCATTCTACGACGTCGTTCGTGGTCCCAGTTTGGTCAATCAGTCGTCTCCGTTACGAGCCCATGATTTGTTGTCAGATCAGTACGGTTATGGATTTAAAGCATTCGTAACCGATGCTTATGATTTTGCTGATTCGGATCTCGATGGCGATATAGACGGTGATGACAGTGGAGTGGAGCCGGAGCAATTTCTTCGCGTGATTTTGGGTTCCGATACCGGGATTAGGAATCAAGTGCAGGATTTGCGTAAATCGGACGATGCGTACGCCGATTTCTTAAATCAAGCAGAGCCTTCCGATCCAAACAATTTTAATGTTCCAGTTGCCGGTTTATATAACGGCTTGGTGTTTTCGTTTGTCACAAAATCAGCAACTGGCTATTCGACGCGAATCGTCGAGCATTCATACAATGCCAATACGGGTAATCACGAATTTATCATTCCGTTTCCACGTGTGGGCCAGTTTGAAGGAGTGGGTGTTGCGATTTCGGACCTGGTTGAGTCGCAGGTGATTGTGAACGGCCGCGACTTTTCAGGCACCGGAGCGGGGGGTGCACCAGGTGCACAAGAGCTTGGTGCGTCGGCGCTAACGCCTAACCGTACAGGCGAGAGCCGAGCCGATTTCCTTAGTAATTATCTTGACGGAGGAGACCACAGTCCCAACGAGTCGTATGATGCTGCTGATTTTCAGAATATGTTCTTAAGTGGCCGGGATCGAAACGGATTTGTAATTCCAAGTTTTCATAGAGAGTCTCTCAGTGAATCCGGCGGCTTAGTTGGTGTCCCGGGTAGTGGTCAAGGTTCGAACAAGTTCATCCCAAATACAGATGATGGGACTGCCAATAGCGAATATCTTTATGGTAACAATTCCTTAAACGATAATTCATTCGATGTTGATTCCGATAACGACGGTGAAAAAGATGCGTTGTTTATCGATAATGGCTATGAAGTCATGATGGCCCCCGATGGGAGACGTTTCAAACCATTGGTCGCGTATAAAGTGGTCGATCTCGATGGTCGATTGAATTTGAATGCCCATGGCAGCCTTGTGCAGGCAAAAGATGATTATTTCATTTCTCAACAGGTTCACAATTCTGACTTGCCTCGTGGACAGGGATACGGCCCACCCGAAATTTCTTTCGCGGAGGTTGTTTTCAGTGATTCATCGCTGGATCCGAACTTGAAGTTAGAGAAGTATCAGTATTTGATGGAGAGCCGATACGGCCAGAGCGGGACGCCGGGTTACTTCAACGATCCTGAGCCGGATACGCTGCGAAAGCAATTTGGTTACCCGCGCGGAGTCGTGAACTGGCCAACCTCGGTTGGAACGATCAATCGCGATGCTGCGGAGAATGGATCTCTGTTTGCCTCCAGTGCAATGGATATTCACGGTCGATTCAGTTTTGGTTTTCCCCAGTTTGCGTTCGTCATCGACGGTAACTCGATTGATGATTTTCGTGATCCCAACGTGGCTGGGTTTTCCAACAGCCTCCCTGTCATTGATATGGTCGGCTCAGGATTTGGAAATGATTTCGAATACTCGAACAATCCTTATGAAATGACTTTTGATTCTAAGTCGGGGTCGAGCCACTCGAACACGCCGTTCTCACCTGCAGATTTAGAACGGCATTTGAGGCCGTTCGACGTTGATACTAATGTGTTGCCAAAACGAATTCCGTTTGATAGCGAGACTGACAGTGAGACCAATGTGAATAATGGTATCGTTGGTGGGATCCCAAGATCGAAGCGAAATTTGATCACAACCGAGAGTTGGGATGTTCCCATGATTCCCGACAATTTTAAAGCGAAACTGATGTCCCGTTTGCCTGTTTTAGCAGCGGACTTAGGGGCGAACTCAACGTTAGCCGACATAAATCAACGTGCTGATCTATTGATCCAACAGGGGTTGTTCGCGCCAGAGTTGTTGGCGGGTTTGAAGATGAATGTGAATCGACCGTTGGGAAATGGGTGGGATGATAACGGTAACGGACTTGTGGATGAGCCCGCCGAAGCGAATCTCGAATCAAATCGCGATTTCACCAAATTTAAGAATCCCGCCTTTGATCTTGATCGCGATTTTGTTGCCAATGGTGGTTGGAATAATGAATCAAGGGCACGTGTTATCTTTGCAAGGCAATTGTATATGCTTGCTTTGTTGTTAACGGATGTGGTTGACGTTGATCTTGATGGAGATGGAAATCCGACGCCTGCAGAATATTCAGAAGTGATCGCTCAGTGGGCGGTGAATGTGGTCGACTTCCGGGATCCTGATAACATCAACACACGATTTGCGTTTGATCCGAATCCGTGGGACGGCAATTGGAATCCTGCTCCGGGCAACGTCGTTTGGGGAACTGAGCGACCTGAGTTGTTGATTACCGAAACGTTGGCGGTACACGCAAGAAGAACAGAAGATTTGGGAGATCCCGATGGTAATGCCAATGGTAATGCGAATGGTAATGCCAACGGGAATCCGAATCCCGGTCAACCGCCGGGTCAAAACAACGAACTCTTTGATCAACGATTACGCCCTGAGGCCTTCTCCTACATTGAGCTCTATAATCCCTGGACACAAAACAGCTTGAACCAGCGGTTAGATCCTAGCCTTTACAACAACCAAAGCGTTGCCTTGGATCGGTTTGTTGCAGGAAACGGCGGTGCCGGCAGTCCGGTTTGGCGGCTGTCAATTGATCGTCCTGATCGGGACGGAGATGCAATTGAAGGAAATGATAACGAGGCAGGAACGAAACGGGTCGTTTATTTCACGAATTCTGCGGATGTGTCGGATGACATTATCAATGATCACGGCCCCGGCGTAGAAGTTTATTTTTCCGATCGTGACAACAACTGGAATCCGTATCTTTTGAAACCCGGTGGTCAGGCATTGGTGGGAACACTGGGAATACAAGAAGGAGATTGGTATCGATCGTTTATGGGGCGCAGAACGGGCGAAACGGACTTAACGTTGACGCTTGATGACCCGAACGACGCGCAGAATACCCAGCATATTAGAATTAACCCCGAGACTGGTGTTATTAAACGTACCGCCGATGATCAAGTAGCGGGAAGAGTCGCGACTATTATTCCGATTAACTCAGTACGCTCTGGCGGTCAGCCGGTGTCATCTCTTCAAGATGGAACACGACGGGGATTCAATGTGAGTGATCCGTATGAGGGATATCCGATTGTGGATGATCGGCAAGGCGGCCCTCAACCGATGGTTCCATTGGACGATGGTTTTAGTTACGGACCTGCGAATGGAAATGATTGTTATGATGTGCCGCTGGATGATCCGGATGCTGTAAGCAACCAGGACAACAATCGGAATGAAGCTGATTTGCAGGCGATCATGGCGGACGAAGGAATGAACCGTCGATTCCGTGTTATCAAACTGCAGCGGCTTGCCAATCCCTCGGCACTTTGGGACCCCGATAGTAATCCTTACCTCACCGTCGATGTGCTTGATATGGATCTGGTTGCGTTCAATGGCGTAGAAGACCAGATCGCTGGCGATGCTATTCCGGCGGAAAAGCCGGACACGGCATCATCGCTTGAGCGCGGAAGGGAAATTGCCAATGATGATTTGTGGGTCGCACGGGATATTTTCCGTTCGGTGCGTGGAAGTGTCGCAGATATCCCTTCAAGTGGAGCATTAGCGCAACATCAATTTGGTCGGACACTGAATGAGTCTTTAGGGCAAACGAATAACGCTTACGTTAATAATCCTGCAAATCCAAATGACAGTTTTTTCACTTCACTAGGTTGGAATAACCGTCCGTTTGTAAGCCATCTTGAAATTGCCAATGTACCGTTTGCAGGGCCGGATTGGTTGACTCGTAATTTCACCTCTAAGCAAGATAATTACGATCCGTATTCTGGTGACGACAATTTGATTCGAGGACGGTTTCACCATTTACTAAATTTCTTCGCGAATGATAGTGATTCTGGCGGTGGGGATCGCGCTAATCTTCATCGGATCATGGATTACGTGGAAGTTCCCTCACGGTTTGCTGGAACCCAGGATTACCTAAGCACCGATAATTTCCCTCAGCCATTTAACTTCCTTTCCCGCTATCGTGTACCTGGGAAAATCAATCTCAACACTATTTACCCAGACAGCTCTGATGACCCCAATAAATCGACGATTTGGGAGGGTTTACAAGGTAGGTTTGCAAGTTTCAACGGTGGTTTGAGCTATCGGAATTTTGCCGAATCGCGGCAGAATGGGACTCCAGGTGCGGGGGGGATGCCGACTGATTTCGGAAATCCATTCCGTCCTTCAGATGAGAATGTGAATATTCCTCAGAGTGTTCCGCTGGTTACTGAGGTTGGTAGCACGCTGTTACGGAATAGTGAGTCCACCAATCTTGGTGCGGCGCCGGAGACGCGGCCGCTGTTCGATTTTGAAAACACCGCGGCAATTTATAATTCGGATCGCAACGCCTATTTCCGGAATCTTCAGCGACACCGACTGGGTAATCTTGTCACGACAAAATCGAGTGTGTTTGCGGTCTGGGTGACTGTGGGTTACTTCGAGGTTGATGAATTCGGACTTGTTGGTGCCGAAATTGGCGCTGATACCGGCGATGTTAAACGTAATCGTGGTTTCTTTATGTTTGACCGGTCCATTCCAATGGCCTTCGAACCGGGTAAGAACCACAACATTGAAAAAGGGATTCTTGTCGAGAGTATCATCGAATAGAGTTCTACGTGGCCGCAATCTCTGACTTGGCTGACCGTTCCGCCTTTTGGATCACGAACGGTGGGGCCGCTAGTCCGTTTCTGTAGAGTCGAGTTGTTGATCTTTCAGCAGATCTTTAGCGAGACCTCGACGACGAATCAGGTGAGCGTCTTTTTCAGAAACCATGACTTCCGCGGGCGTTGGGTGACTGAGGAACCCAAGTGGACTGGCTGCCCGGGCATAGGCTCCTGATTGAAAGACACCGACCAAGTCCCCTGCTTCGATAGGCGGTAAGGAAATGGAACGGCCGAGGGTGTCGAGGGGCGTGCAAAGCGGGCCGACAATTTCAACCAAGTCCGCAGAGTGAGGCTCATCAATTTTATTGAGAATCGCCAGTGGGTAGTTTCGCTTAATGGTCTGTCCCAGATTTCCAGACGCCGCGAGGTGGTGATGCATACCGCCATCGATAACCGCATAAATTTTTCCCCGCGAGCGTTTAACACGGGTGACGCGGGAAACATAGACGCCGGCTTCATTCACGAGGAACCGCCCGGGTTCGATGATGGCTTTCGTGTCGGCGAGCCACGGGGAGGATGCCATGGCTTTGTCGATTTCAATCAGACCTTGTTGAAATGCATCGAGATCGAGTTCGGTTTCGTGGGCAAAGTAGGGAGTTCCCAGTCCGCCGCCAAAATCGAGCGTCGCCAGAGGAGATTCTATCTGTTCGGCGACGGCATTAGCAATTGAAATGCCCCGATGATACTGCGCGATTAAAATATCAGCATCGAGAATTTGGGTGCCCATATACAGGTGAACGCCAGTGATCCTTGTATTGTCTTGCTGTTTGATTTCGGCGACGACGGATTCCAGAGTCTCTTCATCAATTCCAAACGGAGAGGGTCTGCCTCCCATTTGCATCGCGCCGCCGGCGGTGTCGACGGGGTTGACACGCAGTGAAATGGATTCGACCGATCTCTTTTCGCCAGCAAGCTGATTGATCCATCTTGCTTCCTCAATTGACTCGACATGGATTTCACCGATTCCGGCTTCGAGGGCAGCGTTTAGTTCCGCGATTGTTTTGCCCGGCCCGGCGAACAGGATTTGTTCAGGATGACAGCCAGCGGCAAGCGCTTGTTGCAATTCCCCGCAGGAGGCGATCTCGAGGCCGCATCCCTCAGCTAGAACGGTTCGCAGGATAGCAGCATTGGGATTGGCTTTGATCGAATAGTAAAGTTGACATCGATCGGGAAGGCGAGATTGCAAATCTCGGATGGTGTTGGTGATCGTTTCCCGATGATAAATAAACAGCGGAGTGCCAAACTTCTTTGTCAATTCCTGGATGGAGAGATCGCCAATTAACAATTGGTGTTCACAGATTCCGAAACGTTTTTCTGCGAGTCGTGCTGAGTGATTCAATTGAGATCGTTTAGATTTCATCAGTTAGCAGTTCGATAGAACCCAAAGAGGCCAAATCACTTGACGAGCAATCCACTTAGAGTGCCGTTGCCTGAGCTGTCGTTTGATTTTCAATGAAATCAAAGCGTCTGTCGACGGGGGTGTCGACGTAGCTAGTTTGAGGATTCTTCGTCTCGAAGTGCTGGATAATTGACTTTCCCACTGGAAGTCATGGGAAGTTCAGAGACGAAGTGGATTTTTTTAGGAACCATATGGCGCGGCATTTTCGCAGTGCAATCCGCGAGAACCTTAGCAGCATCGAGCGCTCCTGCATTCTCCAGAGGAATCGCAAAGGCGACCAGATGTTGTCCCAAGACTGTGTCGGGCACGCCAATCACGGCAACCTGTCGCAGTGGTGCAACTTGGCACAGAACATCTTCCACTTCGTTGGGACTTATCCGGAATCCGGCAGATTTAATTTGATTGTCCCGCCGGCCGACAAAATACAAAAATCCTTCTTCATCCTGTCGAACCAGATCACCTGAATAGCATACCAGAGCATCGTTGGGGTGACCGGGTAACGGATCGGGGTGCGGGCGAAGGACCTCGGCGGTCAGGTCGGGATGCCCCCAGTACCCCATGGAAACGGTGGGACCATGGTGAACCAGTTCCCCCGTTTCACCGGGTTTGCATCGTTTGCCGGCGTCATCGATTACTAAAATCTCGGTATTGGGAATCGGTTTTCCCATCGAGGTTGGACGGGAATCGAGTTCTTCCGGTGGTAGATAGGTTGACCGAAATGCTTCGGTCAACCCATACATTAGAACGATGTTCGTTGTTGGAATCTGTTCCTTTAGTCGATGAAGTAAGGTTTGTGGCATTGCGCCTCCGGTATTCGTGATATACCGTAAGTGCGGTAGCGATTGTTTACCGAGACCTGAACTTGGTTGGGCGAGTAAACTCCACAACGACGGAACTCCCGCCAGTCCAGTAATCTTTTCTTCGATTAACTGGTTAACAATTTCGCGTCCAAAACGGAATGACATCATTGCCGTGGTGGCACCTTGCAGAACCGCGGTCGTAAGTTGGTTAAGGCCCGCGTCAAAGCTAAGCGGGAGTGCCGCTAATAATCGGTCCGTGTTAGAAAGATTGAGGTAATCAGAGACGATTTCTGCGCCGGCAATGACGTTGGCGTGACTCAGCATGACGCCTTTGGGACGCCCCGTGGAACCCGAGGTGTAAAGAAT
>WTFU01000144.1:19241-23066 GCA_011523945.1 Mariniblastus sp. | reverse complement strand
CCGCTGCTCAGCGGCAAAAAATTCAGGCAACTCGATTCCACGATCAATCCAGTGCTTCCGAAGTTGCTTAGAGGGAAGACAGTTGGACAATATCACATCATCCGGCTTAGAGACAGCAAGCAAAACCATCCCTAGATCTTGCTCCAGTTGGTCCAGCAGTGCTTTCGCCTTTGCGTGGTTTTCACCAGCGAGTTCTGACTCAGCGCCCGGATCAAACCAACGGACCGTTGCCGACCGGCCACGCGATTTGCTAAACACCTCCATCGCATCGATAAATTCATCATTTAGACCAGCGCGTTTTCGCCCGTCACGGTTAAACGCTCCGTAGGTGCCCCGCCCTCGCTGCGGCGACATAGGAAACTCCAGCGCGTGCTGATAGGCTTCCCAGTCCGTCTGCTTCTCGTCTTTCCATTCTCGAAACCACTGAAGGCCGTGTTTCACATGACCAATCTCATCTTCATAAATCTGCCATAACAATTCTGACGTGGCTTGGTCTCCCAGACGATGAAATAATTTTGCGAAGTGCTGACTGTAGTCAAGATTCGCCTGCTCAAAGGTTAAACTCAATCTCGCAACAAAATCGAGAGGAGACTGCATCGGTTCAACAACTCGCCAAAACTGACCACTCAGCGGGTAACTTCCAAACTCGACTCCGCACTCTTTCATGCGCTGCACGTACATTCGAGTATGCTCTTGCTCTTCTTGAAGGGTCACCAATACCCCCCGACGAAACGCGTAAGGAGCGTTTGGAAACTTCAACAAAACGAGCGCCATCAATTCGGTTGCCAACAACTCGTGATTGGCAAGAAAATGAAGCAATTGACCTCGCGCGAGATCATTCCCAAGATTCTCATCCCGCGGCGGTTGAATATTTTTTCCCGCAATTGACTGCATGGCCAAACCAGCAGGTCGACCCGGCGCGGAAATCGATTCAACAACCTTCGACATTTCCGTCACCTCCGAAAAGTCGAGATCTCCGGGTGTGGCTAATTTTTCTTCAAGGGTTGTGCCGAATACGATTTGTTCAGCAAATTCAGTTACATTCATCTCGCCAACCACACCTAGTCAAATCGTCGGCCTCATTTGGAATGCCAAAAAACATCGAAACGAAGGTTCCGACGTAATAAACGATGGCTCGGGAATCCAATTCCTCGACTGTTGCCTCTTTTAGACTATAACCAAACCATAGAGCAAGCCACCGGTGACCCTGCAATGTCATTCGAACCATCGCATATCGTCGCGGCTTCGGGCTCACACTTTCTAAGATTTCTTTCCATCTACTGTACCCATAGAGACTCTTTGTCCCTTTCCACAGTTAACGCACTTGCATTTCAGTTTCCCAGAGAGAATCAGAACAACAAATGATTTTCTAGACAAAATTAATTTAATTTTCCATCACCAAAATTCGTTCATCGCTAATCGAAAAATGCTATCAATGTCCAAATGCGAACGCACAGATTTGCACGATGGTCTGTATTTGATCCGTCGGCCCCGAGTCGTCTCCGTTGATACTTAAAGGCAGCGATCGCTACTTCATTGATCATTCTTGAGTCTAAATCCGCATCGAATAACAACGGCAACCAATCCACGAAAACTCTTTGGCAGAACAAATGACTCCACCCAAAATAATTTCCTTTGGCGAAGCCCTCTGGGACATCTTTCCTGACGGCGAAAAATTTGGTGGCGCACCCGCCAATTTTGCCTGCCACGCAGCGAGGCTAGGCGCGGAAGTATCCATAGTGACGGCTCTTGGAGATGATCAGCGTGGCCAACTCGCCATGGATTTTTTGACGGACTTCGGCATAAAGACCGATTTAATTCAAATCCCTTCCAACGCGCCTACCGGTATCGTCCAGATCGAATTAGACGATTTTGGGAAACCAAAATTTACGATTGAACCAAATTCAGCTTGGGACAAAATAGTCTGGAGTTCCAGTTTGGCTGAACGCATCTCGAATGCCGACGCCATCTATTTTGGAACGCTTGGCCAACGGCAGGAACCCGCACGAACCACGCTTGCTCATGCCCTCGAAGCCGCCTCAAAATCTAACGTAATTCGAATGGTTGACATCAACTTACGAGCACCTTTTTTTGACAACGACACCATCATCCATTCGGTTAGGAACGCAAACCTTCTTAAATTAAGTGACGAAGAACTTCCGAATGTTTGCCAGGCATTCAATGTCGCTCCTGAGAAATCTCCGGTGTCATCGCTGGAACGACTCAAGTCAATCGCAGGCCTAGCTGCAATCGTAATGACGAGCGGCGAAAAAGGAGCCATTCTCGTTAACAACCATGGAACAATCATTCAACCTGCAATTCCAACTCATGTCGTCGATACGGTCGGTGCGGGAGACTCATTTACCGCCTCATTTTTGATGGGCTGGCTTAGGGATGCAGCAGACATCAAGATCTTACAGCGAGCTTGTCTCGATGCATCGAAAACTTGCACCCATGCGGGAGCTGTTCCTAACGTCTCGTGATAGGCGTCATATTTCAAAAATCCGCGAATGTCGGATTCGCCTTACCGCTGATGCCATCAGTAAATTCAGAGCTGCATAACCAACGACTTTGACGATAAATCTAAACACTGCTGATATCCTTTACGATATTTTCATTTGTCTTTTTGTCGGTTGTATGGCTTTACGTTTCTGATCAAAATAAGACGATGATAAAGAACCCAATTCTCCCCGGATTCAATCCAGACCCATCCATCTGCCGCGTTGGCGATGATTACTTCATTGCGACATCAACTTTTGAGTGGTTCCCCGGTGTTCAAATTCATCACTCTCGGGACTTGGTCCATTGGCGACTCTTGACGCATGCGCTAAAAGAAACCCGACTACTGGACTTAAAAGGAGTTCCAAGCTCCGGAGGAGTTTGGGCGCCTGCCTTAAGTCATCACGATGGCCTGTTCTATCTCTGTTATACCGTCGTACACCAACATGAAGCCGCGACGAAGGACACGCCAAACTTTTTAATTACGTCGCCTTCGATTGAAGGGCCTTGGTCTGATCCGATCATGATAAATGCGTCCGGCTTTGACCCGTCTTTATTCCACGATTCAGATGGCAAGAAATATTGGCTTAACATGGTGTGGGATCACCGCCCCAACAAACATCCCTTTTTGGGAATCGCACTTCAGCCCTTCGATCCGGAAAAAAATTGCCTTACTGGAAAACCGGAGATCATCTTTAAAGGAAGCGATATTGGTCTAACCGAGGGCCCGCATTTATATCATCGCAATGACTGGTATTACTTGTTAACTGCTGAAGGCGGCACGGAATACGAGCACGCGGTCACGCTCGCCCGATCGCGAAATTTACTCGGACCCTATGAAGTCCATCCAACCAATCCAATTCTCACTTCAAATGGACAACCCCACCTGACCCTGCAAAAAGCGGGACATGCCAGCCTGGTGGAGACGCAAACGGGACAATGGTACATGCCTCACCTTTGTGGCCGCCCTCTGCCCAATACGAAATGTTGCAACCTCGGGCGTGAAACCGCAATCCAGCAAGTGGAATGGCGGGACGATGATTGGCTTTACCTCGTCGGCGATGGAAACTCGCCCGCCAACGAAGTTGACGCTCCCAATCTGCCACCCAGCCCCTGGCCGAAGACACCGGCCCGCATTCCGTTTAATTCGATTCATTATGCGACCCCACGGCTACCGTCCACTCGCGTAATACGCGAACCTGAAAAACTGACTCTCCAAGGCTCCGAATCACTGGAGTCCTGTTTTGAACAGGCGATGCTCGCCCGCCGTTTAACAACGCAACAGGCGCTTGCAAAAACAAAACTACGATTTAAACCCGTATCATT
>WTFU01000144.1:17666-19141 GCA_011523945.1 Mariniblastus sp. | reverse complement strand
CCAGCCGGCATTACACATTACGTTTATTTTTCAGAAGGCTGGACCAATGACTTTGGCAAAACATTTCCCAAGGGTCATGTCGCTGGACTGAATTCAGAAACCGAGTGGGCATCTGGGCCAATGCACCAGAAAGCGTATCTGGACTCCCCACTTCTTGATCGCTGCATTATGCACGTCTCAATCGCCATGGAAGGAAATTGCGAAGACAAGGTCGCTGATGGTTCGTTTGACCACCTCATCGAAGAATTTGTTCAATTCATTGCCGACCACCCTGAACATCCATTTCTAATTCGTATCGGCTATGAATTTGACGGCAGCTGGAACAATTATGACCCTGAGAATTTCAAGAAAGCGTTTCGTCGAATCGTCGACGCTTTAAGAAAAAAGAAACTCACCAATTATGCGACGGTCTTTGCCTCCTCAAGCAGTGTGAAACCCGGTCAATTCGAAGAGTATGACCCTGGAGCTGATTACTACGACTGGATTGGCTACTCTTGGTGGGGTGGTGATAAAGATGCACTGCCTGCGCTTGAATTTGCCCGACGGGTTAAGAAACCGGTGTTTATCGCCGAAGCAACTCCGCGAGGCATTTTCTTTGACAAAACGGATCCTGAAGAAATCTGGAACTCGTGGTTTAAAAAATTCTTCGAGCACATCGATCAAAACAAAGATGTGATTCGAGCGGTGTCTTACATCAACGCGGATTGGGACGCCCAGGAAATGTGGACGGACTGGGGGCAAACGCGGATGGAAACTGCCCCCCTCATTAAACAACGCTGGTTAAGCAAAATGGCCGAACCGGGTTTTCTTAACGCCAGCGACAAACCCTTTGAACACATTGGATTTCCGCATGCAGGCACCGCACCTGTTGCCTACCGCTATGCCTTTCAGAATCCGGCAATCCCAACTGGCGAACGTGTCGAGGACCTTCTCGCTCGGATGACACTGGAAGAAAAGGTCGCCCAGCTTCAAGGTTGGTGGAACCATGATGAACGAAAAATGCGTCAAGAAGGAAAGATCTTTACAAAGGACTTTTACGCAAATATCGCGCCGCTTGGAATTGGTGAAATTGGTCCCGTCAATCTTACGATCGAAGAAGACATCAAGCAGCACAACATTATTCAAGACTATTTCCTTAACGATACCCGTTTAGGTATCCCAGCTTTGCGACATGGAGAAGCGGCCCACGGATTGATGCGTTTGGAAGCATCTTCGTTTCCCGCAGCTATCAGTTTAGGTTGTTCATGGAACGAAGAACTCGTCGAGCAGATTTATGACCACGCCGGCAGAGAAGCCCGCTCCCGAGGCATCTTTCACGTTCTCTCACCGATCGTCGACGTGACGCGGGATCTGCGCTGGGGGCGTGTCGACGAAACTCTCGGTGAAGATCCATTTCTGGTTTCGCGCCTTGGTGCGGCTATGGTCCGCGGACTTCAGGGATCAGACGATGGAAAAATTGCACCCACACACGCGGC
>WTFU01000144.1:16433-17566 GCA_011523945.1 Mariniblastus sp. | reverse complement strand
CTAAAAAATGAGAACAATCTCTTACCTCTCAATCCAAAATCCGGTCAAACAATTGCAGTCATCGGGCCAAATGCAGATGCCTGTCGACTTGGCTCTTATTCAGGTTCACCTCAAAAAACCGTCTCCTTGCTCGAAGGAATCCGAAGTGCAGTTGGGAAGGATATCCGAATCAAACATGCTCAAGGATGCGTCATCGTTCACAATGATTCTGGTGACTCCTATCAGAACTGGCGCCACGTCAATGAACCGGAATTCGCCACACTCAATGAAAACCAACCATTGATTAACGAAGCAGTCGAGATTGCCAACACTGCTGATCTCGTCGTCTTGGCACTGGGAGAAAACCTGTTTCTCGGGAGAGAAGCTTGGGGGGATAACCATCGAGGAGATCGGCCAACATTTGATCTCACTGAATCACAACAAGCACTTGCCAGTGCGGTTCTTGCAACGGGCAAACCGGTTGTCCTTTACTTAATGAACGGACGGCCGGTTTCGCTCGGCGACCTTGGAGAGAAAATTCCGGCGATTCTTACCGGCCATTACAACGGCCAGCAAACCGGTAATGCTGCTGCTGATATTTTGTTTGGCAAGACGAATCCATCGGGGAAATTGACCGTCAGCTGGCCCCGAAGCGTTGGTCACCAACCGGCTCATTACAACCAACACAGTAGTGGAAATGTATTCGACTATGTCGATTCTCCTCTGAAGGCCGTTTATCCATTTGGACACGGCCTCAGCTACACGACATTTGTCTATGGTTCTCCAAGGTTGTCTCAAACTGTCATTCGTCCCGGAGAGTTCGTGCAAGTCAGTATCGAAGTTACTAATCGGGGAACGCGAAACGGCGATGAAATCGTTCAGGTTTACGTGAGTGGAGAGTCATTCCCAATCGCGCGACCGCGACTAGAACTAAAGGGGTTCGCACGGGTCAGCCTCAAACCCGGCGAAGCTAAAACAGTCGACGTCCAAATCTCAGCCGATGATCTCCACTTTCATGACCGCAATCTTAAACGGGTGCTCCCCACTGGAGAGTACCTCGTGCGCGTTGGCCCTTCGTCTGATCAACTCAGCCAACCCGTCTCTTTAAAAACTGTCAGCACCCCTGCAGGGCAGTTAGCCAATAGCAATCCACC
>WTFU01000144.1:0-16333 GCA_011523945.1 Mariniblastus sp. | reverse complement strand
CAGGCAAAAAACGAAGACAACCGACCGAATGTTTTGTTTATCGCGATTGATGATTTACGTCCCAATCTAGGCACCTACGATAACCAAACGATCACACCAAACATTGACCGGTTGGCGAATTCAGGAATTCGATTCGACCGTGCCTACTGCCAACAAGCGGTGTGCGGTGCTTCCCGTCTTTCACTTATGAGCGGACTTTACCCAACACTTACTGGCGAGCAGACCTTTCATGTTTCTAACTGGCGCGACCGGCACCCCAATGTCTTGACCATGAACCAGCACTTTGGAAAACAGGGATATGAAACAATCGGCCTGGGAAAGATCTATCACGGCCATTCCGGGGCGGGGGTTGACCCTGAAAACTGGAATCGGTGGATCGACATGTCGGCTCCAGACTATGCAAAGCCAGAAAACCTCCAAACACTCAAAGAGGCACTGGCGAGCGGTGAAATTGGCGATGCTCGCGATCCCGCGAAAGGACCACTTACCGAATCGGCAGATGTTCATGACAACACCTACCTCGACGGGATGCGTGCCGCAAAAACAGTTCAACTACTTGGGGAGTTGGCGACCAACAAAAATAAACCTTTCTTTCTTGCTGTTGGTATCTCCAAACCGCACTTACCGTTTTCTGCTCCCAAAAAATACTGGGATCTTTACGAACGTGAAAATTTTAAAATGCCGCCCAATCAATCCATTCCCGAAGGCTACCCTCCTTATGCAGCGAATTTAATGGCGCACGAAATGCACAAATACAGTGATTTCGAAGGCGAGAAACCGACGGACTTTTCAGATGAACTCAACCTGCGTCTGCTTCACGGCTATGCTGCGGCCACCAGTTATGCAGATGCATGCGTTGGCCGGATTCTGAATTCTTTGGAAAAGAATGGATTAGCTGAAAACACGATCGTCGTGCTTTGGGGAGACCATGGCTGGAAATTAGGTGATCACGCAACGTGGGTCAAACACACCAATTTCGAATGTGACACTCGTGCTCCGTTGATCATCCGCGACCCGCGCATAGCTTCAAACAAGTCAACTTCGCGACTCGTCGAACTCATTGACCTTTACCCGACGCTTTGTGAGCTAACGGGAATTCCTACCCCGGCACACTGCCAAGGGCGAAGTTTTCGAAAACTGATCACTGACCCGGAATCCGGCCATCGGTACGATGCCTACAGTTCTTATCCCGCTGGAAATCTATTAGGACACAGCATCCGGATCAAGGACTATCGTTACACTCAGTGGAGAGACGAAGCAGGTAAAGTAAAAACTAGTGTCCTCACGAATCTCAAACTTGATCCGGGCGAAGAGACAAATCTCGTCGATGACCCAAAGCACGCTGAGGCGCTCGCTTTGGCAATGGAACGACTGGACTTCCGAATTGAAGCGGCCCGAACCGCTAACTCTGTATCAAAACCATCGGCAACCACACCAGTGGCAACGCCCCAACCTCCACCTAATCAAGTCAAGCTATCGATCAATATCGATACCTCTCAACGACGGCAAACCATCGACGGATTCGGAGGTTCGATTGCGTTTTGGGGAACTCGTGCAGACCAACAAGCGTTGTCATCCGCGATCGAAGGACTGGGCGTTAATATTATACGTGCCCAGGGCGAAGTTTCTAAAACTGGTGGGGATGATCGAAATCGAGATGTCCTGCAGCGGGCAATGAAGATCAATCCTGACCTTGAAGTCCTATTGACGTTCTGGCAACCAAAATCAGCGTCGCACCCGGACCCCAATTATTGGCTCGATGTCAAAACCATTGGCAAT
Source organism: Mariniblastus sp. (assembly GCA_011523945.1). Lineage (GTDB taxonomy): Bacteria > Planctomycetota > Planctomycetia > Pirellulales > Pirellulaceae > Mariniblastus. The sequence continues at coordinate 14,554 of WTFU01000144.1, read as the reverse complement.
AATCAACAGTATGTGCTCAAACCTTCTCGCGAAGATGAGTGGGCGGACGAACTGGTCGGACGGGTCAAGCAGTATCGACAATGGGGAATCAACGTCACCACTGTTGGCGTACAAAATGAAACCAACTGGTCTCACCCTGGGACTCAGACGTGTCATTGGGCACCTAATGATTTACGTGAATTCATCGAATTGAAAATAAAACCTCGACTACAGGCCGCTGGATTGGCAAATATTAAAATAGCCGCTCCGGATCTCGCCTACATTGGCCCCGAAGCGACTGAATTTGCCCGCTATCTACCTGTCTTAACCAGTTCTGAAGTCGATGTTGCGGCCTACCACATTTACGACAGTTTCGTGGAGGGGCAAGCCGGTCCGATCGAAGTGCTTGTCGACAATACTCGAAAACTCAAGTCTCTCAGGTCACAATATTTGCCTGGCAAGCGACTTTGGATGACCGAGACAACCGGCGCTCAATGGAATGGAGATGCCTGGCATACCTATGGCTGGACTCCGGCACTTACCGAGCACGACAAAGCAATCAAGGCAGCACGTTATATTCATCTAACACTCGTCGACGCGGAAGCCAATGCTTTTCTCTGGTGGGGGCTTGTTTACAGTCTTGCACCCGATGCCGTCACCAACCCCAACACACGCCAGAAACACCGCGATGAAGGGCTCGTCCTGGTTCAGGAAAAAAATGTAGACGGCTTTCAGGCTTTTCTCGAAAACACAAAAACCTACTATGCCTTCAAACAATACTCCGCATTTATTAAGCCCGGATACCGTCGGATTGAATTTGAGTCGCCCTCCAACCTTCAGGTCTCAGCCTTTGAAAGCCCCGACCGCTCAAAACTGATCATCGTCATGGTCAACGATACTGAAGAAAGCCAACAAATTGAAATCAACCAACCAATAGATTTCAACTTCGCTGGTGCCTGGCAAACAGATGAAAATTTAAACTGCGATGCGGTAAAACTCCGAAGTCCCATTTCAGCCAAAGCAGTTCGAACGATCGTATTCGAACGTTAGCCGCAAAAACACTGACCCCTCATAATAATTTCAAGCAATGAAAAGACTAATCCTTTTTTGTATCACTTGCCTAGTACTGAGTTCTGCCATCCTGAATTCGGTCGCTCGAGCAGATGAAAAACCCAACATCATTTTCATTCTTGCCGACGACTGCAGCTATCTTGATCTGGAACTCTATGGCGGACCGGCCAAGACGCCACATTTGAATTCCCTGGCAAAAAATGGAATGACGTTTCATCGGTGTTATCAAGCCGCCCCCATGTGCTCACCCACTCGGCATGCCCTTTATACTGGCCTCTATCCGGTCAAAAGCGGTGCCTATCCCAATCACGCGCAGGCCTATGAGAATATCAAGAGTATCCCCCATTTCCTTGCTGACTCAAAATATCGCGTCGTTCTCGATGGCAAAACGCACATCGCCCCACCTTCTGTTTTTCCATTTGAATATTTTAAAGAATTTGCGGAGCCCACGGACCAAGACGTACCCCGTGTAAACGGTTGGCGATACCCTCAGGTCTTTAATTTACTTGAGCAGTCAACAAAAACCGGCAATCCGTTCTGTCTGTTTCTCTGCTCTAACGAGCCCCACGGCCCCTACACCAAAGGAGATCCATCGCCTTACCGCGACGCCCCCCTGACACCTCAACAATTCGATTACCATCGAAACGAATATGCAAAGTACCTTGCTGAGATTACTTACTTCGACGGACAAGTCGGGGAAATCTTGGCGATGCTCGACAAATTAGATTTAAGAAAAAAAACGCTCGTAATGGTGGCAACGGAACAAGGCAGTGGATTTCCTTTCGGGAAATGGACCTGCTATGAAATTGGAGTTGCCAGCGGGTTGGTGGCCTCCTGGCCGGGCGTTATAGCCGCCGACTCCAAGACTGACGCCATCGTTGAATACACCGACGTGGTCCCGACACTGCTCGATGTCGCCGGCGTCGATACACCTCCAGGGCTCGACGGAAGATCATTTTTGAAATTACTTCAGGGCGAGGTTCAAACTCACAAGCAATTTGCGTTCAGTATGCAAACCACCATTGGCGTCAATGGATGCCGCGCCCCCTATGGCATTCGATCGGTCGTTGGTGATCGCTATCGCTACATTCGCAACCTGTTTCCAGAAAATGAATTTAGTATCCCCGTTTCGAGAACACTTTTTGAAAAAACTCGAGATGTTGATGTTGGCACGCGGCAACGAGCAGACCGTTTTCTCAAACGACCGCCCGAAGAATTGTACGACATTCTCAACGACCCCTACTGTCAAACCAATTTATTCGGGCAAGCTCAATTCTCAACCGCACAAGAGGAACTCGCTACCGCACTCGAGCGATGGATGACCGAGCAGGGAGATTCCGGTCGATCCGTTGAACTGGAAGCTCTCGACCGCCAAGCTGATTGGCGCAAAGCTCGAAACAACCCGAATCCCAAAAAAGCCGTTGAAGTTCAAAAGTAAAAAATAGCGAGCAATTTATTTCACTTACCTACAGATAACTTGATCTTGTGTAGATTAAGAATGAGCGGGAAAAACCATGGATGCGATTATCCGCCAGATGTCACAATCCGAGCAGCAACAATTGCTACATTAGGTCGCCCAAGAGTGCTGCCCCCTCGGAATCCATGATGCCGAACTTTTCTGGAAGCTTTACTCCGCCGGGTTCATGGCAATGGAAGTCACAGACAAATTAGTGGGAGGCGGGGAAGTTATTCGACATAATTCAGTGTTCGGATTTATGAGTCTGTTTATCGTCGAAAGTCAATTTCGCGATCAAAAGCACTAATTCCCAGTTGGCTTGTAATTCAAAATTTTGTCAATTGTTTGCCTTGAAACGGCGTGATAACCGGGGCGTGCCTTGGCGTAAATCAGATTTGCACGCTCCAACCCTTCCGGAGTCGTTGCCAGTTTTTCATACAACGGCTGCAAAAATTTTCGCCGCCCCTGCTCCGTCAGGAATTCTTCAAGACGTGGGAAACCAGCTTGATAACCGGAACCAATAACCAGCATCATCCAGTCATGCGTGATCTCTGAATTGCGTGATCGAGTGAATTTAAATTGGTCATCCAACTTCTTCATTTGAGTAGGACTAAGGTTATTCTTAAATGAACGTAAAAAATGATTCCAATGATGTGTCGTCCATTGATTGGTCTCAAAATCATCTACCAGAGCCGGAAGAGAGAGTCCGTCTAGAAATGCCTGAGCAGCTTTTTCGACTCGTTCCAGTGCCTTCGTCTGAACGACTGGCACATCCGCCGGCAGCCCAGGCGAGTAAACCCATGCCTTGAAATCAATCTTCTCATCGAGATTCTCTTGCAAATAATTCAAAAACCCTTCCGTGGTCATACTCTTGAAGGCGAATTTTTTAAAATAAGATTTCAAAAATTGATCGAATTTTTCACGACCGACTTTTTCTTCAAGCATCCGCAAAAAGAAATACCCTTTGTCGTAGGCAATCGAAGTCATGCCATCATCGGGGTTTCTCCCCCGCAAATCGAGTTTTAACCATGTGTCGCGTGCTTCAAGCTCCTCGATCTCCGCCAGCAATCCGTCCAGTGACAACCGCGCCAGCATTTCAGAGTACTCCCGACCATAAATCGCCTCCATGATTCGCTGTTCAAAGTAAACCGTAAAGCCTTCATTTAGCCAAAAGTCATCCCAGGTAGCATTGGTCACCAGATTGCCAGACCAGGAATGGGCCAGTTCGTGAGCGATCAAAGCAACGAGCGATCGGTCGCCCGCGAGAATCGTTGGCGTCGCGAATGTTAATCTCGGATTTTCCATTCCACCAAACGGGAAACTTGATGGAAGAAAAATCACGTCATACCGATCCCATCGATACTCCCCATAAAGCGCCTCGGCTGCGGAAATCATCTTCTCGGTGTCTGCTAATTCCCACACCGCCCTTTTTAATACCGACGGTTCAGCGTAGACACCACTTCGCGGCCCCAGTTCCAGAAATTTCAAATCACCAACAGCCAACGCCAGCAAATACGCAGGAATTGGTTGCTTCATTTCAAACTCATAAACCCCCGTTTCATTCTTCTTCTGAGGGTTCGATGCACTCATCACCGCCAGCAACTCAGGTGGAACCTGAATCTTGGCGGAATAGGTCATGCGAACCGCAGGAGTGTCCTGGCACGGAACCCATGTTCTCGCAAGAATCGCCTGAGACTGAGTAAACAAAAATGGATACTGTTTGTCGGTCGTTTGCTCCGGAGTCAACCATTGCACCGCTTCTGCACTCGGCTGACTTTCATAATAGACCGATACCTCCTCAGCGCCTTCAACCAGTTCAATACTTAAGCAGCTACCAAGATCTGGTTCATGTTCGCCCAAGCTCCATTTCAGTTCCTTGCCACTGGGCTGTGCTTGGACCTTAAAGATTTTCAAGCCGCTAGTATCCAGAAAGAGCATTTTATCCGGAGTACGACGATTCAACTTCATCGTAGCTGATCCAGCGAGCTTTTGATTTTCAAAATCGACCTTTAGGTCTAAATGCAAATGGGCAATCGCAACTTGATCAGGACGAGCGCAAGAGTGAGGCAGTTCTTGTGCCTCTAAGCTAACCAATAAACAGAGCGCTATTGCTGAACTCACCAAAACGCGCAACCGATCCCACTTATTCAAAATCATCTTTGTTTCACTTTTAGGATTGACGACCTAGATCATTTACCATTCCAAAGTCGTGCAAAGCAGGCACGCGCCGCAAAAACTCCGACTCTTCACTTATTTGAATGGTCTGTCTAAACCGTCATCGTAATCATTTGTAAGCCAGCCAACCAATAGGCTGCCATTCATTTTTAGGTTAGAGAAATGATTCGCCGCCGTTAATTATCATTTAACGGCCACTTGATTTGAAATTCGATTTCTTCAAATCCATCTTCCCGTTCATGTTCAACATTAAATACAGCACGAACCGGTACATAAATTCGTTCACCAGCAATCTGGATTTCGAACTTATCGTTGTTCTCGATCGCATCGGCCAACCTCCTGAGTTTGTCGACAAACTCTGACTTCGCATAACCTTTTTCAATATCTCGATCTGCTTTATCGGCCATGACATCGCTCTTTCCAAAAACCAAGGCGCTGAGAATACTAGTAGAAGCGGTATTCTACATCATTGCCCGCCATGGAATAGGTTATATTGTAGGTTCATAATTTGTCGCGTTCGATTTTTAACTTGTTTCACGTACCGACCACGAAACAATGCTCCGCACGCGTAGCACCGCTTTTATCTCCGGTTTGTCGACGAAAGATCCATGCGAATCATATTCTCCATTTCGTTTTTGCTTTTTTTAGTCTTTCCCTCACCAACAACGTCCGCACAGACGCTTAATGAAAAACTACTTAGCGAAGACCCCCAAGCACTCGTCGCCGCCGCAAGGGAAGGTGGCGATATCGTTCGTGGGGCTATTTTATTTCATCAGGGAAACATTAATTGTGCAAAATGCCATCGTGCTCAGGCGAATGGAATTAGAATCGGCCCCGATCTGGGCAAACTAGAAGCGGATGTTACCGATGCCTATTTGGTCGAAGCGATTCTCGAACCCTCCAAGACCATTAAAAAGGATTACGAATCCGTCATCATTTCAACGCTAGACGGAGAGATTTTCACAGGCATCATCCAAACGCAAAATGAAGCTCAAATTATCTTGCGCGATCCCGCTGAACCCGAACAGGTCATGAGTATCGATCGCAACAATCTCGATGAGATGCGAACCGCCAAAAAATCCAGCATGCCGGATGACCTGGTTAAAGAACTGAAAGATCGTCGGCAATTCCTCGACCTCCTTCGATACGTAATCGACTTAAAAGAGAGGGGCTCCAACAATGAACTGATCGGAGCCGCAATCACCACGACACACGAATTGAGCGTTGAACTGAATGGAATTAGTTTGATCACCGAATTTAATTGCGCTGCCTGCCACTCGTCTGAAGTAACGCTTTCGCTGACAGATCCTAAGCAGGCCCCCGATTTAAACTGGTCAGCGAGACAGTTGAACCCAGAGTTTCTCGCAGACTTCATTGCTAATCCGCATTCGTTAAAACCAGGTACAACGATGCCTGATTTGTTTCAAAGTAAAAACAAAAGTAAACGAATGGATGATGCCAAGGCAATCACCCATTTTTTAACCTCCCGCACCAACAACGAATTCACCCCTGCTAAAACTGACACCGCTGCTATCCAACGTGGTGATGAGTTATTTCATTCACTTGGATGTGTTGCCTGTCATGCCCCTCGGGATTCGACCGCCCGGGAAAAGCAGCTTGACCTATCCATTCCATTGGGTGAACTCGCGGTAAAGTACTCACTTTCCGGACTGGTTGAGTTTTTAGAAAATCCACACGCTGTCCGCCCCTCTGGCCGGATGCCCAGCCTGTCTCTAACCAATCGCGAGACGAAGGATATCGCGGCTTTCCTACTGCAAAACGCACCTGAGTCCGTCACCGATTGGAAAGTCGACGCCAACCTTGCCAGACAAGGTAAACAACTATTCAAAGATGCCAACTGTAACGCGTGCCATCAAGGCATTCTGCCCGGTACCGAACTTCCTCAACTCCCATCTCTGGCAAAAGCCAATGTAAACAAGGGATGCCTTTCAGCAGAGCCAGGCAACTGGCCAAACTACCAACTTAGTGATTCAGACCGATCAGCCATCGCCTCGGCAATTGCCAACCCAATTAAAGAGCTAAGCCAAGAACAGCAGATCTCCCTCTCGCTTAAGTCCTTTAATTGCATCGCCTGCCACCGCCGCGATGAGCTTGGGGGCGTGACCCAGGCACGTAATCCTCATTTCAAAACGACTAATTTAAATCTGGGGGATCAAGGCCGAATTCCTCCCACACTTTCAGGAGTCGGTGCAAAATTGAATCGAAAATGGATGCGGGATGTATTCGTGAATGCTCGATCAATTCGACCCTACATGAAAACCAGAATGCCTCAGTATGGCGAATCCAACATCGGTCATCTGATCGATCTGTTTCAGTCGGAAGATAAATTGCCCACCACGGAATTTGCAAAGATTGATGACCAAAAAGAAATGCGGGAATTGGGGCACCGACTGGCCGGCAACCAAGGTCTTAACTGTGTTGCTTGCCACACCTATCGGTACAAGCAATCTGACACCATGCCTGCCGTCGACCTAACGGAAATGACAGATCGTTTGAAAAAAGACTGGTTCTTTCAGTATATGCTTGCTCCTCAATCGTTTAGTCCAAACACGGTCATGCCATCGTTCTGGCCCGCCGGAAAGGCCATTCGTTCAGACATCAAAGGCGATTCACAATTTCAAATCGAATCCCTTTGGCAATATTTAATCGATGGCCGCCAAGCACGAATGCCAAGCGGCGTCGTCCGAGAACGCCTTGAAATTGTAGTAACTGACGAAGCAAAAATGTTACGGCGAAGCTACCAGGGTATTGGCAAACGAGGCATCGGCGTGGGCTACCCCGGTGGAGTTAATCTCGCCTTTGACGCCGAACAAATGCGGCTTGCAATGATCTGGAAAGGAAAATTTCTGGATCCGGGCGGTGTCTGGACCGGACAAGGCCATGGAACAGCCAGACCGATGGAACGGCCAATCAATTTCAGTAAAGGCCCCGATTTCGACAGCCATTCGTTGCCTTGGGAAGTGGACGACTCTCGACCACCCCATCACCAATTTCTCGGCTACAAATTGAATGAAATTCAGGCACCAACTTTCTTGTATCGCTTTGGCGATATCAAAGTTGAAGACTTTTTTGAAAGCATTTCAACAAGCAATAATTCCACAGCACTAAGGCGGGATACGTTATTCACTTCGCCCGATGATAAAGACGATCTTTCTTTGAAGGCCGCAACTGGAAAGCAAATCAAAGACCTTGGATTGGGGAAATATTTAATTGACAACCAGGTGATTGTCACCATTCTCTCAGGACATGAAGGTGAAATCATTGACCAAGGTGAAGAGAAACAACTAAAAATTAAAATTGAATTAATTGCCGATCGTCCGCAAAACACGATTTTAGAATTTGAGTGGAAGTAAACTTAAGAGCTTTCAAAAACGAACGACAACCCCCTCTCTTAATCCAAAACATCAAATATGCTCACCGTACTCATTGAATCGCTGGTAACGTTATTATTTATTTGCTTCCCTCAGCAAGAACCCCTTGGTGAGTACTGGGGAACTGCCGAAGAAGAATCAAAATACTACAAGATGGTCGATGTACCACTGCCTACGGAACTTGCCGTTGAAGCAGGGAGTTTCGAGGTCATGCCTGACAAAAAACAACTTGCGATCGCTACTCGCCGCGGCGACATTTTCCTGGTAGATGGCATCTTTCAAAAACATCCGGAACCGGTATTTAAAAAATACGCCAGTGGCTTGGATGAAATATTCGGAATGGCCTATAAAAATGATGCGTTTCATATTACTCAGCAAACCGAAGTCACTCGCATCCTGGATACCAATAATGATGGACGGGCCGATCAATTCGATACGCTGAGCGACCGCTGGGGATTTCGACATTACCACGAATTTTCATTCGGTTCCAAACCGGATGCCGAAGGAAATATTTGGGTCGCTCTCTGCCTTTCAGAATCCTATCATTCCAAGGCTCCATTTCGAGGCTGGTGTTTAAAGATTACTCCCGATGGACGTACGATACCCGTATGCAGTGGCATCCGGAGTCCGTGCGGAATCGGCCCGAATGAACACGGAGTCATGTTTTATGCCGAAAGCCAAGGCCCGTGGAATGGTTCATGCTCTTTAAAAGTCCTGCAACCGGGAGGCTTTATGGGGCACCCGGTCAGCTTTAACTCTTATGAACTCGCGCCGGAAATGGGACAACCACCGACAGTCCCAAACACTCCCTCTCGGCTGGAAGTTGAGCGCAAAAGAGTTAAAGAACTTGTTCCCTATGCCGTCGTTTTTCCTTACAAACGAATGGGACGATCCATTTCAGGATTCATGGTCGACCGCACGGGTGGAAAATTCGGCCCGTTTGAAAATCAAATATTCATTGGTGACTTCAGTCTTGGTGTCGTAATGCGGGCAACGACAGAAAGAGTAAATGGCGTTTGGCAAGGTGCCTGCTACCCGTTTCGTGAAGGATTTGACACCGGTCTACTAGCGGTTCAATTCACACCCAATGGCAATTTAATTGCTGGAGGTACAAATCGTGGCTGGCCGGTTCGTGGGCCAAAAGCATACGCCATTCAGCGCCTGGACTGGACGGGCATAACACCATTCGAAATCAAAACCATCACTGCAACCGTCGAAGGTTTTAAGATTGCTTTTACGAAACCTGTGGATCCAAAAATTGCGAGCGTAGCCGCAAACTATCAGCTGGAAACGTTCACCCACATCTATCGACAGGGTTATGGCAGCCCCGAAGTCGATCAAACGACACCTGTCGCGACGAGTGCGGTTGTATCCCAAGATCACATGACGGTCGATCTCAAAGTCGACAATCGTGTCCAGGGACACGTACACGATTTTAGACTCCCCGCCATTCGTTCCAGCACCGGTGAGAAACTTGTTCACGCTGACGCGTATTACACCTTAAATGAAATTCCTCGTGAGTAAGTTCTTTTATCTCATTTCCCGCATGGAGTCACGATAGCGGCGGATCTAAACCTAGTCGAAAGATTTTGCAAATCAACAACTAACCGAAAGTTGGAAACTTTATGCGATACTATCTTCTTCTTTCTATCTTGTTATTGACCGTCACAAGTGAACTCGCGGCGCAGGATTCAGCCCCCTCCGGTTTCACTGACCAAACGGCCAGCCTGGGACTTGAACTCGGCGGTAGCGCAGCCTGTTGGGCAGATCTGAATAACGACGGATGGCCAGATCTATGCTGCGGTGGCACGGTCTGGATAAATGAAAAAGGTCAAAAGTTCTCTGGCCTGGCAACTGGACTGGGCGAGTTGATCGCTGCGGATTTTAATAACGACGGCTTTGTCGACCTATTTTCATGGTCCAACTTTAAGCTCTACAAGAACGTCGACGGAAAGGAATTTATCCCTGTCGATTTACCCGACCTCCCCAAGAGCGTTTCTCTGGGGGCATGCTGGGCGGACTTCAATCGAGATGGATACGTTGATCTCTACGTAGGCGGATACGAAGATTGGGGAAAAGGAATCACCTACCCGGATCTATTTCTCATGAATGAAAAAGGGACTGGATTTCAGCTTGCGAGAACGGACTCTCAATATCGCGCACGAGGGATCACTGCCTGCGATTACGACCTCGATGGCGATCCAGATATCTATGTGTCTAATTACCGCCTCCAACCAAACCTGTTGTGGGTGAATGATGGAGCGGGCAATTTTGAGAACAAAGCTCCCATCGTCAACGCTGTTGCCACCTCCGATCAATTTGGCGGTGGACATTCGATCGGAGCAGCCTGGGGAGACTTTAATAATGATGGATTGATGGATTTATTCGCCGGTAATTTTGCCCATCGAGACAGTCGCGGCAATCAACCGCAATCGAGGTTCTTAAAGAACCTGGGCTCCGATAAAGAATATGCATTTGAAGATTGCGGGACTTCCGGTGTGTTCTATCAAGAATCATATGCCAGTCCAGCGGTCGGTGATTTTGACAACGATGGGAATCTGGACCTGTTTTTTACCACCGTTTACGGAACCGCCTCATTCGGAAAAAAGAACAATGCGGTGCTTTACAAAAACCAGACCAACTTTCAATTTTCGGATGTCACCGTTGCCAACCAACTGGGGAATTTACCACCCACTTACCAAGCGGCCTGGGCAGATTATGATCGGGATGGTGACTTGGATTTAATCACGGCAAATAAACTGTTTCAAAATCAACTAGACAATGGGCACTGGTTAAAAGTTCAGGTACAGGGTAATGGAACTGATTTAAATCGATCCGCAATCAGCACTGTTGTGAAAGTCACTTCCGGTAAACAAACATTCACCAGAGCGGTCGAAGCAGGGACTGGTCAGGGAAATCAGAATGACATAACACTTCACTTTGGCCTCGGAACTGTAAACACCCCTGTTTCAATCGAAATCCTCGGGCCTAACCAAGACTCCCAATCATTTACTTTGGGTGAGGTCAATCGTCTGGTTACGATTCGACAATCAGGAAACGGAACTTTTGAACTAACCAACGACAATTGATTTTCAAAAGCCGCTATTCCTTTAACGGCGCCCATAGACGAACATCGTCATAGTAAATCTCGCCACCTCCACGAGTTGGCAAATTAATCCAGGATTTTGGGGCGCGGAATCGATCGTGCCGCGCTGTCAGAGTCGGCCCATCTTTTAACTGCACCACCATTTGTTCGCCTTTGATTTCCAGCACAAAGGTATACCATTGGTCGGACTGAATCTTAAATGGATCCGAAGTAAGTATTTCAACCTGGTCGTTTTCAAGTTTGGTATTTTTATCCTTGATGAGCGAGATACCGTCTCGTTTGTGGAACGTAACCCGCCCGACATGTCCAGTACCACTTTGAAACGTTCCGTCATTAAATCCAAAGTGTACGCCATTCATTTTGCCCGTCAATTTGAATGACATTTGAAGGATACAGTCTTTTACGGGAACCACCAGCTTCGAACTTGGCGTGCCACCGTTGTGCTTGGTCCGACTTTTCTGAAATGCTTCTGTTGCGGGAATTCCGTGAAGTGCTCCCTTACTGACGTTCCATCTGGTTTGATGCAACGGATTCCACTGTGGTCGAATCGCGTCATCCTCAAAACTATCTGAAAAGATCAATTTTCCCGGCTTCATCAAAACAGGCGTGATCGATGGCTGGTCACTCACTTTCTCTACTGCTGGCTCTTGATTCGATTTAGAGCCTCTCGTTTCAGTAGATTCCTGTGCAGCAAGAGAGGCTGCCCAAAGAGCCGGAGCAAACAGTGTCAGACCAAAAAAACAACCAACTGTTATAAGCTTCAATTTCATTTTTCGTTGTCCAGGACCGGTACAGGAAAAAGCTCAGAGGGGGTTCGCGCTGATTGGAATAGTTTGAGAAACTTTGCTGCGATTTCCGGCTGTTGCGTCGCGAGATTATTGGATTCGCCAATGTCATTCGAAAGGTCATAAACTTCGATATCGCCCAACTGCTTTTTTGAACTGTTGCGAACCGCCTTCCAATTGCCTTTTCTCAATCCCTGACGAGTTCCCAGCTCCCAATACAGGTATTCATGCTTTCTCTGAGCGGGACGGCCTAATAATTCAGAAACAAAACTAATGCCATCAATCTTTTCAGGGACTTGAGCACCCGCTAGTTCTGCAAACGTTGGAAACAAATCTTGAAATCCAGAAATGTGATCACTCTCAGTACCCGGCTTAATTTTCCCGGGCCAACTTGCCACAAAGGGCACCCGAATGCCTCCTTCGTATGTCGCTCCCTTTTTGCCGCGCAGTGGACCAGCAGCTTCAAAATGGGCGAGTGTTTTACCAGCTCCATGTGGACCATTGTCGGATGAAAAAATGATAAGTGTATTTTCAAGTTCACCCATGGCTTGCACCTGTTCGACGATTCGCCCAACATCTCGATCCATTCGCGAGATCATGGCGGCCTGTGTTTTCTGATTTGCCGACCAATTTTCTCGGCGGTAGGGCGCTAGATCGGGCACTTGAAAACTTGTATGAGGAATCGTGTAAGGTATATAAGCAAAAAACGGCTCATCACGTGGAGTCGAAATAAAATTCAACGCCTGCTCAGTAATTAAATCGTGTGAGTACTGCTGCTTCTGGCCTTTTGCGTTCCCTGTGAGAAGTACTTTTTTATCGTTCTTCCAAAGGTGCCCCGGGTAGTAGTTGTGCGCTTCCCGCTGACAGTTGTAGCCATAAAAATGATCGAACCCTCGAACCACTGGATCGCCCTCGGAACCGGGATAACCTTGCCCCCATTTGCCAAATGCACCCGTGGCGTAGCCAGCTCGCTGCATTACCTCGCCCAACGTGACATACGACTTTGGAATAGGCACGTTTCCCTCAAACTCCAACGCCCGGTTACCACGAATCGGACAATGACCGGTGTGAAGCCCCGTCAATAGAACGCACCGAGCAGGCGCGCAAACTGGAGCACCGGAATAATGGTCGGTAAAACGGATCCCGGTCTTTGCAAGACTGTCAATATTCGGCGTCTTGATTAGCTTCTGGCCATAACACCCTAAATCTCCGTAACCTAAATCATCCGCCAAAATGTAAATGATATTGGGTCGCTTTTCAGTTGCCTCGGCAACACTTGTCATTAACAAAGCAGCTAAAACTAGCAGAACACATCGTACTGAATGGAGAATCCACATTTTCAAGTCTCATAAAAAAACAGCTAACCAACCCCAAAAAAAGACACCGCCAACTCGGTCAGCGATGCCTCTCGGGAATTCAGGCCTCTTGGGAACTCAATCTTGAGACCTCAGTATACCCACTTCGATCAGGCGGTGGGAAATAAAGAAAAATACATAAGCTAAAAATCACTTACCTTTGCCAAACGACTTACCTTTGCCAAACGACTTACCTTTAACGCTCGCTTTTCCTTCCGGTTTTCCTTTTGAGTTACCTCGTGAATTTTGGAAAACAAAAGTCTCGCCAATCATGTCTTCAATTTCTTTCTTCTGAGATGGATTCAATCTAGAAAGCAATCGACTTCGTGCCTTATCTTGTATTTTCGCAATTTCTCGCTGGATGTCTTCCTGCATCTGCACTTGATATTCTCGCAACTCCTGCGCTTGCTCATCGGTAATCTTAAGATCAGATTTAATGGGGTCAGCCGTCAATACTTGAACCAGGTCGCGCCGTTGCAGTAAAGACTGCATTCTCAACTGCCTCAGTCGTTTAACCTGATGAGGAAGCAGCAATTCATTCATTTCCCGCTCCGCAGCGTCGCGAATTTCCTTTATTTGACTAGGAAGATTTTCGCTATCTGTGAAATCAATTTGCCTTAACTGATCTGCCATTTCCTTTTGCAATGTTCTTTGCCGCTCCTGAAACTCTCGATACTGATCGTCAACCATCTCGATGTCTTCGCGAACACGTGGGTTCGCCAAAAGTCCGAGTTCGCTACTCGCGGTACCGAAACGCGAGGCGGTTGAGCCAATAGGCATCCCCTGAGCGATATCATTAATCAGAGGAATCAAAGATCGTAATTCGGGATTTTCTGCCGATGCCCTTTTGGCGGAACCAATGAAATTTCCGTATTCCTCTTTGGAGTCAAACATTCCTCCCGCGCCTTCCTTGCCCCCTTTTCCTTGACCGAAACATGGAACGGCTAAAGCCAACATAAATAAACAAACGAGAAAATAATTAATTTTCATTATTCCAAAACCTTTAGAAACCATTTCAAACTAGATTCAACTTGCTCAACCGCTATTTCAACAAAGCAGTATTTAAACTCAATCGCTGTCTGCTGACCCCCACTACTCCGAGAGTGTGAGCGAACCCAACAAATACGCACTCTTTACGTAAACATACGACAACCCGCCGTAAATGTCAACCGAACGGTCATTCAGCTCTGCCGATACTCAAAAGACACTGTGAACAATTTCTTCCAAACCAGTCC
>WTFU01000083.1:18025-23481 GCA_011523945.1 Mariniblastus sp. | reverse complement strand
AATGTGGATAGTGCCAGTACAGTGATTTCCTCGAAAGATTTACCTGTGGCTGCTCAAATAATGGCAATAAACTCACCCCATCAATGGTCTGATTCACCGGCAAAGCGCCTCCAGCAAGTTCGACAAACGTCGGGTAAAAATCATGGCTGATCGTGGGTTCTGCGCAAACGGTGTTTGCCTTAACCAAAGGGGGGTATTTCACAATCAAAGGAACTCTCACTCCTCCTTCATAAAGCGTCCCCTTTTCTCCCCTCAACGGACTTTGTGTCGCAACAGTGTCATCAGCTGCCGGGCGGTAATCGTACCGCCGATAGAGCCCGCCATTGTCAGAAGAAAATACGATCATCGTATTATCTGTGATTCCCGCATCCTCAACCGCCTCAACAATTTGACCGACCATATCGTCACAATGCTCGACCATAGCGGCATAAACGGGGTGAGGCAGGTCCCGCTTTCGTTCCATCGAACGCTTTTTATATTTATCAACCTTCGTTGCCATTGCGCCCAATGGAATGTGTACGGCAAAGGGAGATAACATCAGAAAAAACGGCTCATTTTTGTGCTGTTTAATGAACTCTCGGCAGACGTCTCCCTCAAATTCCGTTCGATACTGACCGGCCTTTGGCTTAGGCTCACCACCGTCAAGTACCCGATACCGTCCCGGCAAATGGGGACCCGAGATAACAGCCGAGAAATCGTAGCCTTGGTTCTTAGGTTGAAATTGTGTTCCCTGCCCAAGATGCCATTTCCCAACATATCCCGTAGAATAACCTGCCTCCTTCAACGACTCTGCAACCGTCACGGTATCCAAAGGCAGTGCCATTGTCGTCAGTGGGGTAATCACTCTTTCAAAGGGCCGCCAATGACCGGGGATATGCGCCGTGATCCCAATCCTTGCCTGATTCTGGCCTGATTGAACGGCGCATCGCGTTGGAGAACAAACGGCTCCGGAGGCGTAAAAGTCCGTAAACCGCATTCCTTCCGAAGCTAAACGATCAATGTTAGGTGTATCAATAAAATCATTTCCATAACAACCAACATCCTTCCAACCTAAATCGTCAATAAAAATCAAAATGATGTTCGGCTCTTCCGCTCGCGAATCCAAAATTGGAACCAACATTACGAACAGAATCGGAAGGATCTTTAACATCATTTCCCATACACCTTTCAATTTATTATCTAACAATCTTCCCAAACCATTTCTAGTGATGATAAGCAGCGGATGAAACGGCGGTGGATTGATCATACCAAGGATCGCGCCGCCCCACACCTTTGCTCACGCGATAATAGAAATCAAACTGGTCACAAAAGGCAATGCTCTAAACCACTTCCACCGCTCGTTGGAGACCTAGTTTCGCGTTTCAAGCTCCGACACTTTGCGGTAGAGAAATGCATCGGAAGTCAGTAACGATTTCAAAAGCGCATTCATACTACCACCGTTATCGCGGTAGGCCTGATAGGCTGCACGCAAAACCGGCGCGTCGTTGATCGTCTCATTCCGCCCCATCCAAAAACGAAAGGCATGCCTGACGAATACCTGATGAACACGCTCGCTTGCCGCAAGTCGGTCGATCATCTCAAGAGCATCCTTCACGGGTCCATCGAGCCCCTCTTCGCCACTATCAATAATTTCGCCACGTGTGTTCACCTTCTTACCCATTTCGGTCGTGCGGTAGAGTCCCGCATGAGTAAACATCTCAAACGGAAGCCCAAGTGGGTCCATTTTTCGATGACACCGATAACACTCCGATTTCTGAGTGACTCGCATCCGATGCCGCAAAGTTTCACGCGGCTCATCAGGGAGCATCGCGTCGACAGTTATGGGGACGTCGGGCACCGAATCACCAAGCAAACGCTCACGCACCCAACGTCCTCTTAATATCGCATGATTATCCATGGCATCCGAATGAGACACTAGCCAACTAGGATGCGTCAGAATCCCCCGACGTTGATCTAACGGAAGCTCAGTCAACGTACGATTTGTTCTTCCATTCTTGACTACCTGGGGCACCCGCACATGAATATTTTTTCCTTTTGGTAAATCAACATATCCACGATCAGCATCAGTAAGCTTTGTACCTTTCGGAACTTTTGGAAGTTTCTTAACCAATTTTTCCAACTGGCTAAAATAACGGACATCTGTACCGGGCGAAATCACGACACGATTAGTGGTCAACAGCTCTTCAAGAACATTTTTATCTTCTGCCAGAATCAACTCCACCAACCGATCAGTATGCGATACCATACCCTGCATCGTGGTGTAATGATTGGTCCCTTTGTTATCGCCACCGGCTGAATTCAGCGCCGGCGTATCTTTGCAGATGGAACCCGCACGATCGTAATCAAAATATTCACGGAAGAACTGAAGGATCCTTGGTTTTCGAATCTCCGGATCCGCGAGGATTCGCGCGACCTCACGGGCGGCGTCTTCTCTCGTTTTCATACGCCCCTGGACAATCGACTGCTTGAGTGTTTTATCGGGCGGAAGATAGCTGAACGCCGCGTTAACTGCTAACCCAAGTTCATCATCCTGCAACATAATTCGACCAAACTGATCGGGTTTACCATAGTTCACCAGCTCCACTCGAAAAACCGCTTCGCGATCTAAAAATATCGGAGCCAATCCAAGGATCACCCCTTCTTCCTGACCTAAATCGCCTACAGCTCGCTCCAAAATAGAAACGTATTTTTTTAACTCTTCGGCTCTGGGTGGGCGGCCTGTTAAGGCTTCAAATAAATAAGTAATCGCCCTCGCTTTTGAATCGGCAGTGAATCCTCCGTCTTGAACCAATTCATAGACGGGTGTCAGCGGTCGCTTGATCTCCTTACTATAAAAAAGACTCTGGGCTAGCCCACGAAGATCGCCATGTTTGTACTTCGCATCAATCTCACTAACCTTATCGGCGAATTGATACTCTTCAGCGTCAGGTCCATACGCCATAAATTTAAGTATGTCTTCGGCCAATCCGGCAATCTGCACAGCTTCGGAGGCATTGACCGAATACTGATCTGCGTAATTTCTCAAACCGTGCGCATCTTCCGTGGACAAAACCGGGGAGAACCCAGTAATCGCCGCCGCGTAGGCCGCACTACCTCCAACCCATCCAATCACCCGATCGAGGCCAAAGTAAACTTTCACCTCTCCCTGTGGATTGGGAAGTATTCTATCGCCGCGCGTCCTCACCCCCGGTTTCCGCGCATCAAAGACGGGTTCCAAATTGATGAGTGCGTTTAGTCGGGTAAGATGTTCCTGTGGTTGAATTCGCCAAATCCGGGCAGGCGTAGAAGGCGGTTCTAACTGACCGGCCAAATACTCCCGATCGAATAAAAGCGTATGATCGAGATGATTCCCTTTCGACGGATGAAGATGCAGTCGGAAACCACCTACGTCTTTTAGGGCTTCGACTAACCCCTCCGTGATCCGTTGGCTGAACTTAAAACGCTCCAACGCATCGGGGCGGAAACTTTCATCCCGTGGTGGCATTTCGTCAAGCGATACCTGCTCCCAAATCTGTTTCCATAAATCAGAGTTTTCAACACTAACCGTCTTTAAGCCTTCCAGCGAAACCCCACCCTCTTGGGCTTCAGAATCGTGGCAAACCAGACAATGTTTAGATAAAAACGCCTGGGCCGCTCTGTCAAACTCAACTTGATCAGACGAAATCAAGCTCGCTGACAACAACGGATACAGGATTAGCACTCCCACAAGTGTCTGCATTCTATTCTTCATAACAACTCTCGATCGTCGAGCGGCAAGCGTTGCAACTAATATCTGTTCCAAAAATTATTTCAACTATGCCAGCAATTCTTCAATCGGACCAAGCTTAGAATCGTATTTCCCTGCGATACTCTTTTCCATATTGAAACGATCACAGGGAGCACCAATCGCGTGCAACAAGGTAGCGTAAAGTGCGTTAATTGGCCGGTTTCCACGAACGCTGGTGTAACGACCGGTGGTCATCGTACCACTTAAATCACCAAGCAACATGAAAGGCCAATTCGCACCAGAGGTATGCTGCTTATCAGCATTATTACTCGTGTAAACGATAAGCGTGTTGTCCATCATCGAACCATCCCCCTCTGGAATCGATTCGAGCTCCTTCATGATCTTGACCAGCATCCGGCAGTTGTATTGACGAATCTTGATCCAAATCGGATTACCAGGCTGTTTCATATGCCCAAGATTGTGCCCTGCCGGCACGATCCCAAGCCCTTTCCACGAACCAAAAATCTCGCCCCTGCCCGAACCAATCGTAAGCACATTGGTGAGTCCCGCCTTGAGCGATGCTATCCCAATGTCGAGAAGCGAATCATGCCAATCCGTTTCAAATTTTGGTTTAACAATTTTATCACCATATTCAGGCGCGAATTTTCTAAGATGATCCGAAACCGTTTCCAATTTTTCCCGAAGACCATTTATCTCACGAAACCCCGCGACATAGCCGCCATACCTTTCACGCTCGCTCGGTGGTAAGGTAGTTGAGCTCTGTTGAGCGATCTCTTCGATGCGATTAAAGACATTTGACCTCGCCTCAAATTTACGTTTGACATCACCGGTAGCGATTCCCCCAAACAACATCTGATAGAGCAGTTTTGGATTGGAATGCATGAAGACGGGTTTCCCAGCATCGGCAGCGGAAAGCGTCGCGAGCGTTGGACGCGAAATCATATTTTCAATTGCATCCATTCCGATACATAAATGGGGAAGCAATGTCTCTGGTAGTTGACCGCTAACCACATGGTCTATCGTTGCACCGGCAGGCGGAACTCCAATACCACCTCGATACCCACCAAGGGCGCCAAAGAATGCGCTGTGTGAAGGGCTAGTGTGCCGCCCGTGAAGTCCATTGATTATATGAAGTTTGTCTTTGTAAGGCTCCAACGGACGAATGGGTTCGGGCAATTCAGCCCCCGACAGAGAACCACTTTCCTTCATGCCAGCGGGAACACAAGTCGCTGGGTCGAATCCCTGATTCTGCAGAAAGAAAACAACCCGCTTGGGGGAACCCCCAGCCACGCGGCCGAACCTCGGGCTACCGAGGGCTGTTGAGCCAAGTGTGGTCGATCCCAACGCTACACCTGCAGCCATTCCCTGTAATATATTTCGGCGGTTGAACATGGTCTACCTTTTAAAATCGTTTCAATGAGCCAGCAATCAACCTTTTATGCGTACTCTTGCAACAAGTTATCTCGCAGGTGGTTTGGCGACAGCATCTTCGTAACTAATCAGCGGCGACTCCGCTCGCAAAAATATTCTAGACGATCGTACGACCAAGATGCTTTTCACCCAAACTTTATTGTAATCTCTTGCCAACCACCCCAAAACACCGGAAATACTCGGCAAATGAGCTAGTTTCCTCCCAACCGAGTCAAAAAATCGAAAACATAAAAAAAGGACGGCTCAAATACGAGCCGTCCTGGTGCTTTCTGACTTACGGCGACCTTAACCGGGCCGC
>WTFU01000083.1:14499-17925 GCA_011523945.1 Mariniblastus sp. | reverse complement strand
GTCAGCAGAACCTACTTCTTAAATTGTGTCCGCATAACACGTGGCTCCGAAAGCGACCCGTACAGCGAATCCATCCCCCGCCGCAAAACCCACGCCCGCTCAGTCGTGTCGTGGGTTCTTTCGGCCATCCGGAGTGTCGCAGAGACCATCTCCATGGTTTCCTCATCGGTGCTCTCCACACCTGCTCCAACAATTGATTCCATCGCTTCCATATACAGTTTGCAACATTTGCCATGATTCCCAGCGTTGTAAACCGGAGCACCGACACTAATCGCGGAGGCAAGTACGTCCATCGCCGCAGTACGAGACATGACTCCGGGAATCAATACCGCGTCGATCACATGAATAACCCCGTTGGTATTATCAATGTTCTTCGCGATCACTTTTGCGTTATTGACTGTGATACCCGAAGCCGCGAGCCCGATGTCAACTGACCGACCCAGCAGCGTTTTTGCCTTACCGGCTTTGACGGCGTCACTAGCGTAAACCCGACCGGCAATTACGTGGTATTTCAAAATGTTGATCAAGTCTTGCTTGTTCTCCGGTTTTAAAAGAGTCTCGACCGTACCACTTGGCAGGTTAGAAAACGCCTCGTCCGTCGGTGCGAAAACTGTGAACGGGCCTTCACTACCTAACACGTCCGCCAGACCCGCTGCCCCAACCGCAGCAACTAGAGTATTGAACTGACCGGCCGCCTGCGCGGTCCCGGGAATTGTGTTGAACTCTGGAATCAACACCGTATCAATTACGTGAATGACTCCGTTCGAACACGGAATATCAGTGACTACAATTTGTGCATCGCCGACCTTCAACGAGTCACCTCGAAAATCAACAGCCAGACGCTGGCCGTTCACCGTAGTCGCACTATTTAAGTCATAGGCATCTCGAGCCATGACACTGCCGGACAGGACGTGGTAGGTCAATACCTGGGCAAGCTGACTCTTATTCTCAGCCTTTAACAACGACTGCAAAGTCGAAGGATCTACCTTCGCAAACGCTTCATCCGTTGGGGCGAACACCGTAAATTTCGTGTGGCCATTGAGAGTATCAACCAATCCAGCGGCCTTCACCGCCGTCACGAGCGTCTTGAAATTCCCCGCTTCGATTGCGGTTTGCACGATTGTTTTTTCTTGAGCAAACGTGGTAGCCGAAATGACCGAGGCGACCAACATGACTGCCGTTAACGTTAATTTTTTCATTCTATTTCTCGCTGGGTTAAAAGTCATCCGTGTTGACCAAACCGTCCATTAAGAGTCGTCTTCTCGGTTTTTTTTTTAATTTCTCCTTTTTTTCTTCATATCGGATAAAAATCAATAACCGGTTGTTAAGAACGGCAAACTAGCGGTTCGGAGGGGCCAAAACTGCCCGCATTCAACGCTTTATGGTTATCCGGGAGTTGCGTGAAAAAGACCATCGTTAACGAAAACCTTAATAGGCATTTCGTACAATTCGGACAAATTTTTATCTGTCAAAACGCTCGACTTTAGCCCGTCAGCAAAAATTGCACCTTGCTTCAGGAGAATGACCCGAGAAATCTCAACGGGAATCTCATTGAGATGGTGCGTGACCAGCACCAGCGATTTTCGTTTATGAATTAACTGCGAAGCCGTCTTAAAATATTGAAACTGTGCAGACAAATCCAAGCCATTTGCGGGTTCATCCAAAACGAGTACCCCCGGATCATTTACCAACGATCGGGCCAATAAATGCCTGCGCTGTTCGCCATTAGACATCTTAAAAAACGGCGTGTCACTAAACTGATTAATCCCCAGCTCGCTTGAAACGCGCTCAGCAATAGTCAACTGAGCTTCACTGAATTCCTGATGCCCGAAAGTGTTCAAACTGGAATAAAACCCCGACAATACCACCGAGCGCCCCGACGTGTGAGGACGAAAGTTTTGCTGCAGGTCAACCGACACTACTCCAAAATGTTTTCGTAACTCTGAAACATGCCAACGTGTCTTTCCCAAAATTGAGACTTCACCTTTTGACGGATATAGCTCTCGCCCCAGCAATTTCAATAACGTCGTTTTGCCTGCACCGTTTGGACCAACAATCGCGGTATTCTCACCCGCGTCAATCGTCAGAGAAAAATTCTGAAAAACACAACGTCTTCCTCGGTACACATCTGCGTTTGTGACCTTAATAATTTGCTTCGCAACAGCCATCACCACTCCAGAATTTTTACGACCGTACTCTCAAGCCTAAAATAGTAGCTAATTTTGGAAAACTGATAAGACACTGCTCTATAGGACTCAGCTCTTAGTGAATTTGGGCGAGACAAAAACAAATAACTTAGTCATCTCATATAAGTTGGTTGAACCGCTTAAGAAAAATACGAGACAAATTTTAAAAATAAATCCGCCACCAGAGACAAGCCGCAATCTTCCGTGCAATGATTCAACCTTGATTTCTGCATCGCCCCCGAATCTTAACGAATTTTTCACTTAATGGCTTGGTGGGCGGCTAATTCATCACCCTCTAGACTCATGTTTTGCTAAATCAAATCCTGTTATGATATCACGCGTGTCGGCCAGCATTCCGGTAGGGCCAAACTCAAACTGTGATTTTACCAAACACAAGAAAGTGACTCCAAACAATGGATTGTTCTGCTAACGGTAAGTATTGGCTTATTCTGCTTTGTTTTTGTTTTTGTTTTTCGGGTACGGCTAGTTCAACTGTGTTTGGGGAAGAAGCTTCACCATCCAACGTGATGGCTGAGCCAGTTGTTGCTCCCGCCACGGATCGAATTACCACGGCAATAATTCCTACTTCGAATCCGTTCGTTCCGACAGGTCGTTACAATTTGCTCTCATGGAATGTTGAATCCGATGGAGCGGAATCAAAAGTTATTTGCGATCAACTAGCAGAGCTCAACAAAAATGATCATTACGATATCTTTACGCTTTCGGAAGTTTTACCCGCCGATCTCAAAAAGTTCCGATATGCGTTAGGGAAACACTACAAATACGTTTATTCAAAATCCGGTTTTAGTGATCGGCTCGAAATACTTTACAACGAGAACAAGTTTGAATTGGTGCGGCACTTTGAGATTAAAGAGATTAATATACTCAACCGGTATCGAGCCCCCTTAGTGGCGCATCTCAAAGACCGTGCCAACGGTACTGAATTTCTCGTGATGGTTAACCATCTTGCAAGGGGCAAAGCGGAGATTCGTCAAAAGCAAGCAACCATGCTGGTTGAGTGGGCACGTGACCAGACGTTACCGGTTTTCGCGCTGGGTGATTATAATTTTGATTTCGTATTTAAAACTCGCAAGGGAAATCCCGCTTTTTCAAACATGCTCAAAGACAACATTTGGCGCTGGGTGGAGCCTGTCGAGCTAATTGACACTAATTGGTACGACAATCCGCGAAATCCAGACGGAATTGATGACTATCCCGGTAGCATTTTGGATTTTGCGTT
>WTFU01000083.1:0-14399 GCA_011523945.1 Mariniblastus sp. | reverse complement strand
GCTACAGACAACAACTCGCAATGAGCATCACTCGGCGTCAACTTTCTTAAATTCGTGGACCCATACCTGCTGATTATCATCCCATTCCATTCCCGGGTGCATCTTGAGAATTAAGTCTCGATAAAAGTCCAATGTCGGGTACCCTTCGCGTTTTGCATCCGCTTCGGTCATGTTTTTAAGAACATCACGCCTTAGCTCAGTGATAACGAAAGCCGTTCCCTCCAGCACAAACTGTTCCCCAGGGTACCCGTAAATACCGGCACGACGCTGTTGGATTTTTCTACCGGCGAGGGACGCAGCGACCAATTTTTCATGCGTCACTAATCGATCTATTTCACAAGTCTTTTCAGGATATTCACTCATAGTTTCGATTTCAATTTTGGAATCTTTAGCAAATGCTTTACTATCCCAATTTAAGCAATACCAAATTCAACGATCAGAAAATTGACTTCACATGTTTTAACCACTTCCGTGTTTTTTTAAAACAGCGTCTCCAAGCAAACTGCTTGGCTGCAAAATGATCCCGTTTAGCGCGGAGGTTCGGACAAGTATGGAAAAACCAGCCAAATTGCTCAGTTTTAAAATAATTACGGATAGGCAAGAAAAACCACTAATGATTATCAGCGATCTTCGTTATTAGCTTGATTGTCCTCAACGCGAAATTCCCGAACCTAATCAGCGCCGGATTTTTCCTGCAAAACGGCCTACCCCACGCAACGAATGACGCCCATTCAGCTAAACTATTTCAATTCTATGAATCACTTGTCTAGGAACTCAAAAATGAAATTGATCCCCCTAATCTCACTCGCGTTTTTGATCTCAATCTTGAGTTGCGGACTCTTGGCCTCTCCGACGCCACTACCTGTTGAACCTCTCGAAGATGAATACATCAAAGTGGAGGTCCGCGGCAAATTGAATAATGAGATTATGGCAATTGGCGGTGAAACCACAGGGGTCATCATTACAGCGAATGGGGTCACCTGGGAACTCGACTTTGCAAACTCGCCTGATTCCCAGAAGAAATTAAAACCGATGAACGGTAAAGTGGTTGTGGTCAAGGGGAAACTTACAATGAAACGCGGAGTAGAAATTCGCCAGCGATGGATCGTGAAAGTAGACGCGATCGGAGCAGGCACCGCGGGTCAGCCAGACCTGTCAACACTCGACATCACGAGCGAGGACGTCAAAAAGTTAGAGGTAAGCCAGACATTCGGAGGATTTCGAGAGACGCAAATCTTCTATACTTTCCCAAAGAAAAATGTCATTCTTAAAGTAAGAATTGATAACAAAAACAAAGACTTTGCCGTGACAGGAAAGGTAATTGTTTTTCCAAAGTCGACGACTGCCGCGGGTCTGGCCAAGTGGCTTAACAATCAGCACTCTGACGGCCTTTATCCGGAGATCCCGCTGCCCGTCTCTACCTTGGATCTGGCCAAGAATACTTGCAGCTCAAACAACGCAAAATTCTCTGAAAAGATTGAGAGTCGGCTGGGCAGCTTTGACAGTTATTCAATTGACTTTCAGGTCAAAGACGTCGAGAGAATCGGTAATTACAAGATCAACGGATTCTCTGGCAAGGCTACCGTTCATTTAAAAAACAAGTAATCTAGCGATCTTTGTTCGTAACCCAAATTTCACTTTGCACGAGCCGGTGTCAAGCGCCTTGTCCGTCTTCCCTCAGACAGGAAAAATCGAACTTACGCCGCTTGGATCTTCTTATATGCTTCATAAATACAGGGGGCTTCGGCAACAAAAGACGTTTACCGAAGCAAATCCCTAATCATCGCGTTGATAGCAGGAACTAAACTTGCTTCCAATAGAGTGACTGCGCAATTCACTTACGACTTCGCTGCATTAATGCCTTCGCCCGCTTTTTAATTTCCGCCTCTGGCATTCCCATGAGGTAGCCAACTCGTCTCACCACCTGTGCGTCAATGGTTTTGATCGAATCAAAATCTATCTCAGTCTGATAGCCCAGCGGACCATCTTTAAAGAATACGAGTGACTGAAGTGCGATAAGGTTAACGACCGCTGAATCGGACTCTTTCAAGATTGTTTCAATCACTGGCATTGGATTGACGTCCTTGATAAGTCCTAAAAATTCACACGCTCGTAGTTTCACAAGGAGATTTTCCTCTTGATCAATAGTAATTTCTGCTAACGGTTTAAGTTCCGCAGCACTCCCCCCAAAAATTGAGCAAACCGAGTAACCCCAATAACGATCGATGGCATCTTTTGACTGGATCGCCTGCCGCAGTTTTGGAATGGCCTCCGCGGGTGGCACCAAGGCTAAATTAGCGATATCTACGTATCTTGCGATTGATTCCTTTCGGGCTTGGCCGTAAGCGACCGGATCCTGCATCGCCTCCTCAACCAGAACGCTCTCAGGGATAAAGCTCAAATCGGGCATTGCCTTGACTTGTTCAGTAAGCTCGGCCCTCATGGCCATCAATCGCTTACGATGCTCAGCTAAGCCGGCGAGATCATTTATTTCATGTGGGTCTTCCGCCAAGAAAAATAACTGCTCTGCCGGCTTTGGAAGAAAAAAGGCTGACTGAGCTTTATTAAGCTTGCCTGCAATAAATAGCTCTCGCCACTGCTTCCACGCAAGATTAATGTACCGATAATTATTTTGTAGTCCGTCAGGATAAATCGCCTGATAATTCCTTATATATTTCCAATCACCAACGCGGATCGAGCGGCAAAAATCATACTTTTCATCCATGCGATCAGCGTATCCGAATGTTTTGTTCTTAGCATCTACGTCTTCCCGAGTAATGCCCTCCCCCATAAAAGGCTCTCCGTCAACGAAAGCCGGGACGTTAACGCCCGCCAAACGCAACACAGTCGGTCCAAAATCAACAAACTCTACAAAACCGTCGGTTCGATCTCCGCGTTGAAATTCAGTTCGCGATTTCCACTTCTCAGGAATTCGAACAACCAAAGGTACATGAAGACCACTTTCATTGATGTACCCCTTCCCACGTGGAAGAACACCCCCATGATCACCGAAGTAGAAGATAAATGTGTTCTCAAGTTCGCCTTCACTCTTTAATTGCTCGACCAACTTTCCAACGCGGTTATCAATTGATTTTATCCGGTCGTGATAGCGCGCATAGGTCAAACGAAACAGCGGTGTGTCAGGATGATAAGGTGCAAGTTCAATGGCATCGGGATCCGTTTGAAGATCAGGGGAGTCCAGCCATGACTGCTTAAAATGCAATGACGACTCGTGAGAGTCTGCATAAGTTTGCACATGAAAAAAGGGCTTTCCCGATGGCCTATTACGCCAATGAGCCTTATTGGACGACGCGTCCCAAGTTCCTTTAGTTTCGACAGCGTTATAATCTTTCTTTGAATTATTAGTAGTGTAATAACCAGCGTCGCGAAGATAAGCTGGAAACATCTTCCACCCTGCCGGCATCTTAGCCAACTCTATCCGACGATGAAATTGGGTCCCCAAACGAGGGGCGTAAACCATTGAGATCAGTGTCGTTCTCGCAACACTACAGACAGGTGCATTGGAAAAGGCACGATCGAATACGACACCATTTTTCGCGAGGTTTGTAATATTCGGAGTCGCTGCGCCCATCGGATCAAATAACTTCAGATAGTGCTTCGAATTGTCTTCAGACATAATCCAAACGATGTTCGGTCTGTCCTGTGCAATCGCAGCATCAGCATCAATAAGCAGCCACCCGAGAAATACAACGGTGAGGAAAACGAAGAGGCGAGGCTTCAGCATAATAATTCAAATCAAAATATGTTTAGTTCGAACGTAAGAATTCAGCCAGGAGGTTGGATTGCGGACTCCTGTTGATTGCCAATTAGAATCTGCCAGACGAAGCCCGTCAAAGAATCGGCTTAATAAAAAAAGGACGACCTTAGGCCGTCCTCTAATAATCCGATTTCGCGAAGCTAATCCGCCTCAAAAATTAAATCGAATGCTATTTTTTGCCGCCCTTTTTTTCAAGCGACTTGTAGTTGCCGGCAAACTTTTTCTTGAACTTCTCAACTCGGCCGAGAGCGTCGACGAACTGCTGCTTACCCGTGTAAAACGGATGCGAGGCACTTGAAATGTCGACGAAGTAAACAGGATACTCATTTCCGTCTTCCCACTTAATCGTCTCTTTGGTGGCGATCGTAGACTTGGTTAAAATCGCAAAATCTGCAGATTTGTCTTTGAAAACTACAGGGCGATAATCTGGGTGGACGTCCGATTTCATGGCTCTACTCGGTTAACGTGAATAAACTGAAGACGAATATATTATCGAAAAGCAGACGGTCGTCAAACCGTAAAACTGCCATCTTTCGGGGTTTTAGTTCAATTTTTCCCGACTATTTCCGCGAGTTTCCAATTAAGATCGGCTTTAAAACACAAAAGAGTGGATTTGCCGTCAACCATTTGAATTCACTCCGACCTCCCTTCCGCAGGAAAAACCATGGATAGCCTCGCTGGAAATTTATTAATCGCGATCCCGGATCTACACGACCCCTCATTCTCCCGCACTGTGGTTGTGCTTATTCAACACGACGAGCTGGGCGCCTCTGGTTTAGTCCTTAATCGTCCTTCAGAAGTTACAATCTCTCAGGTTTGGGATGAAGTTTCGTCGGTACCCTGTGATTGCCAAGACTTTATTTATATGGGAGGCCCGGTCGAGGGACCTTTAATTGCGTTACACGAACGGTTCGAAATTAACGAGAACCCCGTTTGCCCCGATTGCTATGTCTCGATCGGCAGGGACTCATTGAACGTCTTGGTGAATCAATCGGATGCAAAGTTTCGCGTTTACAGTGGTTATTCTGGATGGGGGCCGGGCCAACTCGAATTAGAAATGGAACAAGGCGGCTGGTTTACTTATCCAGCCGCCTCGCATCATGTTTTCGACCCGCCTGACCGCCTCTGGCGTCACTTATGCGAGCAAGTCGGAGAAAATGTCCTCAGGAAGCATGTGGGTAACATCATGCCTACCGACTCTGAATTAAATTAGCCTCTCACAAATTTCAGGAAACTACTCCCATTCATAAGCGACCACTTCATTTAAGTTTCTAATCAAGATTGTCTTACCCTTCACAGCCAAGTGAGCCCAACTGTCGTCGCCCACCTTTCGCCGCTCAATCAGTTCAAATTCGTCCGGCTTTGCGGAAATCAGCAAAAGCTCCCCCTTCTGATCGAGCGCCAAAATTTTGTCGCCGGAACCGATCAAGCTCGCGTATTTCCCGAATGGCTTGCTTCGCCAAGTCTCTTCGCCAGAATCAAGATCGAAACAAGCGAAACGCTGATTACGCAGATGAACGTACGAATGGCCGTCGATAATCACAGGAGATGACATGTAACCCTCCACCGGCGCACTCCACAGTTGAGCCGTGACGAAGTTGTTGGTCGTGCCGGCCGATGCGACATTAATCAATTGGGTGTTTCCGCCGTAAGTACTGGTGAAAACGCTTCCGTTCCAGATGGTTGGAGTCAAGATGTTCATCCCACGGAATGACTTGATCGCCTCTGCCCATAATTTTTTACCGGTTTCCAGGTCAACACCGCAAAGTTCACCTCGTGTTTGCACGACCGCCTGTCGCTTACCGCCGAGCTCAGCAATCACCGGAGAAGAAAAAGCACTACCATTCATACCGCCACCGTCCTCGAGCGAGGACCAAACCGTTTTACCAGTCGCCTTCTCCAGCTTTTTAAATCCACCACCGGCCTGCACGTATAAAAAATCTCCGTCAATTAAAGGAGAGCAGACAAACCCAAAATTAGGGGCGGCTGACCCAGTGTCGGCTGGAAAATCGACCTTCCAGATTATCTTACCGTTAGATGCGTCTAGGCAAACAAGCACATCACGAATTCCCGCGACGTAGAGCCGGCCATCATCATAGGCTGGTGTTGCCCGAATCCAGCTACCGTTTGATGCAGCAAAGAAAGGAACCCTCATCGAACCTTCCCACTCCGCTTTCCAAATCGGCTTCCCTGTATTTAAATCGATCGCAGTGACAACCTCGAACTTTTTATCTTTTGTCTCAGTTACGAAAACGGAATCGCCGACAACGAGTGGACCGCTGTAGCTCGGGCCCAGTGGCATCGCCCATTTCTTTTTAAGCGTATCCTCGTCAATTGAGCTGGGAAGTGAACCCTTTGGCAAGATGCCGTCGCGATTAGGCCCACGCCATTGCGCCCACTGTGCACCATCGCCGGACGCAGGTGTTTGGGCATTGACAACAGAGGAGCAGTAGGCCGCGAGCGCTAGAAGGCAAACTAAAAGTCGGTTGGTCATGGTCATTCCGTCTAGAGAAACAGTTGTGAAACAGGTTAAATCAAAAAGAGGCCATATCAAAACGCGTTGGCGAGTTGAGCTCAACCTCCCTATCTTGGCAACATCAAATTAATCTTGGGTTGATAATTCTTCACTAGCGAAGCCATCTGAGAGAAATTATCGCAGCAAATCGCATGGGTTATCCCTTTACGAATGTCTGCCGTCACGGCGGTGCCCCCCAAAACTACCGTCGTCTTGTCGGGCATTCTTGAAGCAAACTCGTTTAGAGCGATCACTGCACGATTGGGTTCCCTTAAATGTGAAATACTGACCCAAAGTACATCGGGAAGGTGTTCTCTTGCTGCTTGCAGCAATGAGGAGAGCGGCAGATCGTTGCCAAGTGAAAACGCTCGCCAGCCAAGCGACGCCATGGTAACCTCGAGCGCCTGCGTCGGAATCTCAAAGTGATCACCGGCAATGGCGCCACCAATCGCCAGCCGAGCGGATGGTTTCGGTGGAGGTAACAGATCGCCAAGTTGGCGTATCGCTTCCAGGCAGACGCGGCAAGCCTGACTCTCGTGATGAATTTCAAGAAGCCCATCAGCACGAGCTGTACCGATTCGTTGAAACGCCGGACGCACCACTTGATCAAAGATGTCCGCAACTTCAAAGCCTTCCAAAAAAAGTAACACCATTAGTTTACGGCAAGTCACGGGCGAATTATCTAAGAGTGCTGCATGAAACTGAGCGATAGCATCCTGAACTCCGGAAACGGCAAGGTCGTCCATTTCGGGCAGGCCGATTGTCTGTGGCTTGACAAGTTTCAATTTCTTTCTCTTGACAAAGCTAATCACCTCCGAACGTGGAATCCGCCGGTGGCCACCGGCTGTTTTCATTGCGTTCAGAAAACCTGAGTCGCACCATCGCTTCAATGACGACTCGCTCACACCAATCGATGTGGCAACTTTCTTAGGGGAGAATGAATCATCGGGACTCAGATAGGTTCGCTCTTTTTGGACGTTTAGGCTACCTGAGGAATTCGGGAAGTTAACCATGGATCACAAATCTTTCGAAGAAAATCGATCAAATCTTAGGACACGGGTTAACCCGATAAATCTCATCCGGTAATAACACGAACGAATTGAACGTTTTGGAAAAATATGAATAATCAAGCTAAAGTCAGTGAAATGCGTCCAAAACTGGAATCCGAGGATCGTTTTGAGGTCTTTTTTGACGGAGACTGCCCTCTTTGCAAGCGAGAAATCAACATGATTCGACGAAAAGATAAACATCATCGATTGATCCTCACTGATATTTCTGCAACCGATTTCCGCCCGCCTGAAGAATTTACCCTTGATGAGCTAATGCGATCAATTCACGGGAAAATGCCAACGGGAGAATACGTGGTCGGGGTCGAAGTGTTTCGACAAATCTACCGGCGCCTCGGATTTAGAAAAACAGTACGTTTTAGCCAAACCCCAGGCATCGGGACTCTGCTTAACGCTGGATATTTTGCATTTGCAAAACTCCGGTACTGGCATGCGATGCATCGCGTAAAAAAACGTGTGTCATTGTCGCAGTAAGTAAGGAAGACGCCCGCAACAGAAGACGCCCACAATACTAACTCTCCCAATTGATCGGCTCGAGTAAACAACCAACAACGGAACCGGAACTGAAAAATGCGAGTTGCTATTATTGGAGGAGGAGTTTCCGGACTTGTAACGGGCTATCGGTTGCACGAGAAGCACGACATTACTTTGTTCGAAGCCAACGATTACATTGGCGGCCACACCAATACAATTGATGTCGAAAACGACGAAGGTCACTTTGCAGTCGACACGGGATTTATCGTTTTCAACGATCGCACTTACCCTAACTTCATCGCTTTAATGGACGAACTCGAAGTGCCGTCCCAACCGACCAGAATGAGCTTCAGCGTTTCTTGCGAAAAAACCGGACTGGAGTACCGCGGAGCTGATTTCAGCGGTTTGTTTGCTCAGAGAAGAAACCTGCTCAATCCGCGGTTTCTTAAATTACTCCTCGATTTAATTCGGTTCAATAAAGTCGGAGAGAAATTGCTCGAAAGTGAACTGGAGAATGAGACGGTCGCTCAGTTTTTTGAGAGAAATAAATTCTCTACGCAATTCATCGAACAATATTTCTTACCAATGGGAGCGGCTATCTGGTCCGCGTCATTCGAAACTTTCAAACAGTTTCCCATTCGATTCATTGCAGAGTTCTACCAGAACCATGGCTTGTTAGGCGTGACGAACCGCCCGCAATGGCGAGTGATCACGGGTGGCTCGCGGCAGTACATTGCGCCGCTAACGCGAAATTGGTCCAATCAAATACATACCAATCAACCCGTCAGCAGTGTCCACCGAACCGAGGATGAGGTCGCCATCTTGACCAAAGACGGAAAAACTCATTCGTTTGACCATATAGTGTTTGCCTGCCACAGCGACCAAGCGCTAAGGATTCTAGGGGACCAGGCTAGCGATACTGAAAACGAAATCCTAAGCGCCTTTCCTTATCACCGAAATACCGCCTTGCTCCACACCCAGGAATCGGTGTTGCCTAAGAACAAACGGGCATGGGCCTGCTGGAACTATTTCAGACCCAAACAGCCATCCTCGGTGGCAAACGTTACCTACAACATGAATATCCTTCAGTCCATTCGTTCGAAACGGACCTTTTGTGTAACACTTAACGATGACGGTAGAATTCGTGATGAGAACATCTTGGGCTCTTTCACTTACATGCATCCAACCTTTGAAATTCGCCGAAAACAAATGCAAGCTCGACATCACGAATTAATCAACCACAATCGCAGCTCTTTCTGTGGAGCCTATTGGGGTAACGGATTCCATGAGGACGGTGTGAAGAGTGCAATTGCAGTCGCTAAACAACTTGAATCCATTGATGCCGAGGTGCAATGTTGAAAAGTTGTATTTACGAGGGAGTGATTCGCCATCGCCGCAATACTCCTCACGTCCACCAATTCGATTTTAAATCATTTTTCTTGATGATGGATTTAGCGGAAATCAAATCAATTTTCCGTCGACGGTGGCTTTGGTCAGCGGAGCGATTCGCGATTGGGCGATTCAAAGAATCTGAGCACCTTATTCATCATCGCCAGTCTGGCAACCTCCGACAACGTGTGAACAGTGTTTTAGAAAACGCAGGGATTTCCAGCGACGAGATTGGCTCGGTTCGACTTTTAACTCAGTTAAGGTACTTTGGGTTCTCAATGAACCCGGTCAGTTTCTTTTACTGCTACTCACAATGTGGTAAAAATGTGGTAGCGGTAATCGCCGAAGTAAACAACACACCGTGGGGTGAACAACACGTTTATGTTGTTCACAATACTAAAATCGATCAATCTCCCACTCCCCAAACAAGTATCAGAAGCCAGCCCATCGAAAAAGACTTTCACGTTTCGCCATTCATGTCATTGGACATGCGCTACCGAATGTCATTTACTGTTCCCGGTAAAAAACTCGGCGTAAAAATCGAAAACCACCTCGACAAACCATTAAACGATGTTCAAAAGATCCTCGACGTTTCCATGCTTATGAACCGGAAACCGCTCAACGGATGGAATCTAAACCGGCTACTGATAAGGTATCCACTGATAACCATCCAAATCTTCGCAACGATTTACTGGCATGCGTTCCGGTTGTTTCTAAAGAAGACCACCTTCTACTCTCATCCGCGAAAGCGAAATTCAAAATCTACTCACGTAGACAGCGTTGAAGATCGAAAAGAAGCTAACTTACCGGACGAGTCTACGCGACCGTCTCCAACAAAATCTAAATCCGTTTTGGTAAGCCGATGAATCACTTCCCCAATAAAATAAATAACCTTTTATCGACAAAATTCCATGAAACCGACACGTCGATTGGGATCGTAAAAACAGAATTCCCGCTTTCCTCGAGGGCCGAGTCACTAAAACTTTCTTCAACGCCACCAAAATCTGATTTCTTTAGAAACCAGATTTTCAGACGTTTTCATCAAATCGTTGGAGGAAACTTGAAGGTCGTCGACCAGCTTGGATCTATGCGATCGGTAGGATCAAACGACCCTACTGAAGACCTGCCCGCAACTGTTGTGGTTGGTGACCAAAAATTTTACAAACGGGTGATGATCGGTGGCACCATCGGTTCAGCAGAGTCTTACGCCAACTCCGAGTGGGTTTCCAACGACCTAACTTCACTGATCCGAATTATGATTCGAAATCTGGATCAGTTTTCCCGTATCGAAAAGACTTGGGGCTGGATAAAAAACAGTTGGAACTTCGTCCAACACATGATGCGGCGAAATACCATCAGTGGTAGTCAAAAGAACATCCACGAACATTACGACTTGGGAAATGACTTTTATCAGCTGTTCCTAGATCCAACGATGAACTATTCATCGGGCATTTTTGAGTCACCTGATGCGGACGCCGATGACGCCAACAACATGCATGAAGCATCGATTCGAAAAATGGACCAAGTCTGTCGCAAGCTTCGACTGAATTCACTGGATCATGTATTGGAAATTGGAACAGGTTGGGGTGGACTGGCTGTCCACATGGCCAAGACTTCGGGCTGTCGGGTAACGACCACCACAATTTCGAAAGAACAACATCGATTCGCGGTTGAGCGAGTTCGCAAAGAAGGACTCGAGGATCGAGTAACCGTCCTGCTGCAGGACTACCGCCTCCTCACCGGGAAGTTCGATAAGATCGTCTCGATCGAGATGATCGAAGCGGTAGGTCACCAATTCTACGATGAATATTTTTCCCGCTGTTCAGACTTGCTTCGTGATGATGGAGTAATGTTGCTCCAGTCGATCACCATTGGAGAGCAAAATTATAAATATCACATCCGTCACGTTGACTTTATCCGAAAATATATCTTCCCTGGTGGGTGCCTTCCGTCCGTAACCGCGTTGTCTAACGCCGTTGGCCGCTCGACCGATATGCGAATGCTGTCTCAGGAAGATATCACACCCCATTATGTGAAAACACTCGCTTACTGGAGACGCGAGTTTATGAATCGGATTGATGAAGTACGTGCACTCGGTTACGACGAACCCTTTGTTCGATTTTGGCACTTCTATTTGTGTTACTGTGAAGCCGCGTTCGCGGAACGCAGGGTCCACAACATTCACATCATGTACTGCAAACCCAAATGTAAAATTGATCCTGTGAACGACTTCGGGCAGCCAATGCGGGCAAGTATCTCTGAGGATGCCGACACCCCTGAATGCTCCATCGCACCGCAACCATTTATCAGCCGCTAAATTCAGCCTCTGACCACGAGCTTGATCTTGACGAACATCTGCGATTGCCACGAGAGGATTCGGCTTCAAATGCTTCACACACTCATCCAAATTTTAGAACGATAAACACAGGCCCTGCCGCTCGTTTCAATTTACCAATGAGCACAGTCAAAAAGTGGACGCTGGAAACGAGTAAGTTTTCAGATCGTTTTTCTAATGCTAATTGATTTTGATCAAGCATTAGCTTCGCACTAGCAATTGCCGGATAGGATCACCGATTTTTACTGCACTGAACAGTTAGGCTCGAATATTAAACTCTGAGGCAGCAATTACTTTTCCGCATGTGAAGCCAACGCGTCGGCGATTTGTCGAGATGCCGTCCCGTCTCCATACGGATTTTGGGCGTCCGCCATTTTCGAATACTCAGACGGGTCACTTAGTAATCGCGTTAACTCCGACTCAATAGTCGCTTGACAAGTTCCCACTAATTTTGCGTTTCCTGCCGCTACACCTTCCGGTCGTTCGGTGGTGTCTCGCATGACTAAAACTGGCTTACCAAATGAAGGCGCTTCTTCCTGCACGCCTCCAGAATCCGTCAACACGATGTCACTTTGGTCTAACAACCAAACAAACGGCTCATACGAAAGTGGAGCGACGAGATGGAGTCTCGGGTGATCCCCTAAAATGCGATTCACGGGTTCCTGCACCTTTGGATTTAGGTGGACAGGATAAATGAAATTAACGTCGTCGAATTTATCGGCGACATTCCGAATAGCATGACAGATATTTTCAAAACCCTGTCCATGACTTTCTCGCCGATGTCCGGTAACTAAAACTACTCTTGCATTTTCAGTTAGTGGCTGAATCACTTGTGCAGCCTCCGGTATATCTTTCGTCACTCGTTCACGTGTCAATAGCAAGGTATCGATCACCGTATTGCCAGTGAGAAAAATGTCATCCGCACTGACTCCCTCGGAAAGGAGTGTCGATTCGGCATGTGGCGTTGGAGGGAAATGCAGATCAGCCATTTGACCGATCAGCCGACGATTAATTTCTTCAGGAAACGGAGAGAACTTATTACCAGTTCGCAGGCCGGCTTCGACGTGACCAATCTTAATTTGCTGGTAATGACCGACAAGCGCACCACAAAAAGCAGTGGTCGTGTCACCCTGCACCAGAATTACGTCCGGGCGATCCGACTCACACACCTCTGTAAGCCCCGCAACCGCTCTGGCTGTAATCTGGCCAAGTGACTGTCCTGGCGCCATTAAATTCAGATCGTGATCAGCAACCACGCCAAAAGCGTCCAGCACCTGGTCTAACATCTCTCGATGTTGACCAGTCACGCAAACAACTGACTTAAATTCGTCTGGGCGACTCTGTAACTCAAGCACCAGCGGTACCAATTTGATGGCTTCCGGACGGGTCCCAATGATCGTCATTACCTTTTGCGGCATTTTGTTCGCTTCATTTTTCGGAGTAAAAAATTTATGTTGAGCAAGAATAATAGGTCATACTTAAAATAATGGTGCCAGCTTCTTGCTCTTTGCTGATTCATTTTACCAGTTAAACCTTGTAATTTCGCTGCCAAGCCAAAAACTCGGCGCAACCCGTTGTTAAAACAGCGATGCCGCTAAATGTCGCACTCTTGGACAAAACCAAACAACCGTTAGGTTCTCCATGGCTCGAAGATTAACATGGCCATTGAAAGCCCCCACCTTAACCTGTTATCGTCAAGACTTTTGTGACCTCCCCCCAACGGAAACCCCGGTGATTTAATGGCATTGATTCGAAATCTCGAACATTTCCCGAGCAAAAACCATGTCAATTTTATGGCGTATTGCAGCGTTTCGCCATTAAACCAGCCTGCCGCTGACCGATCCATCAAATTCATTAACCGACAAACGGAAGTCGGGCGAGGCATGCTGTTTGAATACGTTGGCGATGATCACGTCGGTTATCGGTTTCATAAAAACTTTGCGCAGCTCCTGAAAACATCGCCAGACAATATTTCGATGACAACCAACACATCGGAAGCAATCTCAATGGTAGCCAATGGGTACCCCTTTGAGCCCGGTGACGAGGTGATTAGTTATATCAACGAGTACCCGGCCAATCATTACCCGTGGGTTCTGCAAGCGAAAAAACGAGGGGTCCAACTCTCCTTATTATCTGATGTTGCGACTCCTCAGGAAGACAGGCCTTACTGCGGCGCAATCCCCGAGTCGATGGCAAAGGGCTGGTCATTCGACGAACTACAATCTCGAATCACGCCGCGAACCAAAGTGATCGCGCTCAGTCACGTTCAGTTCACTAACGGCTTCGCTGCTAATCTTGAGCAACTAGGGCAACTCTGCAAATCTCATGGAATCGATCTAGTCATCGACGCCGCTCAAGGCCTCGGCTGTCTACCGATTTATCCAGAACAGTATGGAATTTCTTGTATCGCGTCAGCCGGATGGAAATGGCTATTGGGCCCGACGGGCACCGGGGTGATGTACACAAGTCCAAAGTTTCGGGATAAAATCGAGATTACAATGACCGGGGCAGATCAAATGAAGCAGGATACTGAATATTTGGATCACACCTGGGATCCCCACACTTGTGGCCGTAAATTTGAATACTCAACCGTCTCCTACGGTTTACTGGATGGACTTTCCAGCGGTATCGAAACGGTATTTCTACCTAACTCAGTCGAATCGATTCAGGATCATAACTTTGAAATGCAAGAATTAGCGCTTCGACATTTAGATTTTTCAAAATACCAACCCGTCGTTCATATCCCGGCCCACCGATCTGGCATCTTGGCGCTGATTCCCAAACTTTCGACAGCCAAACAAATCTCTGCGACGTTGGATCAGCAAAATATTATCGTCACTC
>WTFU01000092.1:1858-118490 GCA_011523945.1 Mariniblastus sp. | reverse complement strand
CGGTCTCTATATCATTGCCTAGTGGATTAATGACCCCGACACCAGTGACCACGACGCGGCGACGATTTCCAGATGCGATCATTTTCAACTCCGTTACTCGCTTAAAAGTAAATTCCAACTCGGCGGCGGTTGTAAAGCCGAAACGTCAACCGCTCAAAATATTCTGATGCTTCACCGCTGCTAGGCAACTCGTCTTCGGTGAGGTTGCCGATACGGCAGGGGCTCCACGTAAGAGTACCGTTCAACCTGACTTCAACAGCGCCTTTTCCGCGGCCACCATGTGTGCAGGCACCTGCACAGGGTTTCCATCAGCATCAACCCCCACCTCAAACAATCTCAAAGTACGGATCATACGGCAAAACTGAGCCGGCTCAAACAATTCAACGTCCTCAAACCGCTCGTCATCAAGACTGGCAAACATCAGTTCAATCTCGCACTGCAATTCATCACCAATGTGCGAAGTTCCCTGAACCATCGCCCCGATTCCTTCTTGATTGTCTATTTTTACGCGATAGGTCAGAGTGTCGCCAGGATAAGCTTCCCGATGAAACTTGCACTTCGAAATTTTAGCCAAAACAACCCGATCATTGAAATCGCTCATTTGCCCGACTAGCAATCCACCCGTTTGGGCGAGACCTTCGACAATAAGTGAAGGGGGGAAGAAGGTTCGACCCGGTGCATAATCGTCAATGACCTCTTCACTAAGCGAAACATTTTTCACGGCCACTGCCGACTGCCCGCTTACCAATTCAGTAAATCGATCTATCCAGAACCATCGCATCGAATCACACTCGAAAGAAACATGAAAGGTTTTAATGAACGAAGGCCCAACGAGCGTCTGCCCGTGGACCTTTTGAATTACTCATCGAGCCGATTAGCTAATTTTTAATTCGACATATTTGCAAAGGTCCTTGACCGTTAACAAATTCCCGAAATCCTGAATCA
Source organism: Mariniblastus sp. (assembly GCA_011523945.1). Lineage (GTDB taxonomy): Bacteria > Planctomycetota > Planctomycetia > Pirellulales > Pirellulaceae > Mariniblastus. The sequence continues at coordinate 117,545 of WTFU01000092.1, read as the reverse complement.
GCGGATTCGTTTCGAATTTTGTGAAATCCGCAAATGGCATACGCTCTTTTAGTTTTTCGAGTCCCTCTGGAGTAACTTTGCCGTCGCTGATGTACTCAGCGTTGGTCAAGATATCGTCGGGGAAAAGTTCGTCTCTGGGAATCGAAATATCAAATGCTTTTTCAAGTTTGAAAACGATATCCAAAAAATCGATAGACTCGGCACCGAGATCACCCACCATCGTGGCTTCATCGGTAACTTCGTCATCTTCAACGCCTAACGCGTCTATCAAGGCTTCTTTAACCTTACCAAATACCTCTTCGTTTACGGGCATTCGAAACTCTCTCCGTTTGGAACTGCTGTGTGAATATGATTTGTACCACCGCCTGAATGGACGATGCTACGAACGTTTAGTTTAACCGGTCGCCAAAGTCGCTCCCTCGTCGGGACTCGAACTTTCGTTTCCAAGTTGATTAAATAACCACTTAAAATTCATTCGAAACTTATGTTTCATATAGTCGTCAATGGCAGGATCCACATCCCCTCGATCCGCCAAATTAAAAGTATCTAGCACTAACCTACCGCTTGTCGCCGCGACTCCGTTCACCGAGCCCACAACTTTCAAACTAGTTAGTGATCCATCCACTTTTTTGATTTCAGCATTCACGATTAGTGAATCGCCGGGTTGTACGAACCCCTGGAACTTCAGGCTCTTCGTTTCCCGCAGAACAACACTGGAATATTGAAAGTCATGGGACGAGCGAACTAACCACATGCTCGTCTGAAACATAGACTCCAACATCATCACACCCGGCATCACAGGAAACCGTGGAAAATGATCTTGAAGGTAATCTTCGGACAAAGTCAGGCACTTCACCGCAGTTATCGACGCACCTTTTTCCAGCGCAAGTATCCGGTCGAGCTGGGAAAATCGCATTCTCAATGAACCCGTTGTGATTCTGGGATGACCCCGAAACATCCCGTCGATGCTTTCTCTGGTCGACCCAAATGTAGCAAAATGAATGTTTTACCTCAACAACAGATAGCCGCCAGAACTACCGATTTCAACAGTTAAATTCACCTAAAAACCAGGCCTGCAACCCATTTCCCTACCGTCGCGGAGACCAATGTAAACTTCGCTTAAACAGAACCCCCAGATGCCCCGAAACCCCAGTAGAATGGTCGTTTTATCCACTCCATGTCCCTCACTCGGAAAATCTGGTAATCTAAAGGAATGCGAAGAGGAATAGCAGTCTCACCCGGAGTTGCGATAGGCACAGCCTATGTGATTCACGAAATTTTCGTTAATCCAGATACTAATCGCCTCGAAGACTCCCAAATTACCGCCGAACTGGCCAACTACGAGACCGCTCGCGATAAAGCCGGTGCGGATCTTCGCGCTTTGGAGCGCAAAGTTGAAGCTCAAGTCGGCCGCGAAGAAGCATCGATCTTTGCTGTCCACCAGGCGATCCTTCGAGATGCTGCGTTCACTAACAAGATTCGCAGTTGGATCGTTGACGATAAAATGAATTCGTCCGCTGCACTTCATCGGTTGCTCGGAGAATACACAACTCTCTTTGCAAGGACCAACGATGAATACCTCCAGGAAAGACTCAACGACGTCCGCGACGTGATTATCCGACTGGGAAGCCATCTCAACGATGCCGCTAAACCTGAGACTGGATCCATCGTGGGGCCGCTGATTGTCGTGGCAGACGAACTTTTGCCGTCTCAAGTCGTCGCTTTAGGTGACATGGACGTGCATGGCATCGTCACGCAAAAAGGTAGCCAAACCAGTCACGCGGCGATTGTGGCTCGCTCACGAGGTATCCCTGCGGTTTCTGGCGTTAGTGGAATTGCGCGAAAGGTAAAAACTGGAGATACGATCGTTGTCGATGGTCGCGACGGCCATATTGAGATCAACCCGAATTCCGAGACACTCAAAGCGTTCAAGAAACTTGAACGCGAATTTTTTGATTTAAAAGACAAACTCGCAACCAATCGGGACCAACCTTCTCTTACGGCCGACGGCTGCGAACTTCGCCTCCAAGGCAATATTAACGGTGTCGCTGATGCCAACGCCGCGTGCGCGATGGGGGCTTCCGGTGTCGGGCTTTACCGGACGGAATATCTGTACCTTACCCATCCCAGCGTTCCCGACGAAGACGAACAATACGAAGCCTACCGGGCAATCGTTGCTGCCAGCCCCAACCACAACGTCACGATTCGTACGCTCGACATTGGCGGAGACAAGACGGTCGCCTACCTAGGCCATGACCACAAAGAAGCGAACCCATTTATGGGTTGGCGAAGCATCCGGCTTTCTTTCGAGCACCCTGAATTCTTCAATACTCAAATTCGCGCAATCGTGCGGGCTGCGAGTGAATTTCCGGAAGGTACGGTCCGGCTAATGTTCCCTATGGTTACAACGGTCGAAGAAATTCGAAAACTTCGCAGCATGGTTCGCCGAGCCTACAAGACACTCAACTCAAGAGGCATCAAAACAAAAGAAGTCCCGATCGGCATGATGCTAGAAGTTCCTGCAGCAGCCGTTTCCATTAGCACGATGATTGATTTAGTCGATTTCGTGTCTGTCGGGTCAAATGACCTCGTGCAGTACCTCATGGCTGCCGACCGCGACAACCCCAAGGTCGCCCACCTTTGCCAGCCTCTGGCACCTCCTGTATTGATTGTCCTCAAAAACGTAATCGAGGTTTGCAATCGAGCAAACGTCCCAATTACAGTTTGCGGCGAAATGGCAGGCACCCCGCGAGCATTCGTGCTCTTGCTGGGCATGGGACTGCGACGGTTCAGCATGAGCCCCGCCTTCATCCCGTCGATCAAACAACTGGCAAGTCAAATCACAGTTGAAGAGTCTGAGCGAATCGTCGCTGCAGTCATGAAATTTAAAACAACGGCGCAGGTAAAAAAATTCGTCGCCCGCCTCATCGAGCGGATCGCACCCGACTTGAAAATGCTTTCGACAGAGTGATCTCGCATTCCCAAAGCTCACCATCGCGAATTCAGAATCATTCACAACAGGATCAGTCACACGAATTTCCGCCTGCTTGCTCAATCACTCGACAATCTTCGCTTCTCAAGCCTGCTAAAAACAATAGCAATGTAATCAATAACATTGTGCTGGATTGAACATAGGTGAATCCAGCAATTTCTGAAAATGCTCCGGATAGACCAAAGCAAATGAGGACTAAAATTACGATAACTCGCTCGCTCCGCATTTTTCGCCAACGCTCAAGATTGGTAGTTGAGAGAATTAGCAGAAACGGCAACAACAGAATCGTCAAATCGTAGCCATAAAAATGCGGACTCAACAACACAGTCGCAATAATCATCGCTGAAAATTGCCTCGCAAACGCATCCGAATTCAAAGCAACCGCTTCACCAACGGCTCTCCACAACGTACAGACTACGAGCAGCGACAACACGATGGTGCTTATCTTTGAAAACCACAGAGGCTGCGAATGAAACGTCAGGGTCACTGCCCCCCATAAACTGTGGGCATCCTCAAGCTGATAACCTTGCGTTTGCAAATAGTTATCCATTTGCGAAACGACATTAAGATAGTCGCCCCAAAGCCCCCCCTGAAAAAGCCAGGAATAAGCCACAAACGCCCCAACCACCAACACCGCGCCGGCAGCAAAAGACCACTGCCGTTTTGCCAACATCGCCAATCCAATCACCAGGCCTAAGTGCGGTTTGAAAGCGATCAACCCAAACACCAGCCCCCCAAGAAATGGACGTTGGCAGCGAAGCAATAGATAGGCCCCCAACAAAATCAATAATAGAAAAACAGACTTCTGCCCCATCACAAGCGAATTTAAAAAGGGCGCGAAAAGAACCGCCGCCAGAATATAAGCAAAAATGTAATCTCGACTGGCTGGATAAAACCGATAGACAAGCCAGCCAACCATCGAAAACGCTACCGCGCTTAAGACCAGCCACAACCTGGAAGCGGTCGGATACTCCAACCCGGCCAACGGCCTCAGAAGTGAATAATAAAATGGAGGGTAGACCATCGGAAAATAACTTGTTTCCGACCAATCAAAACCGACAACCTGGGGATCATGCTGCAACGCATCAACGTATTGCCTATCATATAGCTTCGATGCCTGCTCTCCCGAAAGAACGGTCGCCCCAATCCACTCCTGAAGAAAATCGCCGCCTAATGGAGCGGTGCGCAAAGTCCCAGTTGCCCGAAAATTAGGGGAAAAGAAAAAGATCAATACGGCAGCCAAAATCGGAAGCCCAAGCGTCATCCAAGGCACACCAACGCTCTGCAGTTGGCCGGTTGCAGTCGCTGAATTTTGCTCGCACTCCGCTGGAGTCATACCAATATCACAAGGTTAAGAGGTCCGAACTTTTTCTCGCTAAAGAATAGCCGACACCGGAGACAATTCGAATGCCGATCTTAGGTTGCTGTCAATCCTTGCCCTTGGGAACGCTTTTATCCGCGCATTAAAAAACCTTCGCCCGAAGGCAAAGGTTGGTGTTTAACAGCAATTTGCAGAGCAAATTGTTAACTGCTGTGATTGTCAAGAACAGCCTGCAATTCGCTTTTGTCCTTGTATCCGGCGATTCGCTCTACAACCTCGCCACCTTTGAATACCAAAATTGTTGGAACAGCGGAAATTCCAAATTGGACCGCCAACTCCATGTGTTCGCCTACGTTTACCTTGCCGACAACCGATTTTCCATCGTTCTCTGCGGCAAGTTCATCAATGACTGGACCCAGTCTTTTGCAGGGAGGTCAGCCTTGCGACCAAAAGTCAACCAAAACAGGTTTCTCGGAGCCGATTACATCCGCTTCGAATGAGTCCTTCGTAAATTCTGCCGCCATATTTTCTCCAATTTCTAAATCGTCGCTATGTCAAGAATTACCCCGAATAACGAATACACAAATCCAGATAATCTCGATCGTTTTTTCGATTCTAGCCGGTTGCCGTTACAGGTCAACAAGCCACTTTCGCAGGATTGGAACGATCGACGCCATCAAACTTCCTACATTAATGATCGACATCAATGACCGAAGAAAGTTACACTCCCCTTTTAATTTTCATGAAAAAATTTACAAGGCAAATGACTGAGCCACATCAACTGGCGCGGGAGCATACTCCAAAGGTTCCATCGAACTCCCTGCCCTACCCTGCGAAAGGGAGCGCATGGCGCTGGAATAGCCGAATAGCTCAGCCAAAGGTGCATTGGCAATAATGGTCGTTGTTTCTAAGTGGGTGTCCGTACTGACGATCTGGGCTCGCCGCTGTGCCAAATCCCCCACAAACTCCCCGTAATAATCCTCGGGAGTGGTAATGGTCAACTTCATAATCGGCTCCAGCAACATCGGAGACGCCTTTCTTAACGCTTCTTCGAATGCTTCTCCGGCTGCAATTGAAAACGCCATAGGCGTCGATTCTTCCGTCGCCTCAGCATCCAGCAATGTCACACGAATTTTCGCCAACGGGAAACTACCAATCGAACCGCCTCCCTCGCCGCGCGCCTTGATTTCGTCTTTTACTGACTGGACCATTTCCGGTGGCATTGCATCAATCGGCAATCGACTTCGAATTGCAATCCCCGTCTCAATTTTTTCATCGGGTTCCATTCGCAATTTGACTTTGGCAAACAACTGTTGGCCATTGACTAAGCGATGACACTCACCTGTAACTTCTACACTCTGCCCAACTGTTTCCCGATAGGATACTCGTGGTTTATGAACTTTCACATTCAGGTTGAAATCTCGCAACAGCCGATTTTTAATCACCTCGAGATGAAGTTCTCCCATCCCGGCAATTAGAGTCTGGCCGGTATCTTCATTTTCATTTGCTTTGAAAGTAGGGTCCTGTTTCTTCAACAAATCAAGAACTTCACCAAGTTTATTTCGATCCGCCGTCGACTCCGGTTCAATCGCCATCTCAATCACCGTTTCCGGAAACTCAATTGGCTCGAGAAGAATTGGATTGCCTTGCTCACAAAGCGTATCTCCCGTTACCGCAAATCGAGGGCCAATCACACCAACGATTTCGCCACAGGAAATTTCATCTAATTGACCATCTCTCTCTTTTTTCGTGGCATGAATCTGCCACAACTGAGCTGCATTTTCTTTTTTATCTCTGGATGGACAGTAAACTCGCGAATTACCCTTCAGTACTCCCGAGTAGATCCGTATCCAATAAAGGTCACCCGTTTTTGCCGGTAAGATCTTGAACACCAAGCCACAAAACGGCTCTTTAGGATCCGGCTTACGAGACAACTCCTGCTCAGGTTTTCGCGGATTGGTTCCCACCACAGGTGGCCGTTCCAATGGATTGGGAAGGTAGTGCTTCACTCCATCAAGCACACCCTGCACACCGATTCCATGCAAGGCGGAACCGCAAACCACTGGGTGAATTTTTCCTTTCAAAGTCGCTTCGCGTACGGTTTTGCGAATTAACTCGTTCGAAATTGGTTTTCCTTCAAACGCCAATTCCGCCATTTCATCACTGAAGTCATAAAGCGTTTCTAGCAGTTGCTCGCGAGCGAACTCCGCTTCATCAAGCAGGTCTTCTGGAATCGGGGCCTCTTTTTGTTTCTTCCCTTCATCCTCAAACGTCACGTACCGCATCTTTATCAGGTCGATCAATCCACGAAACGGATCGTCTACGTGCGATGGTCCCAAGCCAACAGGAATCTGCAACGCAACGGGATTGGCTCCTAGACGGGTTTTGATTTCATTGAAAACCCGCTCAAATCCAGCACCTTCGCGATCGAGTTTATTGATAAACGCCATTCTTGGTACGCCATACTTGTTGGCCTGACGCCAAACCGTCTCGCTTTGCGCTTCCACGCCTTCGCGTGCGCTAAACACGACGACAGCACCATCGAGCACCCGAAGGCTACGCTCGACTTCCGCAGTAAAATCTACGTGCCCGGGAGTATCGAGCAGATTGACATGGATGTCCTTCCAGTCGAACGTTACACAGGCGGAGTAAATGGTGATTCCACGTTCCTGCTCTTCTTGATCGTCATCCGTTGTTGTCGTTCCACTGTCAACTTTTCCAACGCGATGCTTGGCACCGCTAAGGAACAACATCCGCTCAGTCACCGTCGTTTTCCCGGCATCGATATGAGCGATGATGCCGATGTTCCTCAAATTTTGGAGTTTACGAGCCATAATAAATCAACAGCTAGAAGCGTATTTGCCTGGAAAATTAATATTAAACTCGGAAATTTCAATCAGCCAATTTTAAAAATCCAATAAGCGCATAAAAAAACCGCCCCGTGTTCGACGAAGCGGTTTGGATTCAATTTTGCATTACCAAGCGAAGTGGGCAAACGCTTTGTTCGCTTCGGCCATTCGGTGGGTGTTTTCTCGTTTCGTCATCGCCGCACCTTCGCGGTTGTAGGCCGCAACCAATTCATCCGCGAGACGCAAATGAGTCGGACGACCCTTCTTGTCGCGAATTGCTGTGAGTATCCAACGGATCGCAAGCGACTGCTGCCGGCTTCGACTAACCTGCATCGGCACCTGATACGACGCACCACCAACTCGCTTTGAACGAACTTCGATGTGTGGCTTTACGTTTTCAACAGCCGTGGTGAAAACGTCAATCGATTCAGCATCTGGAATACGCTTTTTGATTTCGTCCAACGCGTTGTAGAAGACAGCCTGTGCTGTGGTTTTCTTTCCATCCCACATCAAGCAATTGATGAACTTACTTGCCAAAATGGAATCAAACTTTGGATCCGGTTTTAGCTGCGTTCGGCTGGCGGTAATTCTTCCCATGGTACTCTGTGTTTTTATTTGAAATGATTGCTACTGTTTTTTGGAGTTGCTAACGACGCAACAAACTACTTTTTCGCGCCGTAACGGCTTCGCGACTGCTTCCGGTTTTCAACCCCAAGTGTATCTTGAGCGCCACGAACAACCTGATATCGCACACCCGGGAGGTCGCGGACTCGGCCACCTCGCACCAATACAATCGAGTGCTCTTGAAGGTTGTGCCCTTCACCAGGAATGTACACCGTGACTTCTTTTCCGTTTGAAAGTCGTACACGTGTGATCTTCCGCAACGCCGAATTAGGCTTTTTCGGAGTCATTGTCCGTACCTGCAGACAAACGCCCTGCTTTTGAGGGCAACGCTCCAAAACAGGAGCCTTGGTAAACTTGCGTTTCTTCTTGCGTTTCTTGCGGAGAAGTTGATTAATCGTTGGCATTCGTTCTTCTATCTATCCACGCGCCGAAATCGTCGGCGCTACTAATTCCAGGTCAATTTTCAACCGGCCCCTTGCGCCAGCAGCCCAAGGGAAGCCCGTAAAAATAATAGTTTTATGCAAAATGTCAACCTCAAATTGACATTTCAATCTGTCATTTCAGGAAGGGTGGGGGAAATAGTATCACCAATAGCAGTGTATCGGCTTGGCTACCTCATAATTACCCATTTTCCGAGGAAAAAGCGAATTTAGCGGCAACTTTCAATACTTTTTCAATTTCCCCGAAACCTTGACTACTCCCCTCCATCCAATACGTCTTGCCATTCCTTAAGCTTGTCCCACTCGCCGGCGGCAGCCAACTGAGCCTGATCCGGCCAGGTCGATGGATTCATGGTCGCCATAATCCCCCCTGCATGATCGAGGACTTCCTTAATCTGGTCCGGTGTCGTCTGAGCCAATTGTTGGAAAGTCATCAAACCGACGCTGTTAAGCAAGCCAGCCACCTGAGGACCAATTCCTTCAATCTTGGTCAGATCATCGGATGCCACAACTCTTCCGCCGTTGAGTTGATCCTGCCACTGGCGAAGTTTGTCCCACTCACCGACAGCAGCTAATTGAGCTTGATCTGCCCAAGTCGACGGATCATGCGAATCAAATCCGCCCGCTGCTAAAAAGTCCTTCAACTCGGCTGCTGACGCTTGAGTCAATTGTGCATAGGTGGTTATTCCCGCCGTCGCAAGATGCTCAGCAATCTTGGGACCGATGCCTTCAATCTTGGTCAGATCGTCGGCAGCGGCCACTGGTGCTGGTGCAGACTCCGAAGGGCGACCTCCGGTCAAACGATCTTGCCAATCTTGCAACTGAGTCCAAGCTCCAACCGCTGCCAATTGAGCTTGGTCGCACCAAGTCGTTGAATCGTGTGCTCCATAACCTCCGACGGCATCGAGTATTTCGCGAATTCGTGCTGGACCGGCTGAAGCCAACTGCGAGTATGACATGATGCCCGCAGCATTTAAGTGTCCCGCAATCGCAGGCCCGATCCCTTCGATTCGGGTTAGATCGTCAACTTCGACAGGTGCCGATGGAGCGGCAGGGGCATGTGCAGGGTTCACACGACCACCATCGAGACGCGTCTGCCATTCTTTCAACTGTTCCCACTCACCTCTGGCAGCCATCTGTGATTGGTCCGGCCAAGTGGTGGTGTCGTGTGCTCCGTAACCACCAATATTATCCAGAATCGAGCGGATCCGCGCTGGATCCGTTCCCGCAAGTTCGGCGTAAGTGAAAATACCGGCGTCATTGAGATGCTTCGCAATCGCAGGACCAATCCCTTCAATGCGAGTCAGATCATCACCGGCTGCAGGCATCGGTTCGGGGGTAGTAAATCCACCGAGTAAAGCGTCTAGACCAGCATCGTGAATCGCTCCAGCCATCGGCGCGACTTCTTGCGTTGCCATCGCATTGGAGAAATCATCACCACCGATAACCGCTCCAGTGTCAGCGGGGGCTCCACCATCACCACCAAAGATTTTCCATGGGTCATCGATCTGTTCAGGAGACTGAGACTCAGCTTGCAACTTCATCGCCTCCAGATTGTACTGAACATCGGAATCCTGGAATGTTCGGAATCCTGTTCCCGCTGGAATCAGGTGCCCCAGAATAACGTTTTCTTTCAGACCAACGAGGTTGTCGACTTTTCCAGCCAACGCGGCTTCGGTAAGAACCTTGGTGGTTTCCTGGAAACTCGCCGCCGAGATGAAACTCGAACTTTGTACCGCCGCCTTCGTGATTCCCAATAACTGCGTACTGTAAGTCGCTGACTTTGGCTTAGTGCACTTGGCGGGCTTTCCACCGAGAGTCTCCACCTGAGCGTTGGTGTCTTCGAAAACGACTTTAGGAACGATCTGACCTTTTGAGAAATCGCTATCTCCTTTGTCGGTCACTTTCACGCACTTGGCAAGTTGATCATTGACCTGCTGGAAATCAAATCGATCGCAAATCAAACCCGGTAACATATTGGTGTCACCGGCCGATTCAATTTTCACTTTTCTCAACATCCTTGCGATAATGATCTCAACATGCTTGTCGTTGATTTCCACTCGCTGACTTCGGTAGACCTGCTGAATCTCGTGGCCAAGATACTGCTGAACAGCTTCTTCACCCGACACCCGTAGAATGTCGTGAGGAACGAGCGGCCCATCAACCAGCTGCTGGCCGGCCTTGACGATATCGCCCGTGTGCACGCGGAACCGCTTTCCAGGTGGAACTAAGTGCTCCGCCTCAATTCCACTTTCACTCTTAACAATGATTGATCGCTTCCCACGCTTCTTTTCGGAGAGAATTTCAACAACACCGTCAATTTCGGCCAGAACCGCAGGGTCTTTCGGTTTTCGAGCTTCGAAAATCTCGGTCACTCGCGGTAGACCTCCGGTAATGTCTGAAATACCCGATGCTTCTCGCGGCGTTTCCGCAACTGTCGAACCAGCAGAAATCATATCGCCTTCGTCGACGGTAATGTTCGCACGTTCAGGTAGATAGTAAACATCCGCAACGTTTCCATTGCTATCCTCGATTACGATCTGCGGATGCATGTCACCTTTGAAATCGATGATCGTCTTTCGAATCGTACCACTGGCTTCCGTTTCGATTTGCATCGTCTCGCCATCGATAATATCTTCGAAGCGAACCTTACCGGCGACTTCCGACAGAACTGGAACCGCAAACGGGTTCCACTCGCAGAGCACAACATCGCTCTCAACCTCTTGGTCGTCCGCAACGCGGAGAATCGAACCCTGAGGAATCTTATGGCTTTCTAATTCTCGGCCACGTGGATCCAAAATCGAAATTTCTCCATTTCGATTCAACACAACCGTGTCGCCTTTATCATTCGTGGCGTAACGCATCCGTGTGATCTTGACGACACCCGCACGGCTACATTTCTTTTGGTTTTCTTCGGTGACCGTACTGGCAACACCACCGATATGGAACGTCCGCATCGTCAACTGGGTTCCTGGTTCACCAATACTCTGGGCTGCGATGATTCCAACCGCCATTCCCTCTTCGACCATATCTCCGGTCGACATATCCATTCCGTAACAACAACGGCAAACACCCAGCGGTGCGTCGCAGGTCATTGGACTACGAACCTGAATTTTCTCTAATCCCATCTCTTCGATCTTACGCGCGATCTCCGGCGTGATCATCTGACTCTCGCGAACCACCACCTCATCGGTGACAGGATTAACAATATTTTGCCGTGAAACACGACCATTGATTGCTGTCGCCAACCGAACTTCAACCTGCTCACCTCGGTAAATCACACCTTTGGTGATTCCGAGCGTTGTTCCACAATCTTCCATTGTGATCACAACGTTTTGGGCAACGTCAGCTAGTTTACGCGTCAGGTAACCGGAGTCTGCCGTTTTCAACGCAGTATCCGCCAAACCTTTTCGAGCACCGTGAGTCGAAGAGAAGTACTCCAAAACCGACAGTCCTTCACGGAAGTTCGCCTTAATCGGTGTTTCAATAATTTCACCGGACGGCTTGGCCATCAAACCACGCATTCCAGCCAACTGTCGAATCTGCTCAACACCACCACGAGCACCAGAGTGCGCCATCAGGAACACTGGATTAACGTAGCCCATTCCGCCACGATAATCAGTTTCCATGGCCGCCATCATTTCCTTCGTGATACTCTCACGGGCGTGTGTCCAGGTATCGAGAACCTTATTGTATCGCTCTTGCTCAGTAATCACTCCGCGCTCGTAGTGCTTGCGGAATTTAAGAACTTCCTTTTCAGCAGCAGCAACAATCTTCTCTTTGGATTCTGGCGTCACCAAATCGTCCGTCGCAAACGACAGACCACTTCGTGTACTTTCACGGAAACCGAGCTGGTTCATATCGTCCAAAAGATCAATCGTTTCTCGACGCCCCAAACTCTGATAACAATCTGAAATTACAACGGCGAGATCGCCACTCTTGAGTGGGTAGTTGTAAAAATCAAGACCATCTGGAAGCATCATGTTGAACATGATCCGACCATAACTTGTCTCAATGATCTGACTCGGCAACCGTTCTTCTTCGTTTACCCGGACAAAACGCCCTTCGGGAAGTCGAACTTTAATACGTGCATGAAGTTCAATCACGCCCTGGGCGAATGCCGTATCGGCTTCGTCAAGGGACGCAAACACCATACCGTCGCCCTTCTGGTTAGGAAGCACCAACGAAACATAGTAGCAACCCATCACCGTATCCTGCGACGGACTCATAATGGGTCGGCCGTTGGACGGAGCGAAAATATTGTTGGTCGAAAGCATCAGGGTATGCGCCTCTACCTGTGCCTCGATTGAAAGCGGCAAGTGAACCGCCATCTGGTCACCATCGAAGTCCGCATTAAATCCTTTACACACCAAAGGGTGTAAGTGAATCGCGTTTCCTTCAACAAGAATCGGCTCAAATGCCTGAATTCCCATCCGGTGGAGCGTTGGAGCGCGATTAAGCATAACCGGGTGGTTGCGGATGACCTGCTCAAGAATATCCCAGACCTCTTCATCTTTCCGCTCGAGCATCTTCTTGGCGCTCTTAATCGTATCGGCATGCCCTAATTCTTTGAGCTTGCGAATGATGAAAGGTTGGTAAAGTTCCAGCGCAATCTTCTTAGGAAGACCACACTGGTGCAGTTTCAAACGAGCACCCACAACGATCACAGAACGAGCGGAGTAATCCACTCGCTTACCGAGAAGGTTTTCGCGGAATCGACCTTGCTTACCCTTGATCATATCAGTCAAAGATTTCAATGGTCGGTTACTACTACCGAGCACAGGACGTTTGCAACGATTGTTATCAAACAGTGCATCCACCGACTGCTGCAACATCCGCTTTTCGTTGCGAATGATCACTTCCGGAGCGTTGAGATCCACCAACTTCCGAAGGCGGTTATTGCGGTTGATAATTCTGCGATAAAGATCATTGAGATCCGATGTGGCAAAGTTACCGGAATCCAGCAACACGAGCGGACGCAGGTCCGGAGGAATCACTGGAATTACGTCGAGAACCATCCACTCGGGCTTATTGTCACTATCCCGAATCGATTCGACGATCTTCAATCTGTTTGTCAAATCTTTTCGCTTTTGCTTCGAACCGGTTTCTGCGAGTTCAATCCGCAAGTCATCCGACAACTTGACCAAATCGAGTTCAGCAAGAAGTTCCCGCACAGCATCAGCGCCCATGTTGGCGGTGAAACTACCATCACCAAACTCAGCGCGAGCAGCGCGATACTCTTCCTCAGTCAATAGTTGCTGCCGCTCAAGATCCGTATCTTTCGGGTCAATAACAACGTAATCCTGGAAGTAAATCACCTTCTCAAGACTACTGGTCTTCATATTCAACAAGTTACCCAACCGACTAGGCATTGCTTTGAAAAACCAAATGTGAACGACTGGAGCGGCCAATTCGATGTGCCCCATTCTCTTACGACGAACGCGCGAGTGGGTGACCTTCACACCACAGCGATCGCAAATCATTCCCTTGTACTTCATGCCACGGTACTTACCACAAGCACATTCCCAGTCCTTCTCAGGTCCGAAAATTCGCTCGCAGAACAAACCGTCTTTTTCTGGACGGTAAGTACGATAATTAATCGTTTCAGGTTTTTTCACTTCGCCCATTGACCATGAGCGAATATCGTGAGGACGAGCCAAAGAAATTTTGACTGAAGCATAATCGTTGATGCGATCGTAGGTGGTGTCGGCAGTCGCCATAAATTCACCTGCTCCTTTTAAGTATTTTTAAATCGTTTGTTTTAAAGGGAAGCGTTTTCAAGCCTGTCAGAGCTACTGCAACGCAAACAGTCGTTTGGCATTCACGCGGGCAGGGTCGAACCCCTGCCCCGCTGTGCCCACGGGCTTAGCCGCGTCTTTTTTCCAATTGCATGTTCAAAGCAAGTCCACGAATTTCATTTGTCAAAACATCGAAACTGGCAGGAGTACCTGCCTCCAGGGTGTTCTCGCCTTTGACCATCGATTCGTAAATCTTAGTCCGGCCTTCCACATCATCACTTTTGACGGTGAGCAATTCTTGAAGAATGTAAGCCGCTCCATAAGCTTCAAGAGCCCAAACTTCCATCTCTCCAAATCGCTGGCCACCAAACCGTGCTTTACCACCAAGTGGCTGCTGTGTGATCAATGAGTAAGGCCCGGTGCTTCGAGCGTGAACCTTGTCATCCACCAAGTGGTGAAGCTTCAACATGTAGATGTAACCAACCGTTGTTTCCTGCGTGCAGGGAACTCCTGTTCGCCCATCGTACAGCGTGTGCTTACCGTGGCTCGGCAATCCCGCCTCGGCCAGGCATTCGTTAATTTCAGCCTCAGAAGCGCCATCAAATACCGGCGTGATTGCCTGAAAACCAAGCTTAGAACCGGCCCAACCCAGGTGAGTCTCAAGGATCTGCCCAACGTTCATACGCGAGGGAACACCCAGCGGATTGAGCATGATCTGAATCGGCGTACCGTCCTCGAGATAAGGCATATCTTCAACCGGCAAGATCTTCGAGATCACACCTTTGTTTCCGTGCCGACCAGCCATCTTGTCGCCCACCGAGATCGTTCGCTTGGTGGCGATGTAAACCTTGACCATCTGAAGGACGCCGCTTCGCAGTTCGTCACCCCGCTTCATACTGTTGACGGTCCGATCGCGAGCATCAATGGTTTTCTCAACAGCCGGCCACATCTCTTTGTAGATCGCTTGGATTTGGCTGATTTTGTCATCGCTACGCATCGAGCCAATCACGCTGGAAAGCCGGAAGTTAGCCGCTTTCTCAGCAACAAACTTCGGATCCTGATCGCGGCAGAGAGGCGTTTCGTCCTCATCCGTCAACGTCTTGCCCACGACTTTCTCGATCGCTTCAACCATCACACCAAAAACGTTGGCAATTTCCTCATTGCCGTCCGCTTCAGCTGCTTTCAAGTCTTTCTCAAAAACCTTTCGCTCCTCTTCGGAAAGGCTCATCCGCCTCGAGAACCGCTGGGTATCAATCACGATACCTTCAATTCCAGAGGAAACTTCCAGCGAATCGTTTTTCACATCTTCGCCAGCACGACCGAAAATCGCATGAAGCAATTTTTCTTCCGGCGTCAACTCAGTTTTCGATTTCGGCGAAACCTTACCAACTAGGATATCGCCAGGTTTGACATAACTTCCAACCTGAATCACGCCATTCTCATCAAGGTTACGCAGCGCTTTCTCGCTAACGTTAGGGATATCGCGGGTAAATTCCTCACGACCCAACTTCGTTTCGCGTACTTCCACATCGAATTCTTCGATATGAATCGATGTGTAAGTGTCGTTCTTGACGAGCTCTTCGCTAATGATGATCGCATCTTCGTAGTTGCAACCATCGAACGACATAAAGCCGACAAGCACGTTTCGTCCGAGCGCCAATTGACCTTTATAGGTCGCCGCTCCGTCCGCCAGCACATCACCACGTTCAACCTTTTGACCAGGCACCACAAGTGGCTTTTGATTTTGACAGGTTCGCTCGTTAAGGCCAACGTACTTTTTCAATTCGTAAACGTCGGCACCAACTTCGATGCGGGTAGAGTCGACATAAGTGACTTTACCACCACGTCGAGCACGAACCAACATGCTGGAGTTCTCAGCAACGCGGACTTCCATTCCCGTTCCAACGATTGGCGGTTCCGCTACCAACAGAGGCACAGCCTGCCGTTGCATGTTGGAACCCATCAACGCCCGGTTCGCATCGTCATGCTCAAGGAATGGAATCAATCCGGCCGAAACACCAACCATTTGAGAAGGTGCGATGTCCATGTACCTCACAACTTCAGGATCAGCCAACTCAAAGTCAGCTTTGTATCGAGCAATGATCGCCCCGCCCAGTTGCTTACTTCCAACGATCTTGCCGTCTTCGACGTAAGTATCTGCAGGTGCGATGTGTTCTTCCGTCTCCTCATCCGCACGAAGCCAAGCGACTTCGTCCGTTACTTTTCCCTTTTTCACAACGGCGTAGGGAGAAACTAGGAATCCGTAATCGTCGACACTTGCATAAATCGCGAGACTGGAAATCAAACCAATGTTCGTGCCTTCCGGCGTCTCAATCGGGCAAATACGACCATAGTGAGAAATGTGAACATCGCGAACTTCGAAACCGGCCCGTTTACGATTCAAACCACCCGGACCCAATGCTGACAGACGTCGTTCGTGGGTCAACTGAGACAATGGATTGGTTTGATCCACCACCTGAGACAATTCACCACGACCGAAGAAATACTCGATTGCTGCTGAAATACTCTTGGGGTTGACGAGACTACGAGGCGTCATATCATCTTGCTCTTTCAAGCTCATGCGCTCTTGCACTGTTCGTCGAAGCTTCAAAAATCCTTTACGAAGTTCGTCGCATGCCAACTCATCGATGGTACGCAACCGTCGATTCCCAAGGTGATCGATATCATCAACATGAGCTGATCCACCGGGCGTGGAAAGCTCCAGAATGTACTTCATCGATGCTAAAATATCGTCCGGACGAAGTGTCATTTCTTTTTCAGAAACACCGAGATCCAGTTTGCGATTGATCCGGAATCGACCCACTCGCCCCAACCGATAGCGATTGGAATCGAAGAACTTTTCATGGAACAAAGTCCTCGCTTTTTCGAGCGCAGGAGGATTTCCGGGACGAAGCCGCTGGTAAATCTTCAGCAACGCCTCTTCATGGCTCGATGTTGAATCATCGATCAAAGAGTTGAAGATCAATGGCGACTTCGGTGCCGGCATGATCTCGCAAACCTTGACACCTGATGAGCAGATCGCTTCCGCAGCATCTTTGGTGATCTTATGTCCAACTTCGACGATAATCTCACCGGCTCGATCGCTCGTGTGCGGATACACAATGTCGTCTACTGCAACTTTGCCTTCCAGCTTGCCGGCGCTTCGACGATCCACAACCTTCACTTTCGCCGTGTCATAAAACGCCTTCAAAATTGCAGAATCCTCACCGTACTTCGGATCCATCGCCCGCAACAGTGTCAACGCAGAAAACTTGCCACTCTGATCGATACGAACAGTTAAAACATCTTTCTTAGTCGCATTAACTTCGATCCAACTACCTCGCTCGGGAATCACGCGGCAACTCGCCAACTTCCTGTCGGAGGTCGTATCCGTCTCCCTCACAAAGTCAATTCCGGGGCTTCGATGCAACTGGCTAACCACCACACGCTCGGCACCGTTGATGATAAATTCACCACCGCCCAGCATGATCGGAATATCGCCGAGGAAGACCTCTTCCTCAACTGGCTGCTCTTTCTCTAGACGCAACCAAACCCGAAAGGGCTGCCCGTAAGTCAACCTTAACTGTCGGCACTCCGACGGCGTGTAGCGCGGCTTTCCCAATTCGTAACGGACATAGCTGAGTTGCAGCTTCTTATCGTAACTCTCGATCGGGAAAATTTCCTGTAGAACGCCTTCAATGCCCTGCGCTTTACGCTTTTCCAGCGGAACATCCGACTGAAGGAATGCTTGATAGCTGTGGGTTTGAATTTTTGTGAGGTCCGGCGGAACTTGATAGTCCCTGCCACTACCAAACACACGAACTTTTTCTGGTGCTAATCGTCGCTCAACTGGGGTTGCCATAAGCGCAGAATCTCCGGTATCAGATTAGTCGAGTAAGTGATGGTTCAATCGCAATTCCAGCCGTCCGCGAAAACGCGAAATCTACCGACGGAACAAACGGCAATGTGAAGGCAGTCAAAACAGGGAAAACAACAGCCGCAGGAATCCAATTTAACGAATCCGCGCACGGCGGTTCCGAACACAAGTCCTGGATTTTCAAAAAATCTCCAAGTGTGCGATACCCGAGCATATCGTTCCCTGAATTGGCCAACTGCTTCCGCACCCCAAAAAGGACACGTCACAGTTGACTTTGGTGAATGAACAACACATCGCTTGAATTGGCTATTTACGAAGACCTTGAAAATCAAAATCCTCTCAAGACCCAGGGCACCGCGGAGCCGTTCCATTCCGCGATGCTTGGCCTACTTCATTCGGTTGCCAAGAACAACCAAAGTGACCGCGTCAACCACTCTCATGGATAAACGCGGCCCGAGCCCTGACTTTCAAGCCCGAGCCAGTCGCAGTGAACTACTTAAGCTCAACGCTTCCGCCAGCACCTTCGACATCCGCTTTGATCTTGTCAGCGTCCTCTTTGGAAACCGCTTCCTTAAGTGTCGCTGGGCAGCCTTCGACCATTTTCTTGGCTTCCATCAACGATGCGCCAGTGATTGTCTTCACAACCTTGACAACATCAAGCTTCTTATCACCAAAACCAGTCAAGACTACATCAAACTCAGTCTGAGCCGAAGCTGCTTCTTCGCCGCCACCACCTGCAGCGGCGACCATTACACCACCACCACCAGCAGCGGCCTTAATGCCGTGCTCGTTCTCGAGGTAATCACTCAGCTCTTTAGCTTGCTTCAAAGTCATTCCGGCGATTTCGTCACCGAGCTTCTTGGCTTCATCAGAATATTCTACAGTTGCTGCTTCTTCGGACATTGGAGTCACCCTTTCGTATCGTCGAGAAAACAGGCTGCGGAACCCGCTTCTCAAAATTCATTATCAAACTGAACACTTTTATGAACAAGCTAGCCAGTTAAAACCGACCAACTTCTATTCGACTTGCCGACTCCGCGATTGGGCAAACGAACTCTATATCCACGGCCAAGCCGTTTATTTCTAGCCCTCTTCTTCGCCGACCTGTTTGATCTGGCTTACCAATTGACCACCAGGGCCAATGAGCTGCGCCGCCAAAGTCGAACCTGGACCAAGAATCTGACCCACCAACATACTGAGCTGCTCAGCACGACTTGGCCACTTACTAATCTCCTTAACACGCTCGGGAGTCAACTGCTCCCCATCCATGACTCCACCACGAGCTTCGAACTTCTCGAAAGCCTCGTCATCCTCATTAAGCTCCGTCACCTCCTTGACCAACGAAACAAAATCCTCTGCACCCCACAACACTGCATGAGACCCTTCGATCCCCTCAAATGCCGGAGCCAGCGAAGTACCTTCTGTCGCACGGCGAGCGAGGCTGTTTTTCACAACCATCATCCCAATCCCTTTGTCACGAAGACGCTTTCGAAGATCAGTCGAGGAAATTGCATCCATTCCCACTACATCTGCCAGGACACAATCCGTCACGCCATCAAGTCGACTGGCGAGATCCTTAGACAACAAATCTTTTACGAACTTACTCATAACTTTTGCTTCACTTCATTACGGTTTTAAACTGTATGTTTAACTCGAGAGCCCACCTGAACCCCAACGACTAAGCAGCCAAAGGAATTCCAGGACCCATCGTCGAGGTCAGCGCGATATTCTTCACATAAGCCCCCTTCACCGAGCTCGGCTTCAAGGAATCAATGTACTTCAAAAAAGCACTGACATTTTCTTGAATCTGCTCAGGAGTAAAGCTCAAGCGACCTAAAACAGCGTGGACATTGCCTCCGCTATCGTTTCGGAACTCCACCTTCCCGGCCTTATACTCTTCGACAGCCTTGGCAACATCAGGCGTTACTGTACCAGCCCGAGGAGAGGGCATCAGACTTCGCGGACCAAGCACTCGCCCCAACGGTCCAACAACACCCATCATATCCGGCGAGGCAATGCAGACATCAAACTCCAACCAACCGCCACTAATCTTCTTGGCCAAATCCTCCTGACCAACTTCATCAGCTCCAGCTGCTTTCGCAGCCTCAGCCGCAGCATCCTTCGCAAACACAACCACTCGCTGTGTCTTGCCGATGCCGTGCGGAAGAACGATCGAACCACGAACAATCTGATCCGCCTGCTTCGGGTCTACGCCGAGATGCATGTGAATCTCAATCGTCTGGTCAAACTTAGTCCCATCAAAACCCTTCAAGATCTCGACGGCTTCACTCAAACCAACCGGTTGCTCAGGAACCTTAGTCAACAACTCTGTGTATCGCTTGGAACGCTTCATTACTCTGAACTCTTTATTGTTTAACGCCTAATAAAGCTCGACGCCGTCTCCGTACTCGCCCAGCACACCAATCAACCGCCGTGCTTAATCGACGACATCAATTCCCATACTTCGAGCCGTCCCCTCAATCATCCGGCAGGCATGATCAAGATCACGGGCATTCAAATCCTCTTTCTTTTTCTCACAGATCTCTTCAATCTGCTTGCGAGTCACCGTCGCAACCTTATCGCGATTAGGAACACCAGAACCTTTTGCAATCCCGGCAGCAATCTTCAACATCGAAGCCGCCGGCGGACTCTTGGTAACAAACTCAAATGTACGGTCGTTATAAACCGTGACCACAACCGGAATCGGAGTCCCAGCATACTCTTTCGTGCGATCATTAAATTGCTGCACAAACTGGCCAAGATTGATACCAAACTTACCCAACGAGGTTCCAACCGGAGGTGCAGGAGTCGCCTGCCCACCAGGAACCTGAAATTTTGCTTCACCCGTTACTTGCTTCGCCATAACACTTTCTACTTTTCTTTTACGGTAACCAGCCAGCCCCGAAAAACGCTAAACGTTTTCAACGTGCCAGTGATCCAACTCAACCGGATTAGGTCGACCAAAAATATTAATCATCACGGTGATGCGGCCATTCCGCTCGTCAACCGCAGACACCTCACCCTCGTGATTCTGAAAATAGCCTTCCTTAACTCGGACACGATCACCCACCTTAAATGGAATGGCCGTTTTAATATTGTCCTCGCCATCCTCCTCAACCTCCGGCTTCGTTGTCGCGATAATCCGAGACACCTCTTCAGGCGTCAATGGAGCAGGCTTTCCAGCTGCCCCCGTAAAATCACCAATCCCCGAAGTCTCCCGAACCAAAAACCAGGAGTCATCGTTGATTTCCATATTCACAACAATGTAACCAGGGTAAAGCTTTCGCTTTGTAATCCTCTGCTTACCCGCCTTATTAAACTCTCTAACGTCCTCGGTCGGCACCAAAACCTCACCGAAGTAACGCTCAACCCCCGCAACCTTCACGCGACGCTTCAACGCATCGCAAATTGAATTCTCTCGATTAACCTGAACCTTCAGGATATACCACTTCATCTCAACGGTTTCGTCCTCATCCACCACCGCACCGTCGACGAACTCCTCAATCGGCGACACATCATCGTCGCCCTCTTCCTCCTCCTCTTCGTCCTCATCGCTGACCATATCCGAGGCCGCAAACCCAAACTCATTCAACTCCTCTTCAACGACCTCTTCTTCAACGGCATCTTCCGCCACCCCCTCATCAGCGGAAACCTCCGCGTCAGAACTGACGGGCGACTCAACTTCAGGCGACTCAACTTCAGCCGACGGATCCACCGAACCAACCTCCTGAACCCCAGGGGTAACGACCGAATCGTCCGAAACTACCTCGTCATCTGCCATCTATCTACTCACTAGCCACCGAAAAAGATTGCAACCACACACACGAACGACCAACCTCTAACTGGAATACCGAATGCCAATCAATTCAAACACCTTCGTCCACAACGCGTCAAACAAAAACAAGAACGCCGCCATCGAGAAGATCACAAAAATCACAACCACTGAAGCATTCCACAACTCCCGACGCGTCGGCCAGGAAACCTTATTCATCTCGGCCTCAACAGCAACCAAAAAGTCAGCAAAGACAGAATAGTTAACCAAGCGAAACGAAAACCAAATCATCACCGCAGCAAGAGCCAACATGACAAGGTACCCCTCGGCACCCAAACCACCCATCAAGGGCGACCGCTTAATCTCCCAAGCAATCAACACCCCCAAAAACGCAGTTGTCAAAAAAGTCACCTGCCGGACAATCCGCCCCTGATTCGGCTTATACAGCCCAAACTGAAACAACTCCGACAAAAGACTCGGCCTAACCGCTTCCTGCTTCTGTTTTCCTGCCGAACTCATAAGCAACCTCACAAACAACCAACCCGGAACACGAACAACGCACCCAAAGCCAACTGCAACCAATACTAACCTTGCCGACTAAACAACACCGCTTCAAATGGCAGGGGCGGAGGGACTTGAACCCGCAACCGCTGGTTTTGGAAACCAGTGCTCTACCAATTGAGCTACACCCCTCCGCTTGACCAACAGCAACCCGATCCAAACGAACGAGCCTGCCCTTAAATCGCCGGAAAGCGCCGCGCGGAAATCACCACACGACGCTTACCAAATTGAAATCAACCGGCCAAACAGCGACCAGCCATCCATCGCAACTAGTCGACGATACTCGTCACAACACCCGAGCCGACCGTTCGGCCACCTTCGCGAATCGCGAAGCGGACACCATCATCCATCGCGATTGGCTTCTGAAGCTCAACCGAAATCTTGACGTTGTCACCAGGCATGCACATCTCTGCCTCTTTCAAATTTGCAGTACCAGTCACATCCGTTGTTCGGAAATAAAACTGAGGACGGTAACCACTGAAGAAAGGAGTGTGACGACCACCCTCATCTTTGCTCAAGCAGTAAATCTCAGCTTCGAACTTAGCATGCGGAGTGATTGAACCCGGCTTTGCCAACACCTGACCACGCTGAATCTCTTCACGCTTAACACCACGAAGAAGAATTCCAACATTATCACCAGCTTGACCCTGATCGAGAATCTTACGGAACATTTCCACACCCGTGCAGGTGGTCATGCGAGGCTCAGCCTCAAGACCAATGATCGCAACCTCCTCACCGGTCTTGATCACACCACGCTCAATACGACCCGTCGCAACCGTTCCACGACCTTCGATCGAGAACACATCCTCAATCGCCATCAAGAACGGACGATCTTCTTCACGCTTCGGTTCAGGGATATAACTATCAATTGCATCCATCAAATCAGTGATGCACTGAGAAGCATCCGCATCCGCAGGATTATTCAAAGCAGGCAATGCACTTCCACGAACAATCGGCAAATTATCGCCATCAAAGTCGTACTTACTCAGAAGCTCACGCGCTTCCATTTCAACCAACTCCAACAACTCTTCATCATCAACAAGATCACACTTATTTAGAAACACAACCAAAGCAGGCACATCAACCTGACGAGCAAGCAAAACATGCTCTTTAGTCTGTGGCATCGGACCGTCAGCAGCAGACACGACCAAAATCGCACCATCCATCTGAGCAGCACCGGTAATCATGTTCTTCACAAAGTCGGCGTGACCCGGGCAGTCAATGTGAGCATAGTGACGATTTTCCGTCTCGTACTCAACGTGAGCGACCGCAATCGTAACGGTCTTAGTCGCATCACGAACCGTTCCACCTTTCGCGATATCAGAGTAGTTCTTAGCTTCCGCTAATCCCTTCGCAGCCTGAACTGCAAGAATCGCTGCAGTGGTAGTTGTTTTACCATGGTCAATGTGCCCAATGGTTCCGACGTTAACGTGCGGTTTAGTCCGCTTAAATTCTTCCTTGGCCATACCTTCTTATTACCTGTCTTCTGTTTTTAATCTCAACAACCAAGTTAAAAATCGACCAACCAACCCGCCGCAGCAAGTTACCAAGCCGAACCACAATCAGAGCTGCTGATGGGATTTGAACCCATGACCTCGTCCTTACCAAGGACGCGCTCTACCACTGAGCTACAGCAGCGAAGCCCGTTTAGATCGAGCCCAAATCCTATCAATCTACAAATGAGCGGGTGAAGGGAATCGAACCCTCACCACCAGCTTGGAAGGCTGGAGCTCTGCCATTGAGCTACACCCGCTAATCACAACACGCAGCAGCTCCTGCGCGTTACAACCAACTTGACTCATCAATCTAACAACTTAGGCGAAAACCCCAATGACAAGTGAGCAAAAAAACCCAAATTTCAGCGGACATTTTCCCTAATTGACACCAAATCAGCCACTTCCAGCTACGAAACAGGAGCAAACCACCCATTTCGCCCACCTTTTCCCTTTCGGCGGTTTCAAATTCGCCAATCGAAAAATCTACTTGAAGCAGTGGGGGGTGCAGGATTCGAACCTGCGAAGGCATAGCCAACAGATTTACAGTCTGTCCCGTTTGACCGCTTCGGTAACCCCCCAAAAAACTCAATGCCTTATGACAAAAACCCACAAAACACGCAAAAAAAAGACTTTCGCGCAATCCCATTGGTCTCTGACACAACAATCCACACCCCACTCCTTTGCGAAAACCACAAGGGAACGAGAAAAGCCGGCGGAGGGACTTGAACCCACGACCTGCTGTTTACAAAACAGCTGCTCTGCCAACTGAGCTACGCCGGCGTAAAGTTTAGTCGGGTAAATATATCTAAATAGATCTACCCTGCAATACGAATTGCAAGAATTTCAGTGGAACAATACAAGACCCAACGAAATTACCCCATCTAAACGGGGACTCGCTGACTATCGGCTAAATATCCGCGAGAAGTGAGCCGATTTCGGGGCATTTCTCGACTGGGCCTTCAATTCAGCCTTTCCAGGCAACAAGCCAGCGCCCCTCGACACCTCAGCTACTCCATCAACCCGAGGTAAAACGACTTCCCCCGCTCCCCCAGTTCGCCACCGTCGAATTCACCCCAAACTGGCAATGAATCGTTAATAATTCTTCACTTCAAGCGAAAGAACCGAAAACAGAGACCTTTTTGAGAGAATTCACGTAATGAACCGTAGGCATCTTCGAATAACTCCTCAAATCACCTTTAAAGCGAAAGCGATCCAATGTTTGAGATAACGACACCGGCCTATCAATTTGAATGCCCCCCGGACTGCAATTGGCTTCCATCGCCATTCGAACTGCTCCCGTCAAACAAGAAACGGCGCAGTGAAATGACAAAAACGACCACTCCCGAACCTTTGCAGCGGCCAAACTTGAAGTGGAATGAAGAGCCCAATCAAGGCCCCGACTCTTCACTCAATGCCTGAGTCAACTGTTTTAAGTCCAGACATTTAATTTCGAAGAACAAAGCGGAACCGCACATCTCCTAGCGTATACCCGTCTTTTGTCCGTCTGGCCCTCAGATTCGGGAAACTATCCAGGCGTCCTCGAGCACCAACGCACTCAGATCAGCCTGCCGTAAAAAAACACAGCCACGGCAACCCAGTGGCTGTGTATCATCTCACAATACGAAACCAAGGGTCTGCTGATTAGTTTCCTGACTCGAGCTCAAAGAAGATACTGTCAGGCAGATCGATGTTCTGCTCTTTAGCAGCAGAACGGAGTTTATTGAGTGCCCGAGCTTCAATTTGACGAACTCGCTCTTTGGTAACCCCGAGTTGAGCACCGACTTCTTTCAGAGTCTGAGGCTCAAAACTGTAATCCAAACCAAATCGGCAAACGATAATCTTCTGCTCACGGTCATCGAGTATCTCAAGAATCGAATTGACCTGCTTTTTTCTCAGATCCTGTTCAGACTCCAACAAGTAACGGTCGGTTCGCTGATCCGCTTTTGCTAGGAAAACCTCTTCGGAGGTTGGCCGGAACCGATCGCGCTGCTTGAACGCACCCGGAATGGTGCGTGCAAAATTCTTCATAATCGCCCAACTGGAGTAGGTACTGAACTTATTACCCCGAGAGTAGTCGAACTTTTCAACCGCTCGAATAAGCGACATGTTCCCATCGCTGACCAGCTGGAAAAAGTCTTCACTGGCTGCAACATGCCGCTTGGCAATCGAAACCACCAAACGCAGGTTTGCCTGAACGATCCGATTCTTAATTTTTACAGCGTCATCATAAAGCTTCTCGATGGTATCCATCTCAGACGACTTCGCATTCGACGGATCAAGCTTCCCACGCAGGCGACTGGCCTGAAACTTGAGAAAGTTGTACTTCCGGAAAAGGTATTGCTCCTGCTCCCTAGTCAGCAAAGCGACTTCGTAAAGCGAGGCCAAATAGCGTGGCAAACCAGCCGGTGGCTTTGTCCTCCGAGTTTTTGTCTCTGGTTCGGGCATCTCAGAATCCACAATCCGTTTTTCCGCGGCTCGCCGGTGGAACTCTGGGTTGTCCATAAAATCAAGAGGCAGCTCCATGATCAAGTTAGCGCGCACCTCGTTGATGACACGATAAATCGTCGTCTTCGTTCTACCGTAACGCTTCGCAATCGATTCGGCAGATCTTCCAGCGCTGAAATCAGCGTAAACACGCTCTTTCATCTCCAAATTCAATGGCCCCGTTTGATCAGGGAACACTGCAATTGTTGGATTATCACTGTCAAACTGCTTGATTGTGTACCGAATCGTCTCAACACTTCGATCCATGTGCTTAGCAATCCGACGCGTAATATCGGCAGGACAGCCACCGGCTTTGGCAAGCCGGCGAGCGCGTTCGATGATCTCGTCCTTGTCTGCCTTTCTTAACTGACTAAACCGGGCTCCCCGTTTGACCTTCTGCCGATTGCGTTTAATGAACTGATCGACACTGGTATGGAGAAAACCAACGCGGCGACGCCCACCGTTAAAAATAAACTTGCGACTGACCAAACCTTGCTGGCGCCATCTTGAAATCGTTTTAGTCGAAACGTTAAACATCTTGCTTAAATCATCGACGGTATGAACTGGCTGGCCGAATTCTTCCGCACTGACGTTGGCCGAATCAGAAAGGTCTTCGATAAAGCAATGCAAATCGTGACGGAGGTTCTCACCTTTTATTTTTACGATCGCTGATTTTTCGGGCCGGAAACCAGTAATCCGAAAACAAACAAATTCAAAGTTATAATCTCGATCAAGCTGAATATCGCGCAGCAGTTTTTCGGCACAATCGACTTGCTCAATTTTCTTGTCCCGCGGCGCAAAACGGACCTGCTGATCGCGTAAATCTCGAATTGAATCACATTTGTAATCGGAGTGCATGACAAGCCTTATTTCCTTTGTGTCTCTTTGCTCTAAATAAGCACGACTATCCCATCGCACTCAATTCAAAACTCCGAGACTCCTAACATCTACGATCATCCTGATCATGTAAACCGACCAAACCTCAGTGTTCTTGCGGTTTTAGTTACGAGCCAATCCAACAAATGTTCAATTAACTCGCTCTCGCTCACTCCGACAAACTTCCGAAAGTCGCCACCATTCACCGACAGCAATTCCCCTCAAAGCCCCCAATCAACCGAAACTCACTTGATAAAAAGGCTTTTTTTCGCCGAAGTTAATAACTTAAGGGGTGCAAAATACGTTCCAAAACGCCCTAAAAACTCACGAATAAACACGAATCACCTGTTTTTTTCGCCTAAAATTGAATTTCCCGCCTTAATCCGCCTGATCACACGCCTTGTCAAACATTTCGGATCGAGACGAGATTGTTCGATTTGAGACGAAAATTGGTCGATTGTTGACCAAACAGCGGTGTTTTTGAACACACCCCATAATTCGCGCTTTTTAGACGACTTCTTGGAAAGAATAATGCTTAAAAACCAACGATTTTCGACTTTTTGCTGCCAACTGACTCATTTTGCCTTGGTCTTGGTCGTTTTTGCATCTTCCGCCTTTGCCCAAGAGACCATCGATCTCCGGATTACTTTTGAAAAAGGGTCCCAATGCCGGGTCACTTCGGATTTCATGCACAGCGGAACCGTGACGGTTCCAAACGACGAGACAGGAGAAATCGTACCTCTCCCGTTAAATGTCGATGCGAAATTATCATTTTTCCAAAGAACGACCAGCGATGAGCAGTCGATTCGCTTTTTCGAAAATGCAAATGGACGGATCAAACTTGATCGGGGCACGACGAAACCTGAGCTTAATTCAGACAATCAACTGATCGTTGCTCGACTCAGGGAAAAGTCTGGCGAACAGGTTGAACTAGCCTCAATGTCAGGAGTCTTAGACCAGGCAGAGCTTGAGTTAATTCAAAACCCTGCGGATCCAATGACGCTCTCTGCCGTCTTCAGCCGAGAAGCGGTTAAAGAAGGTGATAGCTGGGAACCGCCCGTTGAAGCACTCGCCAAAATGCTTCGACTGAATCGAATTGAAGAATCCAAAGTAAAAATTCTGCTTAAGAAATACGATTCTAAATCAGCACGTGTTTATATCATCGGCACTTTACTCGGGGATGTGAACGACGTGGTTACGGAGATGGAACTCAGTGGAATTGCAACGATCAACCGTAAGGATGATTCGTTGTCGAGCCTAAAGTTGACCGTCCGCGAGCGCCGCGGCCCCGGCCAAATTGCTCCCGGGTTTGACGGAAAGACCAAAATCGACATCCGCATCACGAACGCCACCACCGACAAACTTTCCAACGAATCACTGGCCAAATACACGGGAAAAGACAATAAAATTCGTCAACGTGTTCGCTGGCAAAGTGAGGCAGGTAAATTCTCGGTGACTTACGAACCTCGCTGGAAAATGATTGCAACTGAACAGGATGCTGCGGTCCTTCGCTTCATCGATGGAAACGAACTTCTCGCACAATGCAACATCGTCCAACTCCCTTCGCGTCCAGCCGACAATCCACTGACCCTTGATGACTACAAAACCGAAGTCGCAAAAATTATTTCGGCAGACGAAAACGCCGTTCTTTTGGCAGCTACAACTCTCCCGACACTTGCCGGACACATGGCACTGCAAGTCGTGGTTGGCGGTGAAGAAGAGGGCGTGCCGGTCAACTGGTTCTATTATCACGTGACCAATGAAGACGGCAGAAGAGTAACGCTCGTCTTTACGATGGCAGAGTCGGTGTCCCAGCGAGTAGATCCGATCGCTGCACAACTCGTCAACGAATTCAAGTTTGAACCAATGGCAAAAAAAATTGCCTCAAAAAAACTGGAAGGCTCTGAAACCAAGTAAAAAGCTCTGCAAAACAAACACGGCACGCTTTTGCCACTCCGTTTCGACCATTGTTTTACACCGGTTCAACCGATAGCCACTTGAGCACTAAAACCAGTGTCGGGTAGGTTGGAGCGCTGAACTTCAGAACTCAGGACACAGTTATGCTTGATTTGTTTGATAAGATCCAAGAATCAGTTGCCTTTATTCAATCCCAATGGTCCCAAACACCTAGAGCCGGCATTATCCTTGGCACTGGTTTGGGATCACTTGTTGAAAAAATTGAGGACGCAGTCTCGATCGACTACGCCGACATCCCCAACTTCCCGCAGTCCACGGCAATTTCCCACAAAGGGCAACTCGTTTGCGGCACGCTCAATGGACTTCCAGTGATTGCGATGGAAGGGCGGATACACATGTACGAGGGCTACCCCCTCAAAGAAATCACCCTTCCAGTCCGCGTCATGAAAGCTCTCGGTGCCGACCTCCTCGTCTGCTCTAACGCCGTTGGGGGATTGAATCCCTACTTCTCCGAGGGTGACATCATGCTGATCGAGGATCAGATCAACTTGATGGGAGACAATCCGCTGATTGGAATTAACGACGATCGCTTGGGCCCGCGTTTCCCTGACATGTGTGAACCGTACTGCCATCAACTGATTGAACGCGCCCTTCGCATTGCGAGAGCCCAAGACATTGTCGCACACCAGGGAGTGCTGGTCGCCGTAGCCGGTCCCAACCTGGAAACTCGAGCAGAATATAGATTCCTTCGAACCATCGGCGCCGATGTCGTCGGCATGTCAACTGTCCCGGAAGTCATCGTGGCAATCCATGCCGGCATGCGGGTCGTTGGTTTTTCAATCATCACAGACATGTGCCTCGCCGATGCACTTAAACCTGCGGACGTTAACGAAATCATTCGCATTGCTAACGAAGCCGAACCAAAATTGACGGAACTGGTGCTTGGCGTGTTAGCAGAGGAAGTAACCTAGAGATGCTCGACTAAAACAAACACGACTCCCATTACACCAACCATTCGTTTACTGCCTTCATTTTTTACGCTTTGAAAAGTCGCAGGCGCCTTTGGAATTCCCCACCCTCATCAAGAAAGCCGCGGATTATATCTCCAAGCATTGGGGATCTAGCCCCGCTTTCGGTATTGTTCTGGGAACTGGCGCGGGACAAGTTGCCGACGAAATCGCCGTCGATCTGGTTCTTCCCTACGAACAAATCCCGTTCTTCCCACAAAGCACAGCAACCGGTCATCAGGGGCAACTGGTCTGCGGGCGCCTTGCCGGCGCAAATATCATCGCAATGCAGGGGCGGTTCCACCTCTATGAGGGCTACCCAGTCGATCTTTCGACACTCCCCATTCACGTGATGAACCATCTGGGCATCCAAACACTTTTCATCAGTAACGCCTCCGGGGGAATTAATCCCAATTACAAAAGCGGCGAGATCATGCTGATCGAAAGTCATCTCGATTTCATGTTTCGCTCTACCACCAACCTTTCACCGCCCACGAATCAGCAGCGGCCAACGCAATTGAGCGATCTGTACGATCGGAAATTAATCGCCCAAGCCGTCGCTTGCGCACGAAAACAAGATTTCACGTTGCATCAAGGCGTTTACGCATCCATGCTCGGCCCAAACTATGAAACGAAGGCTGAGTATCGATTTTTGAAAAAAGCGGGAGCCGATGTCGTTGGAATGTCCACGGTCCCGGAAGCCAATGTTGCAAGCCGTTATGGAATGCGCGTTCTCGCGATGTCAGTCGTATCGAATGTCGCCAAACCAGATGTACTCGAAGCGACTTCCGGACAAGAGGTCATCGATGCCGCTGCTATCGCCGCCCCCAACCTCAGAGCCCTCGTCGTTAACGCGATTGGTGGAATTGAATCACACCTCCAAGGTTAGTCCCCCTACACTATCCCACAAAAATGCTAGCGGCTCGATTCACCTAGGTCACTCCTCAACGAAGTGATAGACTCAGCGTCGCACGAGGATTCCGTGCGCGATAGAAAAGGCTTTGATTCAAGGAAGAAGAGATGCTTAACGGGTGTATTAATTCAAAATTGGCGTTTGGTCTGTCAATGTTAGCTGGCTCGATCCTTGCCAGTTCAATTTTGGCGCAGACTCAGTTACAAGAAACAACGAACCGACCTCAAAAAGTTCAGCTTTCGCCCGAACAAATGGCCGCCACGGCTCAAGCGCAACAGCAAGCCCTTGCCAATCCAACTAGGCAACCCCCAGGATTCCCCCTCGATCCTGAACATGAAAAATATGTCAATGATCTGCTAGATTTCTGGGAACAAAATAGCAAACGGGTTGAAAAATACCGCTGCGGTTTCATCAGATATGAATACGACAGTGAGGCTGTTAATTGGCGCGACCCTCGCAGCAATCGACTTGCCGCTCACAAAATTACGCAAGGCCAAATTAGATTTGCAGCCCCCGATCGAGCTCGTTACGAAACGACCAACGTTCTTCAATTCTCCCGACCGCCACAAACACCCAATGGAGATGCAGAATATCGACAGGCCAATGATGCGGTTTCGCAAGAGCGCTGGATCTGCGATGGGAAAAGCCTATTCGATTTTGACTTCAGCACAAAGCGTCTTTATGAAACCAAAATTCCTCCAAGTATGCAGGGGAATGTTGCAGAGAGTCCCCTTCCATTTATTTTTGGTGCAGAGAAAAAAGTAATTCAGGAACGTTACTGGGTGCGTTCAGCAACCCCCGAAGGTGTTCAGGATGAGTATTGGCTCGAGCTTTACCCAAAACGAATCCAAGACGCCAGAACGTATTCCAAAATTGAACTCGTCATTGCCCGGAAAGACTTTCTCCCGTCAGCAATGCATCTTTATTCGGCTAACTACGACCCAGCCCGCGGTGACGAAACCAGTACCTATTTCCAATTTCAGGATCGCGAATTGAATAATCAATTATTCAAACTTCAAGATTTCTTCGGAGCTTTCGTCCGGCCCAGCGTTCCGCTTGGTTGGAAACGGGTCGACACACAGGTCGAATCTTCGCCTCGTCAAGCAGATTCCACCAATAACGCAATCAACAAATAGTTAAAGATATTCATTGCTTCAAAGTTATTCATTGAATCAACCGCTTTTGGGTCATTAGCGGCGAGTGACCGATGTTGCATAACCTGCGGCGAGACCTACGATCAGCCCCACGCCATGCGCCCAATTGGCGACATTGCTGCCGAATCCAATTCCAGCCCGCATATCCGCGGGTAGCATGCAGAAAAACATCCATCCCATTAGAATGATGATCGTTGACTGTGAAAGGCGGTAACCGAAATTTGGATCAAAAGTCGATTTCATCCAGATGAAACCAAACAGCCCGTAAACCACGCCTGACATCCCGCCAAACGCACTTATCAAATACCCGCCAGTGGTGAGAAACGGCACGCTCCCTCCGACCCGTCCGGGAACTATTCCCTGGAACAGGCTTGAAAAGATTGCCGTCGCCAGCAGAAGCGCTATAAACTTTGACGCGCCATAACGATTTTCAATCAAAGTTCCAAATTGGAAAAACCAA
Organism: Mariniblastus sp.; assembly: GCA_011523945.1. Classification (GTDB taxonomy): domain Bacteria; phylum Planctomycetota; class Planctomycetia; order Pirellulales; family Pirellulaceae; genus Mariniblastus. Next base: position 85,064 of record WTFU01000092.1, on the reverse strand, counting down.
ATCATATTGAAAATGAGATGGAAAATTCCGTAATGAATGAAAACATTGGTAAACAATCGCCAGATTTGGCCGCGTCGAATACTCGCAAGTCGTAACCTAATATCATCATTTGGGTTGGAGCCATCCCAACTCTTAAGTTCGTTACGAAGATCAGATTCACTTAAACAGACAAATTGAAGCGCCCTGTAAACCGGATCATCGTACTTCACCCGAGCACCTTCCCCACTGCCCAAACCTTCACCAAAGCTAGTCAGTAGCCCAACCACTGCGCAGACGATGATGATTCCAATCGTTAACTGATTGCGTTTGGGCAGGGCGCCTCCCGAAACTTTCACCATTCGCTTCTGCGCCTGCTGGCGTTTCTTTTCCTCTGCCCGAATAAGAACCTGAGCCTGCTGTACAGCTCCGTCATACTTGGAATCGTTAGGATTCAATTGAAAAGCTTTGAAATCAGCCAGCGCGGAGTCACACTGGTCTTCATCCTTCACCCAAATCTCACAACGCTTCCCTTCGTCGAGCTCGTCGACCTGAGTTTCGATACCCTTTACGAGCAAATACGCAGAAAACTTCCTTGCCTGCCGAGAGTCATCTAGATCGCCAATAAATCGCATAAATCCACGCCAAACATAAGTTAATTAATTGCAATGCTCACTCGATCCCTACGGATTCTCCAGCAATAACAAGGTGCTGTCGCCAAAGAATTCTTACCATACCCTCGCAAAAATGCTGGCATTAACGAATCAAGGTTGCCAAGTCCAACGATTTCAAGGAAAGTCCCCACGCATTATCAACTAAAGCGGGTACAACTGTCCATCGTCATCGAAGCACAATCGCTACTTTTCAATGTCGCAACCTTCTCCACAATTTAATACCCCCAATCTCGGCAATTTCATTACAGACCCGACTGGTCCACCCGCACCTCACCACCAACCTGCGAACCCTGAGACCTCACCAGTCGCTCCCCCAGAGCAGCCGAAATTGAACATTGAACCACAGAAACAAATGGGCACCGTCGACCCGGGACTCGTTAATCAAACCAAAAACCAAATTCGAATTCTCGTCGAAGAGATCCATCAATTTGCGCAAAACAGTTCGACCGTCGATGAATTCATGGATGGATTTACACCGCGCATTACGACTGCCCTCGCTTCGACGGGCGCGGCCATCTGGATGGTCGATTCAGAATCTGGAAACCTTGTCCTGAAACATTATATCAATGTTCCAGAAACCTTAAAATTAACCGATCAAACTGCGGCGATCGAACATCAACGCCTGCTGCAAAAAACACTTAACACCCAACAGCCGTTGCTGGTCCAACCCGCTTCCGGTGCCCAAGGAGGCAATCCGGCAGGGAACCCGACCGATTATCTCCTGATATTGCAACCTCTTAGAATTGACAAAACGGCCGTTGGCCTAATCGAAATATTCCAACGGCCCGGCGCGGGTCTCACCACTCAGCGAGGGTATCTAAAATTCGTGTCTCAAATGGGTGACGTCGCCAGCGAATTCCTCAGCAATCAAAAAATCCGCTCCTATGCATTCGAACGTGCGATGTGGAAACGTCGCGAACAATTCATTGGGACTATTCACCAAAGCCTCCATACTCAAGACGTCGCCTATGCCATCGCCAACGAGGGACGTCGCCTGCTCGAATGCGATCGCGTGAGCGTTGCAACGGGCCGCGACCGTCAATGCCGAGTCGATGCCGTCAGTGGTTTAGATACGATCGAACGTAGAGCAACTCAAGTCAAGCAACTGGCTCACCTCACTTCCTTAATCATACGAACGAGAGAACCGCTCTGGTATTCTGGGACGAGCGACAATCTGGCTCCGCAAATAAGAGAGCCCTTACACGAATACGTTGATCGTTCGCATACAAAAATGCTTGCGATCCTCCCTCTTTTTCGCGAATCCAATCCAGCATCAGACCCATCGTTGCCTCAAAATAAACCGCTTCCCGTGGGGGCACTGATCGTTGAACAGCTTAGCGATTCCCGCGTCACCCCTGAATTAAAAAACAACATTGAAACCGTTGCCCTTCACTGTCAGTCGGCAATGACCAATGCAACCGAACATCAGCAAATTTTCCTGCTTCCTGTCTGGAAATTGCTCGGGCAATTCGTTTCGCTGTTTCAATCCAGCCGACGTACCAAAACAATCTCAATCATCGGAACAATCACCGTCTTGTTGGTTTTTCTAACCTGCTTCCCATGCACGTTTGGACTTGGAGCGAAAGGGAATTTGATTCCTACAGAACAACACGAAGTATTTGCGAAAATTAATGGCACGATGGAAACCATTTTCATTTCAGACGACGGCGATACGTTCGTTCAGCAAGGTCAACCGTTGGCACAAATGCAAAACAGTGACCTCGAACTTGCGATCGATCAAATCAACGGCCAAATCGCGATACAAGAAGCCGAAAGAAACTCCAACCTTCAACTTCAAAACCGGAATGACCTAAGCCAGTTCGAGTCAGTTGAAGTAAGCAACAATATCGCTCTGGCAACCAAAACTATCGAATACCTCCAACGCGAATTAGAAATTCGTTTGGAGGAACAGCAACTTCTGACTGTCACAAGCCCGGCGACCGGACGTGTCATCAATTGGAACGCCAAGCAGAATTTAATGCATCGTCCCGTGACTCGCGGGCAGAATCTAATGACAATTGTCAATCCAAACACTGAGTGGATCATCGAACTGGAAATGCCAGAACGCCGTCTTGGGCATCTTACGAAAGCAATGCAAGCCAGCGAGCAACCGCTCAAAGTAACTTTCGCCCTGCTCTCCAATCCTGGGACGGAATACACCGGAGTGGTATTAGACATCGATGAAAAACTCGATGTCCACTCAGATGAAGGAAACACGGCACTGGTTCGCGTTGAATTCCCTAACGATGCTATCGACCCCCAACTGCTTCGTGCCGAAACTCGCGTTAACGCCAAAGTCATTTGTGGCACACGAGCAACAGGATTTGTGATTTTCCATGAGATGATCGAAACGGTACAATCAAAAGTGTTGTTCCTGTTTTAGCATTACCGCCGTCAAACAATCCGATCGGCCTCCCATGGTTTATTTGCTGTTTGCCCTATTCATCATTCTGCTGATCTTTTTCTGGGTGCTTAACTTAATCGGTTTGCCTGGAAATTGGCTCATCGTCGTTTTAAGCCTGCTTTGGATGCTGTTTGGCCCCGAACAGTATGACATTACCTGGTTAACCATCGCCGTTCTCATTGGACTTGCCGCCCTTGGGGAAGCAATTGAATTTGGCACCTCCGTTGTCGGAACCAAAAAAATGGGTGGCTCCAGTCGCGGTGCTACCCTGTCCGTCATTGGCTCAGTCATTGGCGGAATTGCCGGGGCAATACTCGGCCTACCGATACCCATCCCGCTGGTAGGCAGCCTTATCGGCTCCCTGTTCTTTGCCTCACTCGGTGCTTTCATTGGTGCTTTTATCGGTGAAAAATGGATAGGCACGTCTAACCCCGACAGTGTAAAAATCAGCACCGCCGCCTTCCTGGGCCGGCTTTTTGGCACTCTCGGAAAGTTAATCATCGGCTCGACCATGGTTGTAGTCGCTATAATCGCCAATTTCATCTAACACTTCGGCTCGCTCGATTCTCAAACAAAAGAAAGCGACCCAAAGGCATGCTAGCTCGTATAGACTGAAAGGCCTACTGCCGGAAAGCGGGTTAAATATCTAAGGCCGTATTTCCGATTTTTAGGAAAAAGCAGTTTAATTTTGAAGCAGAATAACCGTTTTCGTGATCGGTAAATTATGTCAAGAATTCCGGCAACACTAAGGTTTTTGAAATCGGTGCTCACGCTCCTAACGGTCGGCTTAGCAGTTACCGCAACCCACGCGCAAACGTCCAATCGTATTCTTCAGCCGATCCAACCGCGAGCAGGATTCAATACAGTACCTTTCCGTGCTGCGCAACCTACACGCTCATCCTCCGAGTCAATCGCCAGGACCACAACGCCTGCCATCTCCGCGGCCTATGCATCACCACCAGCCTTTCAACAACCGGGGAACGCCACTTCGACCGGCACCCAAGGCTCTGATTCTCGAGACAAACTCGATCTCGAAAACTGCACCATTAGCTTTATCGATGACATCATGCTTCCTGCCAAAGAAAGCGGCGTTATTCTGTCTCTCAGTGTAAAAGAGGGAGACACAATCAAAGCAGGAACGGTTGTGGGAAAAATTGACGACGACCTTTTTCAACAAGTTCTCCAGCAAGCCAAATTGAGATATGAACTTGCTGCTGATGCCGCTGAGGATTCTTTAGCGATTGAAGCCGCCGAAAAGAAATACAAGGTCGCAGCCATCGAGGCACGCAAAACTTCCGGACTGGCTGACAAAGGATCCAAATCTGAATCCGACCGACTGATGGCGATTTATACAATGGAAATTGCTGCTCTTGAACGAGACAAAGCCATCCGCGAACAACAAAAGGCAGGTCTAGAAAAACGACTCGAAGAATCAAGATACCTCGAAGCCAAAAAACACGTTGAGGGCCATATCCTGCAATCCGAGTTTGATGCGTCGGTTATTAAGATAATGAAAAAGCCTCAAGAGTATGTCCAAAAAGGGGAAGCCGTGATGCGAATCGCGAGAATGGACCGACTCTGGGTACAGGGCGCTATCGAAATCACGGACCTCAATCCGGAAGAAGTGCGAGGGAAACGCGTGACGGTCACCGTCCAACGGGCTCGCGACGAAACCGCCACTTTCGATGGCGTCATCACGAATGTGGGCCTCGAGCGACAGGGACTGACCCGTTACATGGTCAAAGCGGAAGTCCAAAATCGCCCAATCAATGGCCACTGGGAGTTGCAGCCGCTTAGCGGAGCCATCATGCAAATCCATCTCGACGATACTGAAAAGTAAATCAACTGGTATCAACAGAAATGCTTGACAGTTGATTCTTTACTTCGACGTAATCCATAAAAAGGGTTTCCCGATTTCGTCCATTCGCAGTTCACACGAAAGGCGAGGCTTGGCTTGCTTCAACGCATTCGAAACTGCAACCAGCAAAGCCACCTTATTCTCAACGAGCGTCACTTTTGTGGTCGCTAGGTCGACATCTTTTCGGGCGAGCGTGTTGTAGTCAATTAAGAAATTGACTCCAGACTTTTTTTCAATCGCATTAAGGACGGCCGCGAGCGGGAAGTTGCGAATTTCAAGCGGTATCTTGTCGAACAAAGTCGGTGCCACTGCTACAGGCACTCGTTCTAACGGCCAACCGACTGGCCAATTTTCTTTTGCTTGACGCGTATCCTGCAAGTGAATCTCCAGTTGTTTACCCTGCTCACGCTTTGGCTCGATCACCAAACCAAGGGGGCGAACTACCGCAGCAAGCGCCGTCCCCATCGACAACCCTCTCAGCTCATCGAGAACTAGTTCATCACCATTCACCGCCGCCCTCGCCGATGAATCCAACACGAACGGAATCCCGATTTTTTTGACCAGTTCCGCCGTGACCTCTCCCGCCTTTCGCCCCTTAGTCTCAAAATTCACAGGTTGCGAAAACCGCTGATGAAGCGCCACCAACTGCACCGAAGTTAAGCCAAACGCTTTCTTTTCAGCCATCGCGACTTCTGCTCCATCATCTCGAAGCCGCTTCAACAACTCACTAATGCCGGCTTTGTCACGAATGGAAAAACTTCCTCCGGGCAACTTCAGCCGGTCGCCGGCAATCACCCCCGAGACCTTAATGACGGTCGCGGAAGTCATTTTCGTCTCTTCAATCCCGACTCGTCCATCTCTCAAAGTTCTCGAAACAACCCGGTCCGCCCCAACTCCTTGAAGCATCTCCAGCCACTGCTGCTGTGCTCCCACGCGGGCTCGCGAATCCGCAGAAATTTCCAAGTAAATAATGCGCCGAGGACTCGATTGCGCTTGAGACTTTGCAGCCAAAAATGCCATCAAAGAAACCAGCAGCATTCCAACGAATTGAGATCGCTTCAGCACGATTTACACTCTCCACAGTAAAATGAAAATTAAAGCAGGAATATTAATTCCCTACAGCAACTTCATGAAACAGAAATTCCAGCGGCACGAAGTCACTTTCAGCAACGAGACATTGCCACCGATATAATCAAATTATCACCGCCGGTGAGATAATGGCAAGCGATCGGGTCTGGGTCAGTCAGAAATGCCGTAACGACCAATACAATAAATCGCGTTAATTAAATCCTTGACGCCAATCTTCTTGCCTTCGTCATAGCCTCGACTGTCATAAGAAATCGGTACCTCAGCAAATCGATAGCCACGCCTTGCCAACTTCGCCGTGATCTCTGGCTCAATTCCAAACCGATCTTGCTCAATTCTAATCGCCTGAATCACTTCTCGATTAAAGGCTTTATAGCAAGTCTCCATATCCGTTAATTTTAGACCGCTAAAGAGATTGGAAGCTCCCGTCAGAATTGCATTGCCGGTTCGATGAATCCAGGACTCATCCTGCTGCTCATCGCCAATAAATCGAGAACCATAAACCACATCGGCTTCCTTGCGTAATAGCGGCTGAATCAACCGAGGGATATCTCGAGGATCGTACTCCAGGTCGGCATCCTGAACGACCACTAAATCACCCTTAACATGCATAAACCCGGTACGCAGTGCGGCACCTTTGCCTTGATTTTCATCTTGCAAAATGATTTTCACATTTGGCATACCAATCAGCTTCTTGAGAACTTCTCGCGTGCCGTCGGTACTGAAGTCATCAATGATGACCAATTCCAGATTTAACGGCAGCGCGGCAACTCGGGTCAAAATTCTACCGATCGTATTAATCTCATTGAAAACCGGAATGACTACTGAAAGTAAGTAATCCGTACGTGGGCTTGCGTTGTCACCTGGGTCTGCCGCCTGATAAGCATCCAACTCTTCTTTGACCAGCTTTGCGCACCCGTCAATCCGACTAAGCACCTGATTAAGATACTCCGATTTAGCATTTCCAACACTTGAACGACCTGAGGTAAACTCCGAAGTACGCACCGGATTGATGGACGTAAAATTCCCGGAATATGAAGAGGACGATGTCGAATTTGAGTTGGCTTGGTTCACGTCTGCCTCGTTACATAATTCAGAACTTCTCTTGAGAATGATTCGGCTCAATAACTTGGAATCCTGATCCAGAAATCATTCTTGCCAATTATTCACGCAAACGGCCCCGATGGCCGACTCCCGGCCAATTCAATCTGCTCTACACGGTCTCTAACTCTGACAAAAATTCCAATTACAACGATTAAAGAGGCGCCCTCAAGGAATTGAAGGAAGAGAGAGCCCTTCCCCTCCCTGCCGTAGGCCATAAAAAAACCCGCCGCAAATTTGCGACGGGTTATTCGATTATTATCTAGTCAGGCTGAAAGCCGGTGGCCTCAACCGAGTTTCACTAGTCCCAATCCAGTTTTCCACCGGTTTGGTATTCCGTGACGCGTGTCTCAAAGAAATTCTTTTCTTTTGCCAAATCCATCGTCTCGCTCATCCAAGGGAATGGGTTCGGGCTATTGTACTGAACTGGCAATCCGATTCTCTCCAGACGACGATCCGCTACGTGCTGAACGTAATCACGGAACAAATCTGCGTTCAATCCAAGCACACCGTTAGGAAGACAATCCTCTGCGTAAGCCAATTCGAGTTCAACTGCCTCTCGAATACGACTGGTCATTTGCTCCTGGAACTCTGGTGTCCACAGCTCAGGATTTTCCGCCTTAATGCCATTGATCAGGTCGATTCCAAAGTTGAGATGGATCGACTCGTCACGCAGGATGTACTGGAACTGTTCACCGATCCCCTTCATCAGATTCCTACGATGGAACGAAAGAACCATCACAAATCCAGTGTAGAAGAAGATACCCTCCATAATGATATAGAAACCGATCAGATTCTTTAGAAGTGCCTGCGCCCCCTCAAAAGTCTCGGTCGTAAAGTCAGGATCAAGAACTTCCTTCGTCAATTCCATTTCGAACGCATCTTTACGAGCGATCGCAGGAACTTCATTATACATATTGAAGACTTCGCCTTCGTCCAAACCCAAGCTCTCAACAACATACAGGAACGTATGAGAGTGAACGGCCTCTTCAAATGCCTGACGCAGCAAGTACTGTCGGCATTCTGCGTTGGTGATGTGCTTGAACACCGCGAGCACAAGATTGTTTCCAACCAAACTTTCCGCCGTTGAGAAGAAACCAAGGTTTCTCATGATGACTCGCCGCTCATCATCGGTTAGCTGATCTGATTTCCAGATCTCGATGTCTTTGTTCATCGCAACTTCGGTTGGCATCCAGTGATTCGCACAACCGTTATCGTAATGTTCCCAAGCCCACTTGTATTTCAATGGCATCAATTGATTAACATCAACTTGGTGGCAATTGATCAAACGCTTTTCACTCGCGTCGACTCGCTTCGCCTTGCCCGATTTTACTTCTTGAATATCCGTTGCCATTGTTTGCTACTCCATGCAAAAACGTTTAATTATGTAAATTTTTTTTCGGTTCTACTTGGCGGAATTTGGAGACTCCGTCCATCCTTAAGTGAACCGCATTCCCAAAAACCCAACAACACGAACCAAGACTTAAACCGAAAAATCTTGTTGGCAAACGATATCGCTTTGCCGTGCTGAATTTTTGACCGCCTACCGCTCACAACACCCGTTTAGAAACCGGCCATCGGCAAACACCGATGGCCGATTCTTAACGCTATCTTTTCATTACTGACAAGCTTCACAATCTGGATTGTCAATACTGCATTGCTGCACTTCCGGTTGACGCTCTACAGCGATGTCAGCAGAAGCACTCGCATTTTTCATCCACCTTGGTTGAACACCAAACTTATTAATGTCAACCGTCGATTTCTCTACCTGAGTCGCCCCGAGTGATCGCAAGTAGTAGGTTGTTTTCAAGCCCGCCTGCCACGCCATTCGGTACATCTCATCAAGACGACGGCCACTTGGCTGTCCAAGATAAAGATTCAACGATTGACCCATGTCGATCCATTTTTGACGCCGACTGGCACAACGAATAATCCAACTTGGATCGATCTCAAAGGCCGTCGCAAACCGCCCTTTGATGTCTTCAGGCAAACCAGGAATCTCGCCCAATGCACCATCGAAGTATTTAATCTTTTCCAACATCTCGGCGTCCCAGAGCCCGCGATCTTTCAACTCGTTTACCAATTTAACATTGATCTGGACGAATTCACCTGAAAGATTGCTCTTAACAAATAAGTGCTTATAAGTTGGCTCGATTGATTGGGTAACACCAACAATTGTTGAGATTGTGGCAGTTGGAGCAATCGCCATCACATTACTGTTGCGAATTCCATTCTTGGAAACAAGTTCGCGAACCTTATCCCAATCCATGGAAGTGCTCTTATCCATGTCAATTGGCATACCCCGCTCCTCTTCGAGGATCGCGACAGTGTCGATTGGCAATAAGCCTCGATCCCACTTGGAACCTTCATAAGAAGAATAAGTTCCACGCTCTCCCGCTAAATTACTCGAAGCGGAGATTGCAAAGTAAGAAATAGCTTCCATACTTCGGTCAGCGAATTCAACCGCCTCTTCACTCGCGTAACTGATGCCGCAAGCAGAAAGAGCGTCTTGAAAGCCCATCAAACCCAAACCTACCGGACGATGCCGCTGATTCGCATTCTTAGCTTCCTCGGTTGGATAAAAATTAATGTCAATGACGTTGTCGAGCATTCGAACCGCGGTATTCACCGTAGCTTCCAGTTTTTCGAGATCCAGTTTGCCGTCGGTAATATGATTAAGCATGTTAATCGAACCGAGATTGCAAACCGCTGTTTCATCCGCAGACGTATTCAATAAAATCTCTGTGCAGAGGTTACTGCTATGCACAACGCCGGAATGATCCTGGGGCGAACGAATGTTCGATGGATCTTTAAACGTGATCCAAGGATGGCCAGTTTCAAAGACTCGCGTTAACATCTTTCGCCACAAATCAACCGCCGGAACTTTCCGGGTCAGTTTGATTTTCCCTTCTGCCGCCATCTCTTCGTACTGCTCGTACCGCTCCTCAAAGGCTTTCCCATAAAGATCGTGAAGATCAGGTGTCTCGTCGGGGCTGAACAATGTCCAGTCCTTCTTTTCCGTGACACGCTTCATGAACAAATCGGGGATCCAATTCGCAGTGTGCATATCATGAGTTCGTCGACGTTCATCTCCCGTATTTTTCCGGAGGTCGAGAAACTCTTCGACATCAAGGTGCCAAGATTCCAAGTAAGAACAAACGGCGCCCTTTCGCTTTCCACCCTGATTCACAGCCACAGCCGTGTCACTGACAACCTTCAAGAACGGAATCACACCCTGGCTCTGACCGTTGGTACCTTTGATGTGAGAATTAGTCGCCCGAATGTTCGTCCAGTCATTTCCAAGACCGCCAGCCCATTTGGACAGTTTCGCGTTGTCACCAATTGCCTTGAAAATGCTGTCCAAGTCATCCGACACCGTGCTTAGGTAACAGGAGCTCAACTGCGGGTGCAGAGTTCCCGAGTTAAACAACGTCGGCGTCGCGGAAGTAAAACGAAACGTCGAGAGAATATTATAAAACTCGATTGCCCGCGCGGTTTTGTTTTCCTCTTGGATCGCCAAGCCCATCGCAACACGCATCCAAAAATACTGCGGTGCTTCGAAGCGGCGGCCATCAATATGCAACAAGTAGCGATCGTAAATTGTCTGAAGACCCAAATACGGGAATAACGCATCCCGCTCTGAATCAATTGCACTCGCCAATTCTGCTAAATCAAACGTCGCCAGTTCCGGTGAAATTCGTAGAGCATCAATTCCAGTTTGAATGAACTCTCCAAACTTCTCTTGATATAACGCCTTCAAATCACCACTGGCCGCTGATTTCCCCAACGATTCGCGATAGATAATATTTAGAACCAAACGACCGGCAACGGTGTCGTAGTCCGGATCCTTTTCAATCCGTGCGCGAGCCGCCAATACCATCGAGCGGCCGATCTCACGGGGAGTGATTCCATTGAAAAACTGCTTTTCCACTTCCTCCAGAAGCTCCCCTGAAGAGCAAGTGGCGTCGAGACCCTCACACGCGTTGTCGACTTGGCCACGCAGTCGTTCAAAATCGAGGTTTTCGAGTTGTCCATCTCGATTAACCATCGTTCCAGGGAATGGCTCGGCACTCTCCATTCTCTCTTCCGCACGCAACTGGCGAATTTTGCTGTGCTCTGCCCGATAAAGAATGTATCGGCGGGCAACCGAAAAATACTCCTGCTTCATCAATTGACGTTCAACAACGTCTTGAATGTGCTCGACCGTAACGCCCGCATCGGTCAAAGCCTCTTCCTGAACTTCTAAAACAACCGCCTCGGTAATCGTATCAGCAACCTGCAAAAGCTTATCATCAAGTTGACTGATTTCTGATAATTTGTGCTCGGCGCAAAACGCCTTTTGAATTGCTCTCGTAATCAGTGCGGGATCAAATGTCAGTACTCGCCCATCTCGCTTCCTGACATTCATCTCCTGAGTCGTCTTCAACATTCCATCGTACTCCCGTTAGCTATTTGTCCATGACTTGCCGAGCATTTCCCAAGCTCGAACTGTCTCTATTTGCCAAACCAACGCCGGAAGCAAATCCCAAGATGTCTTCCCACGAATTTATTCAGAACAATCCAATTGGCCCGAAACTCGTAACATTGGTTACTCTCGGAGTAACATCGTTAAAACGAATGACACGTTTGGTCATCCCACAGAAATCAATCCATCAATTTCAAAAAGTGCTCAGAGCCTCCGTCCCCAATAACTTTTTGTCTCCCCCAGCCTCTTCAAGGTAGAAGATTTTCCTCGTGGTATATGATTTCGCGAAGATCTGCTTCGTCTTCCCGATACAAACTCCATTCAAACGCCACACCAGCACTGAGCCCACAAGACTCGCCTTCGCTTTTGACTCCCCAAAACACTCAAATCATTGATTTTTTTGGCCATTTTGGGAGCCAAATCAAGAACTGGCTTTCAGTGGCGGGAACCCAATATATCGATGTTTGAGATTCTGTCAACACAAAATGTTGTGCTTTATTATGCTTGCAGTTGTATCGATCAAGGAGAGATTAGACTTCACAAAATTCTAAATCATTAGATAAGAATTTTGTTTAGCACCGCTTTTTCCAAGGTCCTTGACAATCTTTGAAAACGCTATATCTGGTGCCAGCTTAAAATTGCTAGCGTTTAAAAACTTGCATATATTTTACGCGGTTGGCACCTTTAAAATTCCCTCCGAATGGAATTCCACCGATCCGAACAAGACGCTAGTCTTTTCCCGGTTCTCCCAACCAACACGTGAATTCGAAGGGAATTTTCGCACTGTTCAATTCACGACCTAACTCGCCCAAAAACTTGCAAAGGACTGATCAATCTTTCAAGATTAAACTCCGTTTGACTTTCAAGGAACGAAGCAAACAAAGACACCATTTTTCATGCCAATGCCCATCAGCCCTATTCAGCAAAACCTCTCATCGATTGTGCGAAACCGCCAATTTTCTAACGAAGCTCGCACCCGCGCGGTCGAGGCAGTCTACCAATACATGCGCACCAATGCCCGAAGCATTAACCGGGGTAATTTTAGCAATTTATGCAGTTCCGATTTGGGGCTTCTTTTTCAAATCAATGATGAATACTTTTTTGAAGGTGAGGTCGCCAAACTTTGTGAACGTACCGCTCATCGCCCGCTTTCATTTCGACTCTCCACTCGCATGACCTCTGCTGGTGGAATGACGACGATGCAAACAACGAAGGTAAAACGAAAAACACGGGTCGATTTTGAAATTGCCATCGCAACGACGCCTCTTTTCGCTTCTTTTCGCGATGAAGAGAAAGCCGTTGTCAGTGGGATTGAGTGCAGGGATCGCCTGGAGGCACTGCAAAGAATCATGGAACACGAAATGGTCCACTTGATTGAGATGCTCTTATGGACCAACTCAAATTGCGCCGCCAACCCATTTAAAAATATCGTGCGTCGGTTCTTTGGACACACCGAATCCAAGCACCAGCTGCTAACACCAAGAGACCTCGCAAAAAAGAAACTGGGAATTTCCCCGGGCGACCAGGTTCAATTTCAGGCGGACGGTTTGATCGTTCAGGGGCACGTCAATCGAATTACTAAACGGGCGACAGTCCTCGTTCCTCACGCCCGTGGCCAACGGTATGACGACGGCAGGAAATACAAGAAATATTACGTCCCATTACATCGGCTGAGACGAGCCTCTTAAACCAATTGAGCCCCGAAGTCATTGCATAACAATCTAAATATAAAAGCTGAGCGCACGAAAAAAGCCGGGTGAATCGATCCCACCCGGCTTTTCAATTGAGTTTTTCTCGACCCGACAGTGATTAAGGATTGACTGGAGATACAGGAGTCGCTCCGCCGTCACCAGCAAGGGCAACGATGCCAACGGTCAAACCGCCAATGGCCACCAAGCGACCAATACCGCGTCCGCCTACACCTCCGACTCCGCCTCCACCTCCAAAACCGCCTCCGCCTCCAAACAGGCCTCCGCAACGGGGAGCAGGAGAGCAGCAAGAATCTGCAACCGGGCCACAGCTTCCACAAGCACCACCACAGGCGATCGACTGTCCAATATATTCGATTGAAGCGTTCTCGTAGACGAATTCTTCTTCAACAACGACTTCTGGAGCAAGGTCTTGACCAGCAGCTGCGTAAACAACCAAGCTTTCACCGTAGCCAGGAGCCGACTCAGCATTCGTTGAAACGAAGCTTCCGCCCTCATGATCGGCAAAATCCACGGCCTCAAAGCCAATAACAGCAGCGGCGGCTGCACCCGCCGCAACCAGACCGTAAACACCAGGTTGTAGATCGGGAACCACATACTCTCCGTTTTCAGCACTCATCACACTGGCAACCGAAACGCCGTCTTTGAGAATATCAATTTGCATTTTGGCGATACCGTTGCCGTTTAAATCCAGCACTTTACCAATCAAGTTACCATCCATCACAGCAACGCGATTGACTCCCGCCTCGACCAACTCAGCACCACCGATTCGGTGCTGGTTTGTTCTATCTTGCACTTGCTTATTAATCAGACGATCAACAGCTTTGACTTCAGGCACGGCAGCAACTTCGACGACATTGGGGTGTTGCCCAGTCGCATCGGAAAGAACCCGAACGCTGTAGGCGGCGTATCCCTTTTCACCCGAAGCGATAAATGAGTAAACACCTTCAGGAACGTCGTTAATACTAAAAACGCCATCCGCGTTCGTTTTGCCTTGTCGAACCGTTTTTCCGTCTTTGACAAACCGCACAACAAGATCAGAAAGTCCGCGATCAGCTTCATTAGATGCAAACGAAACAATGCGACCGTCGACGCCTCCCATTCGATTCAGAGCGACGGTGTGACAACGTTCAACACCGATGTTCGCCAACTCGGAAACCACAGGTGTGACTTCTACACTGATCGGCGTCGCATTCGCGATCCGCTGGTGTGCCGACGCGGCGGCCGTAACGGCCAACGGCAATGCGACCAAAGCGAAACCGTATTTAGTGATAGTCCAAAAATTGCTCATGTTTTTACCGTTCTAAGCTGCTAATTCCGTGGTGTTTTGTTGCGTTTCTACAACACAACGCAGGGCATTTGCCTAAATTTAGGCATAATAACCGATACAATCTAAACCTAAGAATAGTTAGAGCCGCACTTATAGTCAAGGAGTTTTTCATTTGAAAATGAAAAACATAGGCAAGCTACATGGGGAACCAAAACTAAAAAATTTCCAGCGAAATCACTGCTGACGCTTGGAAATAACCCCTACTTCAGGGGAGCTCGCAGAGGCGTACCGAGACTGCGGGATACGACCGCTTTGGAATGCTAAACGCCCTGCCCTCACGCCATACTTCATCGCCTCAGCCATACGGATAGGGTCCGCCGCCCTTGCCACAGCAGTATTTAGCAAAACTCCATCAAACCCTAGTTCCATGGCGATCGCGACATCGCTGGCTGTCCCCACTCCCGCATCGATAATCACCGGATAATCTGGATCTCCTTGCTTGAGATCCTCCAGGATGATCTGCAGGCTGTTCCGGTTAATTACTCCCAGGCCGGAACCGATTGGACTTCCTGCCGGCATGACACTAGTCGCTCCAGCGTCCTTGAGTCGTCGAGCAACGATCGGATCATCACTGGAGTAACAAAGGACCTGAAAGCCATCCTTCACCAGCGCTTCTGTTGCCTTAAGCAACTCGATTGGATCGGGCAAGAGCGACCGGCTATCCCCAAGCACCTCCAGTTTCACCCAATCAGCACCAGAATTTTCCAATCCTCGAAGTATCTCACGGCCCATTTTGGCACATCTGACCGCGGTATCGGCGTCATAACAGCCAGCGGTATTAGGCAACAGAACCAAACGCGAAGGATCAACAAAATCCAGTATGTTTCGCCCAGAGCTGTCATGCAGTTTCTCGCGGCGAACCGCGATCGTAACACATTCTGTCTCCGCGACGTCAAAGGACTCGCGCATCACTTCAAACGAGTCATATTTTCCAGAGCCTAAAATCAACCGGCTCTGAAACTTATGTCCAGCGATGCAAAATTCGTCGATTCCAGTCGAGGAATCCAAAGTCTTGCTCGGCTCTTCCGAAATGGAATCTGTCACGTTAGCCACCTCCCACCAAGGTAACAATTTCTAAAACATCCCCGTCTCTTACTTTGACGTGGCTATGCGTGTCACGAGGTTGTATTTCCTGATTGATTTCAACTGCGATGGCCCGCGAATTCATTCCGAGTGAATCAAGCAACTCCACGATCGTAAGCCCTTCCTCGCAGGGCTGTTTTTTACCATTGATTGTCACGTCTATCACGTTGCAAGCTATCCGTTTTGTGTATGAGAACAGAAAAATATTGACCCATCCCCGAAACTCTCAACCGGTCTATCACTCCCATTCACGCAGAGAAAAACCGATAATGGCGAGGCGGCGAAAGCCCAGCCGTCAGAAACTAATTCAAATTTCAAGTTAGAAGCTTTCCGCCATATCTCGAGCGTGGTAACTACTTCTTACAAACGGGCCACTGGCAACTTTTTTGAACCCCATGCTCTTTGCTTTTTCCCCTAACATCGCGAATTCTTCCGGTGGAATGTAACGAACAACGGGTAAATACCTATCCAGCGAGGGCTGCAGGTACTGTCCTAAGGTTAAAAAATCACAACCAATATCAAGGAGGTCCGAAAGTACTTCGTAAACCTCTTCATGGGTTTCTCCAAGCCCCAACATCAAGCCACTTTTGGTCTTAATTTCGGGATTCACTTCCTTTACCCGCTCGAGCAAACCGAGCGTCCACTGATAATCCGATTTGGGGCCTCGCACACGGCGGTATAAGCGAGGCACGGTTTCTGCATTGTGGTTAAAGACCTCAGGCGCCGATTCAATCACACGGTCCAATGCTGATTTATTATGTACAAAATCAGGAGTCAGTACCTCGACCGTAGCACCGGTCTTTTCTCTCACGGCCACAACACACTGATAAAAATGATCCGCCCCGCCATCCGGCAAATCATCCCGAGTAACCGATGTAATCACAACGTGCTTCAACCCAAGCCGATGGGCAGCTTCCGCGACCCGATCAGGTTCGTCCAACTCCAAAGCCCCCGGACGTCCTCGCTCCACCGCACAAAATCCGCAAGGTCGAGTACAAGTCTTTCCGAGAATCATAAATGTCGCAGTTTGCTGCGAATAACACTCCATCCGATTGGGACACTTCGCGTTATCACAGACCGTTTCAAGGTTGAGCTCATCCAGCAGTTTGGCGGTCGCCCCAACATTGTTTCCCTTTGGAATTTGACGCTTCAACCATTTAGGCAACCGCGCGGTTGACTGAGACGCACTCCCCCCCATTGAGCCACACGAGCCACCGCCGCAAGATCCACCCTCGGTCGAATTGCCGCCGTTAATCACGGGTAAACCGCTCATTGCAAACCTCTATTTTCAAAACACAAACACAGGATAGGGTTGAGCGTTCCAGACAAATTCTAAGCCTTTGTCGGCCCCCGAAAAAACGCTTCCGACCGCACTAATATCCGTCCAAGCCCAATAATATATAACGCCTCGACGCAGAACACTCGTATCGAACGAGCCTGCGAGGCAGGCTTTTGTTTCACGAATTTGCTAACTCTCGCCGCTTCAGTCTAGGCTTTGCCGTGTTTTTTCGCCAGATGCTAAATCCACCCATTTCTTCCGCAGTTTCTCCGGTCCGACCAAAATCCGAGGAGCTTCAGCGCAAGGTTCGGCCGCGAATACTCAACCGCAAGTACTGATTATTCCCTGGCAAAACCCCACCAGACGAAAACAACAGCTCAGTTTCCTCACAACCGGTACTCCGTAGTGTGTACCTCTCTCAATTTCTGGTGTAAGTTTCAGGTTCCTTTTCCACAAACGAAGTGCCATGGCCGCTCAAAAGAAGAATAAAAAGAAAACAAAAAAGAAGAGCACCGACGACCAAAGTCAGGTCATTTGTGAAAATCGCAAAGCTCGTCACAAATACGAGATTCTTCAGCAAGTCGAATGCGGGGTCATGCTCATTGGTAGCGAAGTTAAAAGTCTCCGTGAAGGAAATATTTCGCTCAATGAGGCCTATGTCCGGGTGGAGAATCGCGAACTGTGGTTAATTGGCGCGGATATCGCTGAATACAGGCAAGCCAGTTTTTGGAATCACAAACCCAAACGGTCGCGAAAACTCCTAGTTCACCGAAGAGAATTGGACAAACTCTCTACGAAAGCGTTTGAAAAAGGGTTAACGCTTATTCCGCTTCGCATGTATTTCAATGCACGAGGCATTGTCAAAGTCATGGTCGCGGTCGGCCGCGGCAAAAACCTGCATGACAAACGTCAAACACTGAAAGACGCAGACAACAAACGTCGCCTCAGTCGTGAAATCCGCGAGCGCAACCGGTAAATCGTCCTAAAAAGCAGCGTAATGTGAAATTAATGAGAACGAACGACCTAATCTGGGCGTAACCCAATTTAGCAGTTAGGATTTTAGATCGAAAAGGTATCGAACGGAATGAGCCAGGCCTCCCGCCCCTGGCCAACCTTCCCTCTGCTCCTTTGCTTTGTGGAAACCATCACTCTCAAACCATCAGAATTATCCTGAATGCTTAAGCTCCATCAAATCAAGAAAAGCTTCGCTCAACCGGACAAAAAGCGGGTGCCAATCCTTGACATCCCCGAGTTCGAAATCGCACCCGGCGAGCAAGTGATCCTTATCGGTCCCAGTGGATGTGGAAAAACAACCATGCTCCACACGATTGCCGGAATCACTCAACCCGATTCAGGCAAAGTTTTTCTCGACGACGTCGAACTAACTCGGTACTCGGAATCCGCTAGGGATCGGATTCGCGCTGATAAACTTGGTTATGTTTTCCAGACATTTAATTTGCTTCCCGGTTTTTCCGCCTATGAGAATGTCATTCTAGGGATGACTTTTGCGAGTAAAAAAAGATCCCCCGAACGCGCCAGAACACTATTGGATCGAGTCGGTCTTGGGCATCGCCTGCACAATAAACCGCATCAATTGTCGGTTGGTGAACAACAACGCGTCGCCGTCGCCCGAGCACTGGCTAACCGACCTTCGCTACTCCTCGCCGATGAGCCTACCGCCAATGTTGATCCTGGAAACCAACAACAGATCATCGACCTGATTAAGTCAAGCTGTGAATCTGAAAAAATTGCACTCCTCATGGTAACGCACTCAATGGAAGTCGCAGAACAATTTGAACGTGTCCAACGACTCGATCAACTAAACCTCGTTGTCGGCGATGCAAAAGCAAAACCGGGAGATCCAAAAACCCAACAAACTACTCCTGACACCCAGCTTTAAGATCCAGCAGCATGAATTCATTTAAGATCGCATGGCGAAGCATCCAGCAACGTGGCTTTGGTTCACTACTGACCATTGTCTCCATGAGTCTCGGTGTCACGATGGTCGTGGCGGTGCTCACGATCCACGGAGTTGTCTCCCAGTCATTTCGAGCCAATAACAGTTTTGGTTACAACATTATCGTGGGTGCGCGCGGGGGTGGTCTCCAACTGACCCTGAATTCAGTCTACTATTTGAGCAAACCAGTCGAGAACATTCCCTACGAGTACTACTTGGCCTTTTGCGATAAAGAAACGCGAGGACGCGATCTCAAGAATTCCATCGCTTACCATGCCAAACAAGCTGTAGACGAAACAATGGAACTAACTTCGCCCAATTTACCGGGATCTACCGGCATTGGTGCCGCACTTTCGAACGCGTTGATCAAGGACGCATTTGACTTCCAACAGACCTCGGCGATGAAACTCAACGAGCGAGGTCTCTACAAACGCTACACTCACATCGCTGTCCCTTTGTGCCAGGGCGACTACTACGTCGACCCGGAAACTCAACTCGCTTTCCGCTGTGTCGGCACCACGCCTAACTTTTTTACTGACCTCGTTCTCGACATCGACTCGGATAAAAAATTCCAGTTCGCTGAGGGAAGGAATTTTGTTGAGAAGAGTGAAGAAAACGGCCTCTTTGAGTGCGTTGTTGGTTCGATCGTTGCCGACCGTTGCGACATAAAACTCGGCGACAAACTCCAAGCTACACACGGCGACCCCAATAGCAGCAGCGCCCATATTCACGAACAAGATTACACCGTTGTCGGAATTATCGAGGGCACAGGTACTCCTAATGACCGAGTGGTTTTTCTGAACATGGAAGGTTTCTTCCTAATGGAAGATCACGCCAAGACGATTGAAAAAGATGGCGTTCTAAAAACCGAGGATGATCTCAACGCAGAAACCGAAGATGAGGTCGTACTCGACCCACTCGATGATTCATTTTTTGATGATGAAGCGGACGCCCCCGAAACTGCCGGTGACAACCCTACCGCCTCGACAGACGAGCCACCCCCTGATACTCCGACACTCTCGGAAGAAGATGAGTTCGCGAGAAAACAAAATGCCACAAGAATTCCGCTGCCTATCGAACAACGAGAGGTTACCTCTATTTTAGTTCGCACCTCTTTAAGCGATGAAGTTGGAGCAATCGGCTATTTCTTACCCGGCCAGATCAACGAAGGCGACCTCGAAACAACATTGGATTGGACGCCCTATCGGCCTGAAAGATCTCAAAAGGCTGCACAAGCGGTCAACCCAGTCATGGAAGTCGCTTCCCTTTTCCAAGTGTTCGTCGACCCAATCCGCTGGCTGCTGTTGGGGCTTACCTGCATGATCTGCATCGTTTCTGCCCTCAGCATTCTGGTGGGAATCTACAACTCCATGAACCAAAGAAAACACGAGATCGCCGTGATGCGTGCTCTCGGTGCCAATCGCTCCAGAGTGATGAGTATTATTCTCTGCGAATCAGTTTTGCTAGCACTCATGGGAGGGTTGCTCGGCTGGCTCCTCGGTCACAGTCTGAACGGTCTTCTTGGACCGAACGTGGAGAACTCAACGGGAGTGCCACTTGGCTTCTTCGATTTCGCGCCGGCAGTCGACATTTCGGTGCTAACTCTCGGCTTTATCCCCGACAGTCTCATCAGCGGCTCAGTGTCGCCGGAACTGCTGGTAATTCCCGGACTAATGCTGCTTGCTGTGGTCGTTGGGATCTACCCGGCAATTTCAGCCTACCGAACTGATGTCTCTAAATCCCTTGGGAAATAGCAAAGTCTTAAATCTTGGTAATTTCCCACACTTTTTCGGGGATTTTAACATATCTTTGCAATAGCTCGTTTTCTTTTTTTTGCCAAAACAGATACGATACGGTTTGCGTAGACACTGCGGAAGCGAGTACGTTATCCCCTACAGTTTCGGGCACCCTTCAGTCTCGCACCCAAACCCATTTAACCACGAAAAACTAAATTCGTTTTATGTTTAAGAGAAACCACAGAATGCTTCGCTTACTAACTGCCTTGGCCGGCCTCCTGTCGGCAGTTGCAGTGCTTAACCTCCCCCGCGAGGTCGAAGCCAATCATGCCGAAACGACGGTGGCGTCGAATGCCTGTCCGTTTTGTTCAGCCGTGGCAATGACTTTCTCTGACCAACTTAACTCAAACGATATCGCGGTTGTTGCCAAGCTAGTTGAAATCCCACCTCCCAGCGATGACCCCAATGCCGATTTCCCCAAAGCCAAATTTGAGATCGAGCAAGTATTGAAGGGGGAGAAATTCGTAAGTGAATCGATGACCTTCAACACCCAACTGGTGGGCAACTACCCTATCGGGCAGAAATTCTTGGTGATGGGCGTCGATCCTCCCAAGGTTTCATGGACAACACCGATGAAAGCCAGTGATCGCGTGTTTAAGTACCTTTCGGATATCCAAACACTTCCGGAAAAGGGCCCGGAAAGATTAGTGTTTTTTCAAAACTTCTTTGAAGACAAAGAATCGGTCCTCGCATTCGATGCTTATGACGAATTTGCTCAAGCTCCTTACGAAGACTTGATCGCGATGAAAGACCAAATGGATCGCGAAAAAATCATTGGCTGGATAAACAACCCGGAAACTTCGGTTAGTCGGAGACGTTTATATTTCACGATGCTCGGCGTTTGCGGTAAACCCGAAGACACCCAATTGCTTGAGGATCTCATCAATTCCGGCAGTCGCAAAAAAAGAGCTGGCCTGGACGCGCTAATTGCATGCTATCTGACACTCAAAGGGGAAGACGGCGTCGATTTAATTGAAAAAACATTTTTAGAAGACCAAGAAGTCGATTACGTGGACACGCTCGCTGCCGTTTCCGCACTCCGCTTTCACGGCACCGAAGTTGACTTGATTCCGAAACAACGAATCGTTGTCGCTATCCGACACCTACTCGACCGCCCCAAAATGGCGGACATGATTATTCCGGACCTAGCTCGCTGGAAAGACTGGTCGGTAATGGAGAGACTGGTTCAGATGTTCAAAGACGCAGATTCCGAGTCGAATTGGTTGCGTGTACCCGTGATCACGTATCTTCGCGCCTGCCCCAAACCAGAAGCCAAACAGTACATCGAAGAACTTCGCAAGATTGACCCTGAATCAGTTCAGCGTGCCGATTTCTTCCTAGGCGTCGGTGACAGTGATGACGACTGGGACAGCGACGATTCAGAAGACGATCAAGAAGAGGAAACAAAGACCCGCCCGTCAACTGAGCCCGAAAAGTCTGAGCCCGAAAAGTCTGAGCCCGAAAAGAAATCGACCAAACTCTCAAAATCAAATTTACCGACTTTTGAATTCTCTGAGAGCACCTCACCTTCCTTGGTAGTGAAAAAAGTCCCTCTCCTACAGGAACCTGTGGACGGTTCGATTACCAGTACTTTTGCAACATCCGCGGATGCGTCAACCGCCGAAGTGGATTATTCGGGAGCGGTAATTTCCGAAACCCAAACTCTTTTGACCGCTGCTCCGGAGGACATTGACTTGGTCAAAGCTCCAGCCCCACTGAACCCTCCCCGCGAAGCGTTCGTATCACAGGAACGAGGCGCCACATCCTTGGGTTCGGAGTCGGGACAACCTACCGCCACCGTTGCGGCAGCCGTCACACCGAACCTGACGTGGCAAATCCTGTTGATTCCTCTAGCATTCTCCATTGCGATATTCGTATTGCTTTGGACAGTGGTAAACGGGTGGTTCGAGCGGTTGATTTTTTAACCCGGATTAAAAAATTTAGAGCCCCAGACGACGAATTGTCGTTAAAAACGGCATTAAACGCTCAATAGCTTGAAGCAACTTGCCCAACTGGCTTGTTTGACTTCCCAGCATCCACTCATTTTGAATTACCATGGGGCGACGCCGCGTTCCAAGTCGACAGCAATTTAGTGCTCCGACGTTGAAATAACTAAACCCTTATAATCGTGTTTGTCTAATTGCGACCATGCAAGAAAATCATTCCGAAATCTCAGCTCACCAACCCGTCAACGAATTCGAATACCGGTCTATCAGCAAAGCGGCTGTTGCATCTTTTATTTTTGCAACCATGGGTGGCTTGACCTTTTTAATGGCAGCCCATTTTGTCCTGTTGCCTTTCTTGGCAGCCGTCTTTGGATTGGTCGCGCTTGGAAACTTCCGACGCTTTCCCGACGAATTATCAGGATTGCTAATCGGTAAAATAGGCTTTGTCGCGGGACTCGTCCTTACGGTCTCTGGCTTGATCTTTCATGTTTACGATTATGCCACGGAGGTCCCGGACGGTTACCTCAGAATCTCTTATGGTGACTTGCGTCCCAATCAAAAAACCGCCCTGCCCTTCTCTGAAAAAGCAATAAAATATGACGGGACCAAGGTTTTCCTGAAGGGCTATGTTCGACCCGGCGCCAAGCGAACCAAGCTTAAGAACTTCATTCTTGTGGGAGATTTTGGAGACTGCTGCTTTGGAGGCAATCCGAAAATCACCGAGGTCGTCGCAATTAAGATCATGAGCGATGAAACCGTCGACCATAACTACTCTCTACGAAAAATTGCCGGAACTTTCCGCCTTAATCAGGGAACAAAACAGACTTCAGAAGACGAAGTTCCTCGGGTATACTATGAGATTGAGGCAGACCAGATCCGCTAACCAATCAAAGCCACCAAACGGTTGCTGATGTTGCCTTGAATTTTAATTCAATCAAAATCAGGCAGTCTATCATGAAAAATCAATCGTTTGTTTTTCTGCTTCTCGCCAGCATCTGCATCACATGGCTTGCCACCCCATCCCGCGCTGAGGCGCAGCAGACCTCGCCTGCCGCACCCAAAGCGGCACAAGAAAAGACTTCCAAGCAAACTAAACCCCAAACTGCTCCAAAGAAATTTGATTTAACGTTTGACGATCTTAAATTTGACATGGAGAAAGGGAGCCCGTTTAGCCGTAAGCTTCTGACGCCAAAGATCAACGAGTACCACAATTCCACGGTTAAGCTTCGAGGTTACATCAGACCCAGTTTTACTCAAACTGGACTCTCCAAGTTCATTTTTGTCAGAGACAATAAAGAATGCTGCTTTGGGCCCGGTGCAGCGATTTTTGATTGCGTGTTGGTACGTCTTGAGGCGGGGCTTGAAACCGACTTTACTGTCCGCCCAATCTCAATCGAAGGAAAATTCTCCTTGAAAGAATACAAAGGCCCGGATGGAAATGTATGGTCGATCTACCGAATGACCGATGCCAAGGTCAAATAATCTCTAATCCGCAACACTTCTCTTACAGTGACCGGACACCCGCGGCTGCGAGTCGCGTGTCATTCTTCCGTTTAAGCCGGTTTTGATTCAACGCTCCAGTTGATACAATTCGTGCTTAATTTTCATTCCAAATCGATGAGTGACAGAATAACATGGCGTTTACGGATTGGGTTAATCGACGGATTTTTACAACCGTCCATGGCAACAACCTCGTTTACAATACCTGCTGGGAAGACCCGCGACTTGACCGGGTCGCGCTTGATCTGGGGCCAGACGACAACGTGCTCGTCATCACGTCAGCCGGATGTAATTCGCTTGACTACGCACTCGCCGAACCTAATCACGTCAACGCGGTTGATATGAATCCGCGACAAAATGCGCTACTCGACCTAAAGATGAGTGCGATTCAGCATCTTGAATTCGATGATTTCTTTAAGATGTTTGGCGAAGGACGACTCTCTGGTGCGAGAAAAATTTATGAGCAAAAACTTCGCGCGAGCCTACCCGCCTGGTCACAGTCGTTTTGGGACAAAAAAATCAAATGGTTCGATCACCGTAAAAAATCATTCTACTACCGGGGCACCTCCGGCACCGTCGCTCGAATTATCTGCGCTTATACAGATAATGTGATTCGTGTCCGCCCCCATCTCGACGCACTTCTAAACGCTGAGACAATCGAAGAGCAGCGAGAAATATACGAAAACCATTTGCAGAAAAAATTCTGGTCCAGCCTGATGAAGTTCGCGATGAATCGCGACACAACCATGTCGATGCTCGGAGTCCCAAAAGCTCAGCGAAAACAGATTGAAACACAATACGAAGGTGGTTTGGTCAAATTCATTCGTGACTGCATGGAAAGCGTTTTTCTGGATCTTCCATTAAAAGATAATTACTTCTGGCGTGTCTACATGAATGGCGCCTACACACGAGAGTGCTGCCCCGAATATCTCAAAGAAGAGAATTTCGGAAAGCTTAAAGGTGGACTCGTCGACAAAGTCTCAACACACACCGATTCGGTGCAAGGATTTCTCGAAAAACATGAAGGCACCATTTCACGGTATATCCTCCTCGACCACATGGACTGGCTGAGCGATCAGTTTTTTCCACTTCTCGAATCGGAATGGCAGGCAATCTTTGACCGAGCCGCTCCCAATGCTCGCGCGATTTGGCGAAGCGGAGGATTACGAACGGACTTCATCGAACAGGTTCAAGTAACTCATAACGGTCAAATCCAAAACATAAGCTCATCTTTGAGTTACAACGAGTCGCTGGCAAACGAACTCCATCAAAAAGATCGAGTCCATACTTACGGCAGCTTTTATATCGCGGATATCAATGTCTAAATCTCCAAATTGATTTGCAGTGATCTTTAACAGTCAAAACGACTGACGACTGACCTTACCCCAAGACAATTCCATGGCGTTTATCTCTGACATGAAAGTCCTTTATCACATGCTGGTTAAACCAGTTCGTGGCGACAACCATGCGGAGAGGATGGAGAGCTTCTATGGAGGACAAGCCGACGCCTATGATGATTTCCGTAGACGGCTACTTAAGGGCCGTGAGGCGCTTTGGGAAGCCATCCCTCGACCCGTCGATGGAGTATGGGTGGACATGGGCGGAGGAACGGGGGCCAACATTGAAAACCTGGCCGACGACATTGAATCGTTGAAAAAAGTCTATGTCGTCGATCTTTCCGAGTCCTTATTAAAGGTTGCCACCGAGCGTTTCGCCGCTCGAGGGTGGCAAAATGCGGAAGCAATCGCTGCCGACGCCACTAAATTCCGCCCGACCGAAGGGCAAGCCGACGTCGTTACGTTCTCCTATTCGTTAACCATGATCCCAGATTGGTTTTCGGCAATCGAGAATGCCCTCGCGATGCTGAAACCGGGGGGATACATTGGCGTTGTTGATTTTTATGTCGGTAGAAAACATCCACCCGCCGACCTCCGGAAACAAGGCTGGCTTGCGAGATCTTTATGGCAACCATGGTTCGCGACGGACAATGTTTTTCCGTCACCGGATCACCTCCCTTTTCTACGCAGCCATTTTGAGCAAACCCATTTGGTCGAAGCTCGAAATCGAATGCCGTACGTGCCGTTATTAAAAACGCCGTACTACCAGTTCATTGGGCGAAAGCCAGTAAAAACTCAGTAATCGAATTTAAAGCTCGCAACGTGCTTGCTCAACTAACTATGTGGCGCACTCTTCTAACCGGCAAGCTAACTATCTCAATCGCGGCTTCGTGCATCATCGGCTACCTGTGCCTTATGCACCCGGCGAAACACGAAATCGCAGCTTTAGAGGCGGTTCGTTGGTATGCACTCGGTGGATTTTTTCTTGTGCTCGCCATCGCTCAAGTCACAGCCATTGTGCTGCTCACAAAACGAAGATAGCAAGACAAAAACGATCGGCTATCGTAAACGCTGGACGACCTTCTTTAGTGCCTCTCCCATTTGCTCAACTTCGTCTAACGTGTTGTATAAATAGAAACTGGCCCGGCAACTTGCCTTGATTCCTAACTGTTTATGCAATGGCATTGCACAATGATGGCCCGCGCGAATCGCGATGCCCAGTTGATCAAGCAAAATCGATATGTCCTGTGACGAAACTCCCTCGATCACAAAACTGACTAAACCCGCACGGCAATCTGCTGCAGGACCGAGGATCTTTGCCCCGTCAACTTCCATGATCAATTCATAGGCCCGTTTTACTAAGACCTGCTCATGTTCTTCAATCTGGTCAACATCGATCTTTTCGAGGTATTCAACTGCACTTCCCAAGCCGATCGCTTCGACAATCGGAGGAGTTCCCGCTTCGAATCTCGCTGGCAATTCGCCCCAGGTAAACCCATCAATAGTGACTTGGTCGATCATACTCCCGCCCCCCTGAAAGGGCTGCATTTCCTCGAGAATCGACTGACGCCCCCAAAGAATTCCGACCCCCGACGGCCCGAGCATCTTATGCCCACTAAAGGCAATAAAATCAGCTCCCCAACCTTGCACGTCTGTCTTGTCGTGTGGCACCGATTGGGCTGCATCGACCACAACCAAGGCACCAACCGTTTTTGCCATCGCCGTTAATTCAGCCACCGGCGCTCGAGTGCCGAGAACATTCGAGACCGAGGCAAACGAAACGATCTTTGTTCGTGAACTTAGCAGCGAACGCATATGGTCAAGATCCAGTTCTCCGGCATCCGTCAGTTGGATAAATTTTACAATCGCACCCGTTCGCTCTGCCAACTGTTGCCACGGCACAATATTCGAATGATGCTCGAGCATCGTCAACAATATCTCGTCCCCGGATTTCACATTCGCATCGCCCCAAGACCGGGCGATCAAATTAATGGATTCTGTTGTTCCCGAGGTAAAAATGACTTCATTGCCGTGAGACGCATTAATGAAACGCCGAACGGAAGTTCGCGCCTGCTCGTATTGCGCCGATGACTGTTCACTGAGCCAATGAATTCCCCGATGGACGTTAGCGTACGTGCGGACATAGCAATCATCCATCGCCTCAATCACCTGCGTGGGATGTTGAGTCGATGCGCCGTTGTCGAAATAAACTAGCGGACGTTCCCGATGAATCGTCTGATTGAGAATTGGAAAATCTTCACGAATCTCAACAGGATTAAATGTTTTTTTCTGTTTTGGTTCCATTCACCCAGTCTAACTCATCTCAGTCTAAGTCTTAACCCGTTGCTCGAGAAACAGTTGGTTGCGTTAACGTTTAACCGCAGGCTCACCGCACAACTGCACACCGTTACTCAGAAAACACTCCGATTAACTGCGCCGGAGCCTCAATTCACGCGCAATCGTTCACATAACAAACCCAATAATCCAGTTAGACTACCGCTGTTTTGGGGTCCAATTTAAATCCGACATTTCAGACAATGTCATCTGTAAAGCATGAGTCCCCAATCGGCCGTCACCGCGCGAAACGACTCGCTCATAAAGCTCGCAAGCAAGCTCCAGCCCGGGAAGTTTTAACGACATCCGTTTCGATTCCCGCATCGCAATTCCAAGATCCTTTACAAAATGCTCAACAAAGAATCCCGGGTCAAAGTTACCGGATACGATTCGTGGTGCGAGATTCGACAACGCCCAACTCCCCGCAGCACCGCTACTGACCGATTGCAACACCGTTTCCAGATCTAATCCTGATTGCTGTGCATATAAAAGAGATTCACAAACCCCAATCATCCCGGCGGCGACTAAAATCTGATTGACAATCTTCGCGTGCTGGCCTGAACCCGCTTCTCCTTGACGAACATAAGTTTTCCCCATCGCTTTCCAACATGGCTCCAATGCAGTTACGACTTCCGCATCCCCTCCAATCATGATCGAAAGCGTACCCGTTCTAGCTCCGACGTCTCCGCCTGAAACAGGAGCATCAACCGAGTGCACCCCCAGACGGCGAGCAGCATCAGCGAGCTCGATCGCCAATTGCGGTTCGCTCGTGGTCATATCGACCACAATATTTCCGGGGTGACACCCTGCCAGTACACCTCGGTCGCTCAGAAACACTTCGCGAACATCGCTCGGCATCCCGACAATTGAAAAAATAACATCGCTGGCCTGGGCGACTGCCTTCGGTGATTCGCACCAGTTCGCACCGGCTGCAATTAAGTCAGCTGCCTTCTTCTGGGTGCGACTATAGAGAGAAACCTGAAACCCCGCCTCCATCAAATTGCGACACATACTGTGCCCCATCACGCCCGTTCCAACCCAGCCTATTTTTGATGTCTCTGGAGTAATTAACATTTTGCTTTCGAATCTTCTTTAAAAAAGGCACGAGAAATTCGCATCGATTCAATAGAATCGTTTGCAACCGAGACTAATTTACTAAATCAACGCATCGTCGCGATGGTATCACTCTACCTGAGCTCAGAGATTTCCTGAAAGAAGAAAGATCTCTCTATCAGCAACAAAGTGACCGATTTAATCAAAATCAGGACGCCGGAGAACTTCCGCAAGCAGGATGGCGTGCCCAACCGTTTTCGGATTTTTCAACATTTTTCGCAATTGCTCAGCCATGGAGGCCCCCGTGTCCTCCATCGCAGCAGCCGACAGACTGTCAGTTACCGAAGGGGCATCGTCAATCGCAGTCAAATCATGGTCTAAACGCTGGTGAATACTTGCGTCTACTTGATCGTGAACATTTGCAATGCGATCACCCAGTTGTTCGGCATGTGTCGCGATACTCGATGTATCGATATGATTCCGAACATGTTCAGCCACACTCTCTTCCCGAAGGTTTCGTTTCGGAGACGGCTTTACTCGGGCTGGTTTTGGCTTTTGATTTTTAACCCGTGGATTCAAGGGTTGCGCCCGAACAACCTCCGCTTCAACGACCTCGGGTTGCACGCGTCGCGGTTGAGGCGCGGGCGACTGCGGGCGGGCAACAGGCCTACGGCTATCTGGAGCTTTTCCCCCGCCGCTTTTCTGTTGCCGACGTTCCGCCGCTTTTCTTAAAAATTCTTCAATATCTCGCGCCATGGCCGAGTTAACTCCTCACCCGGGTTAAGTTGACGACGAACTTCCACTGGACGAAATCGATTTACGCATTTCCGTATCAGCTTGAACATTCCTCAATTTATAGTAATCGAGGATACCCAATTTTCCGCCACGAAAACTGTCTGCCATCGCCTTCGGCACTTCAGCTTGAGCCGAAACGAGTTTCGCTCGACTCTCTTCAATCGCAGCGCTGTTCTCCTGCTCCTGGGCAACGGCCATCGCGCGTCGCCCCTCCGCCCTCGCGCGAGCAACGCGAGTATCCGCTTCAGCTTGATCCGCTCGCAATCGAGCCCCGATATTATCCCCGACATCGATATCTGCAATATCAATCGAAACAATTTCAAATGCAGTTTGCGAGTCCAGGCGGCGCGCCAGCACCGCTTTGGAAATCATATCTGGGTTTTCCAGAACTTCATTGTGCGTCATCGCAGAACCAATGGCACTCACAATACCTTCACCCACCCTCGCGATGATTGTGTCTTCAGTTGCACCACCGATCAACTGTTGCAAGTTAGAACGCACAGTAACTCGCGCCCGTACTTTTAGTTGAATACCATCCTTTGCCACCGCGTCCAAAGACCGTCGCGACGAACCTCTCGCCGGACAGTCTATCACCCGCGGGTAGACGCTGGTTTGAACCGCTTCGAGAACATTACGACCAGCCAAATCAATGGCGGTTGCCTCTCGAAAACTCAAATTAATCGTCTTCGCCTTGTTCGCAGCGATCAAAGCCCGGACCACCATCGGCACATTTCCACCGGCGAGATAGTGAGCCTCTAATGCTTTTGTCGTCATTTCGGGCTCATCGAGACGAGCCTGAACTGCCATGATTTTACTCGGCACAATCACACTCGCCTTGACCTTTCGGAAGGACATTCCCACGAGATCAAAAAAGGAGACTCTGGCGCCAGTGAAAAAAGACTGGATCCACCAACGAAAGTAGGACAGAAAGAAGATGAAAAAAATGAATAAAAAGAAAAGCCCGAGCAGGATTCCAGCGATCCCCAAAACCTGCATCGTGGTCAATTCATTTTGAGCGGCTATTAAATTACTGATCATGGGATTGTTCACTAGCATTGTTTCACTTTGTTAAATCGGCTAAGCCGTTTATTCTAAAAGATTATCCCTGGCAAATGTAGAGTGCGGGCAAAATTAGCTGAACATCACTCGACCGAAGGGCACCCCTCAGTTGTTGGCGAATTGGGGTGGATTCTCAAAACCCCAATGAAAACAAGCAAGTTCACACTTGCGGCACTACAAAAATCGGTGCCAATTTATAATTTTGTCCACGCCGCATTATTCTTTGAGGAATTGACTGCCGCTTCGATAAAAGCCATCCCCTCAACGCCGTCCGCTACCGTGGGAAAATCATAACCTTCAGGTCCCGTGTAGGTTCCACTGACCTCGTCTGCAATCGCTTCGGCCGCACCCAAATAAACATTTGCAAATGCCTCAATGAAAGCTTCTGGATGCCCGAACGGAAGTCGGGTGTATTTTCCACAGACCTCTCCGTTGTAGACGTTACCTCGTCGATGAATTTGCCGCGGCTGCTCAGCGAATTTCACAATTAATTCGTTGGGATGTTCTTGATGCCACTCTAAAGAGGCCTCCGTGCCATAGACTCGAATGTTTAAATTGTTTTCATCTCCCGTCGAAATCTGTGACGCGTACAACACTCCTTTGGCTCCGCCTTTGTAGCGGATCAACAGGTTTCCGTCATCGTCCAGCGGACGCCCCGGGATAAAGGTTGTTAATTCAGCCGCCAATTCGTCGATCTCAAGCCCGGTGATGTAACGGGCCAAATTCTCCGCATGCGAACCAATATCGCCCATGCAATTGGATACTCCGGAAACCCCGGGATCCATCCGCCAATTCGAAATTGCCCCGTCTTCTTCATCCTTGAGTGCGGTAATCGCATACCCTTGAGGATACTCGGCAACGATTTTCAAAATTCGCCCTAGCTTACCATCAGCCACCATCGACTTGGCTTCTTTGACCATTGGATAACCAGTGTAGTTATGCGTCAGCGCAAAAACCTTGCCGCTTGCTTCCACCACCTCAGCCAACTGCACTCCCTGTTCGTGAGAAAAAGCCAGTGGCTTTTCACAAATCACATTAAAGCCGGCTTCGATAAACGTTTTTGAAACATCGTAGTGGAGATCATTTCTGGCAACGATTGAAACAAAATCAATTCTTTCGTCTTCCGGAAGAGCAGCCTCTTTTTCAGCCATCTCCTGATAACTTGAATATACGCGTGACGGAGCAAGCATGAAATCCTCACCAGAGAGCCGGCTCTTTTCAGGATCCGAAGAAAAAGCACCCGCAACCAGCTCAATCTTACCGTCCAATGCTGCAGCCATTCGGTGCACTGATCCAATAAACGCACCACGGCCACCACCGACCATTCCCATCCGGAGTTTACGATTTAGCGACATTTTATAACCTCAAGTTTATCTGATTAATAATTAATAGGCGGCGGAACGACCCGAGCGCTTCAACCACCCCCATGGCTTTAAACTGCAATTGGCGTTCCCGAACTGGCCGAAGCGTAGATGGCATCAATCGTTCGCATCAAAGCCAACGCTTGTTCAGGCGTATTTAAAGGAGCCTCGGTTCCTTCAATGGCGCCGATAAAGTTAGCTGCCGAACGAATTCGCCCCATATCTTCACACTCGTCGACTTCGATCGTCTTATCTACCGACTTGCCGTCTTCCTGAACGTAAATTTCACAGGTGTCAATTGCGGTCTCATCGATTCCGTCAGTTCCAAACAATCGCTCCACCTTGCCGCCACCCTTACTTCCCTGAAAGACAACCGAGACCTCTTCCCGCTTGACCATCTCTGCCCAGGAAACCTGCAAAGAAAGGACTTGGCCGGTCTTAAATGTTACAAAACCGTGCGCCGCCGCCTCAACGTCGTTAACGCCTTCGTCGTTATCCGGAATGCCCCAGGGGCCCTTGAAACTCTTATCGTCAATAAAGTCACTAAAGGTCTGGCCAAGCACAAACGCTGGTTCGGGATACCCCATAAAGTGCATGGCAAGGTCGACCATGTGAAGCAAATCAATAAGAGGACCGCCACCCGAAAGCGATTTAGTCGTAAACCAACCACCAAATCCAGGAATACCTGTACGTCGAATCCACTTTGCTTGAGCAGAGTTAATCGTGCCTAGCGAACCATCGCCAATCCGCTCCATCATTTCATAAGACTCGGGGCGAGCGCGATTGTTAAAATTAAACATCAATTTTTTCCCCGCCTTTTCAGCAGCGGCGATCATCAACTCCACTTCCCCTGCGTTTAATGCCGGGGGCTTTTCACAAAAA
The DNA here is from genome assembly GCA_011523945.1 of Mariniblastus sp. Taxonomy (GTDB): domain Bacteria; phylum Planctomycetota; class Planctomycetia; order Pirellulales; family Pirellulaceae; genus Mariniblastus. Next base: position 52,079 of record WTFU01000092.1, on the reverse strand, counting down.
ACATGCTTCCCAGCATTGAGGCACTGAATTGCCAATGGAGCATGAAACTTATTGGGAACAATAATACTGACGGCTTCGGCATCAGTCTCAGCCAACATTGTCTCGACATCATTGTAAACGTTCGGAATTTCCCATTCCTGTGCTGCAGTGTTGGCCGCGGCTTCATTCATATCAGCCAAAGCCACAATTGTCGCTCCTGCTTGCTTGAATCCACCGGCATGGTACTGGAGCATTCCACCTGCTCCGATAATTGCAACTTTGGTCGACATACTTCGTTCTCTCTCAGGTTTATAATTTTGGGAAATAAGCGTTTAAGAAATAGCTTTCTAACAGATTCTCGCTTGAATTTCACCAATCCCGTCCGTGTCGGAAAAAAAACTCGCTCGCCAGCGAAATTTTGCCAGTGAAACTGGTGAAACAAAACTCAAGAACCAATTAAAAATGCCGACCGCATTCCATTTCAGAACTTCTTCGATTCATGCCGGCCTCACGCCAACGAGAGGCTTAGCTAAACAAAAACGGCCGATTCAATTTGAATCGGCCGTTTTATGAATTACGACTTAGATTTTGAGCCATCCGCCAATGACAATTGGATCGCAGGCTAAGCAATTTGAAAAGCTAACCGAATTAAACCGGAGCCAATTCAGCCAACCGCTTCAGAGCGTCTAGCAGAGCGATCATATCGTTACGACTGATCTGTTCCCACTCAGCGGCTTTGTGTTTGATAATCGCAACTTTAAAATCACTGGCCGCTTCCATGACATCGTCTGGCAAATCTGTGAACGACTCAAAAGGCCGGACTTCATGTGGTGCTTCTACCTCTGATTCGGTTTGCGGTTCTTCTTCCAGCGTTGCCGTACTAGAAGACGAACCACCCTCCGGTCGGTCACCATCCCCCCAGTCTGGACCCTCGTGAACAGGACCTTCCATATAGTCCCGATCGTTACTTCGAGCATTCTCTGAAAGCGCAAGCGACTGTGTTTCCTCTGCTGGCTCAGACACAACGATTTCAGAATCCACAGGCTCATTGCCAACTTTACCTAGCGTTTCCCAACGCTGCTTCCGCATGCCGGAAACCGACCATTGATTCTGAACCACCCCCTCAAGCCACATCTCTGCATCTTCCCATTCGAGAGCAGCATAAAAGTGACTCCAGAAAACGCCATCGTACTCTCGATAGACGTGCCCAAACCGTTCGAATGTTCGACGGAGACGACCCACGTGTTGAGGCGTCACGCCTCCAACCAACTGGCTCCATGCTTCATCAGAATAATCTGTTACTGGAACGTCGTTAGATTTTAACGAATCACGCCACTGGCAGATAATCTCGCCTTTATCCCAGTTGGTCGTTGAAATCAGTTGATTCCATTGGCCAATAAACGGCTCTGACTTCGTCGTCGCGTTTTCGCTAACAACAACCTTTGATTCCTCAACGGCAACGGCGGCTTCAGGCTGGTTTTCCATAGTCTGTTCTATCGCTTTGATGTTTTATTGGTTGATCAGATCGATAATCGATCCTTCCTCGTTAGAAAGAAAGCGTAACCGGATCGGTGCTCGTGAAAAGCCAAAAAAAGAAAAATCCGACAAGACATTTTGGGAAGCGAATCGAAATCGCTAGAAGCCAAGTCTGAACGGACTAAATGGCTGTTCACCACTTCCACACAACACGATTGTCAGATAAAGCTAAACGAATATGCAGATTAACACAGGCATTCGACGTCGTGGAAAACATGTTGAAGAATGCAGCAAATCGCTGCAATGGAGCGCAGTCTCCGAACCCTCTCGGAGATTTGGGAAAATCGATCAATAAAAATCGACTCTACGTAACACATTCTACGTAACACATTCCTGCTGCACCCATTGAACAACGGTCGCTCGATCTCAGCGCTGCTCCGGGGAATTTATAACCAGCAGCCACTCCATCGAGTCGCCCCCCTTGTCCTCAACGTCTAAATCGAACCATTGATTCAAATCTTCAATCTCGCGATTGACCTCGGCAGCGTTTCTGAAATCTACTGGCTCGAGCTGCAACGCCAACGCCCCCTCTGCCTCGGGAGACTTAGCACTACCACGTTGTCGAGGAATAGTAAACGTAGTAACCGAGACAAATTCACGGCCTGCAATTTCATGCAGAGCGTCCTGCATACGTGTCTTTGGGCTTACAACATGAATCGCTTCCATTCCCTGTTTCGCGAGGGGGGCAAAGTGTGCACCATCCAGCATTTCCCCCTGGGAAGTAATAATCCGTATCTCATGTTGGTGGAGAGTCGCTTCAAGATCAGCCAGCGTCGCATTCTGAATTAACACGACTTGTTCGACGCCACGAGCTCTAGTCCTAGTTGGAAGTGCGCCGGGGACACGACCCGAATTTCGAGGCAACGAACTGTTTCTCGGGGCAATGATCGGCTTGGCCCTTTCCTTGGGTGACGATTCTGAGGGTGTTTTGGGCTCGCGAACAGTTTCCTTATTAACGACCGCAACCGTCTGTTGATTAAGCCCGTCTCCCACCAAACTCGGAAAGACAAACAACGTTAGCAAAAGCAGAGCAGCCAAGGCGACAATTCCACCAAACCCAACCCGCTGGCTGTCCCAACCGGAAACCGAGACTGGAGGCCCGTGTTGTTTCACCGCTGTAATCGCGTCAATTTTTGCTTGAACGACCGTTGAAAAATCTGCCCCCAAACGATAGGCAGGCAGCTGCCGAAGGGATTCCCCGGACTTTTGCCACTGGTCAAGCAATCCACGCAGATCGGGGTTTCCACTCAACATCATTTCGACTTCGGCACGCTCTGCTGGTTCCAGCTCATTGTCAAAATAAGCAGTCAACAACCGCTCGACGTTCAGTCGTTCGACATTGCCTTCGTCAAATTCGTCTTCGTTTAGATTGCCTGTCATTGCTTCAGTTCACCACGCGACCAAGTAATTTTGCACCATCTCGCTTCATCGCCGCTCAAATCTTCCGCTGTCTTTTATTCCATGACTTTTTCCAAGAGCTCACGCAATCGAATCCTCGCACGATGTAATCGACTTCGCACCGTTCCAACGGGCAATTCCAGAATTTCGGCGATCGCATCGTAATCCAACTCTTCCATCTCTCTTAAAACTAAAATTGAACGGTGTTCACTCGAAAGACGGTCAAGCGCTTCATACAACTGAATCGCTTCTTCCTGTCTTTCGATCGAATGATTCGGCAACGGGGCTCCGTCTGGAAAATCCAATCGCACTTTTGCTTCATCACCATCAAGTGAGACCCCCCGCTTTCTTCGACGTAATCTCGTAATCGCAACGTTGTAAGCGATTCGATAGAGCCACGTAAAAAAAGCACTCTTGCCTTGAAAAGAATCGAGCTTAGAGAAGGCCAATACAAAAGCATCTTGGACAACGTCTTCCGCTTCGGACTCGTTTCGAAGGATCTGAACCATGCCGTTATAAAGGCGGTCTTGGTACTTCTGCACCAAAAAACCAAAGGACTCCGTGTCCCCGTCGATCGTTCGACAGATCCACTCGCGATCCTCGTGTTTTGCCCTCGGATTGTTCATTGCTTTGACTTCAAAAGCACTGTTTTAGTTCCCTAAAAACAGCAAACAGACGGTGATTATCATCAATGTCAGCTATCACTACGGCAATTGTAGCTACTTTTGCCAATAAAATCCGAGATTTAAGCAGGTAAAACTGGCTTTGCATTAGGCCGCCGTGCCAAAGCGAGCAGAGAGACTCCAAGAATAATCATGGCGACGCTGATTAACTGAGAAATCGTTAGACCGGTTCCGAGCTGACCTTTTTCGTCGATACGAATCAATTCCATCAAAAATCGACCGATTGAATAAAGTATCAACATCAGGGCAAAAACCTCTCCATCGTACTTTCTGACCGTCCAATAAAACCAAAGAACGAGACATAACAAAAAGGCGTTAATCGCACTGTAGATTTGAGTTGGGTAGACGGGTCGCGAGCGAGCTGGCAACTCGGCTACCGGTAATGTAATTGCGGGGACGCCCCCTCCCTCACGACGACTACTTTCCAGACTAATTAGCAAAGAAATCGACTCGGAACCATCCTTCTTCTCAAAACGAATATAACGCTCGTCTGGTGCACTGATCGAAAACTCGTCTCCGACTTGCACCCCCTTCCTAGCCGCTGGACTGTCTTCCTCAACGGCCTCAACAAGCCATCGAAACCCAGACGTTGAATTGAGATTTTCAGTCGCCTTAATTCCAATTAAAGCACCGCTGTCGAGTTGAGCCATATAAGGTGGCGACCCCGGCGGAAAGGTTACGCTCGGTAACGGGGCCTCGCAGATTCCGCCATAACAGCAGCCGTTCATCAAACAACCTAACCGACCAATCGCTAACCCAAGTGCCATTCCGGGAGCAATCAGATCTGCGGTTCTCGCAAGCGGCAGCTTGTTAATTTTCAGATAAGCTACCCCCGCGATCATTCCCCCAATCAAGCTCCCATAAACAACCAGCCCGCCCTTGGTCATATCAACTACTGCTAAAAGAAGTTGACCGAACGACGCGCCGTTGGCAAAAAAATCATCAGATTTCTGAATCACATAAAAAATTCTAGCGCCGGCAATACCGACAAGAATCATCCAAAAACCAAGACTAATGACTTGATCCGAAGTCAGCCCTACGGCGGGAGCTCGAAAGATCGCAAGTGCAAATCCTGAAACGATGGCACAAACGAGAAAAATACCGTAACCGCGAATCGCAAGCCCTACAGTAATCGCAGGCCCCGTCGGATCCTCCGGATTAATTCCGGAAATCTCAAGAACTGGAAGAACAAACTGAATCATTAAAGCCACGGCAGCAAATACCGGCACAAAGCTCCATACCTCCTGACCGGCACCGTGTTTCATCCATAGAAAACCGAGAATTGCGACACCGATGATTAGCCAAGCCACCAACAAGGGACCTTCAAACACCCAATGAGGAATAAAAATTAGTGTTTGATTCATACTTGTGTTTTCTCAATTAATTGAACCGCTTCGGCAACCAATCTCCGTTCGCCGTACGTTCCCTTCTCCAAATTAGAACCGAAAGCCATTGGTTTCGGCTAGAGTAGTTTAATTCCGAGGAGCGTTTTGCATCTTCGCTAGGAAATCTAACAAAGAAAAATTAACCTTCCGAAAATACTCGATTGTCAATTAATCGAGTTTCGCCAACATATGCTGCAATCAATGCGACCGCCGGCAAAACAATCGGATCAGCCATCTCCAGGGAATCGGGGTGAGCAATAATTGCGTAGTCAATCCTTTCTACACCCGAATCAATCAACATTTGTCTCATTTCCGTGACCACCTCAAATCCATCTCGTTGCCCCGATTGAATCTGAGCCTCGACGTGGAGAAGTGTTTTATTTAACGACAGCGCAATCCCTCGCTGCTCTGGCGAAAGAAACACATTCCTGGAGCTTAAGGCCAATCCGTCAGTGTCCCGAACAATTGGACACACTTTAACTTCCGTAGGGACATTCAAATCTCGAACCATCTGTCGGATTACCATCGCCTGCTGATAATCCTTTTGCCCAAAATAAGCCCGATCTGCACAAGTCATATTCAATAGTTTTAGAACTACCGTCACGACACCGCCAAAATGGTTCGGTCGGAATTCTCCTTCGAGACGACGGGCAACCGCCGGCGGCGTAACGCTGGTGGTAAAGTCGGCGGGATAAACCTCCTCTTGATTTGGCGCAAAAACGTAGCCAATTCCCTCGGCAGCAAGCTGCTCGATGTCACTTTCCAATGTCCTTGGATATCGTGATAAATCCTCCTGAGGCGCAAACTGGGTCGGATTTAAAAAGATCGTCGCGATCGTTTCGTCATTCTCTGCCAGCGAAGCCCTCACCAGACTAAGATGCCCCTCATGCAAGGCTCCCATCGTTGGAACAACACCAATGGTGCGGCAATTTTTCCTCAGTCCCTGCACGACCTCAGACAATTCCGCGACAGTGGATATGATTTCAACCTTCAAAATAACTCCTCAGACAAACGGCAGGAAAAATACGGACTCGAGAAATTTCAGTCGAGCATCTCATTTTTTTCTAGTTTCTCCGGATAAACAGCAAACCAAAGCATAGAAAAATAAAAGCGCGAGCGAATAATAGACAACACAACCAAGGCGGCCGTAAGTACCAATTGTTAGGATTAAATGTGTTGAGGCGAAGGTAGAATTTAATTTCTATCAGAAGGGCGATAATAGAGAAAAGGGCTAAAAATACGGTATACTGAAGTGGATACCATTAGGCATCGAATTTGATTAGAGCTGTCAGAGGCGAATATGAACCCCAAACCACCCGGCCCAACTAACGACCCCCAACCGGAAAATCAAGATAATTCCGAAGAGGTCTTGGACGATAACGAGGGTGGGAGTCGGTTTCTTTTATTCAACGTCATGCCAAGCTGGCTGGTAAGTTTCCTGTGCCATATCGCCATCATTATCATACTCGCGATCATGGTCATGCCCGCAAAAGAGAGTAAAGTTGTTTCACTTCAAGCAGGCGAACAAGCAGCTGAGGCGCTTGATTCCTTCGAAATGAATTTCGACACTTTGGACTTCAATGTTGAAGAAGCTGTCGAACAGGAATTCTCGGAGCAGGAAACCACAGAAGTCACCGAAATGGTAGACACGGCGCTGCCGGAAGCCGAAGTTGATTTTGGAAACATCCTCGGCGCCGACGAAGTCGCACTCGAATCCGAAATGCTCGGTGCACTCGAAACAGCCGACATGAGCTCGGAAACCTCAAGCCGCTCCGGCAACTCAAAAGGTCAACTTCTAAAAGAATACGGCGGGAACTCGGCTTCCGAAGAATCGGTCGCACTCGCCCTCAAATGGATTGTCAAACACCAGTTACCCGATGGTGGCTGGAGTCTTGACCACACCATGGGGCCTGGCAACTTCCGAGACAGCCCCGATCCCGGGAATATTCCACAGGCTCGGGGAGCTGCTACTGCCCTCGCAATTCTGCCGCTGCTCGGCGCTGGCCATACCCACCAAACCGGTGAGTACAAAGACGAAGTTCGCAAAGGCTTAATATTCCTGATGTCGCGCGCGAAGCGAGCTCAACGAGGATTGTCTTATTTAGAACCGGGCGGAAGCATGTATTCTCACGGGCTGGTCTCTATCGCACTTTGTGAAGCCTACGCGATGACCAAAGATCCTGAGTTGGTGAATTACGCTCAGGGAACCTTGTGGTATATCGAACAGGCTCAGGATCCCGTTGGCGGTGGCTGGCGTTATCAACCGCGTCAACCCGGCGATACTTCCGCAGTTGGCTGGCAATTAATGGCATTAAAAAGTGGAAAGATCTCCGGCTTGGCAATTCAGCCCAAGACCTACAAATTGGTCGAAAAATTTCTGGATAGTGTTTCCACGAGCGGAGGTGCGTTTTACGGCTACGCCGGTCCCCCCGTCGGAACGCCGGCGAATGCCTGCACAGCGGTTGGCCTCTTATGCCGAATGTATATGGGGTGGGACAAAGAAGTCCCCGGGCTCGGCCGAGGAATTGATGCTCTCGCTGAGCGAGGCCCAAGCATGGCGTCAAAGAATTCCGCTGACATGTACTACAACTACTACGCCACGCAAGCCATGAAACACATCGGTGGAAAAAAGTGGAAGAATTGGAACGCAAAAATGCGGGATTTCCTCGTAAAATCTCAAGAAACCGAAGGCAACATGGCAGGGAGTTGGCATTTTGACAATGGGCACGCCGCTGAACGTGGGGGCCGCCTTTACTCAACTTCGCTCGCCTGCATGACGCTTGAAGTTTACTATCGGTACCTCCCACTCTACGGCGACAAGGCAGCCAACGACGAATTCCCGCTCGACTGATTGACCCGCACCTCGATTCGCCAATCAAAGAAGTGGTCAGTATTCGCGGTGCTCACCGTGTAGTGGCTAAAATCCAAAGACGACTACCAGCGGAATAAGCAGGCGCCCCAAGTCAAACCGGCACCGAATCCTACCATCAAAACATTGTCTCCAGATTTGATTCGACCTTGCTCTAGCGCTTCGGCGATCGCAATCGGAATACTAGCAGCCGAGGTGTTTCCGTATCGATCCAAATTGACAAAGACTTTCTCTTTTTCAATCCCCAACTCGTCAACCGCGGCATCTATGATCCGGACGTTTGCCTGATGTGGAATAAAAAGATCGATATCTGACAAAGCAAGATTCGCTTTCTCAAGCATTTCGTTCACAATCTCTGGAATCAAACGAACCGCCCACTTAAAAACGGTCCGCCCATCCATTACCAGGTACTGTTCCTTGCGATCAAGCACTTCCTGGCTAAATGGTTTTTTAGACCCTCCACCGGGTGCTTTGAGTGCATTCCCCAAGCCCCCTTCTGATGCCAAACGATAAGCCAGAATCCCGGAAGCGGCAGACGCGTCGGCCGTATCATCCATAGAGATTAAGACTGCCCCTGCACCATCGCCAAATAGCGGGTAGGTCTTTTTATCTTCCGGGTTCATCAACATAGTTAAGGTCTCAGCACCAATCACCAAGGCATTGCGACTGCAACCCGTTTTTACCGCCTGGCTCGCGGTCACCAAGCCATACATAAAACCGGAACACGCCGCATTCAAATCGTAGGCCGCCGCATTGCAGCCGAGATGTGATTGGACAATACACGCCGTCGAAGGGGTCGGGTAATCTGGCGTCACCGTAGCGACAATAATCAAATCAACTTCGCTCGCAGCAACACCGGCTTTTTCGAGACACTGTTCTGCTGCTCGAATCGCCATGTCACTGGTCGACTCTCCTTCAGCAACGTGGTAGCGCCCCTGAATTCCGGTACGCTGATAAATCCATTCAGCGTCGCAACCGAGCGCATTGAGCCCCTCGTTCGGCACCCACTTCGACCCCGGGCTTACCCCAGCGCCAACGACCTTAATTCCCGATAGATTCGAGACTAAAGGTGGCTTTTTCTTGGCAACTGAGACACGCCCCACAAAGACTTTTCTTTCAATCTCGGTAGGGACACGAGATGGGCGAATATCGAGCCTCTGTGACTGTTCGTCGAGATACGGCATAGGATTTGGAGCTGGATGGCTCTCGCCCAAAGGATTTATGATTTTGAGACCGCTGGACCTAAATCCAACCGAACCTTGAAGGGGAAGGTGGCTTCGGCGTTTCATAGGGATACCACATTTTGGAAATTCCTCCGATACCAGTCCTCGATGGCCGTTTTGAACGGATTTTAAACAACCATCCGAGAGCCAATCGAGCCCAAAAGCACAACCAGAATCCCTTATCCTTATAAATAACAATGACTTATGGACAATCGAGTTGAAATCACATCAATAAGATCATCTCAAAAAGGAGCACCAATAACCCCCCTTTTGGGGGTATCAAAACTATGACAATTCGATAGATTAGTGGCTCGCCGTTACGGAAAACGATTTCATTAAACCTGATCTTTGAAAAAGCGAAAAAACGTATGAGCCTACTGGCAATCGTATATCATTTAGTTCCGGAAGCTCCAATTTTGGTTGCTTACAACCGGGAAGAACCTCTCGACCGAATTTGCCCCGCACCTTCGATTCAATCTGGAAAACCTCGTATTTTAGCGAGTATCGACCAGCAAACCGGCGGAACGTACCTCGGTATGAACCAGGATGGAATGTTTGTGGGCGTGGTAAGGCGTAAAAAATACGATACGCCTATGAATCCAAGATCCCGCGGTGCGTTGACGCGAGAGATGCTCAAATGCAGCTCCGCACAAGCTGCGGTTGATTTCGCTCTGGAGGAACTCCACTCGGGCCAATACGGTGGTGCCAATTTTTGTGTCGCCGACCCGGATTCTGGCTGGATGATCCACTCGAGAAACGAGACTGATGTCACGGAACTACAGCAAGGACTGTGCATTATCGGCGATCGTGACATGAACGATCCCCAAGACGAGCGAGCAGCAATGGCTCAGCGTCTGTTGACCCTCCAAACACTTGATTCACCCGTTAAGTTTTTGGCCGTTGCAAGTAAGGTTCTCGCGAGAACCCCAACTGCACCAGGTCGACCAAGCATGGTCGTAAAAGAAAAAGACTACGGTACGGTCAGCTCAACTTTGATCTCACTGGGTGTGAAGCCGCGGGATGCGATTTACCAATATTCCAATGGCTCACCCGACGAATCTAAGTTTGAGGACTATTCGCCTTTACTTCGCGATATCCTTAGCCGCGGACTCCGTGAATCACGAACCAAAGCGGAAGTATGACATTTGACACGCCGAGAATTCGTTTAAATCAGAAAAGCGGTCGATCTTTCGGCCGCTTTTGTCATTTTAGGAACATTCCAATGACACGCGAACGAACACCTCCACTAGAGTGTTGCCGAGAGGGCGACTCGTTCGCAAATCTCCTCAGACACCGTTATTTGTGTCGCGTTTCCAAAGCCTCTAAAAATTCATAGGAAGGTTGCTTGGTAGGCACTCTCTCCTCCATCAATTGCCGAGACTCATCCGCTGTTGCAAGCCGACAAAGCAAGGCATTTATTTCTTTTCCGACTTCAATCGCCGCCCCCGTCTTTCGCAACACATAGGCTATTTTCTGCGCCTGATCGCGTGGAATTTCAAGTTGTTCGGCAAGCTGCTTAGTCGTGAATGGCTCTGGAAGATCGCTGGGTAACAATTGATGTAGATCTTCAAGAGTTCGAAAAAAACACGCATCTTCTAATTCTAGAATCTGACGATCGTGAACAATAAAATCATTGGATCGCTTTCTTCTCCGCCGCCCATGCCCTGGATATCTGATTTCTTCAATCTGAATCATGGGAGTAATCAGAGTGAGATTGGGATGTGGAAAAACACGTGTAAAGTAAATCAACTCATCAAATAAATCGAGAATCGACCCTTTTGTTGGGCTCCATCGCCGGTCGATCTCCCTGCCTCCCTTTTTATTGAGTTTGATTAAACGCTTTCGCATTACCAACGGTTTAACAACATCAACGGTATATCCTTCTTCCAGCAGTCGCTGTATTTTGTCGCGAATCGAAGCGAGGCCGCTTCGTTGAATTTCAATCAGGCGTTGCCCACAAACGACGTCGATCCGGTAATTGCCCAGTTTAACTTCAAGATGCGCACCGGGATCACAGAACTCGTCTTTCAACTGTCGGTGAAGTGTGGTTTCCATCGGTTTTCCAAAAAGTAGATTCCGCTCGTTAACCATCACTCGCGGCACGCTCAACATGCGTTTTATCGACGTTTAATTTTACGCCCGTCAGTCGAATCACCATGACAGCATCGACAAACACGCGTGAAAACGCAACTTAAGTTGACCCAGATTTCGCAGCTTTGCTATACTCCGATTCGCGACCAAACAAATTGACTCAAGCTTACGAATGAGGCGGTAAATGACGATAGTTCTTACCTCCCTTGGACACCGCTGAGTTCATATCGGCTCCGTTCTAAAACTCAACTTGCTTTTCAGGAAATTAAATTATGTCAACGTCTACTTCACGAGGAATTCTTGAGGAGATCACCCACTGCATTGGCAATACGCCGCTAGTTCGGATGCGACGAGTTACCGAAGGCTGCGTTGCCAGTGTTATTGCAAAGGTCGAAAACATGAACCCTTTGTGGAGCGTCAAAGATCGAATTGGTCGGGCGATGATCGACGCCGCTGAGCGTGACGGACTTATCAATTCTGAGACCACCATCATTGAGCCAACCAGTGGAAACACGGGGATTGCTTTAGCTTACGTCTGTGCTGCTCGTGGCTATAAAATGCAGGTGACGATGCCAGATTCTATGTCTATCGAACGGCGCAGACTGGTCGCTGCTCTCGGTGCCGAGGTAATCCTCACTCCCGGCGCCGAGGGAATGCCTGGTGCAATCCGAAAGGCGACAGAAATTGCCAATTCGGGTGGTAACTATTTCATGCCACAGCAATTCAACAACCCAGCCAATCCAGAAGTTCATCGCCGGACGACCGCCGAAGAAATTTGGCGAGACACCGACGGGCAAATCGACATCCTTGTCGCCGGGGTTGGAACTGGCGGAACAATTACCGGCTGCAGCGAAGTCTTAAAAGCCAAAAAACCGGACTTAGTTTCTATCGCCGTTGAACCTGCAACGAGCCCGGTAATTACACAACGCAAAGCTGGCGAGGATCTAATGCCTGGAAAACATAAAATCCAGGGCATTGGAGCTGGATTTATCCCCGGTGTACTCAACGTCGATATTATTGACGAAGTAATGACGGTCACCGATGAAGAGTCAGTTGAAATGGCAAGAGCGATGGCGACTCAGGAAGGGCTATTCTGCGGCATCAGCTGCGGTGCTGCTGCTTCGGCTGCCATTAAGGTCGCTAAACGTCCAGAGAATGAAGGCAAGATGATCGTAGTCATGCTTCCAGATCTTGGCGAGCGTTATCTTTCTACCAATCTCTATCCATCGGGCGAGTAAAGTCCGCTAAACTTCAGATCTTTCACGCCGGCTAAACCCGGCGTTTTTTTATGCTTACCCAACGCTTTCGAAAATAACATTAAACGTGTCACGTATTTTGCGTCGCTGTTCATCCACAACCACTTCGAGCTGATCAGCGTTTTCGTACTGCAGGAGAAAGGCCAGCTTGTCCGTCTGTTTTTTACATTCCGGTAAATCATGACGCGCGGCGGTATTCATTAATCGCAATCCAGCTTCGACGGTTCTCAGCAATCGATAGCCAGTTCGCAAAATTTCTCCCAATTCACCATTAAGAAATCCAGCCAATTCCAATTGCGCGATTGCTTTCAGTGTCCCAGGCTCAAGAACTTCTGGATTGGTTTTCGCATACTTCAATTGAAGCATCTGGATCGCAAACTCTATGTCGACTGTCCCTCCACGACCACGTTTCAAGTTACGAGAATTGCAGTCTTTTTGCATTGCCAACCGCATCGTTTGAATCTCTCCGGTCATCTCCGGCAACCAAGATTGCCCTAGGATAATCCGCTGAACCATTTCGGTGATGCGTTTACAATTAGCGTCAACTCCAAAAACTGGACGCGCCTTGCAGAGCGCCTGACGCTCCCAGAGCTGACCTTTTCCAGAAGAAAAATAACGGTAAAACTCATTCGTAGAAACGGCTAATGCGCCACTTTTGCCAGTCGGCCTCAATCGACTGTCTAATTCGTACAACCGACCATACTGCGAATGCTGGGTAACCGTCTGCGTGATCGCCAATGCAAGCTCACTGAAGAAAAACTGCGCCGTAATTCCTTCCTGAAGAAAATCGACAAAACAGGTTCCTTCCGCTGTCAGTGAAGCAACCGCCTCGGAATCATAAAGAAAAATCACATCTAGATCACTGTGATAATTCGGCTCACCGCCGCCAAGTTTTCCAAGCGCGAGGATCACAAGCGGACATGCGATCCTCAGCGACTCTAGGTTACGATTAGGGTCGGCATATTTATCAAGCAGGCGTTGATATTGGAACTCCGCCACAGTCTTCAGACAAATTTCCGCAACGTCTGCAAGCGACTGATGAGTTTCGCAAACCTCATCGCGGTTTAGAATATCCCGAATACCCACTCGCATGTGCTGGGTGTTTTTAAAACCGTGCAATATCGGCACGATATCCGTCGCCCCCTTCGCTAATTCACTCATGTTCGATTCAAGCCTATTTCGAGTAGGCAATCCATCAAGCTGTAACGCGTCGAGCAGCTCGTCAATCATGCCAGGATTTGTTTTCAAAATTCCAACCAAATAGTCACTTGAAGCACAAAGACGGACATAAAGGGAGAGTGTAGGCGGATTAAATCGAAACAGTTCCCACAAGACGCCCTTGGCTCCCAGACACTCACTTACCGTCGCCAGGGTAACCAAGGAGCGGTCGGGATCAGGTGTTTTCGACAATTCCGCTAACAATGCAGGAGCAACCGACGCTAAGAAGTGTTTGCAGCGCCGATTCGATAGAAATGCGGTTGGCTCCTGAGATAGCTCGACCAGTCGTTGATACGAAGACTTTATGTTTTCAAATCCATAGGGCTCGAGTACTTCCTCGATCATTGAAATCTCTGGATCTGGATCCAGAATCAAATCAACTTCAAGAGGCACCTCTTCGCGGTCAAGTCGATATTCGGCTCCCCCGGTATCCCGCATCGAACCAAATGCCATCCCAAATGAGCCGTGAAGTAAATGGTCTAATATTTTCCGATTACTTTCAGTTACTTCCTTGAGTGTGCTCTGAAATTGTACCAACAGCGATGAAGATGAGGCGTCGACCAGCCCCATCGTCTTCGCAATTTTCAATAACTCACCCGGTTCCGTAGGTAGCGAATGAGTCTGCAGGTCGAACATCATTTGCAGGCGGTGCTCCAGTCGTCTCAGCCAGCGATAGTTTTGGCCTAATACCGTTGATTCGGCTGGAGACAAACACTTCGTTTTTTCTAAACGCCGGACTGCTTCGAGCGTATTAGGCGTGCGAATCTCAGGCAGGTCACCACCGTTGAGCAACTGCAGAAACTGAATGACAAACTCGATATCCCGAATTCCCCCGCGTCCCGTTTTAATGTTGGTTTCATCTTCACCTGAGTCGCGTGCGCGACGTTCGATCTTACGCTTCAGTGCCTTGACCCCACCAATATCGGCGCGACTCAAGTTACGGCGATAGATCCACGGATTAAGCTGCTCGAGTAATCGCTCACCAAGTTCGCAGTCACCAGCGATTGGCCGACATTTAATCAAAGCCTGCCGCTCCCATGTCCGCCCTTGCAAATCATAGTACTGCATCATGGAATCAAAAGAACGGCAAATCTTGCCACTCCCACCATTAGGACGCAGGCGGAGATCAACTCGATAGCAAGCACCATCTTGAGTCGGCTCTCCAACTAATTTCACCAATTGCTGAGACAGTCGAGCGAAAAATTCCTGATGTGTTAATTTCGGCAGCGCGCGGCCCTGAACCGAATCCACTGGAGCCACGAGTCCCGCTTCTTCGAAAATAAAAATTAAATCGATATCACTCGAATAATTTAACTCAAATCCACCCAGCTTCCCGCAAGCAAGAACACAATATTGACAATCCTGACCGCTGGAACCGATCGGTCGTCCCCACTTTTTAACAAACCGCATTCGTAACCAACGGTACGCACAATCGACAACCGTTGACGCAAGATGAGAAATCTGAGACGCAACTTGATCCAACCGATGCTCTGCGAAGAGATCTCCAACGCCGATTCGCAAAGTCTGGTTGTGTTTAAACTGCCTCAACACCCCCATGGCCTGCTCTGTCGAATCAACAAATTCAAGCTGGGGCCAAAGTAAATCAAACAGCTGTTCCGACGAAAGAAATTCTCCTTGCTTCTCCCAGATACTCAGCCATTCGACTTTCAATCCCTTCCCGTCGCACCCACCAGACGGCGCATCACGAGATAAATCTGCAGAACTTTCCGACGCATAACGGATGACCGTATCGCTTAAATACTGACTTGTTGCGAACAAAACCAATAAATCAACAAAAGCATCTCGATGATCTAAGACCAATGACTCAACAACAGACGAGGACTTTAAAATCAGCCGTTCAAGATTATTAATGGCCCGATCAGCATCGCTCAATTTAACCCAGGATTCACCAAGGCAACCACCTAACGAGTGATAGGCATGCGCTGAAACTCTTTTTCGGATTTGCTCCAAATTGGTAGCAAGCCGGGGCGATAACTCATTAGCCGGAATACCGGACAACGGGTCGGCGTCCGACTGATCACGGTTAAAGGAATCTGGTATCGAGGAATCTGGCATCGCCAATGCACACCGTCACTAAGTCCTTCGTCGACCCGCATATAAGACTTCCGTCTGGTCAAGCGGTCTATAAACCCGATTGGCTAAAGTGCGCGACGGTACCGTTTCTTAGGTTTTGCCGGCGGCAACTTAGGCTCCGTTTTTTCACGGATTTCATCGATCTCTTCCTGCAACGGGTCAGGAAGCAATTGATTGTTAATCGTCTGTTCAATTTTGGATAATTCCGATCCTTGCTCGGGTGTGACAAAGGAAAAAGCAACGCCCTGCTTTCCCATTCGCCCCGTTCGACCAACACGATGAACGTAGTCCTCGCTCAATTCGGGGATATCAAAATTAATGATGTGAGACACATTGGTAATATCAATTCCACGACCAACCACATCCGTGGCAACCAGGAATTTCACTCCCCCGCTTCGAAAATTTCTCATCATTCGATCGCGAGCCGATTGAGTCATGTCACCATGCAGCGTTCCAACACCTTCAAACAAGTTGGCTTTGAATAATTTTCGGTATAGCCTTTCCGTCCCAAGTTTGGTGCGGCAAAAAATAATCGCCTGCTCTGGCTCTTCTCGCTGCAAAAGCTTGACCAATATGTCGTATTTCATGGCACCGGGTACCGTCATGAAAAATTGCTCAATTGTTTTTGCAGCAACACTATCCTTTGAAAAATTAATCACCTTGGGGCGGTACATATAACGCCTGGCCAGTCGCCGGATAGGATCGGGCAACGTCGCACTCAACAGCAGAGTCTGGCGTTCCGTTGGGCAACGTTTTAAGATCCGTTCTATATCAGGGCGAAACCCGATATCCAGCATTCGATCAGCTTCATCAAGAACCACAAACCAAAGCTGGTCAATGTTCAAAGTTCCGCGATTCAGATGATCAATCACGCGTCCCGGCGTTCCCACCACGACATGGGCTCCACGTTCGAGCTGGTTGATTTGCCCACGAATTGGACGGCCACCATAAAGACAAACACAACTCACTCGATCTCTATCAGAAAGTCGCTTGAACTCATTTTCAACCTGAACAGCCAACTCTCTTGTCGGAGTCAGAATCAAGGCTTGCGGCTTTGCTTTTTTGACGCTCAAATCGAGCTGTTCTAGAATTGGAATTGCGAAGGCAGCCGTTTTTCCGGTTCCGGTTCTAGCCTGTCCGATAACATCGAATTCCTGCATTGCCAATGGCACGACGCCCGCTTGCACAGGGGACGGCTTTTCGTATCCAATTCGATCCAATGTTTCCAACATCTTCTTGGACAAGCCCATGTGCTGGAATGAGAGGATTTGTTTGCGTTTGACGACTTGTTTAGGCACAGTGATAAGACAACTCGACCTTGGTTTAAAATCAGCCCCACAACGATCCAGGTGATCGGTGTCCAGGTTGACTTGGGAGAGAAAAATTAATACCAAACAGCGTGTTTTGGTTGCTCCTATGAGTTAAATAGGCTATCCCGACAAACCGAAACGGTCAACGTGAGAATTGTGTTTCTCGACGGAAAACGACGTCAGACGATAAAAAGGCCGGCCAGATGCCGGAATCCGGTCGTCTGGCAATCCCTAACAGCCTGTAGGAATCGAAAAACAGGGTTTTTCCCTGATGAAAGTAATTCATAATGATCAATGAAATCACCGAATCCATGCATCTTGCGCTTTCCGATCCAAGCCAGCTTTCTCGGATTGCATCACTTTCGCAAGGTATTCCGGCGCTATCCAGTGAAGATGTCGACCTCTTGCTTGAAAGACTGCTTGAATTTGGAGATGACCTTCAGACGACGCCCGCAGGAACTGCTGACGGCACTGTCAAAATTGACCAGCTCATCCAACCCGTAATTCATCAACTCATCCAACGTGAAACCAAATTGATCGCCGACGGCGATACGAATGAGCCGTGGACACCCTCTCGATTCCAGAGCGTGCAATCTCTTTATCGTCTGGCGCCGAATTCCAGTGACCTCAGAAACCACCTACTTCGCTGGATGGCAGTCGAAGGCTCCGAGGAAGCCCTACAAATTTGGACGGATCTGATTTGTGACGACCCGCCAGAACACCGCATCGGAATTGTTCTCGCATTCGCTCCCCTGATGCAGGCAAACTTCGAACCCAGCCCCTGGATGCTATCCCAACTCCTTAACCACGGTACCAGCCACTCCCAAATCGCTCCGGCAATTTTTGATCTTTTTAATTACTACTACCGCCATCAAATTGTAGAAAAACACCCCGCCGTCGAACGCATCAATGAATTAACCGACCTACTCGGCCTGTTAGCAGGGCAACTCGGAAAAATCGAAGATGGCAATTTTCCGGAAGGT
Organism: Mariniblastus sp.; assembly: GCA_011523945.1. GTDB lineage: Bacteria > Planctomycetota > Planctomycetia > Pirellulales > Pirellulaceae > Mariniblastus. Next base: position 34,054 of record WTFU01000092.1, on the reverse strand, counting down.
CTCGGCGTTTCTGAAATCAACCAACTCGTCTCCGACTCCGTCGCTCTGATCGTGGCATTGTGCGATACATTTGCCCAACTGGAACATGAACCAGCGATCGGGAAATTGAATCAGACGCTTGAGTTGCGGCATCGCAGAGTTCAAACAGAAGCCGCAGCAGCATTGGCGCGTTTGAATGACGAGTCGGGGAAAACAGTTTTAATTCAACTGGCAGAGCAACCGGTCGCGCGACTTCGCGTACTCGCTTATGCCGAAGAGCTTGGCTTTAAAGATGAAATCTCATTGGAATTTCAGGGCGAAATTGCAATGGCCGAAAGCCACTTAGCGATCTGGCTCGCCGAACCTGCCCAAATGGGTCTGGCTCCCAGTGGTCTTAAATTTATTGAGAGCCGAGAGCTGTATTGGCCCAGTTACGAACACCCTGTTCACTGCTACCTGTTTGAATACCACTATGGCTCAGATGATCAGATGCACCGTAACATCGGTATCAGTGGTCCTCTAACTCACGCTTTTGCAGCCGACCTAAAGCACCTTGAAGCCGATGAGATCTTTGCCGCGTTCGCCGGCTGGCAAACCATCCACCACGAGATCTACCAAATTTCACTCCATCGAGCCCAACAAACCTTTCCCAATGAATGGCGCCGTCTAAACAGCAACTTAGATGCAGAGGCCTACGACGAAAAACAGCCTGTTATGGCAGCAAGTTTTTTTGGGGAGCTACTGCTGATTGCCGATGCCACCAAAGATGGAAAAAAGGGGACCGCTATCATCGACCCGAACCAGGCAAGCTGGTTTTCTGAAGGAAACCCCGAAGCTCCGATCGATTCCACGATGGCCTATACAATCTGGCGTGGTAAACAATTATTAGCCAATTTTAATGAGAATGAAGTAAACTAAAGCCAACAAAACTGGCAAACAGCGACCCAACCTCACGTTTCCAGTATTCACCGCGCCGTCTATAATACACGTGTCGCTTCGGCTGGGTGCGGCCTTTATTCAAGTACCGAGGCGATGACACAATTCAGCTCCCTCTCGAACCCATGTTACTTAGCTCCTTTGAAATTTAATGGATTCCTCAACACAACCACATCGAATTTTGATTGCCGACGACAACGAAGCCAATCGAGAACTTCTCGAGGCCTACCTTACCGGCTTGGACTGCGTTACGGATACAGCCGAAGATGGTCAGGAAACCATGGAAAAAGCGGTTGCTTTTGAACCCGACCTGATCCTACTTGATGTAATGATGCCCAAACTGAGCGGCTTTGAAGTGTGCGAGCGCATCAAGTCCGATGACCAACTCAAGAAGATCATGATCTTGATGGTCACGGCGCTTAACGAACTGGGAGATATTGAAAGAGCCGTTGATGCGGGGACAAATGATTTCCTAACCAAACCAGTCAATCGGATTGAGTTGGTAAAACGAGTCGAAAACATGCTCGAATTAAAAGGAATGACCGATGAGAACGAGCGTTTACGACAATACATCCAACGCGTCGAAGAGGGTGGCTAACCCATTACGAATATTGGTTCTCGGGGAATTTGGCTTAATCCGGCAGGGAAACTCGCTCCACCTTGGTTTAACAAGACTCGGCGAACCGCCGACCGACTCAAATTAGCTTTCAAAATGCCCCGATTTTGACGGACCTCCTCCGGCAATCGTTGAAATACGCCTAACCCGCCAAGATTGTGCCTTCTTTGCAATCCACCGCTCGCTCCCTTGCCGAAGTGTAAGCTCCTTCCCAATACCCACCTCAATCGCCCTGACCCTTAGTATTTTGTGAAAATACAGTTGTCACCCACAGTACATCCCATATACTATTGAGACTGATTCTCATTACCACTGGATTTCGAAATGTCGATCGCCACCCAACCAAACCACGGCAAAACCCAGGCTGTTCCTCTTCAGTCTCTTGGTATTGGTAAGATGGCAAAGGTTTCAAGTGTGACGGGTAGTAATCACGAGGTCGCAAGACTGGCCGAAATGGGACTCCGTACTGGCATGATCGTTTCAGTTAATCGAGGCGGACTCACCTCAATCGTCCAACTGCTAAACGGCAGTCGACTATGCGTCCGCACGTGCAGCGAACTCGAGATTTTAGTCACTCCGATCCAGTGAGATCGATTCACTTGTTGTTGATAAATACCGATGTCCAACAACTTGAACGAAGACGATTTGGTCGATCTCACAACCGCTCGCGTTGCTGTCCTGGGCAATCCCAATACAGGAAAATCGACTCTTTTTAACGCGCTCACTGGAATCCGACAGCAGACGGGAAACTACCCTGGAGTTACCGTAGAAAAACGGACCGGGTTGGTCAAAATTGGTTCAACGTATTTCGAACTGACCGATCTGCCGGGCACTTACAGTTTAGCACCGAGATCACCCGATGAAATGCTGACGGTGAACGTTCTGCTCGGCGAAGATCCTGCCGAACAAAAACCCGATCTAATCTTGTGTGTTGTCGACGCAAACAATCTTGAGCGCAACTTATTTCTGGTGAGTCAAATACTCGATCTTCACCAGCCGATGATTATCGCCGTCAACATGACCGACATTGCGGCGCGCAACGGAATCGAAATCGAACTCGAAGCACTCGAAAAACTTCTGGGCGTTCCCGTTGTCGGTGTTCAAGCGAAGCGTCGAGTTGGATTTGACGCCCTGAAGTCAGCCATGACATCTGCGATCTCCAGATCTCCAGATATCGAACACGACCCATTCAGCGATGAACTAAGACAACGAATTAGCCGGCTGAAAGACGCTTGCCCGGACGATTGCCAACTTAAACGTTTTGCCGTTACTCGAATGCTGTTCGACACTGACGGTTTCATGACAGATCAACTAAAGTCTCAGGTCGACGAGAACGTCCTCGCGACGCTAAAAGCCGAGCAAGAACAAATGCAATCGGAAGGCCATTCGATTGCCGAGAGCGAATCGCATGCCCGCTACAACTGGATCACAAACCACTTGGATTCGTTTGTAAAGCGCGCTTCGCCCACCCACCAAACCACATCAACGGATCGCCTCGACGCGTGGCTTACCCATCCTTTCTGGGGACTTCTGATTGCCGGTTTGACCATGGTAATCTTGTTCCAATTAGTCTTTTGGGCTGCCGAGCCTGCCTCCAGCCTCATTGACGCGTTCAACGGAGTCCTTGCTAACGCGGTAAATAGCATCGTTCCCGAAGGGACGCTTAACTCACTCTTGATCGACGGCTTAATCAACGGTGTTGGAAGCGTTCTCATATTTCTACCGCAGATCTTACTTTTATTTTTCATCCTCGCCATTCTTGAAGACACCGGTTACTTATCAAGGGCGGCCTTCCTTTTGGACAAGTACCTTTCGCGTATTGGCCTCAGTGGCATTACATTGTTCCCTTTGCTTTCGTCGTTTGCCTGTGCAATCCCTGGGATCATGGCGACACGTGTCATCAAAGATCGCCGTGAACGCCTAATCACAATCCTTATCGCGCCGCTAATGAGTTGCAGCGCGCGATTACCTGTTTACGTTCTCCTCATTGCCGCCTTTGTCCCGAACAAAAGCTATCTTGGAGGACTCATTGGTCTTCAGGGACTCACCATGTTTGGAATGTACATGGTTGGTATTATCACAGCGGTTTTCGTCGCCTGGGTGCTTAGAAAAACCATCCTCAAAACTGGGACATCGTCTTTTGTCTTAGAACTACCGACCTACAAGCTACCCAGCCTAAGAAATGTCTGGCAACGCATGTTTGATGGCGGTTGGACTTTTGTGCGGGACGCCGGCACGATGATTGTCGTAGTTACCATCTTGGTTTGGGCAGCGGCCTACTTCCCTCAAAACAACGAAGCACTATTGCCACCGTCTCTGCAGAACGACCTTGCCGCCATCGCTGCAAACCAAACTACATTAGAAAACCTTGATCCGACGGAAAGTTCGATCGATGTTGCGAACCTCGAGCAGGAAATTTCATTAGCTCAAAACCGACTTGACGCTTATCAACTAGAGCACAGCTATCTGGGACGTACCGGCAAACTAATTGAACCACTGGTAAAACCGCTAGGCTGGGATTGGCGAATCGGAAGTGCCGCCATTGCCTCTTTCCCCGCGAGAGAGGTAATTGTTTCAACCATGGGCGTTATTTTTGGCTTAGGCGCTGACACCGACGAAGAATCCGACTCACTGAAAGCATCACTCGCCACAGCAACCTGGGAAGGAACCGACCGACCGCTCTTCACGCTTCCAGTTGCACTCTCCATCATGGTTTTCTTTGCATTATGTGCTCAATGCGTTTCGACCTTGGCCGTTATCCGCCGCGAAACAAACTCGTACCGCTGGCCAGTCTTTACGTTCACCTACATGACAATCCTCGCCTACGCTGCTGCCTTTCTTACGTTTCAAATTTCTGAAAAGCTGTTTTAGGACAATAAGATGCTCGACTGGCAAACAGCAATCGCATTAATAATCGTTACCGGGGCAGCATTTACCCTGTGCTATCGAAGCTGGAAGACGATTTTCGCAAAGTCGCCAGAAAGCTGCGGCACCGGTTGCCAACAATGCCCATCGAACATGCCTCACACCACCAACTCGCCCCAACTGGTTCAACTCGGAAACAAATCAACCCATTCTGTCGAATAAAAAACGTACTGTAGACTCAACGTTCGATAGGTAAGGCACTATTTCAATCGCATCAATCAGATCCAGTCCGTGTACAAGTCAGGACGCCGGAGAGAAAAAACGTCCACAATCTCGCCCTCAGTATACCTTTTCCAGATGACTTCCCAACGCCTCGGTTTCCTTTCGTCATCAAACGAGTAACAATAGCGAAGAATTAAACGCGTTCTCGAGGCCCCCATGCAACAACTCATCATTCCACTTCAGAAAATCACGATCTTCGCAATCGCATTTGCGATCCTCTGGATCTCGTACCCCATTACCCCTTCCGCTTTTTCAGACGCCACCTTGCCCGAGGTTGCGGCTCAAGAGACAGATGCCGCAAGCGATCGCCTTCTTAAAGCTCAAAAATCAAATGAGCTTGGGAGAGTGGCAATGAGCTCATTCCGTGAAGGGGAATACAAGACCGCGTTCAAAAACTGCAGCGAACTTTGTGAATTAGAGCCCAACAATCTTAACTACCAAATGATGCTGGGGGATATCAGCTTCGCAGCAGGTCAAATGGACGCGTGCGTTGCAGCCTACGACAAATTGATCGAATTGCAGCCCTCGCTCGAGCCAAGACTATGGCAACGTGGGCTCGCACTTTATTATGCAAAAAAATTCGAGAAAGGTGTCCAACAATTTGAAACGCACCAACTGGTCAACACGCAGGATGTTGAAAATGCGGTTTGGCATCTTCTTTGTGCAGCAAAAATCTCCAACGTGGAAGCTGGACGAAAAAAACTGATTCCTATTTCCGAGGATCGGCGTGTACCGATGGCACAGATATACGAAATGTACGCTGGTCGGATGACTCCAGAGCAAGTCCTCAACATAGCCAATCAAACCTCACCCAGCGTCGAGCTCGATAGCGAGCAGCATCGTTTACAGCGTTACTACGCCTACCTCTATATAGGCCTCTATTTCGAAATGCTCGAAAACGAGCAGGCATCCCTTGATTCGATGAAAAAAGCTGCAGCGCTCAACCCTCTTGGTAAAACCAATTTCATGGGGCAAGTTGCCCGCGTGCATTTGCAACTCCGACAGGCAGCAAAACAATAAGGCCGCCTACAGCTAGAATAAAAAAACACCCGCCAGTGGTGCAACTGAGCGGGTGTTCTCATCTAGAAACGTCGTCTAGCTCCATTGGCAGCCAGCGCAGTAGAGGTTAGACCTTGCTGACTGAATTTCTATAGAACGCTTCTTTAAAACAAAACCAACACCCAGAATCCCAATTGAAAGCTCCACAACGGGATTCGGGTTAGTGAATTCGCGATCGGGCGAACGCTGACAAACACTCAATTTGAAAACGGTTCTTTACCACCAATCTCGAACTCGCATAAACATATCACTCAACTCTCTCGAAATGAGAAATAAGTGAAAGATCACGTCCGAGGAACTGAAATAACTTTTGAAAATTTTGCCTGACGACGGTCATGGAAGCTTTCAGCTTTTTAACTTCTAGGAAAGCCACGGCAACATTAGCCATGAAAACACGTGGTAACTTCCTCGTCCAACGGGCGCCGGCAACAATCTAGCGTGAAAATGCGGATTTAGGTGACATCAACCCGACGACACCTGTCTCATTTTCAAACTTGCTCAAATCAGCTCATCAAATGCGATTACGGCTATTCACTTGGAAAAACCCCGAATACAATTTTGATTTCGTCCGAAAGGACATTGGCACACCGTTTGTATAGATACCCTTTGAAACCAAACTTCAAAGGGGAATAAAATGAGAACTGTTGCAGCACGCTTTAATTCGCTAGATCGTACCCTCGTCCAACGTTACACCTTGATGCTCGTATCATTGATGCTCGGACTTTTTGCCTGCACGCTGATTAGCTAAGCGTTTAGGAATGCGGAACCACCCAAACCGTTTGGTTCTTTCGAAATCTTTATGACTTGCTGCGTGAAAGCCTCCGCGCGGATTGCAGAAATTCCAGACTAACCGTTCGATTCGAATTTCCCGAATACCATTCTTCCAGCACTCGTCTGTAGCATGCTGGTGACGGTAATGTTTACTTCCTCGCCGATGTGGTCCTTGCCCTCTTCAATGACGATCATCGTACCATCGTCAAGATAACCAACTCCTTGCCCCATTCCCTCGCCAGCCTTGACGACGCGGATATTAATTTCTTCCCCTGGCAGGAAGACCGGCTTCAGGGAATTTGCGATTTCGTTCAAGTTAATGACTGGTACATTTTGCAGCTTCGCAACTTTGTTCAAATTGAAATCACCGGTAACCACTTTTCCCTCAAGATGGCGGGCCAGCAACAGAAGTTTCATATCGACCGGTTGCCCCTGCATTTCAGGCAATTCCCGATCGTAAATTTTAAAATCAATATTCTGGTTGTTACGTAAACGGTCCAAAACATCGAGCCCGCGGCGGCCACGAGAGCGTCGCATTTTGTCACTGCTATCCGCAATTGCCTGAAGCTCCGCAAGCACGAAACGTGGCATGATGAGCTGATTGTCGACCACGCCCGTCTCGATCACATCTGCGATTCGACCGTCGATGACAACGCTCGTATCTAAAATGTAAGGCTTCGATCCTTTTACGTCCTTACTGAATTCAACGTACGGAATCACAAACCGGAAATCATCCCTCGTCTGCCACAACAGGCTAATGCATGAATAGCAAAGCGAAATGCCGGCGAAAGAAACAATGATCAACTGAAGTAAATCACGCTCGAGCGTCGTCCCAAAAATCTTGGTATCAAACCCCAAGCCAAATAATGGCTTCAACGCCAAATCAACGACATAGGTTAAAAACAGACCGACGACCAATCCGAAGTAAACACTCGAAATCATATCGATTCGCTTACGTCTGACGCTAACGTCGAGCACGACGATTCCAACTGAACTGAGAATAAAAATGACGAATACTGCCCATCTCGCCAATTCACCATTCGATTCACCTGCTGTATTGCCAATGTCATGCCCAACGGTCAATGACAGGCCCATTCCAATTGCGATCAGCAGGAACAGACCGCGTAATATCCAAAGTGCCATGATTCACCCATTCTTCGTTTTGATAGTCGCGACGGAGAAATGAAAAAAAACGCGACTAATAAAATTATTTGATAAAGCCTCGGAAAACTTTAGGTGAAAGAACCGGCATTCGAGGCGAATCCGCGCCAAATACCAAATAAAAAACGTTCATTCGCCTTGTTTAACAATTATCCTAATCCCTAGGTGAACGTATTTTAGATGTCCGCGGAGCGAAAAGGTAGTCTGCAGCGGTAATCCAATGCAGCAAACTCAATAAAAATACTAACTATGCGCGTTTTTATAGGTTTGCTCAAAAAAGTGGTCCGTCATTCCGGCGATATATTCGACTGCCATCCGCCTTACCCCCACCCGTTCTGCCCGGGGTTGGTACTTTAGGGGGAACAGGCTGGGATTCTCACAATAGGTGATATACATCTCCTTAACCCTCGCCTGCGCCTGCTCACGGATCTTAATTAGGCTTGGATGACGATAAACATGCTCATACAAGTACTGTTCAAGCTGCTGTTTCTGCTGCGCAATCTCAGCGGGCAGCCCGATCACAAATTCACTCGACCGCGCCTCCTCAACACTTTTAAAATCGTATTTCCGCAGTTCTTCCTGACAATGACTCAACAAGCATGTAACCTGCCTCTCAATTAATCGATGCACTAATGCCTTTCGTAGCAGTTCCGGATTTAAAGAAGAGTAGTGGCGTTTTACAAAATGAAGGCACTCATCCACCAGTTCCAGATGTTTCATATCTTCAATTGAGACTAACCCAAGCTTAATTGCATCGTCGGCATCATGGGCATCGTAAGTCGTACTATCGGCAGCATCGACGAGTTGTACCTCGAGCAATGGTTTCTGACCCTTCAATTCTTTATCCACGCGACAGGTCTGCCCCATCAACGATTCGTAGGTCAAGTTAAGACCGGGAAAATCATGAAATCGGATTTCAATCTCTTGGACGATCGTCAGTCCAAACTGGTTGTGCGAAAAACCTCCGATGTCAGCAATACATTCGTCGAGTGCGTCTTCACCGGCATGCCCGTAAGGAGGGTGGCCGATATCATGCATCAATGCTAATGCCTCAATGAGATCTTCATTCAATTTTAGAACTCGGCCGAGCGTTCGGGCGATGGTCGCAACTTCGTGTGTATGCGTGAGCCGAGTCCGATGATAGTCTCCCATCTCTCCGGTAAAGACCTGCATTTTCCCGCTCAGGCGACGGTAGGCGGAACTATGTAAAATTCGATCACGATCACGCTGAAAAGGGCCGCGATAAGCATGATGCGGCTCTTGATGTGTTCGCCCCCGAGAGTCTGCACTAAACATCGCGTAGGGCGCCAACAAAAGCCTCTCGCGTTCATCAACCCACGCAAGCGATTGGCCTCCAGATTCCGAATCGATCCTGTTCATTGCCATTTCCCAGACTCTGTAAAATGATTGAGGGTTCACACAAAAAAAGAGTCGTGCCAATAAGACACGACTCAAGTAGATATCAACTATCAGAGATAAAAGCAAATGCCGATGGCTACGCTTTTGAAGTTTCTCGAAGTTTCGATGCATTTCCAGCCTGACCAAATTCAGTCATTCGAGCAACGCAAACCTCTTTCATCGCTGCTCGTGCTGGTTTCAAATAATCTCGGGGATCAAATTTTTCCGGCGTTTGCTGCAAGACCTTACGAATTGCACCGGTAATTGCCAATCGATTGTCAGTATCGACGTTGATCTTTCGAACACCGTGTTTAATTCCGCGTTGGATTTCTTCCACAGGAACTCCCCAAGTCTGGCGGATATTTCCACCGAACTCATTGATAATATCCTGTAGTTCTTGCGGCACACTGCTGCTTCCATGCATAACGAGGTGGCAATTCGGCAAACGCTTATGAATTTCGACAATGCGATCCATTGCCAGTACTTCCCCATCAGGCTTACGGGTAAATTTGTAAGCACCATGGCTCGTTCCAATTGCAACAGCAAGCGCGTCACACCCAGTTTCCGCAACGAATCGCTCTGCTTCTTCTGGATCGGTCAGCAACTGCTCTTTCGTCAGTGTTCCCACAGCACCGTGTCCGTCTTCTTGCTCTCCTTCACCTGACTCCAGAGATCCCAAACAGCCCAGCTCACCTTCTACAGAAACACCCTTTGCGTGGGCCTGCTTGACCACCTCTGCCGTTACGCGAACGTTGTAATCGTAATCCGCGGGTGTCTTTCCGTCTTCTTCAAGGGATCCATCCATCATGACCGAAGTAAAACCGTTCTCGATGGCGCTCATGCAGGTCTCGACACTGTTGCCATGATCCTGGTGCATCACGATGGGAATATGTGGATAAAGCTCAGCTGCAGCGAGCATTAGATGACGCAGATAGTTATCTTGCGAGTAAGATCTCGCTCCCCGCGACGCCTGAACGATAACGGGCGAATCTGTTTCGTTCGCAGCTTCCATGATCGCCTGGATCTGCTCCATGTTGTTGACATTAAACGCGGCAACGCCGTAATCGTTCTCCGCAGCATGATCAAGGATGACTCTTAGTGGTACCAATGGCATGAATTGTTCTCCGCTTTTTCTTGTTGAAACGTTAACTTCGCCCTGTGAAGCCAAAACATGACGCCCATGGAATGGTGAGAAGCCAACTCGTTTTCTTTTAACTCTCGCATTATCGGGCTCAATTGGATCAAACTCAATGGCTGCCAACCTTCTAACGAAGACTTTTCACTAGGTTGTTCGGAATGTATGACCTGCGTAAAACGGCCACGGAACCATCGCTAAACTTGCAAGCGGAGAATTAAAAACATCAAGCCCGATTAAAGGTGGGATAGGATTCGTAAGCAAAAAAACAACACCCCAAAAGACAGTTAGGGCATTTTGAGACGCCCTTGATCGATCTGGAAAAGCATAAGAAATATCTTCAAAAATCCCGCCTACCAACCCAAATAAAATTGCAAAGAAAATGATTCGGCATCCACCCGCGATAAAAATAAGTTACCTTGTGCGAGATAACCGATCCCGCCCATGCGGAAGCCATGCCCGTTAATCAAGACGATTGGTTAAAGAAGAATCACTCGGCAAAGGCCGTCGTTAACTTCTCCACAAAGCGCGAGTCATTGAACAGATCATCCATCTGTGTTTGAACAATCCGTACCAAAAGCAACCGATGCGAGGGAGCCGGCGATTCGCTGGAAGCAGAGTTTGGTTGCTCAGATTCAGATTGAGCGGCTCCGAAAAACAATTTTCCCAAATCCGCAATATCCGCGGTGGGAGCCAGAGCAAGCGACTCTCCCGGCATCAAAACAATCTCAAATTTTAAATCTTCGAGGCGTTGTATCGCCTGACGATTTTCTTTGAAAAAAGACCGCTCTGCGATCTGCGGCCGAGACTTGCCATGGTGAATCTCAAATTCAATCAACAGTTTGACCGTCCCGTCACCTTGAGGAAACGTCGTGATGTTAATTCCTCCACGGACTGCGGCCCCCGCCCCCGGTGTCTCCATATCGCCATTGCGGATGTTCCAGCTAAATTGTGGGTGTATGTCAGACACAGGAATCGAATACAGCTCACCCTCCCGATTTGAAATTCGGTCATGGGTGATCATTCGCTGCTTTTTCCGTAAAAGACCTTTTAAATAAAGCTGCATCTCCAGATTGTTTAAGTTATCCGGCAAAATGGGGGGAGGATCGATCAACTGATGGAGAATCGACGGTGGTGCCGAAGCCATTACAGCAGCTCGTAATCCGTTTTGATCCAATCGCTTTCGCAACGCCAATGGCAAAGCCTGTTGGTCTAGTTGATTCCAAAATAATTCGAAATCATCGGTTTGCTGCGTATCTAACTGAGCCAGCGCCACTTCCATGCCAACCGCATCTGGGGCAATTCTGGATTGTGGAAAAATCGACCGCGCAGGAGTTTCTGGAGTCTCCCACTCAGCGCAACCACCTGCGCCAAACAAAAGCGTCAAAATTATATAGTAAAAAAGCCGACTCATTTCCCGCCAGTTTCACTCGATTGCTCCTGCAAATCCCCGCACTCCATCTTCTCATGAGAAGACTGAAGGGATTTTTCCGATGCCTAAATACAGAAACGGCTTAAGTCAAACAAGACGTATTCGCTTGCAAGAACCGGCGAAACCCGTGAATCCTCCGTCGGCCTGACGTTTCATGGGCCGACCGCAAAGTAACCATCGCCGGGAAAACGAAAGATCAGCATGTCAATCTGAACTGGTTGCCTGCTACTAGTCAGCCAGCTCTCGAAAGCCGCTTAATTCGTTTGAATTCGCTTGATTCTGTCTCGATCCAATCATTGTGCTTTAAAAATTCTAAAAAACACATCGCATCTTGTGCCGCGCGGCGGGAACAATCGCCACTGTCATCAAGGACAAACGCGTGGAATGCAACTTCTGCTCGCTTCTCGAGCTTGTTCAGCGTCGACGGCAAGAGACGCTTGAGTTCATGCCAGCGTTTCTGTTGCCTGACGGCATCGACCTGGTCCTGCTCATCAGCCTCGTGCAAGAGTAACTCATCCCAATAAGCAGGATTTAGATTCAACACTCGAGGCGCATCTTCAGGCGCACTGATCACATTTTTCTGTAACTCTTGGCTACTGAACAAACGGCTCATGGCCCGTCCAATCGCCACAGCCGATTGCGAATTTGATAATTTGAGTGCCGATTTTCGCAGTTTTCTCAGATCGATCCCTCTTGTATTTGACATAACACGCATCCAATTGACTCAAGATACGGCGGCTAGAGTTACCGCAAAAGCAATAAACAAACACAATCCGCGAAATGGCATTCAATCGCAGTTGCTTTCCGAGCTGAATCATAACCGATTCGCAGCCATCGGGAAGTAGAATTTTGCCACCTAAAAAAAAATTCCAGCAAGCGTTCTCATGGTAGCTGCTGGAACGGAGTTTTAAGTATATCGCATCTACATCGATCGCCTTAAGACATTAATTCTCGAATCGGCTCAGTATCCTGAACGCCTACGAGCCTCTGATCGAGTCCGCCATAAAAATAGGCGAGTGCATTGGGATCAAGCCCAAGTTGATGAAGGATCGTCGCATGGATTCGTTTAACGTGCATCCGGTCCTCGACCGCGGTTGCACCAAGCTCATCCGTCTTTCCTAGGCTAACTCCTCCCTTGATGCCACCACCGGCCATCCACATCGTAAATCCATAAGCATTATGGTCGCGCCCCGAACCTTTGGCATATTCCGCCGTCGGCTGACGACCAAATTCTCCACCCCAAACGACGAGCGTTTCGTCGAGCAATCCCCGGTCTTTGAGATCATTCAGAAGAGCCGCGATTGGCTGATCGGTTTCAGCTGCATGCAAGTTATGATTGACTTCGAGGTCGCCATGTGCGTCCCAATTGTCGTCATTATGGGCCCCCCCCGAGTAAACTTGTACAAACCGAACTCCACGCTCAACCAGTCGCCTGGCCATCACGCATTGGCGACCAAAATAATTTGTTGGCTCTTTCCCAATTCCGTAAGCATCGAGCGTAGATTGAGTCTCGGTACCCAGGTCTACGGCTTCAGGAGCGGTGCTTTGCATTTTGTAAGCTAACTCGTAACTCGCAATCCGAGCAGCTAACTCACTATTCCCCGCCCGAGATGATTCATGAGTCTCATTTTGTTTCAACAAAGAATCCAAAAGCTTTCGCTGGGCTCCGTCGGTCATTCGCTCAGGTCGCTTGAGATCTAAAATAGGCGTCCCTTCACTTCGCACGACACAACCTTGATAGGTCGCCGGCATGTAACCGCTGGTCCAGTTAGTTGGTCCACTGATTGGGCCACCTTTATCGTCCAGCATCACAACAAACCCGGGAAGATTTTCGTTTTCGCTTCCCAGACCGTAGTTGACCCACGATCCCAGACAGGGATTGCCGCTCTGAATTTTACCGGAATTCATCTGCAACATCGCTGATCCATGGATTGGGGAATCGGCAGTCATGCTATGCACAAACGCAATGTCGTCTACACACTTCCCTACGTTGGGAAACAAATCCGAAACCCATTTACCGCACTCACCATACTGCTTGAATTTCCATCGCGGCTCAACAATCCGGCCTTGATTACGGTGCCCTCCTCGACCAAAGGTTTTGACTTCAATTGTTTTGCCATCCATGCCGTACATCTTGGGCTTGTAATCGAATGTATCGATATGGCTTGGCCCACCATACATGAATAAAAAAATTACAGATTTGGCCTTGGGAGCAAAGTGCGGTTTTTTTGCCGCCAACGGATTTACCCAGTCGGTACCATCTGCTCGCTCGTCTTGAGCGGCGAGAAATTTACGATCTAGCAACCCGGACAGAGCCAAACCGGCAAATCCACCGCCTGCTTGCCACATAAACTCACGCCGTGTTTTTCCGCAAAAATTTCGATTCATTATTTTCATTCCGTAGGAGTCAATCCGTCCAATGACGTTCAGATTTTGCTAACCTTAAATTTCCATTTAGATCAATCAATGTACGCAAATTCATTCAGGTTAATCGCTAACAAACAGTAATACTGCAAAGCTTGTTGGGGCGAGGCGTCTTCATGGTCAATCCACGACTGAATCAAATCGACTCCCTGCTTTATTTCCTTTTTAGTCGGCGGTCGCTGAGTGACTTTCTGAAGAATCGATTCCACTTGCGCCTCCCGTTTTCCCGGAAATTCTTTTTCAGTCGCGACCGCAAACTTCAACGCCTGCTGATTAGTAAAATCACTATTCATCATCCCCAGCGCCTGAGTTGGCTGGGTCGTAATAAAACGGACTGGACACGTACTGTCCGTCGGTGCCGAATCGTTTGTCGTGAGAATCGGCAGACCAAGTGAACGTTTTATATGCACGTAAATACTGCGTCGACGTCGGTCTTCCTCACTCGAGTTCCCCCACCCAGACCCCGGCCGAGATTGTCCCGCTAAGACCTCGCGAGGCATTATCGGATAAATACTCGGTCCGTACATTTTCTCTAAGTTTAACTCGCCGGAGACCGCCAAAATCGAGTCGCGTATTTCCTCAGCCGTCAGTCTTCGCAAATTAAATCGCCACATTAAATCATTACCTGGATCCTTTTCATAACCCTCGGCGCTAAACTGGCTGGACATTTGATACGTCTTGGACATTAAAATCAGTCGATGCATCGCTTTCATGCTCCAACCCTGCTTCACAAACTCCGTTGCCAGCCAATCCAACAACTGCGGATGAGTAGGTTCAGACCCCTGAAATCCAAAATCGCTGCTGGTTCTGACGATGCCCCTCCCAAAATGGTACTGCCAAATGCGGTTGGCCATCACACGTGCCGTCAGCGGATTCTCACCATCGGTCAACCATTTTGCGAATGCTAACCGCCGTCCCGTACTCTCACCATGGTCTGGCAGTTTAATTTCCGGGGGAGGAGGAGAAAGGACTGAAATAAACCCAGGTTCAACCGCCTCCCCTTTTACGTTTGGATTGCCACGAATCCTGACAAAGCTAGGCAATGGCTGAGCACCCGACTCTTTGACCGACAAAATATTGATCGAGCCGGGAGGATTTTTGAGAAGGTTCTGGCGCTTCCTCAACAAGTCCCGAAACTCGTTAAATTGCTTTTTAGTGATCTGCTTACCAATTCTTTTCTGCAGGATTGGGAGTTTGTTCATCTCGAACTGAAAGTCCTCGTGCTCAACCGACTCAAAATCAGGTTTTGCCAGCGCGGCAATCGCCTCGATTTTCTCCTCAATTTCCTTCATTTCCCGCTCGTAATTGGCCGTCATTTCTTCCGTCGCTTCGCCAGGTACAATCCGCACCGAAGCATCCAAAACAGAATCGTGGCCTCTCACACCGTAGTGCCGGATGTTTTCGAAAAACGAAACCATCTTGTAGTAATCCGCCTGTGGAATTGGATCAATCTTATGGTCGTGACACCTGGCACAATTGACCGTCAAACCCAACATCGTCTGAGACGTCGTAGCAACAATATCGTCAAGGTCGTCGTACTTCGCCTTTAAACGGTCGACCGGTTCATCATCCCATTGACCCAACCGAAAGTACCCCGTTGCTGCGATCGACGATTGAGTCGGGTTTTCGATTTCATCACCCGCCAGCTGTTCGATCAAAAATTGATCGTAAGGTTTATCCTCATTAAACGATCGAATCACATAGTCGCGATATCGCCACACAAACGGCTTCGCCCCATCCCGCTCAAAACTATTCGTTTCCGCATACCGCACTAGATCAAGCCAGTGGCGGCCCCATTTCTCTCCGTAATGCGGCGAAGCCAACAATTCCTCCACCAACCGGGAATAAGCTTGCGGGTCTTCATTGTTGGCAAACGCCTCCACTTGAGCAGGCGTCGGGGGCAAACCCAGAAGATCGTAATACACACGCCTCACCAAAGCCCGCCGAGTTGCGGGGGAAGCAGGAGTTAGACTGGCCGCCTCCAATTTAGCTAATACAAAATTATCAATTTCATTATTCGGCCAAATCTTATCCTTTACGACCGGAACCGCTGGATCAGCCACCGGAAGAAACGACCACCACTTTTTTGATTCAGCGTTCACCTGCGGAACGGTAGACTCCAGATTCGCTGTTAGATCCTTCTCATCCTTCGGATCAAACGGCAATCCCATTTTTACCCATTGGGTAAGCACATCGATTTTCTCATCAGACAATTTCCCACTGGGAGGCATCTCGTAGAGTTGGTAATGAATTACTTTGAGAATCAAACTCTCCGAGGGATCATCCGCATTTACAGCGGGGCCTGAATCGCCACCCCGCAATATGGATGCCCTCGAAGTCAACGCCAATGAACCGCCAAGATCCTCGGGGTCATGCGCGTGACACTCAAAACAATTCTGTTCAAGAATAGGTTTGACCTGCACATTGTAAAACTCGATCGCCTTTGTTTGAGCTGGAGTTAATTTTGCCGTCTCTTCTTGTGCGTGACCAATCAACACCCCCCAACCAAATAGAATCCCCAGACCAATAGCTAGAGAAACCAACCGATGAACTCCGGATCGCGTTTTTCTCGTTGTCGAAAACAAGGCTCTACCTCGGGTTAAATCTATCTGTGTCCGCACGAATATTTTCCTTGGGCTCTACTCATTTAAGCCGCGTCCACCAACCGGCAAGATTCGGAAGGAGACTACTAGTTGAGCAAACAAAAGTGCAGAATCACATTCTTCGCTTGTGGTCCCTCAGTTTAAAACCAATCAGGATCAGAATCAAATACCAAACAGAACTGAAGAGATCAGAAGAAACCAAGCGAAAGAACTAATCGTGGACAGATTGAACGGATTTCAAAACGAACCGCACGAGTTTGATCGCACAAACATGAGTCCAGCCGAAACGTCCATCCCTCATTAAAGATCGGATAAACTTAGACCAGAGATAAACTTGTACAAGGATTTACCTCGATGTAAAAAAACTAACGGAATGCTGCCCGTCGTTCACATTCACCGACAGTCACGAACAATCGCGTCCGCTAACCCGGTAACCCTGCTAAGAAAAAGAGAGCTTACCGAATTCCTAGGGATTACGATTCTTCCGCAAACGCTCGCTATATTTCTTTAACAGCTTTCTTTCGCGCCCAGTAAGGCTCTCCTCACCCTGTTCACTTATCTTGGCGAGAATTTTATCGGCATCGAGTTGGAGCTTCTGATCGACCGTATCAGGGTCGTGCAGTTTCAGTTTCGTCCGCGAACGTTTCAATTGAGAGAATCCGTCCCATTGAAATCTGGCAAAACTCCAATGGAGCTTGAAATAAAGGAATCCAAACGCTGCGCCTACAAAGTGAGCTTCCCAAGCAATCGCGCTGGCCGGATTCAAAGCGGTCAACAAGTTCCCCCCCAGCAGCAACACCCCAAGCACCCAGGCTGGCATTGGCAAGACACCCATCAGCAAAATGGTCTCTCGCGGGTACATAAAAATAAACAGCACAACAACTGCGGAAACAGCGCCGGAGGCCCCCATCAACGAAGCGACGCCAGAATCAAACGCCAAGTACAACAGGAGCCAGCCCAGTCCAGAGACGAGAATGGAAACAAAATAAAATTTCGTAAATTCACTTCGTCCCAGACGCTGCTCTACCGGCCGCCCTAAAAACCAAAGCGTAATCATGTTACCGGCGATGTGCCAAATACCCTCTCGACTGCCAATCGGGGCATGCACGAACCCGTACGTTATGTAAGACCAAAGAAAATACAAGCGATCCGTGCTCAAACTCAACCAATTATCAAGAGCCGGTATTCCACCTTCCGCCTCCGCCGCGGGCCCTTGAGTGAACATACTGACAACCCAGACAATCACGTTGGCAACAACGATACTTGTGACAACGGACTGTTGGCCAAACTGAAATCCAGGCACACCACTGCGCGGTTCCTGATAATCTCGGTTGTAGTCTCTGCTCTCAAAACCCATGGTTAACCCAACGCACTGGTGACTCTTTAATACTCGTTTAACGGGTGCAAGCAAAAATCGTGCTTGACCGACAATCCTATGAAGCCCTTAACTACATAACTACTGGCAGTAGGTATGATACCGCCTCGGGGATCAAACGCACTATGCCAACCAAGCCACAAAATATCTACAAAAAAAGCGTCCCGAAGGACGCTGGTTCGTTTCATTCACATCGCCGGTGATTTGGCGCGAGATCTGGAAATTACTTTTTTGCAAAAGCCTCTCGTGACAAAGCAACTGCAAGCTTCCGCAGTTCTTGATAAGTATCCGCGATTTTAGATTCGAGCGAACTAATCGTCTGTTTAAGGCCGGCGACATCCGCGGTCTTTTTCTGAACTAAAGCGGAGATGACATTTAAATCTTTGGTGAGATTTTCTTTGTCCTCATTATTTTCAGCAATAATCCTTGCTCGCTCTTGCTCATGCTTAGTCGCCTCATCAATCAGCACCCCTTGCGTGACGATGTTCTTTTCATATTGCTGCTTTGATTCGTCGAGTTGCTTGGTTTGCAGTTTTAGCTGGGCGAATTCAAATGGATAGTTTCGTTTTTGTCGAATGTAAACTCTGCCGAGTTCTTTAACATCCTCTTCATCTTTGATATTGAACCCATCGTTCAATCCTTTTTCGTCGGTATCGAGGTCAACCAGGATCGTATCGCCTTTACTGAAACTGATCGAACCACCGTCCCCGGCTTTCAGGCTTTGCTCAATTGCAAAACCACTTCGATTGAACAATCCATCGGTTTCTAAACTACCGACCCCGTCGACGACATACCCGCCATTCTTTTTGGAGTTTGCATTAAATTCATACTTAATAAATGTCTCTTGCGGATCTGGAGAAAAACGCTGCAATGAAACGTCCCCCCGACCCTGAGGATTCGCATCAATCCATTCCTGAATTGCACCCAACTCCAAACCGTCGAATGCGTATCGATCGATCAATTTCTCAAATTCAACTTCGCTGAAATAAGATTTCGCTACCTGGAATTCACCTCTCAAAAAATCGCGATAATCGCTGATATTCAATTCGATGTTCTCGTTTTCGAATGCCGCAGCGAGCCCCTTAATCGATGCCGGTGCGTTCTCTTCCTCAGCCTGACTCAGAATGTAGTTCTTATAAATGTCTCGCCGATCAAGTGGCATTTTTTCGAATAGTTTCCAGCCCAGATTTGCAGCCTCGAATTGATTGGAAACAATCGCTTCTTCAGAGAATGTAATGGAAGCATTGTCTTCCGACTCGACTCGAACCGTACCAATGTAGTAATTCTCTCCCTCGTTCTGACCATCCGCAAAGACGTAAAGTACGACGTCCGTCAGGGGTTCGTAACCGTCGGCACGTGGAGCTTTAAAGGTATACTTTCGATTCGCTCCTTCTTTGGAAACGGTTCCACCCGACCAAACCCGTCCCCGCCCTAGCATCTCGCGAGACAAAACTCCATCGATGTATCGCAGAGAACCTTTGGTATAGGTTGAGGACTTACTATCACCAGATATCTGCATTTCCGCAGCAGCTTTCGACGTCTCGGCGTCCTTTTCTGCCAGCTCCGCCTTTTCCATCGCTGCGTAGCGCTTATTAAGCACCTCGGTAGCCTGCATGACCGTGAAAACACTGATGAAGTAAATCAGAACGACAAACGTGATGTCTACCCAGTTCCACGTCTTGGCAGCAAGCACCACAAAAACGATCAAAAGAAGAAAACCAAACCCGATTATTCCCCAAGCCATGGTGGGATCCGCTGCGAGAATTGCGTAATCGTTAATGCCCATTTACTTTAACCAGTCTTGCCGTTGATATTTAATTGACGATCGAGGGCGGGTTCGCTGCCCCATTCAAGCATAAGGTGCATTCTCGACTTCAGCGCGGTTGGAGCGCAGAAATAGCCCAAATTGCATCATAAATTGGGCAAAATAGCCCGTCAAGTTTTGCTATCGTCCCTTTCGGACACTCTTCTTCGGTTTAGTCCCTGAGACGCAATTGATCGTTATTAACGGAACAAACGCTCAAGTCAGAGACGGCAAATCCCCGAAAATGACTAAATGCGGAAAAATCGGCATATTCAGACTCAACCAAAAATCCGTTGCGTTTTGAATCCGATTTGCTCAGTAAACACGCTGGCAGGCCCAAATCCCGTAAGGTTTGCCCGCTTTTACAGGAAAGTTTTGCGACTATGACCCATATTAATCGAATTCTCCTGGGTGTCATCTTTCTCAATCTACTGTTGGCCATGGGCTGCCATCGCGGCTATTACCGGCGACAGGCGGACGCGGAAGCGCAACGACTGGTTCTCGAAAAAGCAGTCGACCCCCGATGGGACTCAGCCACCGGCTCAATTGCAATCAATCCTGCTTCGCGGATGTTCGATCCATTTTCGGCCGACCACCCGCCAATTCCGCCGGATGACGCAACCTCGCACCAACTGATGCACTATGTCGACGGAAAAGAAGGCTATCCGCGTTGGAATGCCAATGGTGACACCAACTACGTCGCCAACCCCGAGTGGCGTAAGTATTTGGAGCCCAACGAAGATGGGCAGCTCGTTCTCACACTCGATGCTGCATTCGAACTTGCCCTTTTACATTCCACCCAATACCAAAAGGTTCGCGAGGACCTTTATCTGTCTGCACTCGACGTCAGCCTCGACCGATTTGGATTCGATTCCCAACTTCTCTGGGGCGTTGATTCTTTTGGAACATTAACGCGAGGAGACACTACACTCGATCGACAGGGCGCCTTGGACCTCAACAAACTTGGCATCACGGGCACCAACTTTGCGGTCGGACTCGCCAATACGATTCTGTTCAATCTTGGCGGGAGCGACAGTCAAACAGCCACAACCATTCTCGACTTTTCGCTAATTCAACCACTGCTTCGCGGGGCCGGTCGCGCACGAGTGATGGAAGCTCTCACCCAATCCGAACGGACGCTGCTGGCGAACGTACGTCAGTTCGACCGTTTTCGACGGAACTTTTATCTCAGCATCGCTCTTGGCCGGGGCGCCAATGTTCGGCTAGGTGGATTTCCGCAAGTCACTAGCGCGCCAACCGGAGCAGGTGGGTTCATTGGTCTACTTCAGGCACAACAGAATATTCGGAACCAAGAATTCAACCTCACTCAACAAGTGGCGGTCGTCAAACGTTTTGAAGAACTTTTTCTAAGAGAGCAAATTGACGCTTCGCAGTTAACACAGACGGAAACAAGCTTCTATGGGCAACAATCACGTCTGCTCGGGCAAAAACAAAGATACCAAAACCAAGTCGATAATTTTAAACGTGAGCTAGGTCTTCCCCCGACGCTCGATATCGTTATCGATGACTCGCTCCTTGAACCATTTGAGCTAATCAGCGATCAAATCTACTCGAGGTTGACCGAAACGACAATTCTAAGAGAAACAGCGGGAGACCTTCTTAACAAAATTGATGAGTCATTAGCCGGATCAGATCCCAATGCCGCAGATAACGGGAACTTCGAATGGCCGACTGATTTGGCTACTCAAGTTGAGAAATTAACTCCAATTCTCGAAGAGGCTCAACGACAAATTGATTCAATTGCCGGAGATGATTTTAAACAAATCGAAGCAGATCTTGCGAAACTCGAGGATGCCACCCCGCGGCGAATCGAGTATTTGAAAAAATTTCAAGAAGCCGTCCGCACCAAACAAATCGACACAGCCGTCGAGGAAACTAGTAAAATATTCAGCCCCGATTATCTTATCCAAGCCGATGACCTTCGAAACACACTCACACGTCTTGATGGTGAAAACTCAATTATCAAGCAGAAAATTGCTGAGGTCATTAACAGCGTAAAACAGTTTCGAGCTGCCGAAAAGCAACAAACCAAAGCGGAAACCGCGGCATTTATCGCCAGTAAATTACAAAACGAAATCCCTTCGTTATTGTCAGAAATCAACAAAATTGCCAACGAGTTGATTTTGATCCAGGCAAGTGCACGAGGCAATTCCATTGAGTTGGTTGATGTCAGCATCAATTCGAAAGAAGCGACCCAAATTGCTCGCTGCATGCGACGTGACTGGATGAATGCTCGTGCCAGCCTCGTCGATAGCTGGCGAAATATCGAATTCGTAGCAAACCGCTTAGAAGCGCAAGTCGACCTTGTTTTTGATGGCGACATCAGAACGCGGCCTGATGCGAGCAACCCGTTTAAGCTCCGATACGACACAGGAAATTTACGTGCAGGTTTCCGATTCGATGCTCCCATCGTTCGCCTAGCTGAACGAAATAGCTACCGAAGTGCGTTGATTAATTATCAGCAAGCGAAACGAAACTTCTACGAATTCGAGGATTCGATCTCAAGAAATCTTCGAGCTATCGAACGCGCCATCGTACTCAACAAAACTCAATTCGAAGTTAATCGACTAAACCTAAAATCTAGTCTCCAAACGGTGGAAATTAACAATCTCAATCTTGATGCTCCCGTTCAAAACAATCGAGGTTCAGCTTCAGCTGGTCTAGCGAATGATATTACCCGGGCTATCAACAGTCTAACTGGCGCTCAAGATAGTCTTTTGCAATCCTGGCTTTCCTATGAAATTGCGAGACGTAATCTCGACTTTGATATGGGTACGATGCTGCTCGATGAAAATGGCCGCGGGATAGACCCAGGCC
Source organism: Mariniblastus sp. (assembly GCA_011523945.1). Taxonomy (GTDB): domain Bacteria; phylum Planctomycetota; class Planctomycetia; order Pirellulales; family Pirellulaceae; genus Mariniblastus. The sequence goes on along the minus strand of WTFU01000092.1, from coordinate 11,376 downwards.
CAATCGATTCCATGATTGGACAACGCGCTGCCGAGGCACTCGGCATTGAAATCGACTGCCAATTCTGCGAAGGAGTTGCAGCACCGGGGTTTGTTGCACCGACGCTGAATTCAAGCGAACTCCCCTCCGTCGTTGATCCTAATTCCGACAATCAACCCACGGCTGAAAGGGAGAATCAAACAAATCGCAATAACTTTGTGATTCCTAAGTTTGGATCGATAGAAAAGCCGAGCCAACCTGCGGAATTCTTACCCTTGGCTCCACCTGAAAAAGAGACCAAGACTGTCTCTCAACTTTTGGCCGCGATGAAACAAGAGAAAGCAAACAGTCCGCTAGAAAAACTAGAGCAGTCTGTCGAGACACCCGCCAACTGGGATTCGAGTGTTTTGCAAAGCGAAAACCAAACAAACACAACAAGCCCAACCGGCTCATCCTCAAATATTTTAGACCCAGCCAATTTGTTGAAAACGGGTATCGTGGTTGAACCTCTCAACGAATCGGATGGGATTTCTCTTGAACCTCAAAACGCCTTCTCGCGGAGCAAACTCTCAACGAACAAAGCCGCCAAGCCCAATCAGATAAATCTGACCAAACAACTCTCACCCATCGAAGTTGTCCCCGTGCGAGCAGTTCAACCCATGACAACGACCGAGGAAGACGACAGTATCAGCGTCATTGTGAGAGCGTATCACAATCCAGCCGATGAAATTGAACATCAAACCCGTCAGGTTGACTTGAAAATGTTCGCCGTTCACAACCCTTCCCCAGCCACTACGACTGTGAAAGACGCAACACTTTCGGAAGAGCCCGTTTGGCAAAGCCAGCAATCATCTCTGGGTGGTTTGTTAAATCGGTTCAACACCGAAGCGAATAATTAAACGCCCTCTTTTTGCTAATTATGGAAGGCAAAACCGGCGCAACCAATAGGAATAGGCAGGGAAGCCTCTGATTGCTCGCCAAAATATCGTTTTGGAGCCAAAAGCCTGAAAATCGCAGGAACTTAGGTCCGATGAGACGGTTAAATAGGCAAGGAGAGGGAATCGTGACCATCCTCAAAATAAATTTGAGTCCGGTCAGCATTTAAGTCAGTGAATTGCTTGACGGATTGTCGGTTCGCCCTCACCGGCGCATAATTCCCCGACCGCTGTCGTCCAACCCAGATTTACCGACAGCGCGATCGTATAGCCCGATTTTTTGTTTCGTTCGAACAAGCCGTTTGACTAAGATTGCGTCTTTTCTCCACGCAATCAAACTAAACAAGTTTATTCGGATGACGATCCACTTTTTATTCAGGAAATAGAGAATGTCCAAAACCGACATCAGTCGATCTTCCGGCCGCTCTTCGAGAAAGGGTGCTGCGGCACCTTTTATCATCTTTGGATTCGTTGCGATTACCCTGGTGATGGTTGGGGCCTATTTCTATATCAACCAAAACAGAGGCCCGAAAGAAATTGATCCGATCCTATCACAAGTTGAATTGGGGGAGTTTGTTTCCCAAGTCATCGATCAGGGTGAAGCGCAAAGTAGCGAGAATGTAGAAATCCGCTGCGAGGCTCGTGCTAGAAACGGATCATTATCTGTTCTGACAGTCGTACCGGAAGGATCTCGTGTTAAGGGGGGAGACTTTCTTGTCCAGCTCGATTCGACCTCGTTCGAGAAAGAGCTAGAACAGCAGAACATTTCCCTGGCGAATGCCGAAACGGGAGTCATTCAGGCCGAGTCGAATCTTGAAACGGCAAAAGCGACAAAAAAAGAATACATCGAGGGTACTCTCAAACAGGAACAAATGAAAATTGAGAATGAAATAAACAAAGCCCAGAATGACATCATCAGCGCTAACATCGACCTTCAAGAAGCGCTAGACCTACACTTCCATAATAAAAAGCTGATGGCAAAGGGATATGCGACGCAGAATCAATTAACAAAATCAGAGACCACCATTACGGAAGCTAAAAATTTAGTTGCTCAGGGTGAGCTAAACAAGAAACTAGCGGAAGAAAAACTTCGTGTACTGACGGAGATCTCCGCTGAGAAAGAAAAGATCAAGCTTGACGCGGATATCAATGCTGCAACGGTTAAACTCGACAGCGAGAAAAAAGCACTTGCCGTCGAGATTGAAAAACTGGCAGAGATCAAAGACATGATTGATAAGTGCAACATCCGAGTTCCCGAAGGTGTAACCGGGCAAGTGGTTTTTGCAAAAGAGTCTTCTCGTGGTGGAAACGACTGGATACTGGAAGAGGGAACCTCCGTTCGTCAAAACCAAGTTCTGATCCGACTTCCCAACCCCGAAAAAATGGAAGTCAAGGCGCTAATCAATGAACAGAGCATTACCCAAATCGAAGAGGGAATGGCTGCGACCATCAAAGTCGATGCGCTAAACAGTAGTAATGCCTCACTCAAAGGGGTCGTCACCAAAGTCAATCAGTACGCAGAATCAAGCGGCTGGATGAGCAGCAGCATTCGTAAGTACGCCGTGATGGTCAAGATTCTCGACCCTCCACCAGCCCTAAAACCGGGGATGAATGCCTCGGTAACCATTCAGGTTCAGTACGAACCAGAAGTGCTCACGGCTCCAATTCAATGCGTTTATTCGGTTCAAGACAGACAATTCTGCCTCGCCAAGGCTGGGGAAGAATGGAAAACCCTTGAAGTCGAAGTTGGCGGTGACAATTCACAGGTGGTTTATTTCACCTCGGGAGTCGAAGCGGGGACTGAGCTAGTCATGAATCCAGGCGCTTTTAAGGAATATATGGAATTGCCGGAATTCGAACTGGAAACGAAAATTGAGCTTCCGGAATCTGTCGCTTCTGAAGTTGCCTCAAAAAAGGCCGAGAAAGCGGCGAAGGCTGCCGGAGCAAAAAAAGGAGGTGGTAAATCCGGAGGGAAACGCGCCGGCAGCGGAAAACGAGGCGGCGGTGCAGGTGGATTTACGACTCCAAGCAGTGGAGCCGAGTTGATCAAACAAAAAGATACCGATGGAGACGGCAAGCTAACGAAAGACGAAGCTGGCTCACCCTTTACGTTTTTCTTTGACAGAGCTGATACCGACGGCGACAGCTACTTGAGTGAATCTGAGCTCGACACCTCAATTCAAGCGATGAAACGAATGAGAGAAAGTGGCGGAGGCGGATTTGGTGGTGGTGGAGGTCGCCAGTGAGCCAAACCTCCACCAGAATGGCCGCGGTTATTCGCGACCTTCAAAAACATTATGTCTTAAAAAGCGAAACAGTCCGCGCTCTGCGGGGGGTTTCGTTTGACGTTCCCGAAGGGGATTACGTTGCCATCATGGGGCCGTCGGGATCCGGTAAAAGTACCCTGTTGAATCTTCTCGGTTGCCTCGACCAACCAACACACGGCTCGTTTCTACTTGGTGACGACGATGTCGCTCAAATGACTGACGACGAACTTTCCACAATTCGTGCGTCGCGGATCGGCTTTGTTTTCCAGTCATACAACCTGATCGCGCAACTAAGTGTCGTCGAGAACATTGAAGTTCCCCTGTATTACATGGGCAATCTAAATGCAAAGTCCCGCAAACGAAGTATCGAACTCGCCAAAATGGTTGGACTTGGGGAACGTCTCGATCACCGTCCCACCCAACTTTCCGGAGGTCAGCAGCAACGTGTTGCGATCGCCCGTTCATTGGTCAATGATCCGTATTTTATTCTAGCCGATGAGGCAACTGGAAACCTTGATTCCGTGACAACCGAAGAAATCCTCGCCCTCTTTCAACGCCTTAACGATGAAGGCAAAACCATCATCATGGTGACCCATGAAGACGAGGTGGCCGAACACGCAAAGCGGGTTATTCGCTTGCGTGACGGTGAAATCCAGATCGACGAAGCGGTCAAAAACCGAAAAATTTTCACACCCGAACAAATTCAGGAAATTGCTCACAATGCCGACGTGGCCTCACGTGGTGCCGAGTAATTATAAACCGACGCAAGCTAAATCCGTGCTTACCATACAAAACAAGCGACCTATGTCATGCTTTACTTTCGAACAGTCAAACTAGGCACCAAAAGTCTCTTGTTGCACCCAATGAGGTCGTTATTAACGGTACTCGGTATTTTTATTGGCGTGGCCAGTGTCATATGGTTACTGGCGATTGGTGAAGGAATTAGTAGAGAGGCTCAGCGTCAAATTGAAGACCTCGGTGCCGAGAATATTATCGTTAGAAGCATTAAGCCGCCGGATGAGAGCGGTGGTAACTTTCGGCAGATCAATGCCTTTGGTGTTACACGGAACGAATGCAAACTTATTGGTAACACAATCCAAACGGTGAAGCGAGTTCTACCCATTCGGGAGCTAACGCAGAAATTTGCGTATACAGGCAACCCTAACGTGAAACCAATTGACGGCAGGCTGGTCGGTTGCACCTCCGATTATGCCGAGGTTACGCGGTTAGAAGTTGAACGTGGCCATTTCCTAACCACAAGAGAAGTCGAACTCAATCGCCCCGTGTGTGTGATCGCCGCCAGACTCGCCGATAGACTATTCCCGTCTGAAGACCCGCTAAACAAACAAATCTACCTTCCGGAAAAGAAAGAGTACTTCAAAATTGTCGGGGTACTGAAACATCGAAATGCAACCGCCGCAATTGGTGGATCGCTTGCCGCTCAAGATTTTTCCCTGGACATCTACATTCCAGTTACGACGATGCGGGTGAGAATGACCGACCAGGAAACCAAACGGGCCGGTGGCTCCTTTTCAAGCCAGCTTTTCGAGCTGTCCCAAATCACCGTTCAAGTCAACAACGCAGATGATGTTCCGAAAACTGCAAAATTAGTCGAGGCCACGCTGCGACAAAATGATCCGGACCGTCAAGACATTTCCGTTGTGGTTCCCTACGAACTTCTGGAGCAGGCCAAAACAACACGTTTAATGTTCATGATGTTCATGGGGCTCATTGCTGCAATCTCGCTAATCGTTGGTGGTATTGGAATTATGAACATCATGCTCGCGACGGTGACCGAGCGAACCCGGGAAATCGGAATTCGCAGGGCACTCGGAGGTAAGCAAAAGGACATCGTTCTTCAATTTCTAGTAGAAACAATCACACTTTCGATTGTCGGAGGGATAACGGGCATTCTCATGGGTTTACTCTGTCCCGTCGTTGTCGATATCTCTCGATTGGGATTGGAGTACTTTGCGCCGCAACTCTACGCAGGGCTCCCTGAAGTAGCCAGGGTGATGCGCCCAACCATTGTTCCGATTTCTATTCCAGTTGCCTTTGGCATCTCAGTCGTCGTGGGTGTATTCTTCGGTTTGTACCCTGCCGTCCGGGCAGCCCAACTTGATCCGATTGAAGCGCTCCGCCACGAATAAAAACGAAATTCAGTTATTTCACTGTGATCCTATTCGTCCGCGATGCTTCTAGGATTTAGGGATTCCGCGGGGTTGGGACGTGCATCCGTTTGGGCGAGTTTCTTACTGCTTTTAACTGTCGAACGCGATGGGACGGTTTTCGCCCAGCAATTTTTCTGGCATAACTAATGTTATGCGTATCCGAAATTCCCAGTACCAATTGGCCAACCGCCAACCACGCCATTTCAACGAGGTGTATCTTGTCCAGTCCCAGCCGCAGCGGAGCATTTGATTCAGCCGTGGACAAACGGGTGGAACGATTTACCGAGAGCATCAGCTTTGACCAAAGACTCTTCCGCCACGATATCACGGGAAGTATCGCCCACGCAAAAATGCTGACCGATCAAGGAATTCTGACCTCGGAAGAATGCGAAGAGATTGAGACCGGTCTCAACGAGATCCTGCATGAACTAGAAAGCGGAACTTTCGTAATCCGTGAAGAACTCGAAGATATTCACATGAATATCGAACAGGCTCTGATTGACCGAATTGGCGATACTGGACGAAAACTGCACACTGGTCGAAGCCGAAACGACCAGGTTTCAACCGACCTACGTTTGTGGGTTCGAGAATCCATTGATCGCGTAGATGAGCTTTTAAAAGGCCTGCAAATCGCATTTGTGAATCGATGTCAGGGCGATTTCGATGTTGTTGTTCCCGCGTATACACACCTTCAGCGAGCCCAGCCTGTTTTGCTGCCACACGTCTGGCTCGCGTATTGTGAAAAATTCCAACGCGATCGAGAGCGGTTGGCGGATTGCCGGAAACGTGTCAATTTATGTAGCCTCGGAACAGCCGCGTTGGCGGGAACGACACTCCCCATCGACCGAGCAAACACCGCAAAACGACTCGATTTTGATGGATTAGTCGCCAATAGCATCGACTCGTCGAGCGACCGTGACTTTGTAATGGAGTCGCTCTTCTGCCTGACTACCATTTCAGTTCACCTCAGCACCTGGGCCGAGGAATGGATTTTGTGGGCGACTTCCGAATTCGATTTCATCGAATTGCCACATGCGTTTTGCACCGGATCTTCCATTATGCCGCAGAAGATTAATCCGGACGTTTTGGAATTAACCCGAGGTAAAACCGCACGAGTGATCGGTAGCCTTCAGACTTTGCTGGTGCTTTCCAAAGGGCTTCCCCTCGCCTACAACCGCGATCTTCAAGAGGATAAGCCTCCACTTTTTGATGCGTTTGATACGGTTACCGCCTGCCTTGAATTAGCTGCGCCGCTCGTCGAGGGCGCAAAAATGAAACGCGATTCCATCAATTCACGACTGGAGCGAGGGTTCCTCGACGCCACAACGCTGATGGAATACCTCATTAAACGAGGTATTCCACAACGAAAAGCACACCACATGATTGGTGAACTGGTGCGTTTGGCAACTGAAAAATCGGTCACACTGGCTGAGCTCCCTCTGGAAGACTTTCAGGCTGCCGATCCAACCCTCGATGGTTCCGTTTACGGAGTTCTCGGCGTGAAAAATGCGATCGAAGCATTCGAGAGCGTCGGCTCTACCGGCCCTCGCTTTGTCTCTGAACAAATCTCAATGTGGAAAAACCGTTTAAACCTCAGTTCTTAACGGTAAATTTAACCAAATTTCATTGGTGATTGGCCGTTATTGAAGGTAGTTTAGTGAGGGTCGTTGCGGACTCGTTCTGTTTCCATGGCTGTTTGAGCAAAATTGGGGAACAAATGAGAACGCCAGTCTCAGTAGATACATAAATTCCCTAACCCGTTTAATCCCTCTAAAACTTTCAAGTCGATCTGGCTCATCTCTTCCGCAAAATACAATCGTTAGAATTGATCTAAGCCTGTTGAAGTGGGTGTCAAAAGGACGATTGAACTCCGGTCATGTCTATGCAAGCTTCGGAACCACGACCCCCACAAAAAAGCCTCATTCGCTGGGAGCTCAAGCTCCTGCTTTGCGCAATCGTGATGCTCTCAATCGTTGGACTGACCTCACACCTACAACCATCGCTGAGTGCTCAGGATCAGGATTTAAAGTCCCCGCCTGAGCTGACCCCGGTTGATCAGGGAATCGACGAAGCCACACGGTTAATTTTACGTACCGTTCGCGATTCTGATCCCCAACGTTCCGATGAGCTAGCAAACGCCGCCAAGCTGATGATTGACATCCGCCTTTTCGAGGATGCAAGATTCTACCTCGGTCAAATTTCAAAGCTAAATCTAAACAACGAACAACTCTATCTCCTTCAAGATGAAATCGGTGCCGATTTCTTTGCTGCTATTCACGCCAATGATGCCCTCCAACCCGAAGGGCGAGAGCTGGCGCGAAAAGTCCTCAAAGCTTCCCAAACGGTAGCCAATTCGCCGGCACGTATCGATAGACTCATCAAAACACTCAACAATCCCGACATTTCGGTTCGCTCAGAAGCTTTCCGAAAACTTCGACGTCTGGGAGAACCAGCCGTTGCTCAGCTATTAGATGTCTTTGCACAAAAAGATCGGGTTGCAGATTTCCCTGGCATCCGTGGCGCTCTAAAGAGCATGGGAATCCACGCACAGGGGCCACTCCTTGGCGCCGCACGAGCAGATGATATCCAGGTTCAGGCAGAAGCCCTCCGAGCATTAGGCTACTACCGGACCTCCGAGTCACTCGATGTCATGATGCGAGCCTATCTTTCGCCCAAGGTTCCCGATTCACTTAAAGCAATCGCTCTCCAGTCACTTGAGCGCACAGAATTTGGGTACGATCCAGCGATCATCGAAGAACGACTTTACCATCGTTCAAAAGCCTTCCTGACTGGCAAACGACCTGTTGACAACGCTCTTCTCCGTTCCGTCACCATCTGGTACTGGGACAATCAGCAGAAAAAAATGACCGCATCCGAATTGGATCATCTCACCGCGACGCGGGTGACCGCCGCCCGACGTGCCGCGGATCTTTATGAGATCAATCCTGCCTCGGAGCGAAATCGCGAATTGTACCTGCTGACTCAGCTTGAAGCCGCCAAACGACTTGCTGGACCAAGTAAAAAAACCAACGTCGAGCTAATCCTAAAAACACTTGGAATTACCCGGGAGGAAACGCAGGCAGTTCTCGGGGAAGCCTTGAAACTCGACCTCGTGCCTGCCGCCATTGCCTGTTGCGAGTTACTCGAAAAAATTGGAAACGAATCCTCTTTATCAGCAGTTCAGGGACAACCTGCCGAACTCATCGACGCGATTGTATTTGGCGACAGGTACCTTCAGTTCGCCGCAATGCAGGCGATTGCGGCGATTGATCCTCAAAAAGCATTTGCCGGTAATAGCTACCTTGTAAAACTAGCCGTCTTTTTAGCACAGAGTGAAAATCGCCCTTCCGGGTTAGTCGGACACAATCGGGAAGAATTGGCTCAAAATTACGCAGCGACCATGCTTTCGCTTGGTCTTTATGGCAACGCTGCCGGTTCCAGCCGCGAATTTTTTAAAGCGGCAACCTCCGATCCCGACCTCGAAGTCTTGGTCGTAACCGACACGCTGGACAATCCCAGCTATGGAAATCTCATTCAACAATTGAGAGCTGATTGGCGCACCCGGCGGCTACCAATCGCACTTCTTTATCGCGATGCGGATCGAGGACGCCGAATCTCAATCCAACTTCAAAATGATCCCCTATTCACTGCAATCCCATTTTCACTGCAGCCGAATTTGATCGCAACTCATGTTGAGCGACTCGATGATCGCATCAAACCATGGAAACTGACGAATTTTGACCGCCGGCGGCATGGAGCTTTTGCGATGCAATGGCTTGGGAAAATTTCCAGCGATCGGGATCGGTATTACTTCTATCGACTCAGTTCTCAAGAACAGAACCAACTGGCAAAACTGCTTTACGTTCCCGGATTTGCTGCGGATGCCAGTGCGTTACTTGGAAGCCTCGGCACACCCGAATCTCAGCGGATTCTGGTTGATTTTGCCAGCCAAACAGCACTCCCGTTGGAGGAGCGCGAAGTTGCTGCAGCGGCATTTGCCAAGTCGGTGAAACGGTCCGGGACGATGCTTACGATCGCTGACGTGCAGCTCCAGTACGATCGCTACCAGGCCAGCAGCGACGAACCTAAGGAAAGCCGCCAGATTCTTGCTGATCTTCTCGATGCAATCGAAGAGCGGAATCGCTCTGCGGGCGTTCAATAAACGC
>WTFU01000092.1:0-1758 GCA_011523945.1 Mariniblastus sp. | reverse complement strand
CCCGTGCCGAACATTTCTCAATGATCACAAGCAAGAAATTTGATTTCCAAAAAACTTCATTAGGAAAGATTTTTGTCAGTTGCTTATTGTTAACGATTTGCAACGGCGTTTCTCATTTGGCTGCTCAGGAATTTCAGGGGGAATTGAGCCAGTGGGAAACACATCGCCCAAGCGGAGCTCGAGCTTCTTTTATGATGCCGAAAAAGCCCCTCTACGTCGAACGTAGCTTTTCACCGATCGAGGGCAAGCCACCAATCAAAGTCCGAATCTTTATTTGCTCGGCTCTCGAGAACGAGATCACCTTTACCTTTTCCTACCACGACCTACACGAAGAACCATCGAATCGGCAGGCAATCGGTCAAGCACTTCAGGGAGTCGTAAACGGTAGCGTTTTCAATGTGCTCGGAAATTTACTGCCGGCGGAAGAGGTTGGTATGCCGCGAAACCCATTATCCATTGCTCTCGATGGCAATCCCGGCTTGCAGTACGTTTACCGATTTGCACGAAATAAAGAACCATTCATTGTAACGTCCAGAGTATTCGCGGTCGGCAAGAGGATTTACCAGTTAAATTGCATCATGATCGAAAAGAACTATGACGCGTTTATTCCCGCTAAATTTCTAAAATCGATCAAACTCTATGACCCCGATTACGACCTTCCCCCGCGACCACGCAAACGATAATCGTAATCTTTAAGTGGGTACAGAAATACTCTTAGCCGTATGGGACGCAGCCAGTCTCAAGCACATCACAGATTTTAGCCTAGCCGTGCAGCGCTATCACTGCTCTTACTTTATATAACCTACAATCTACGCGGCACTTATAGAAATCTGGTTAGTAGAACAAATCGCTACTCCCGCAAAAAAACTTCAAATCGTACGCGATTTAAAGCGTCAATCGGCAGAGCCAAATTCAAAATAATTGCCAAAAAAATCTCGCACAGATTGACTTTCGAACACGGCAAATTATTTTGGATTCACCGTATCTTCGTGTTTCCCGTATTGATTGTTACGGTAACAAATCAGCTCTGCTGCGAAAGATCGTTCTTGTTCTTCGGTAATTGAATCCACTTCCCTCCCCACCCAAATTCAACGACTCCCCCAATGTGCACTTTGCCAAAATTGAGCGGTGGCCTCCACCGCCCGTTTCTCTGTTTTTCGATTTTGTTTGGACTGTTTTTCGTGAGCTCGTTGTGCTTGCCACTTGGTAACGTGCAATCGCAGACGATTGACTGGAACAACACCACTGGTTCGCCAGATCCTTGGTACGATTCTACTTCTAATTGGAGTGGAGGAGCAGCTCCGACAGCAAGCCAAACCGCCCGCTTCAACCAGGCAGCAACTTACGATGTTTGGTGGAACAACGTTACATCCACAACAACTCCCGAAGTTGGATTTCTTCAGATTCTCCAAGGTGACGTGACCTTCGATAACCGCGACACGTCGGCTTCGACCCAGTACCAGTACACGATCAATGGTTCAGGGGGAAACGGTGCCTTTTCGGACTTTTCGCTCTCGGGCTCCAGTACATCACTGACCAATCGAGGTCTGCACCTGCGCAGTCTCGGCGGCGGTGAGATACTCGGTGGAGCTACGTTAACCCTTGATGGCTCTGATCCCAATGGTGCCAAATTAACGGTTGGTGGAAACATTGGTTTTGACCTTTCCGGTAATCTGAGTATTCAGTCAGGCGGGGGCTTTGACAATACAATTGGCTACATCGGCCGTCTCTCCGGATCAACGGGTGTGGCGACAGTGA
>WTFU01000147.1 GCA_011523945.1 Mariniblastus sp. | reverse complement strand
GATACCGATTTCCCGATTGTTTCTCTCTTACTGGTGGATTTATTAATCGCCACTTTTTGCTGACTTTTAAATTGGATGCGACGATGTTTTTTGACGGATTGAAATTGCTTGTGTGCTCTCTCTTTTTTCTGATTGGAGGGGTAGGCATCTCTGCTCAGGAGTCTAGTGAAGATTGGCTTCGTCGATTTCAATTCCAGGCGACTGTGCTCGAGAAAACAGACTGGATTCATTGGGGCGATCAAGAAGGGACTTATTCGAATTGGACTTCTCATTCAAACCGATTGATTCCAGTTTACAGCTATGGTCTGAGCTTGAAGTCAGTTAAAGGTGCGAATAGTTGTTATCGGGATGGGGCTCGACTTAGAGAGATTTATTTGGCCGATCCAGTAGATTCTTTAAATCCCGATGCAGAATACTTTGATCAAACAGATATCTACCGGCTTCAGAGGAATGCGTGGAATTCGGGTAAGCGTAATATTATTTTAATGGTGTTCGATGGAATGGATTGGAATACGACTCAGGCCGCATCGATCTATAAAAATGGAAAAGTCCTTTACACTGAGGGTCGTGGTGCCGGACTTTCTTTTTTGGATTACACGAAAGGTAACTCTGAGTTTGGATTTTGCGTGACAAGTCCGCATAATGATGAAACCAAAAGAGATGTGAATGCACAGGTGGTAACGCAGGTCGCCGAGAAACTAAGAGGTGGTTACAACGCAGTTTTTGGGGGGGCAACGCCTTGGAGCAAGTCTGTTGATTCAACGTATCTGCTTGGCAACCGAAAAGATTTGCCACATCCCTACACCGATTCTGCGTCATCTGCGGTTTCGCTCAATGCCGGAGTGAAAACATTCAACGGATCGATCAACTTTTCGGTAGATGGTCAAAAGTTGGAGACGTTGGCACATGAAATGCAACGTGCAGGATCGAGCATTGGTGTGGTTACAAGTGTTCCAATTTGCCACGCGACTCCAGCCTGCGTCTACTCCCATAATGTTGCACGAAGTGATTATCAGGATATCTCACGCGATTTGCTCGGTCTTCCTTCGGCCTCACATCGAGCCGACCCACTACCGGGAGTAGATGTTTTGATCGGATGTGGTTGGGGAGAGTATCGGGATGATGAACGCGTGGATCAGGGGGATAACTATGTTCCCGGCAACCGGTATATCGCTTGCGATGACATCGACCGTGTTAATGTTGTCAATGGTGGCAAGTACGTTGTCGCGCAACGGACAAGCGGAGAATCGGGGGCGGAGGTTTTACGTCAGGGGGTGAAAAGTGCAATTTCTGGCGGTCACCGATTCTTTGGTTTTTTTGGTGCCACGCGCGGGCACCTTCCTTATCAGACTGCCGACGGAAACTACGACCCTACCATGGGTGAGGCAAAGGTGGATGTCTATCAACCGGAGGATATCTTTGAAAATCCCAAGCTGTCCGATATGACTACCGCAGCACTGGAGATGCTTTCAAAAAATGAAAAAGGATTTTTTTTGATGGTGGAAGCGGGGGATGTTGATTGGGCAAATCACAACAACAATATTGATGATGCAATTGGAGCAGTGTTGAGTGGAGAAGCGGCATTTGATGCAATCACAAAATGGGTTGAGGCAAATAGCAATTGGGAAGAAACGGTTTTGATTGTTACGGCCGATCATGGCCATCTTATGTACCTTGACGATCCGCGTGTGCTGACGGGTGAGCGGCGTCCTCTCAATCCAAGTGATTTCGTGAAAAATATTGAGATGAATCGGACTAACGCGAGTGAAGATGCGCGTTTGAAAGAAGAAGGAACTAAGCCTATCCAGAAAGATAATTAAGCAAGTGGCTGCCGTCAGTGAATGGTCTCCTCGATTAAAAACAAAGGCGGGATCTTCGGTGCCAAATACGATTTGACGAGCAAAATGATTAGGGGCAAGGCAATCATGTTGCGGAAACTCCGAAGACCCCGCATTCAATTAAATTCGAGGTTTAGGTCACCTCGATTTAACGCCTTACTGTTTTGCAAGTTGCGTGCCAATGATTAAAAAAAGAAACCTCGTGGAAGCACGTGTTTTTGAGCGATCCTACCGGGGGAGTGTTTCGGATTGAAACGGTCTGTCAAAAATCCATGTAGCAAAATTGAGCAATTGATAGATGCTCAGCCAGATCCGGTTGGATTGAAGTGCCTCGTTTCGAAATAGATTGGGGATAGAAATACGGGTTAGATGGTTATTAATAGTGAAAGATTTGATAAATTATTTGAATGGAGCGTGCAGTCAACAATTCCGAGAAAACGGTGGTGGTTTCGGTCAATCCGAACTCTGGTTCTTCCGACCGAACTCAATTGGTTGACGAGCTAGGTCATGAACTTGAAACACTTGGTTTTTCCGTAATCGTACTGCGGGATATTGACGAGGTTAAGCGAAAGGTGCTTGAGCTCAGCGACGGTTCAACCGGCACTGAATTGGCGACGGTTGTCGCAGCTGGCGGAGACGGAACCGTTGCTCTGTTGGCTAATTGTCTACCGCCTCAAACGCCGTTAGCGATCCTGCCGCTGGGTACCGAGAATTTACTGGCGAAATACATCGGGATCTCCGCCGAGCCGAAATCGATTGCAAAGATGGTGGCCGAGGGGCGGACCACTCATATCGATGCCGGCAAAGCAAACGGGCAAATGTTCTTTGTTATGGCAAGTTGCGGATTTGACGCAGACGTTGTGCATCGTCTTCATTCGGAACGAAAGGGGCATATTCGCCATTGGTCTTATGCGAAGCCAATCATTGAGGCAATTGCCTCGTATCGTTACCCTCGAATTCGAATCTACGTCGACGGGCGAGAAAGTCCGGTGGTTGGCAAGTGGGCATTCATTTTTAATGTTCCTCGTTACGCCATGAATTTGCCGATTGTTCCCGGGGCAGATCCAGGTGATGGACGATTAGATTTGTGCACATTTCGTGGAGGACGATTTTTTCGGGGGTTATTTTACCTCGTTACCATTCTGCTTCACCGGCATCGGCAATGGAATTGCTCTCAGGTCGAACGGTTTGCGAAAATTCGGATCGAGTCGGATGAGTCAGTGCCGTTTCAGTTAGATGGTGACCCTGGGGGAACCTTGCCGCTAGAAATTGAAATTGTGCCGAGGTTTTTGAAAGTTTTTGTGCCGGATTCTTATGCGGTTTAATTGCCCTGCCCTTCGAGGTGATATCTTGGCAAAATGATGGAAGGACGGCCAAGCTCGATCACGCTTGGAATGCGAAAGCAATCGTGGATTGAGGCCGGACTGTGTATTTGATTTTGTTGATTTGGCGTGGGGTCGAAAGAGTAAGTCTAGACCTCTTGTTGTTTTTGATAATCCTACCAATCCTTAAATTCGTTAGGCAAACAAAGTGCTCAATCCCTCCGCTCAGATAGGCGATATCCAATGTGGTTGCGGTCATCCTCTCGTGGTGATTGCTGGCCCCTGCGTGATTGAATCTCGCGATTTAGTATTTGAAATTGCTGAAAAATTGAAATCAGTAACTGAATCGTTAAATTTACCGCTGATTTTCAAAGCTTCCTTTGATAAGGCGAACCGAACGAGTTTGAATTCGTACCGTGGAGTAGGCCTTGAGAAAGGTATGGAAATTTTGGCCGAAGTTCGGTCTGAGTTGGGGCTAATCGTTACGACCGATATTCATTTACCGGAACAGGCTTCACCGGTTGGTGAGGTTTGCGATTTGCTCCAAATTCCTGCCTTCCTCGCCCGTCAGACCGATTTGTTGGTTGCTGCGTCTGGTACCGGACGTGCCGTTAATGTCAAAAAGGGGCAATTTATGGCGCCATGGGATATGAAGCACGTAGTCGGTAAACTGGAAGAATCGGGCTGCCAAAACGTATTATTAACTGAACGCGGTACGTTTTTTGGGTATGGTAGTTTAGTAAACGACATGAGGGCAATTCCGAATATGGCAAGCCTTGGTGTGCCAGTGGTGTTTGACGCAACGCACAGTGTTCAGCGTCCGAGTGCAGCTGGTGGTAAAACGGGGGGCGACCGGACAATGGTTGAACCACTCGCAAGTGCGGCGGTAGCCATGGGCTGCGATGCTGTATTTTTGGAGACCCACCCTGAACCGGATCTGTCACCAAGTGACGGACCTAACATGTTGCCGATGGAAAGAATGCTGCCTTTATTGACACGCTTAAAGCAGATACATGAATTAATACATCTTGCGTGAAGATTAATTGTGCGATGAATCGTTGAGAATTTAAAACGAGACATGGCGACTGAGACTATAGGAATCAAGGATAACTCAATGAGTTTTGTAAGCCGTTTTCTGAGTTTTGCATTGTTAGCGACTGTGTTAATTAGTTGCGGATGTCAGCCGCCGAGAGATCCAATGCTGGATTTGCTTGATGTTGATTTGACCAAAACGAAGCTAGACGATTTGAATCGTACAATGGCGTTGGTGGACAGTGAAATTCGTTTCGAGCAAAAAGAGTTTAGCAACAACATGGCGACAGGTCTAAATCGCTGGGCTGAGACTCGCGGAAGCGAATTAGATGACGGCAGTTGGCAGGAGGACGAATTAACCAGAGAGTTACTGGCGGCCAGTGGCAGTCTGGATATTGCGGAAGGATTCAAGGATCTTAGTTTCTTTAACACGGACGGTTATTACCTCCAGCAGTCTAATTGGATTTCGCAGATTGCGAATCGCGTCACCAACCCTGAAGTCCAAATGGCTCCGTTTGAACTTTATCGTATGGCAGCTGATAACTATAAGCCCGATGAAGATGTGGAAGCACCACTGGTCGAGGTGGTAAAAAAACTCCACCCGGAGATGGGAGATGAAGCAGGCCAAACGGTCGCCGATAGTATGAGTGTCTTTGACTGGGTAGTAAGAAACGTTCAGTTGTTGCCCGAATCTAAGTTAACGAAAGAAGAGCAAGAAGAGGCAAGGCTGAATGAAAGTGAATCGGCTGCCGCTGCGGGGATTCCCGGGCTCGGTTACCAGCGCTTCCCGTGGCAATCATTGCTTTACGGCCAGGGAGATTATGTTGATCGAGCGAAAATATTTATGCTTGGTCTTCGGGAGCTCGGAGTCGATTCGGTAATGTTGGCGACCCAGAGTGAGAATGGGAATCCTGTGCCGTGGGCGGTTGGAGTTGTCGTTGGAGAAGATTATTATCTGTTTGATACAAAGTTAGGCCTGCCAGTCCCCGGTGAAAAATTGGGTTCGATTGCGACGCTTGATCAAGTACGAGCCAATCCAGAGCTGATTTCATCGCTCAGCTTGACGAACGAAGAGTCACTCGCGGATGATACGGAATACTGGTTGAAGCCTGAGCAACTCGATGACCTTGTCGCACTGGTCTATACCAGTCCTGAATCGGTTTCCAAGAGGATGTTTAACCTTGAGGCGGCTCTACCGGTCGATCTAAAAACGGAATTGGCTTTCACAACCGCGGAGATCGCGTCGAGACTGCCGGCAAAAACAGGAGTTAAGGTTGAGCCATGGGATGTAGGTTACCAGACGCATGAGTTCCGTCAGGCAATTCGAAATGCATTGGAAAAAAAATCTGATGACGTGATTGCTGCGAAATTAAATGATTACTATTTCAACGAGTTCTACATTGATAATTTTGTGGTCTACCGAACGGCTCGCGCGAGATTTTTCAAGGGGAAATTCGGCCTCGATTCGGAAGGTCGATCGCTAAATGCGATTCAAAGTTTTCAACGACTGAAATACACGCAGGAGCAGATCGACAACCTTGGTTCTGATTCGGATCAACAACGAAGACTTGGCATTCGTAAAGAAGCGGAGCAGAATGTAACCGATTTCAATAGTGAGGTTAGAAGTGTGCAGGGCCAGATGGACTTGATTCGCCGCGATGCCGGGTTATTTTTGGCTCAGTGCCACTTTGATAACGGCAGTATGAATGCGGCGGCAAATTGGCTCGAGAATATTAGAGCCGAAGACGGTGTCGATCGCTGGAATGACGGGATTACCTATTTGCTGGGTCGAAGTCAGGAAAAGCTAAAAGATTACGACCAGGCGATCGAGATTTTCTCGATTGATGATCTCCAGCAGTCTCACGGTAACTTGATCCGTGCGAGGATGCTGAAAAAAATCGTTGATACGCTTTAAGCTTGCAAGTCTGCCGGGCTCGTTCGGTTTTAATTACCGTCGATAGCGCTTCGGATGTGCTTGATCGCGTCCTGGATTGCTTTGGGGGCACCATGTTCGTCGACCAGTCCGCTGTTGGGGAAGCGACAGTCGTCCCGGTCGCTCCATTGTTGCCAGATCATGCCGTGGACGGAGGGTCGTGCAATCATCATCGGCATCACTGTCTTAAGAAACGTGATGCGGTTTTCGTCGGTTAGATTACTGGAAGTGCCGTTAACGGGACGGTGGTGGGAATCTTCTGGAGTTAGCGTTGCACCGGGTCCGGTCGGCATGCGGAGGCAGATAACCAAGGGTAAGCCGAGTTGAGCCCAGACGTCAACTAAATCGATCCACTGAAGCGGATCGCGAATCATACTTCCGTTAGGCCAGTAATCTAAATTGATATCGAGGCCGAGAAATGAAATGGGAAGCCCCTGTCTCATCAAGGAATCCGCAATTTGCAGTGGATGAACGCCACCGACAGCGCCGGCAAGCCGTTCGGCCCATGGGAAGTCAAAACTGATGAGAGTCGGTAAGTCTGTCTGTGATTCTTCGATCAGGCGAAGCATATCAACGGTGACGCTTAATTGCTGCGGGTAGGAGAGGTGGCGGTGGCCGATGCCATTGAGTCGGCTGACCACATGGATTAGCGATGTCGTCCTTGGGATTCGACTGAGCTGTTTTCGGCATTCGATCAGCAACTGTTCTTTTCGGGCGCCGAAGTCATCCACGTTGATCAATCGGCTATCCATGCCGCCAATACTTGCGTCCAGCCATGGGCCGACGATGACTCGTTTGCCTAAAAGCTCTTCGCGGCCACCGGAAATTTTTTCTTCCAATTCAATATTCTTGGCGTTCAAATTAATTTCGAGCAGATCAAAATCTTTCGAAGCCAAGCTAGGTTCAAATTGATCTCCAGAGCCTATCGAGTTGGCCATCCAGAAATTACTCATTTGCTCATGTTCACGGCGGAATTTCGAAATCTGCGCGCCAAACGAGTTGGATAGGTCAAAGATTCCGTCCATGGACGCTTCGATGGACTGGCGAGCAGCGTTATCTCGCATCTTATTTTCGGTAGCGAGAATTGATTTGCTGAGTAAGCGCGTCGCCAATTGAACGTACGCGTGAACACCGTTTTCGATAAAGAGCCCACCTTCTTCCCAAATCGAAATTTGATTACGCAATCGGTTTAGCGTACCACGCGCCAATTCTGTCAGCAGTTCATAACGCGTTTCTCTGACCGGGAGCGTACCCGTGCATATCAACATTTCTCCCCGTTGATCCATCGGATAAATCAGATAGAGCTTTCCGGATTCATCGCGATTGCGGCTGATCGTTATTGTTTTATCTGAATCGGTGGAATTATCGAGTTCAGAGTTGGCAGCTTCAGGTTCGTCCGATTCTGATATAGAAATACGGCAGGGCCATGGAATGCCATCGAGCCCAATCACGTGGATTGCGTTTCCGTGATAAGTATCCAGATTCCATTCGCTTGGTACTCGAAACCGAAACTCGCCCATCAGTTACTCGCGGAATTAGTTGACTACAGATGTGCCTATTGTGCCGTTTGTTGTCCAGCGAAGGAATAGCCCGTTGCAAAAAATGCGGGCGAATTCGTGATAATTAGGCCAGAACTTTCTCAATTCAGCGTTTCCGTGGGAGGTCGAAGTGTCGAGGGTTCGGGGCGAATTAAACTACGGTTTTCTGCCAAGGCAGACGAGGCACATGTCGTCGATGGCGGGATGACGTCCGCTGTGGCGGGCAACTGATTCACGGATCAAGTTACCGATGGCGTCAGGGTTCTTAGCCTGACCCGATGCCATATCCTCGATCATCGCTTCGGTTGTCAGTTGCTCACCATCGGCATTCATTGCTTCGTTGATTCCGTCGGTGTACAGCACAATCTGATCGCCTGGGTCGAGTTGGATTTCGATCGATTCGTAATTGAAGTCTTCCATAATACCAAGCGGCAGTCCTGACTCTTCGATGGCGAGTTGAGTGATTTCACCAGTCGCCGCTTTTTGCAGGATTGGAGGCATGTGACCTGCGTTGACGATTGTCATTTTGTTGGTGTTTAGGTCAAGGACGCAGAGCGCGAGTGTCACAAAACGATCGATGTTCAATCCAGAGAGGCTGTTGTTCATTTTTTGAACTGCCTCTACCGCCGTTTTTGAGGTTGCCAACGCAAATCTAGATTCAGCTGAAATTTTTGCCATGTAGAGTGCCGCGGCGATTCCATGACCAACCACGTCAGCCATAATAATGGCAAGCCGATTGTCCTCGAGAGTTACAAAATCGTAGTAATCACCGCCAACCTGTTGCATGGGGCGATAGAACGAAAAGAATTCAAACTCTTCCGTTTCGGGCGAGCTTTGCGGTAGAAACCGCTGCTGCAACTCATGCGCGAGTTCAAGGTCAGCGCGAATGCTCTGGGCTCGTTTGAAGTCCAGAAATAAATCACTTTTTTGAATCGCTAAACTTGCCTGCATGGCCACGGTAACGAGTGTTTCGAGGTCTTCGTTATCGAAGGCAATGGATTGCTTAAGCGTGTCCAGCTGAATCACCCCAATTGCTTCATCTTTACTGTTGATCAACGGGGCGCACATGATTGATCGAATACGAAAGTCAACGATACTTTGGCTCATATCAAATCGATCGTCCATCGCGGCATCACTACTGATAATTGGGTGCTTGTTCCCCATCACAGTTTTGACGATCGTCTTACTGATTCGAACCATTTCATCGGTTCGAGCACCACGGGTTTTAAAACCAAGTGGTTCGAGTTTGCCCTCGTCGTTCTTAAGAACGATGAAACCGCGGTCCGCTTCTGTGAATAGCTGAAAAAGAAAATCTAGAATCTTGGTGAGGACTTCGTCTCGTTCAACCGACTCACTGAGAGCGTGTGTAATTTTTGTTAGTGCGCGAAGTTTTTGTTCCGGTTTGGCGTGATTGTCTGAACGGGAATGATGCGAAGGAATGTCGAGTTGAGACATTACGCTTGCTGACACATCTCCGCTTTCTTCAAACTCGTCAAACATGACCGAGCTTTGGTTGATGGATGATGATGATATGGTCGGATCGCTGTTGAGTCCCTGAGCAACGGTAAATTGGTCGAGATTACCACTGGGGCGTCGAGAAACTTCCCCATCTGAGAAAATGAAGGTGACTTCGCAGATTTGAATCTCAGATTGATCCGGTAAGCGAGTCGGTTGTAAGACGGCTTGATTGTTAAGGAGTGTCCCGTTTCGGCTTTTATTATCCTCGATATAGTAAACACCGTTTTTTTTGGTGACTTTCGCGTGCCAACGACTTACGGTTTCGTCTTTGATGTGGAGGTCATTGCCTTCATCACGCCCAATCGTAATCTCATTTTTATCAATTGAGAATTGGCGTTTTGCAACGGACGGGTTGGAGGTGGTCAAAAAAGCCATAGATAATATTTCAATTCGTTTTTGGCGAAATGCGGTTGTCGCGGGCTCTATTTTAAAATTTACAATTAGGGTGGGTCAACGCGGTGGCATCCCGAATTGGATAATTCGTCGATTCGCCGCGAAAAATCGACCCGCAAAAACCTATTTAGCCTTATCAATGGGCAGTCTGTGGGTTACGGGAAGGATAGGTTATGGATTGAGCGATACGGGGATGAGTTTTTGACTTTTGGAGATTTGTGGTTTCCCTCCCCCTTTGTACTACTGATAAGGCGTATCGATTCGGTTTTTGACAGTTTTTCCTGCGGTTGTCGCCCGGTAAAATCAAAAATTACTAGCCCTGAATGGCGGAATCATCGCCAGAAAGAGATTTTCTCTGGCGACTTTAAGTTGCTTGCCGGCTCGAAATAGTGAACTCGATTACTTGGGAGCCACGGGAAAGCCGTGGGCTCAAGCCATACAATCCTCAATCGATTCAAATGACGTCGACTAAAAAAATCCGCGTGACTCAATTCACGCGGATTAAAGTGTCAAAAATGAGCAAGGAGTGTCCGCCAGTTCGCACCGCTTGGAATACTTCTGCTTCTCAATCCTAGAGTTTAACTCTAAGCGAACTCATCAAACATCCGGCTTACAGCGGCCTCGAGCTTTTCAGGCGTCTCGTACTCGCCGCTGGCGATCTGTGCACGGAGGTCAGCGACTCGGTCAGCTCGAATATCAGTCGCATTCGAAGTGCTAAGCATCTGTGCTTCCGCTGAAATTTCAAGCGAATCAACCGGAACAGAATTAGTGTTCTGGGTCGCATTGGTTGAGTTTTGTTTCTGCAAGTTGACTGCAGAGGATGTTTGAATATTTGATGTTGATCTAATTTGCATATTGTTCTCCCCGTAACGGGCCAGTGGCTTGAGCGTTCGTTATGAACAGCAAACCATGTTTATTGATTTTGCACAATTCCAATTGATATTCGCGATCAAATTTCTTTTGATTTAGCCTGATGTCACTCACGATGGTTTTGGCCGTGACAAGTCATTTTTAAACAATAAGTGTAAATCGCAAAAGATCTTCCAAGGCTGCATCCTTGTCGTAGAACGTGCCATCCGTAACTGGGGTTTGACAACGCAAGCACTCGAGAAAGTATTTGGTTTATCGACAGTGGGTGCTAGCATCTTTTCAGGATCTTTTAAGTTTTGTTTCGTGACGTTAGCGAAATCGCCGACGCCTATGACGTATTTAAGGTTTGAGTCGTCAAAAATTGTTGTTTCGATCGGGCTTTTCAATTTGGAGCTTACCATGGAAAGTGATAGGCACCCATGTTTTGCCAACCGTGATTGGTGGTTTAATTCTCTTCGAAGTTTGAGAATTTCGTCACTAATCATTTGACTCGATCGGTTATACGTGCACCACACGGTAATGGTTCGGTATTATCAATAAAATAATATCTGCTTGCATATTTCCAGTTTTGGAAAGTATTAACGGCGGTTGGAGTTAAGAGAACCAAGAGAGATTTTGGAGTTAAAACTTGGTTATTGAATTAACGGTTCGATAAAATCTGCAAGCGTTTGAACCTTAGAGTTGATTAGTGCGTCTAAAGAGGAGTGGCCGGAAGGTGCTTGCCGGCTCTACCGTGCAGGGATTGCATCTAATTGACTTGAACGTGAGGTTGCAATGGTCATTCGCAATTCCGAGAGATCTGTTTTGAATTTGGCGAGAAACAAGTACGAACCGCCTTTTTTTGTGAACATGGAGTCTTTTTTTGAATTCAGTTTTTGGATTTCTGAAGAATTACTCGACCTGGAGGCTCAGTTTAAGCCTAAGCATGCTGTCCGGCTTCAGCCAGTGTCTGGAACTAACCGGCTGAATTGAAGGAATACCTGACGGTGGCGCAAAAAAAACTGCTCCCGAACTGGGAGCAGTTTTCTTATATATCAATAATTGCTTCGGCAAACGACTTCAGCAACGGTTATTTTCTACCGAATTCAACTCGGCGTCGACCAAGTTGTTGTTGTAGGCGTTGAACGATGCTGCTGTGCATTTGGCTCACACGACTTTCACTGAGGTCGAGTGTGGCACCAATTTCCTTCATTGTTAATTCTTCGTAGTAGTAAAGGATGATGATGAGGCGTTCGTTACGGTTCAGACCCTTGGTCACCAATCGCATCAGGTCATTTTTCTGAATGCGGCGGGTTGGATCCTCTCCTTTTTTATCTTCAAGGATATCGATTTCTCGAACGTCTTTGTAACTGTCGGTCTCGTACCATTTCTTATTGAGGCTGATGAGGCCAACCGCATTGGCGTCGCTCATCATTTTCTCAGTTTCTTTGACGGTCAACTCGAGGGCTTCCGCGAGTTCAACCACGGTTGGAGCACGCCCGAGCTTAGTTTCCAGACGCTTAGTTGCGTTGTTAATTTTGCTGGCCTTAGAGCGTACCAAACGAGGTACCCAGTCCATGGTTCGAAGTTCGTCCAGCATGGCACCACGAATACGCGGCACGCAGTAAGTTTCGAACTTAACGCCGCGTTCCATGTCGAATGCATCGATGGCATCCATCAGGCCGAAAACACCTGCAGAAATCAAGTCATCCAGTTCGACACCGTCGGGCAATCTTTGCCAGATTCGTTCGCCATTGTATTTGACTAGATGGAAGTAGCGTTCCATTAATCGATTTCGGAGGTCTTTGTCAGTACAGTCAGGTTTGTACTGTTTCCAAACTTCCAGTATCTCGTCCGCTTTTGCAACACTTGTCGCCATGCAATCCTCCGTGATTGTTATGCGAGTCCACATCTAAACGATGGGTTTTTTTTATTGTCGGGCCGAAGCCACTCACTTGTCGTTTGCAAGACACAATCGTTTGTGTCAGTCTCGAACGTTTCCTTGTTAACTACTTGGATCAATTCGATGGACGGTAAATATCAGATTTAGCTTTGTCGCGTCAATGAATAAATTACATGGTTGCGTAATTTTTTATCGTTTTTTCGCTCGTGTCCCTGCTTTTCCGGTTGCACGCGCGCAGGAAAGCGCACGTGCCAAAATTTGCCGTAAATCATTCATCGACGCAAAGGGATTGAGACTTTTGTTGAAAATTCAGATTATTTCAACGAGGTGGTTTTTGCGATAGCACTTTCGAAAGTTAAAGAAGATGATTTGTCGTCACCCACCAATGTGGTTGGCAATGGCTGCAGCTGATTAAACTCACATTTGTTTTGGTGGGCGTCGCTCTAGCTTTTTGTTAGGCAGCCTGTGCAACGATGTGAAGCTCTTCAGAAGAAATCTCGCCAACGATCTCAATCTCGGCTCCCATTGCTTCCTGGCGACCCAAAACAAATATATTGCTAGCGTTGTCGAACGCCAATTCGGCTATCACAGGGCGGATCGACTGATCGACCAGTGCAATCGGCTGAATACCAGAATCTCGCATCTGCTGGGCCGCATTTTGAATCGCTCCTGCAAGATTTTCGATTATCTCACGCGGGAGATTGATTCTTATTTCATCATTTTCACGATGCCAGGCAGTGGCAATTTGCTTTTCAATCTCAGATGAGATCGTGAATGCCTGAATTGAGTTTCCAGATTCCCGCGTTAATTTAGAAACGATGTGCCGAGACAGTTGTACCCGTACCTTTTCTGTAAGGTCCCAGCGGTTACTAATTTCGGAAGCGTGATCACTAAGAGATTCGAGAATTAGAGGTAATGGTCGAATTGATACTCCTTCCGAGATTAGCCCCTTAAGCACTTGCTGGACCTTAGCAAGGCTCATTACATCAGGAATGAGTTCTGAGACTAATGCAGGAGATGTTTTGGCAATTTCATCGACGAGTTGTTTGGTCGCGTCTCTTGTCAAAAGATACGATGCGTTTTCGATCGAAACTGATTTTAACAGTGTTGCGAGGACTTCTGTTGCTTCCAGGACGTGGTAGCCAAGCCCTTTTGACTCTTCGACGGCATTGGCATCAATCCAATAGGCGGGGGATGAACTCAGATGCTCATCCGCAAAGCCTCTGACGGCGCCTTCACCAAGCGGCCCCGTTGCCAGTCCATCGTCAATGGCAAGGGAATGATCAGGCTGGATTTCCCCTCGCTGGACGATGTTTCCTTGGATGCGGATACGAAATTCATTTGGACCAATCTTAAGATTGTCGCGAATGCGTGTTTTGGGCAAAATGACACCAAGCTCTGCTGCAATTTCCTTGCGAACCTGAGTGACTCCTGCGAGTAATTGACCACCTTGTCGTGCGTCAGCTAATTTAATTAACCCGACTCCAAGTTCCATTTCGAGGATGTCGTTACTCAATAGCTTGTCAATTGTGGCTTCGGTGGCACGTGGCGGTGCTGCTGGCGCGGGGGGCGAATGGTTGGCCTTTTCGGCATTTTGTTGATGGTTGCGCGAAATCGAATAGGCGGCGCCAAGACACCCAAGCGAGATTAACATAAGCGGGATTTTGGGCAAATCGGTCAGAACCATCAGCCCTAAAAACACGGCGGTAATAATGAGCACGATGGGGCGGGCAAAGACTTGATTGACGGATTCGCGAGGTAAGTTTGTTTTTTGAGAGCTGCGAGTGACCAGCAATCCGGCGGCAAGGGAAATTAAGAGTGCAGGTACTTGGCTTGCCAGTCCGTCTCCAATGGTCAGCTTGGTGAAGGTTGTCGTCGCTTCACCGATCGACATCGAGCTTGAAAGGCCAATTGCAAGTCCGCCCGCAATATTGATGAGTGTTATGATCACACCGGCAATCGCATCACCGCGGACAAATTTACTTGCACCGTCCATGGCGCCGTAAAAATCTGCATGTTCAACAATTTCTGTGCGTAAAGCCTGTGCTTTTTGGTTATCGATCAAGCCAGCGTTGAGGTCAGCATCGATCGCCATTTGTCGACCGGGCAGGCCGTCTAACGCAAAACGAGCCGAAACTTCCGAGATTCTGGTTGCTCCTTTGGTGATTACCACAAATTGAATGACCACAATGATCGAAAAAATCACGACGCCGACAGCTAAATTGTCACCGGTAACAAACTGGGAAAAGCTTTGGATGACGCCGCCCGCCGCACTATCGCCCTCCACTGCCCCTTGCGTCAAAATGAGACGGGTCGTTGCAACATTGAGTGCTAACCGAGCGAGCGTGGTGCCCAGTAAAAGCGAGGGGAAAACACTTAGTTCGAGAGGTGTTTTTACATAGACCGTTGACAAAAGAAGCATCACAGCCACGGTAATGTTGGCTGCCAGCAACAGGTCCATGACTCCCGGCGGCAAAGGAACGAAAATTACCATCAAACAAAGAATGATCCCAATTGGGAGCAATAAGTCAGGCAATCGTTTTGCGAAATTCATGAAATTTTGATCGATGATAAATCGTGACCAGCCAGTCGTCGGTTAATTTAGGCTCGAACGTTAGTGAAAAATTAAAAAAATCTCTAGCCCGTTTGAGTGCAAGCACTTTTGAAGCCGAAACGCGAGAATCTGGATTTCACCATCGATTTCGCGGTTTTGAGAAGCAGAGAAGAACCAGTGCTAACTTCGGTTGGTCGGAGGAATAAGCGGGAGTGCTATCGCCGGAGGCGACTCGCCCACATTTATTTTTTTAATTCGCGAGTGACCTGAGCAATCGTTTCACCGGCAGCAATCGCATCCTCGGAGCTGATGTGGAGGTGGGTAACCGCACGTACATCTTGATGGCTGAACGGGAACATCCAGACGCCGGCCGCCTTCGCAGCCTCGCAAAACTCTGCGGCAGTTCCTATTTCTGGAGCGACTCCAAACACGATAATGTTTGTTTCAACTTTGGAAACGTCGAGTTGAAGTCCATCGGTTTGAGCTATGATTTTTGCGATTTTCTGAGCGTTTTGATGATCGTTTGCAAGTCGGGGGATATTGTTTTCCAAAGCGAATAAGGCTGCTGCGGCTAAAAAGCCAGACTGCCGCATACCGCCGCCGAACAATTTTCTGTGTCGACGCATTTGGTAGATCATGGACTCGTCGCCCACCAAGGCTGAGCCGACCGGAGCGCCGAGACCTTTGCTAAAGCAGATGCTTATCGTGTCAAAATGCTGTGCCCATTGCCGGGCCGGGATTTTCGAAGCGACAACCGCATTGAACAAACGAGCCCCGTCAAGATGCGTCTTAAGTCCAGATTCATGAGCCCACTGGCATGTTTCTTTGACCGATTCGTAAGGGAGAACCACACCTCCACCCTTGTTGTGAGTGTTTTCTAAGCAAAGCAGGCGCGTTCGCGTGGCGTGTTCATTGTCGGGGTGAACCTGGTTCACGAGTTGCGACAGATCTATGGAACTGTTGGTGCCCTGAAAGGTTCGCGCCGCAACACCGCTTAATTGCGCAAAGGCACCTTGCTCGTAGTTATAAATGTGGCAGCCCGCTTCGCAAAGGAATTCATCCCCCGGTCGGCAGTGAAGGCGCACCGCAACCTGATTGGTCATCGTCCCGGAGGGCATGAACATGGCCGCTTCTTTGCCAAGTAAATCAGCTATTTTGGATTGTAATCTCGCGACGGTTGGGTCGACATCGATCACATCGTCGTTCACTTCCGCCTCCGTGATGGCTTGCCGCATCTCGCTGCAAGGTCGGGTAAGCGTGTCGCTGCGTAAATCGATCATGTATTCATCATCAGTAAATGGAGTTCGATGGTTCGGCTAGAGTTTGGCAAAAGCGTCAAGCGCCTGTTGGATGTGGTCGTCAGTTAAAGCTGCTGAGACCTGAACTCTTAACCTCGCTTCGCCTTTCGGTACAACGGGGAACCCGAATCCAATGACCATCACACCCAAATCAAAAAGCTGTTTAGATTTTTTGATCGCCTCTGCTTCGTCGCCGATCATGATTGGGATAATAGCGGTTGGCGATGGCGTGCAATCAAAACCAAGGTCAGCGAGTCCTTGTCGAATCGTTCCGACGTTACTGTGAAGCCGCGCGACAATCGAGGGGTCGTCCTCTATTACTTCAATGGCTTTGCAAGCGCTGTAGGCGACTGTCGCTGGTAAAGCGTTCGAGAATAGACTTGGCCGTCCTCGCTGCTCCAGAATTTGGATGGCATCGGCTGAAGCCGCAATGTAACCACCGGCGGCACCGCCTAGAGCTTTTCCGAGTGTGCCTGTGATAACGTCGACTTCGCCAAGTAAGTCAAAATGCTCGTGGGTGCCTTTTCCGCCAGGGCCAAGCACTCCAACGGCATGCGAATCGTCAACAACGAGCATCGCATCGTACTTTTTGCAAAGATCGACCAATTCGGGGAGTTTGGCAACGTCCCCTTCCATGCTAAAGACACCATCAGTCACTACCCAGCGAGTTGGGTTGGACTGGGTTTCCTGAAGTAGGGTTTCCAATTGCTCGAGTGAACTGTGTTTGTAAACTTTCTTGGTCACTGATTTGGACATCAGACGCATGCCGTCAATAATGCTCGCGTGATTGAGTTCGTCCGACAATATGGCATCTTCCGGGCCAACGAGTGTCGGGAATAAAGCTTCGTTTGCATTCCAACAGCTAACATAAGAAAGCGCACTTTCGGTGCCGACAAAACTGGCGATTTTGGATTCAAGGTTGCGATGGCAGTCCAGTGTGCCGCAAATGAATCTCACCGATGCGGTGCCTGCACCATAGTCGCGGAGACCTTTGACGCCAGCCTCAATAACTTCTGGATGATCGGCGAGCCCAAGGTAGTTGTTGGAACACAACACGAGCACTTCGCCTTTCCCCGAAATTTCGACCATGGGGCGCATCGGAGATTCAATGTTGTAAAACGGTTTTAACTGTCCAGAGTCAGTCCAGTCGGTAATCAATCCTCGGCAGCGGGCATCAAATTGGCTATTGGGCATGTCAGAAGTCCATGGGATTTCAGGTGAACGAACGCTTAGTCTAACGTGAAATTGCTTTGAGATTAATCGGGCATCTTAATAACGACCTTGATGGCCTCCCCTGTCTGCATCATTTTAAGTCCCTTTTCAAATTCGTTCATTTCGAGCACGTGCGTGATGATTGGATCGAGTTCCAGCCTTTCAGACAGCAGCAGATTTTCCATCTGATACCAGGTTTCGAACATGCGTCGACCGTTTATTCCAAGAATCGTGGTGCCCTTGAAGATAATGAGTTTGGCAAGGTCTAGCTGGATTTCATTGGATGGGATTCCAAGCATAGCTGCCGTTCCTCCGCTGCGGAGTACCGAGAATCCATCACGAATTGCATCGGGGTTCCCACTCATTTCGAGCATGACATGAGGGCCGTGACCACGGGTCAGTTTTAAAATCTCGGTGGTCCAGTCGTCGGTGGCCTTAAAAGCCCGGTCGGCGCCCAATTGCTCGGCTAACTTTAGACGTCTTTCATCCATGTCCGTGACAAAAATTTTGCCTGCGCCTGCGGCTCTCGCGACGGTGACCGCCATAAGGCCAATGATGCCAACCCCTGTGATTAGAACCGACTTGCCACTGACACCGGCCGACATGACGGTGTGCACGGCATTTCCAAGTGGATCAAATACGGCAGCTATTTCATTAGAAATTCCTTCACTCACTGGCCAGCAATTCTCTTCAGGAATCGCGACGTAGGGGGCGAAGCAACCATTGCAGTCAATGCCGAGAATAACAACGTGCTCGCAGATGTGTCCGTTGCCGGTGCGGCACATTTCGCACTTGCCGCAGCCAATGTGCCCTTCCCCGCTGACCCGTTGGCCGACCTCTACGCGGTCGACTGCTTCGCCAACTTGGATTGCTTCACCAACGAATTCGTGGCCGGTCGTAATCCCGACTTTGACTCGATCCTGGCTCCAAGCGTCCCATTCGTAAATGTGTCGATCCGTTCCACAGATTCCTGCATGGGTCACTTTGATTAAGACCTCACGAGGCCCGATTTTGGGGACTTCCACGGCGTCGCACCAGTCCAAGCCGGGGGCGTCTTGGAGTTTGCGGATTGCCGGCATGGTTAGCGGGAGTTGGGTGGTCATTGATATTCCTGTGGATGAAGGAGAGCCGCTCGCCGTCTAGTATGATGGAATCAATTACAGTATGGTAGACAGCAGGGGCGGACTTGGCAACCAGCTACCTTCCTCGGTCGATCGTTGGAAAAGTGGAGTGATTCTGTGCCCATATTCGAATCTGAAAATAGTAACGTGAGTTCCAAACGGAACAGCGACACAAGTTCCGTTCAGCCATTGGATGTCGAGCCGCTCAATCAATACGTTTGTGAGCGGGTAAAGTTATTGAGGAAAAGAAAGGGCTGGACGCTCGAGCAGTTGGCTTCCCTGAGTGGTGTTAGTCGGTCGATGCTCAGCCAGGTGGAACGGGGAATTGCCAACCCGACTTTGGCAGTTGCCTTTCGAATTGCTCAAGCCTTCGGGGTATCCTTGGCCGATTTGGTTGATGCTGCGACCGCAACTCAGCGAATTTCCGTAATTAGAAATGATGATTCGAGTGCGATTTTTCGGGACGACAACGTTTGCAGGATCAGAACACTCTCCCCATTGAACCTTGAAAAGGATGTCGAATTCTATGAACTTCGATTGCAAGTTGGCCAGAGACTTAAGAGTGCCGGTCATTTTTCAGGTACCAGAGAGTTTTTGACTATCCAAACGGGTACTGTAAAAATTGAGTCCGGCGGAGAATCACTGACGATGAGAAAAGGGGATAGCGGCCATTACATTGCCGATGTCGATCATGTGATTGAGAACATTGGTAAAACCGAGGCAGTAATCTTTTTAGTAGATATTTATGCGAGCGATCGTTAACGTGTCTCCGGCGACGTAGGTGGTGCTAGAGGCTACTGCCCTGCTCGGTCTACGAAAAAACCCGAAAGCCGTCCGCGAAATTTGCGGAGGCTCTCGGGTTTGATTAACTTGCGAAATCTGGGAGTAGTTGTCCGAATTGACAATTAGTCGTTGACGTGAGTTTCGAGAAATCTTGCCAACCGATGGAAGTCGCTGTCGGTGTCGATGTAGCGGACAACGGTGACCAGTGTTTTGGGGTCAACCAGTTTTTCAAAGGGTTCGTAGTGTAAGTCGAGTTGCCCGCTGATACTGACCATTACGCCATTGAGATTTTTCTCGGCCAGTGCACGGAACGCGCCGACTCCAAGTTGGCTTCCCAGCATGGCATCGAACGCGTGGGGTTTGGCACAACGGGATTCATAACCGAGTTGCAGTCCTTTGACTGCGCGAGTGCCGCCGGTTTTCTCGGTGTATTTCTTTTGAACAGCGTGAGAAAGAATCGAGTAAAGATTGACCTGTGAGATATTGATGTGTCCGTGGTCGTCACGGGATACTCCTTCGACGTAGCTAAAGGGAAGGTATTCAGCCAGTCCTTCTGCGACAACGATCACGCCGTATTGTTTGCCCTCGGATTCGCGGGCGAGCATTGTTTTTACAATACGTTCGGAGACACGATCCATGTCCATGCATTGACGGGTCATGGTTTCGCCGGAATCGTTGGTGAATTCTTCTTCGACCAAATATCCCGCCATCACATCTTCAACGCTGATGACCAAGCTCGCCTCGCCTGCAATCGCAGCACCATAGGAGAGCCAACCGGCACTACGCCCCATGGTCTCGGTGAGGAAGTAGGATTGTGTGGCTTCTGCATCATAGATCAGGTTGCGAATCTCGGTTGCGAGAAAATCGACCGCGGTGAAAAAGCCGAAGGTAAAATCAATTCCGTGATAATCATTATCGATCGTTTTGGGTAAGTGAACGACTGGAATATTTTTTTCCGTTTCGTTGACTTCCTGATACAGTTTGAATTTGTTGGCTGTTTTCAGCGTGTCATCGCCACCAATTGAAATCAAGGCGTCTATTCCAATCGAAGAAAGCGCTTCATAGACCCGTTTCAAGGGAGCTGATTTTTCAGGGTCCTCCAGATCTGCCGGGCAAGTGATGTGTTTTCCAGGGTTGGTCCGGGCGGTCCCGATCATAATTCCTTGGGCATTTCTTGTTCGACCAAGTACAGGGTGCGTCAACTTAATGAAGTCAGTCCCCTCTACTAAAGGTTCGGCTGCATCGAAGTCCGCCAAAGAGGAGTAGCCATGTTTGATACCGATGACCTCTACATCTGCTCGTAGAAACGAAGCAGCGGCAGCAGAAATTACCGCATTGGCGGAAGGTGCTGGACCACCGGCAAACAAAATTGCAACGCGTTTGAATGAATGATCTGGTTGAGCGGGAGGGGAGAGCGAATTTGCCACGTTAGATAGCCTTAATCTCAATAACTATGGAATACTGAAAACAGGAGTTTATGCCAAAAAAAGCGACTTGAACACGGGCGTTCCTGAACTAAAGAACCATGTCTGACAGTAGTACGCCCTTAGCGGTCATTTGGGGAGCAATGGCTCGCATTGCAGGGAGGTGTGGGTGGTTTTCTACCGGTTATTTCAGGGAAAAAGGATGGATAATCGAAGGCGATTCTAGCCCATTCAACGTTTGTATTGCCATTTACGCAACGAAAACATTAAGGAGACGTGCCGAGACTGGAGCGTCGAACAGGGCATGATCGGATCGGGCGAAAAAACAGCTTTTGTTTCGCGTTCAAGATTCCCGTCGGGAGTGCGTGTCAGGAGGTCTCTCGTTCGAATCGAGTCCACGTCGCCGGCAGCAGCGCCTATGTAATCTAAGGGCCGGTGAATGAATGCCCGAGAGCCAACGCCCAATGCCACCTACATGTTTCGCTCAACCCACTTTGTGTCAACTTTGCCGTTTACAAAGTCTTCGTGTTCGAGAACTGACTTCTGAAATGGAACCGTCGTTTTGATCCCTTTGATTCGAAGTTCGTCTAAACAACGAATCATGCAAGCAATCGCCTGTTTTCGTGTCGGTTGGTGCACGATCAATTTTCCAACCATTGAATCATAATATGGCGGCACGGTGTATCCAGCATGAACGTGAGTATCGAAACGAACCCCGAGTCCACCTGGTATACAAATGCTTTCGATGGTTCCGGGGCTAGGTGAGAAGTTATTTGCTGGATCCTCGGCGTTAATTCGGCATTCAATCGAGGCACCGTTGCATTCGATTTCGTCTTGCGTAAACGATAGTTTTTCGCCCGCTGCAATTCTAATTTGCTGTTGAATCAAGTCGATTCCGGTCACCATTTCTGAAACCGGATGCTCAACCTGAATTCTTGCATTAACTTCAATGAAGTAAAAGTTGTTGTCTTTATCGACAATGAACTCGACTGTCGCCGCGTTGTAGTAATTCGCGTTCTTGATCATTCGAACCGCTGCGTCACAGATCGATTGGCGAACGTCGGGTGGCAGTGTAGGAGCGGGACTTTCTTCGATCAGTTTTTGGTGGCGACGCTGGGTTGAGCAGTCACGTTCCCAAAGGTGGACAACATTGCCGTGCGTGTCTGCAAGGACTTGGACTTCGACGTGGCGGGGTAATGCAATGAACTTTTCAAGGTAAACACCGGCGTTTCCGAACGCCGCTTCCGCTTCTTGGGCAGCTTGTTCTAACGCATGGGTTAAATCCTCTTCGCTTTCAGCGATTCTCATGCCTTTGCCACCACCGCCGGCGGTTGCTTTCACAAGAACCGGGTAGCCAATTTCTGCAGCGGTTTTGAGCGCGTCGTCCACATCCTCAATCAGCCCTGCACTTCCCGGAACCACTGGCACTTCAGCTTTTCTGGCTAACGCTCGCGCTTCATTCTTATCGCCAAGCATTTGCATCGCCTCGGGGGTTGGCCC
The DNA here is from genome assembly GCA_011523945.1 of Mariniblastus sp. GTDB lineage: Bacteria > Planctomycetota > Planctomycetia > Pirellulales > Pirellulaceae > Mariniblastus. The sequence goes on along the minus strand of WTFU01000147.1, from coordinate 1,563 downwards.
GATAAAGTCGATGTTGGAAGCTCTACAAACTTCGTTGAAGTGTGCATTTTCAGCCATGAACCCATACCCCGGATGGATTGCTTCCGCATTGGCGACTTCGGCCGCACTAATGATCTGTTCGATCCGCAGATAGCTTTCATTGGAGCGTGCATTACCGACACAATAGGCTTCGTCGGCGAGCTCAAGGTAGGCACTCCCCCGATCACCTTCGCTAAAGATCGCTACGGTCTCAATTCCCATCTCTTTACAGGCACGAATAATACGAAGGGCGATTTCCCCACGGTTGGCAATCAGGATGCGTTGAAACATGATTCTTAAGGACTCTGTAGAAAGTTATGGCCCCGTCAATTAAATCGGGGAGGGTTTAAGTAAAGGGCGGTTGGGTGAGTTAAAATAATAAAACCAAACCAAGGTAAGGCAGAATAAAATACGATCAGCAAACTGCCCGGGTGTTTTCAGGTAAAGTCAATATCAAGTAGCGGCAATACGGTCGCTGACGTACTAGCTCTTCAATACTTTGAAGAGCGGCTTGTTGTTGTCTACTGGCTCTTCATTGGCGACGAGGCACTCAACAATTTTTCCGGAAACCCCTGCCGTAATTTCGTTGAACATTTTCATGGCTTCGACGATACAAACGACGGTGTCCGGTGTCACCATGTCACCAGGTTTGACGTAGTTATCAGATTCAGGTTTGGGCTTTGAGTAGAACGTTCCGATCGTTGGACTTTCGATAAAGACAACGTTGGGGTCGTCGGCCGGTGCTTCAGCAGCAGCGGCCGCGGGAGCGCTGGCGGGCGCGGCCGCGGCGGGTGCCGGGGCATAAGTGATCTGCTGGTCACTGCCGCGACGCAACCGAATTCGTTGATCGGCTTGTTTGAGATCGACTTCACTGAGTTCATGCTCTTGCATTAGCTCAATAAGTTCTCGAATTTTTGTGACTTCAAAAACGGTGTCCTGTTTCTCTTTCGCCATGATTACTCCACTGGTATTTAATCGTCAACAAACAGATCCCGACGCAGCTTAATTTGGTGTCGGCTCAATTTGGAATATTAACGGTGTTAAGAACAATTGATTGGCGTGCTTCGCCGTTCTCGCTCTTTGGTCTTTTCAACAAAATTGAACGCCTAGTTTAGCGTGAATTACCTCCCAACGTCCACGGTACATTGGTCAATCTGCCGGGGTAAATCACTAAGAACTTCACATCCGTCGGGTGTCACTAGGATGTCGTCTTCGATGCGAACGCCCCCAAAATTAGGAAGATAGATCCCCGGTTCAATGGTAATTACCATGCCTGGCATCAGTTTTCCCTCGTGAATTGGCGAAATAAACGGTGTTTCGTGAATTTCCAGCCCAAAACTATGCCCCAAGCCATGACCGAATTTCGAGCCGAAACCGGCGGATTCAATCACTCCCCTTGCTGCTCTATCTATGGTTTTTTGCGATACGCCGGGGCGTATTTTTTTTATCGCCGCAGACTGTGCCTGAAGAACAATTTCGTAAATTTTCCGATATTTTGAGGGCACCTTCCCAGTGAAAATGATTCGCGTCAGGTCACTCATGTAG
>WTFU01000116.1 GCA_011523945.1 Mariniblastus sp. | reverse complement strand
TTGTGGAACCTGTACGGCTTGCATCGATGCGTGCCCAACCGATGCATTTGTGAAACCTCACGTCCTGGATGCAACCCAGTGTATCAGTTATTTAACCATCGAACATCGAACTGCAGTACCGACCGCCCTTCGTTCGAAAATGCAAGACTGGATTTTAGGTTGTGATATTTGCCAGGAGGTTTGTCCTTGGAATCGCAAGGCACCACTGAGCCAGGAAGCTGACTTTCAACCGATCGACGGTCACAATCCAATCGAATTGCGTTCCCTCTTCCAATTAACTGATGATCAATTTCGCGAGCGGTTTAGAAAGACGCCTCTTTGGCGCCCAAAACGAAGAGGAATTTTGCGAAATGCAGCAATTGCTTTGGGAAATACCCCTAATCAAGACAACCTCAACGCACTGGCATTCGGTCTAACAGATTTCGAACCTTTGGTTCGCGGTGCAACAGCCTGGGCGTTAGGAAACCATCACTACGACAGAACCAGCGAAATATTAAAACAAGCTTTAGGCTTGGAACCGATGGACGAAGTGCGGCAGGAAATTACTGACTCTATTTCACGGTTAAGTGCTCTTTAGCAGCACCCGGATCCGAGACCTAACCAAAGCGTGTTCTAAATAGTTGTTTTAATGGCTCAATATTCCAGCATCGCGAACACAGAATTGTACCGAGCCTGCTCAAGCAATTAACGGCGGATTTAAACCTGCTTTTGCTCGCTGATCAAATGGTAGTTATGTTGATCGTGATGAGATTTCCTTATCTCTTCAATGTCCTCAATTCGCTCAAAAAACGCATCCAATACAATTGGGTCGAATCGACTCCCGCGCTCTGACAACATTATCTCAAGGCACCGTTGAATTGGGAATTTCGGCTTGTAAGGTCGCTCACTGCAAAGAGCATCGTAGACGTCCGCAACGCAACAGATCCTCCCCTCAATTGGAATATCATCTCCCTTGAGACCTTCTGGATAACCAGTGCCATCCCATTTTTCATGGTGAGTCCGGGCAATCGTTGCTGCCAACTCAAGCATCGGCGAATCAACCCCCTCCATGATAAATCCACCCATCGAGGTATGTCGCCGCACCCGCTCAATCTCAGCATTCGCTAGTGGCTCCATGATCTCCATGCCGAGTCCACAATGAGTTTTCATCACCTCGAACTCTTCATTATCCAAACGCCCGGGATTTAATAGTACTGAGTCAGGGATTCCAATTTTACCCACGTCGTGCAATTGAGCCGCCAAATCGATCTCTCGACAGTACTCGGGGCCAAAGCCTAATTGCTGGGCGATTACGGCACTGTACTTACCAACGCGAATAACATGTTCACCCGTTTCATTATCTCGATATTCAGCAGCTCGGGCAAGGCAATGAATGATCTGCTCACGAGACTTTTCAATTTGCCGAGTCCGCTCGCGCACCTGCCGCTCAAGTTCAACCGCATAATTAGTTAGGTGATCATGATGACGCTTAACCATCAACGCGTTTTGAACTCGCAAAATCAAATCGCTTGGATCAACCGGCTTGCTCAAAAAATCCGTCGCTCCTAGTTGCAACGCATCACGTTTGATTTGATTCTCAGAATTAGCACTTAAAATAATAAATGGAACATGCTGTATATACTGCGTTTTCTGACGGACTTTTAGGAGATCCAACCCAGTGATGTAGGGCATCATAATGTCTAACAAAACAACATCCGGTTGCTCCCGATCAATTGCCTCCAATGCCTCTCGTGGATCTGTCAAGGTAACAAAATTTTCATACCCATCAGACGAAAGAAATCGCCGGACCACTCGAATCACCAACTCTTCGTCGTCGACGATCATTATCTTTGATTTTCGCAGCGCCGCTTCATTCGGTTTCAAATCTTTAGGATCGAGACTTGTTCGCCATGGCAACGAAGACCCCGCTCCCGACTGAACCGGTTGAGATTCCGAAGTGACTAAAGGCATTGATAGAGCCGCAAATTCGGCCGAGCGTTCGGTAAATTGGTCCATGTCAACACGTTTCAAAAGGCGAGGATTTTAAATGTCAGCTAACAGTACAACTGCTGGTCGTTCGACAATCGACATTCGGAAAAATAATGGCATCAAGATTTCCAGCTTGGCAAGTCTTACCTCTGAGGAAAAAATTGCAATTTCCAATCGAAAATATACTGAAACAAACCGATATTACGTTTCAAGAAATCATGTCATATTAATCGCAACGAGTATTTATTTTTTATTAAAGTGCTACTACTTCAGTGCTAAACGCAATGATTCGGCCACATATTAAATCGAGTCCAAGTAAATAAATGAGGGAATTAGACTACATCACCTGTAGCGTCCACCATCGCATCGAGAGGCTTAATAACGTGACCCGATTTCCAATTTCGACATTCATGAATCACTTCGTTGGCAAGTTTTAAGACACGTTCAATATCTTCGTCCTCCGACTCAATCGCGACACTAAGTCGTTTCGTTACCTCACAAACACTATCACCGTTGAGCGTCTCTTCTTTTAATAAATTAACGGTCCGCTTAATTCCTTCGACATCTTGCAGCTCAATTGCGTGAAAGAGCTCAACGATTTGTGATTCCATTGAATCTGTAATCTGAGGAATGGACTCAACTGACTCTTGTGGCGTGATTGAATGTCCCTCCTGGAGATATGTCAGCAATTCCTTCACTACGTCTACATCAAATTGTGCAGGCGTATTTTTAACAATTTCTTGAAGTGCCTCAAAATCAGACATAGGTGCTCGATAAACGCGTTCATTCGTCATCGAGTCAAACGCATCACACACATTAATGATTCGCCCTGCTAAAGGAACGGTGCCGCTTAAATCTGAATTCAACTCGCCACGGTTATGAAAACAATAGTGATGGGACTCAATAATCGCCGCGATTTTATCCGACCCGAATGCACTTCGAACAATTTCCACGCCGATCTGATCGTGCTTTTCCATGACCTTCCATTCATTAGGCGTGAGCGGGCCAGGTTTATTCAAAATGGAATCAGGGACACCAATTTTTCCAATGTCGTGCAACAATGCTGCGATTTCTAGGCGATAGAGATCCCGATTTCCTAGCATTCGTTCGCCGACCCCCACACACAAGTCTGCGACTCGAATTGAATGTTGTGCCGTAGTCGAACAACGGAACGAGAGGGCAGACAAAAGCCCGGTTACAGCCGAGTAAGGAATTTCTTTGGTGAACTCTTCGCGGGTCAATCCAGCCTGCGAATCTTCTTTCAAAAAATCAACGGGGCGCTGATCAAAACGCACAATTTGATTTCTTCCATTCTTTTTTGCGTCATACAAGCTTTCGTCCGCCTGATCGAGCATATGCTGGGGATCCATTGCCCCAAATTCCCGGGAGGAAACACCGACGCTTGCTGTGAAACTAACCCCCTCCACCTTCGTTTCCTGCAACCCCGAGCGTATACGTTCGGCGATTGCCATGCACTTTTCAAATTTCACACCAGTCAACAGAACAACAAATTCTTCACCGCCATACCGACAAACTAAACCATCCGACGAAACAACCCCCCGCAACAGGCCTCCTACCTTTCTCAAAACCTCATCACCGATGGAGTGGCCATGATTATCGTTAATCTGCTTAAAATGATCGACATCGATCATCATGACGGCAATGTCTTCGGTTCCACTATCATTCCAATCTTTTTCAAACCGGCTAAAAAACGCTCGCCGGTTCAGGCACTTGGTTAGCGGATCGAACGACGCGAGAAAATTGAGTTGCTCATTCTGCCGTTCTACTTCATCCCGGGAACTTCTTAGCGAAAGAATCACACGTGCGAGCTCTGCATTCTTATTTTCAATCGCAGTCACATCATCAAAACTCACCAACGCACCGCGTATCGAATTACCTTTCCCCTTGATTGGAGTCGCGTTCACGACAAATTTCCGTATCGGCGAACCTAGCATTTTAAGTTGGATAATTTCACCACAGACCCGCTCTTTCGTCTTTTGACAAATCACCCACGGATAATTCGCCCCCAAAGACTCATTTTCGGGTGCCCAATTAAAGTCATCTAATTTAGTCCCTAAAATCTTGTCATCTTTGACATTGATTATTCTTGCAAACGCTTCATTGAGATGGGCAATCTCTCCTCCGGGAGAAATCAACACAAGCCCTTCCGCAAGCGTATCTAACGCAGATTTCACACGATCGGGGACAACATTGGAAGGATTGAGATAGTTGAAGGTCTTCCCAAGAACCGCCCACGCCATCAACGTGATACTGCTAAACAGAAAAAGTACAATTCCAAAAGGATAGACAGGGAATCCGAAAGCTCGTTTTACGTCCATCTCTCGAAAGACCACTTCTAATTCAGCCCATTTTTTTCTGTTTAAAAAAACTGGCGCCGAAAACACTTGTGTATCTGCTGGATTTTTTCGCGAAACATAGATCTCGTGAAGCTTGTCGGTCGACGCCAGATAACTGCCATCAGTTCCACGTTTCAATCCGATCGACAACAAGTCCTTCTCTACGGCTACCAAACGTCGAAATAACAGAGATAGATCGTCCAGTTGTTTAGACTCAGCCAATGTCGTCACATCGACAATCAGTAGCTTGACTAAACTGGTTCTAGATTTGACGATTTGATTCTGGGGGTTAGGAATCAACTCCAACGTTATTGTCAGCAATACTAGCGCTGCAACACCTAAACCTAAGGTGAGTGCTAATCGAGCTGACGATTTTATTTTGAACATGGAATTGTGGTTCGCATAACGCAGGAAACATGCAGCGCCCAGACCGGACACACCAAATCTACCCGACAATTGTTATTCGTGACGGAATCGAAAAAGTTTAATTACTGAATGAACTATTTTTGCAGCCAGAAAGGGTGACTGGCTAAACGAGGTCGGCATTTACGATTAATCATACAAATAGACATGCAACGAATATTACACCTCGCCCTTCTTCTCCGCCCGACTCCTCAGTAATCAAGCGAAGAAAGAAGTTTCAGCGCCTTAGTTAAAAAAGCCATCGACTTCATCTTGCTTCTTTTCGCCATTTTTCGAGCTATAACTCTCAAGAACGGGAAGTGGATCAATCATTTGCCACGATGGCAATTGTGCAAGTGCAAGTGCCATTAACGCGCTTCCTCTCAAGGTCCAGAATACGTAACCAAGGGTACCAAGAGTCGTCAGCGCTCCGACCGTCATTTTTATATCCTCAAGACTTGTCTCGTAACGATCTGCCTCCTGCAACTGATCGATAAGGTATTCGGTATTCATCGAAATCCCGACGATACTATTTAATTCAAGGTTTCGAATTTCAGATTCTTCAACCACCATTTCAGACGCCGGATTCTGAACTAGAATCCGTAACACCTCTGTAGCCCGGTTCCTGTCTGAAATTAGGCTGACATATTCCTCAATCGGCTCGGGAACAAACCTGGTAAAGGTCTCTTGGTAGATCGCATCTTGTTCACGTTGCAAGGACCGTCTTTCTTTTCTCGCCGCAATTGCATCGGCAACCCCAAGATATTCCTCGTTATTTTCATCCCCCTCATCAGTCTGCTGATCAACATTGGTCAAGGGATTAGTTGTCGCCGCGCCTGCAGCTACCTCTACTTGAATCGTTACCGTCGTAACCACGCCTTCCGCGGCGCCATCACTTGGCATGTACGTAAACGTATCAACGCCAAAGAAACCCGCGTTGGGTACGTAAACAAATGAGCCGTTGGGATTCAACAGCACAGTTCCATTGGACGGAGGATCAACCAACAGCGCGACAATCGAATTACCTTCCACATCGAGATCATTCAACAGCACACTCTGGAAGGCGCTCAACACTCGCCCCGTCGTTACAGAATATTCATCTACGCCACCAATGGGAGCATCATTCACGGGGTTGACTTGAATTTCAACGTTCGCAGTTGAACTTGATAAGCTGCCATCATCCAACTGGTAAGTGAAACGGTCTTGCAGTGTTTCCGAACCGTCATGTGTGTACGTAAAGCTCCCGTCCGAATTCAACGCCACCGTACCATTGACAGGCGAATCTACCAGTCGAACACCAATTTCGAAACTGTCGGGATCAGAGTCATTCCCAAGAAGTTGTTCGCCACCCGCTGAAAAACTTGCTCCTTCATTAATTGTAAAAAAGTCATCCTCCGCCACGGGCGCGTCATTTACGGGCGTAACGGCAATCACAAACACGCCACCGGTTCCCCCCCCTACTCCATCGTCCACAAGAAATTCAAAACTATCTGAAAGGGACTCCGAGCCATTGTGAACGTAATTGACTCGCCCCCGGTTAATGTCATCCTGGGTAAATTCACTCGCAGTGACTCCTGCAACCTCGAGGACTCCATTTAATGGAGCTTTCACGATGGAATAAACTAAACGATCGTCCGATTGTTCTTCATCGATAGTTCGCAGTAGCGAGGCGTCAATTAAAGCGGAACTCCCTTCAAAGACAGTCAAAATTGAATTCTCAATCAACTCCTGTTCATCATTTACGTCATTAAGCTCGATTAGAATCTCAGCAGATTCGGTTAATCCTTCACCATCCACCACATCTATCAATAGATTAAGCACCGGAGTAATTTCATAATTCAGGAGGACATCATCTGCAACGCTCACCTCACCCGTCAACTCGTCTACATCAAAAACCCCAACTCCAGAACCACCAGTTACGTTAAAGCTCAATACATCATCAGCATCCGTATCCACCGCCGACAAGCCCCCAACGATAGTTCCAAGAGGCGAGTTTTCATCAATCGAAAAACTTTGATTTAAAAACTCTGGAGCTTCATTAACGTCGATCAAGGAAACTAAGATTAATTGATCCACAAATAACCCGAGAGCATCAGTACTACGCACAACACATTCGTACTGGGATTTATTTTCAAAATCCAACAAAGCACCTTGAACTACAAGTTCATCGCTATGGACTCCGCCAATTAAGAAATATCCCGCATCATTTCCAGAAACAACCGCATAGGTAAATTGATCGCCAAAATCCTGATCGACACTCGATAACACGCCTAAACTGACCCCATCCGCCGTATCTGTATTCTCAGCAATGAAAATATCGTTCGGAACTATTTCTGTTGGAGACTCGTTTTGATTTTGAACCGATATCAAAAATGATTTATCAAAAAACGCACCCAACTGATCAGAAACTCGTAACACAACTTCATAGCTCGACTGTCTCTCGTAGTCGAGAATTCCGTCTTCTAAAATCAATTGGTCTCCGGAGAGTCCGCCAATTTGAAACAACGCCTGATCCAGTCCACCGATGACGGTATACCGCGGTGTATCTCCGATATCAGGATCGTTATTGGATAACTGCCCAACAATAAATGGATCACCAATGCTGGCTGAGTTAGTATCCGTGTTTTCATCGACTACAGAATTACTAAGCAACAAATCGGTCGGAGCATCATTGACGGGAACAACTTGGATCTCTTTATGGACTATTTCTGATAGCAATTCACCATCATTAACTTGCAAGCTGATCAGGCGGCTCACCGAGACGGGTGACTCACTGGTATTTTGATAGGTAACACTGCGCAAAGCCGACTGATAATTCTCAACTGAGTCAATTCCCGTCAGTTCGAGCGTCCCCGAACCACTATCCCAAATCCCCAAGATCGATGATTGCTCATTGTTAAAGAAGTCAAGTCGATCCTCTCCGGCATGGTAGTTTGAGGAAATTGAGATCGTTGCCGATTCGATTTGAAAATCGTCAACATCAGAAATCACCATTGAATCCCAAACAGCAACCAAGCCATCGTTTTCGCGGTAGACCAATGGTTCACCGTCACCAGACTCAATCACCGGAGCATCATTCACCGGAATGACACCGAGTTGCATGCACTTCAACCCAGGCTCCACATTGGCTTCATCAATTGCCCAGGCAAATACGTTGGCTGTCAGAATATCATTAGGAGTTAAAACTGCTCCACCGCCTGTAAGGTCAGAATAAAAAATCCCTGTATCACCAGTAAACAGGATCTTTCCATCGCCATGCGATCTCAACACCATCGTCGGATTGCCTGTCTGCTGATCAATAGCCAGCACTAAATCGCCCGGCATCAAACTGGCGGGATCAAAAGATGCAGTTATTGCGTAAGCAGGAAACGTGTCATCAATCTGGCCAACAGCCCCAAAAACACCATTCATAATTGGATTGTCATCATCGCTTACAACCCACGTCGTCCCTGCATCCTGTGTCGTCAAACCATAATACGAATTGAGGTCATCTGTTGACGGCTGTTCACCAGTGGAAATAAGCACCCCTCCACCAAGCACCCATTGATCAATGGCATTAAGTTCAGCGGCCGTCAATCGGCCATCGTCAATCATCCCACCAAAATATATCTCACCTTGAGACAAATAGTCTGCGTCGATGGAATTACTAGGGCCACCGATAACAATCGAGGATGAGACGACACCACCAGGACCAAAGTTGTCAGATTCCCCCAGTATCGCTTCGGCGTTCGAAAAGAATTCACTGCCGAGACTACGGAAACCGGGTTCACCGGCAAGTACGTTAATCGACAAAATTCCGTTGTTAACAAAGAAATCGAAAGAAGCATACAAAACCCCGCTTCCATCGGTTGCGGGAACAAACTCAAACAACTGAGAATCAATTTGAATTTTAGAAACCACATCTCCAATTTGCACCGGTGTTCCTTCTAATTGAAGAACACCTTCACTAGGCAACGAAGTGATTGTAATTGAGTCAATCAAATCACCTATAAAACCTGTGAAATCAAAATCGCTCGACGAAAATGAATAAGCAGTGTCTTCCAGAGTGGAGACATACCCTTCATCCTGATCTGTCACAAATACATTGATGGCACCGTAACTCGTGTCGACACCGCCGTTCAAAGTTCCATCGTTGTCATTTAATTCAAATTCGACGACTCGCATTTCAAAGTCTGTGCTGGTCGTTGCGAACGAGAGATTATGAATCAACGTTGCCACATTTTCTGTCGTCGCCGCTGAATTAAAATCCACCGTTATTGCAGACGAACTGACACCCACGAGTTCACCTATGCCGAGACCTTGCACATTAACCAACGAACCAACTACCAAACCATTAGACAAAAAGACATCAGAATCCTCCTTAATCCCGAGCGCATCTTCAGCCGCAAACCCTATTCCCTCGACGATCAGACGACCACCATTAAAATCTGTTGTAAGATCGGGATCATAAATCGAGACGGCAACGCTTGCATCAAGACGGCGAGCCTCTCCATCGTTGAGTGATACAAGAGAGTCCCCAGAAAAATAATTCATCCCCGGCGGATCATTCGTTGGTATCACTGAAACGCTTCGCGACTGGGTAAGGGAATCTGTTTCGCCATCAGAAACAGAAAACTCAATAGACCGAGTCTCAGCAGTGGGTCTTTCGCTGGTATTTCTGAATTCGACTGTCCTCAAGGCAGCTTGGTAATTTTCAACGCTATCAACACCACTCAAGGTCAAAATTCCAGTAAGGCTATCCCAGGAGCCAGTGATGTCATTAAATCCGGAGAACACTAAAAAATCTGAATTCGCTTCATAATTATTCTTAACTGCTACAGTCGCCGAAAGAAGTTGCGTATTGTCGACATCTGCCAGTGCAATCGTGGAACTTACTAAAATCCCTTGGTCTCCTTCAATGAACTCCAAAGTCGTAGTTTCAATTCCTGAAATGACTGGAACGTCATTGACTGGCAAAACAGCATGAGAAACTGATTCACTTGCAACACTAAAGGAACTCGCTCCTCCAGTTTCAGCAACGGCTACACCGATTGTCCCACTGAGGTAGCCATCTGTTTGGTCCCATGCGTGAAAGACAAAGTCACCAGAGGAACCAAAGTAATCGGTAGCTGGCACGAAACGCACCAACGCCGTGGCATCTAGGACAACGGCATTACTTACAGAAACGGATTCCAGATTAACCCATCCATTCCCAACATCGAACTGCCAGTTTCCATTTGTCTGATCAGCAGCAACAATTGCGATCCCCTCAACTGATCCTGCATCCGCATCCGAAATTCTATCGCCACCTGCTGAGGCGATAATCTCTCCAACGGATGAACCGCCCGGATCGAGCGAATCCTCAAAAATATTGGGCAGGAACATATCCCCGGAGTTATCCAAAACCGGGGCATTATTGTTCGGGGTATAATCGATTTCCAATATCGGCGCAGTCCCACCTTCGGAACTATCAAAGGTAACCGTACCGTTTCCAGTCAACGAACTACCCAGTAAAACACCATAGTTTGCCTTGGTTCCAGTCAGCCAGTCAGACAGCAAATTTGTTACGTCCCAGTTGTAAAACAGGGCAGGGTCTGAATAAGCAATTGCTTCAGGAGTATAATCTCCGCCTGCTGAATCCCAAGGTACGCCTACTGTTCTTTCCGTCCACGTCGCACCTTGCCCAACCGCGTCCAACTCCCATGGGTTGGCAACGGAAAACAATTCAATCCCAAAATTACTCTGAGACTCAATACTCTTCAAAATCAGAGAAGCCGAGTTGATGGTTACATTGTCCGGAATCGCTCCCAAATCAAATTCGATCAGTGCACGAATGCTTCCAATGTCATTCCCTGATTTGGAAACCTGCAGTATCTCTTGCGCACCAAACGAAGTATTTGCAGACACTTTAGAAATGTAAGTGTCCTTTTCACTAGTTAACTGAAGGCTCTCAAGGGTATTCTTCCACTCGTCAACAAGCTGTTCAGTAAATACTAATCGGTTTTCAATATGCCCTGCTTCATACTCAAGCGTCCAATCTCCTCCGAGAGCTCGATGGCCAGTCAGGTCTTCACTAGCCGCGACATCCCTATTTATGACGTTTCCAAGTTGGTCGACAAACCCTTTGCCCTCAAAACTTTCAGCCACGTCGCATCCATACAGCAAAACATCACCACCGAATGCCAATCCGGTAGTCCAGCGAGAGAGCTCACTTTCATACTCATTTAGATTCTTTGAGCTGACCGAACTGTTTCCCAATTGGAGTTGGCCATCGCTTCCATGGGAAATAATGTGAATCGCGTCGTATTGCTCCCGCGCATCGAGAATTTCAGTGATCTGCTGAATTCCATCGGCATCATTCGAGAGAATTGAAATATCAAACGCACTGCCGTCCGAATTCTGTGCCCGTATGTCCTCGACCAGCGAATCAACGTCGCCAACTTGACCGTCAATAACAACTAACTGCCGTGCATTTGTTGGAGCGGTTTCTACATCGACGGGATCGTTTGAAAATTCGTCGAACGATTCAATTACCGAGGCAACAAAACCTGTATCAAACGTTGGTATCGCGGCGGCGTCTGCCAACACGCTATTACAATCCTCATCCGCATTCACCGATTCTAAGATATCCTGCGCGCAGGCAACGAGTGGCGAGGCATCGTAGAGAACTCGATCTTCGAGTACCACTAGCTCTACGTCGAAAACAGTAGGAAAACTTGCTTCCGCAGCACGTATTGGCGTTGATGGCATCGCGTCAACCGTTTCAGAAAAACCGCAGTGAGCCTCGATGGTCCTCCTCCGACAGACCCCAACCTCAATCTGCTCAAACTAGTCCGGAGTAAAGCTGTAGGAATCCGGCAGACAAGGATACCTCTTCCGTTTTGGAAAGAGATCACAATTGGACAAACAATTACAAAAACCGAAAAATAGCGAAGGAATAGAGTGATTAGCCGTCAACAAACTGCTTTTCATCATTGCCACTGCCAAACGATTGAGTGTCACAGTTTCACAAAACGTTGCCATCAATTGCGAAGCTTTACCGATTATGCGTTTTGAGACACTGACAGCCTGAATTTCTAGTCCGACTTCGATAAGTAGGTTGGTTAATAACCACGTTTTACAACGAAACATAATAATAACTGTCGTATGCAATAAAACGTTGGAGACCGTTGTGACGTTTGTTCCGAATTGGATAATTAACCCTAAATTGATTCTCACGATCGCCCTCGTGTCGACGTCAATTTTGGTGAAGATGCCCCTCCTGACAGTTTCAGCGCAGGAAAGAATCCCTCGAGTACGGAATGAACTTCGAGCAGCCAGCAGAACTAAAGCGTTTCTAAACCTCAACGAGCAACAGATCCAACTAAAATCTTTACCTCAACTTGCGGAGGCCGAAAACAAAACCGCAGAACAATCAATCGACTTGCAATCTAAATCGAAGTCGATCTCTGTTCTAAACAACAGCAAACCCCAGCCATCTGCAAGTAACCGGAAAAATACTACTCAATCGCTCAGTCAAAAAAATTCGAAGCCCGATTTGAACACACGATCAAATTCCAATTCAAATTCAACGAACTCAATTCGTGCGATCTCAACAACAAAAACAACCAAAGAAGCTTTACCTCATCTCGCCCCAATATTTCAAAAGCTTCCGGACACATCCTTTGCTCCATCTGCTCCGACGCGTGGCGACTTTATTGAAGGGAAATCTCCAAACTTCACCCTCAATCAGGAGCAAGATCCAATCGAGCTAAACGATTTCCTCGGAACGGATGATACGTCTAAACAGAAAAACAATCCGGATTCAATTGCAGAAGGAAGTACTTGGTGGAAACCAAAAGTTGTTTCTCCCATCGTTAAGAATGCTACCGAGCAGCAGGTCGATACCAACAGCCTAGTTTACGCCACTCTCCAAAACTCGCCAAGGATTCGCGCCATCAGTCAACGACCGTTAATCCTCGAGCAGCAAATCGTGGAAGCTGAAGCAGATTTCGACCCAATTGCTTTCGTCAGGAGCCAATTCGAAGATCGCGAAGATCCAGTTGGAGACACACTCTCGACAACCACCGACAACTCCAGCTATCTCAAAGACCACACATGGACCGGTGATTTTGGAATTCGGAAAAAATTGAAAACTGGAGCATCCTATGAACTTAGTGAACGGCTCGGTTTTCAAAACAGCAATTCAAGTTTCTTTACCCCTCAAGATCAAGGGACTGCGACACTTGCACTCAACGTGAACCAACCCCTCATGAAGGGCCGTGGTAAGTATTACAACGAGAGCCAAATCCTGATCGCACAGGCCACCAGCGGAGCAGCCTGGGATACGTTCACCGCGGAACTTCAAGATGAAATCCAAAAAACGGTTTCCGCCTACTGGGAGCTTTACTTTGACCGCAGCGTCTTTCTCCAAAAACAAAGAAATGTTGCAAGAGGCGAATACGTTTTAGAAATACTGGAGGGTCGCAGGGAACTCGATTCACTTCCCAGTCAAATTACCCGAGCACGCTCCGCGGTCAAGTCGCGGCAAACGGATCTGGCGAACGCACGGCGAGACATTCGGGATTCGCAAACAGAATTAAGAAGACTTACGGCTGATCGAAACTGGCAAGCAGAACAAACCATCGAGATGCTGCCCACAGAAACACCAAACAACGTCGATATCGAAATCGATTTGGAACAAGTCGTGTTTAAAGCTCTAGAAAATCGCCCCGAGATTCGGGAGGCAATGGCACGCGCCAAAGTGAAATGCATCGACCTCAATATCAGCGAGAACGAATTGCTTCCTGAATTATCTCTATTGCTTGGAACTTACGTTAGCGCACTTCAGGGGGACTCTGCCGTCGGCAAAGCGATTGTCGATCAATTCGGCCAAGCCACCCCCGGCTATTCCGTCGGGCTCGAATTCAAAATGCCCTATCGAAATCGTGCCGCGAAAAGCCGCGTGACCCAGAGCAAACTCGAACTGGCAAAAATCAAAGCAGTGGTCGATGAAAAAATACTCAACGTGATTGCTGAGTCGCAAATTTCATTACGTCGTGTTAACTCTGCCAAAGAAACTCTCGATGCAGCGCTACAGGCGATCGTTGCCGCCAGAGCCGACCTCGAGCAGAGCTTTCGGCGTTGGGACTCATTCGCCCTTATCGAAGGAGATTTTGCTGACGGCCAAACCCCAACCACCGCACTCGATCAATTATTGGATTCACAAGAACGACTCACAAACGCCGAACTGGTCTACGCGGAGGCCGAATTGGAACTAAAATCAGCCGAGGTTCAACTCCAGCGAACGATGGGGACACTGTTAATTCACGAGAAGATCAATTTCAGTCAAATCAATTCGAATGGGACGCCTGAATTAAATATTCAACGGCAAGATTCTCCAACCGTAAAACCACAAACGCCAACGACGGAATCGAAATCACCGAAATCAAAACTTCGCTCGAGATTCCTACCTACAAGCTTTGGCTTTCCGGTTCGCAGCGAGGATTGAGTCGCTTCAAGGGCGTGCCGTGGTTTCTTAACGCTGCCCATTAACTTGCCTTCAATGAGCCAAGAGTGTTTTCTCCACTACTTGCCAGCGTCACGCAATTCAAGTTGCCAAAATCCAACACGCAAGGCGTCAAAACCGGCAGAAACAGATCCGCTTAGGTTAAGTCGTAAGTATTGCGCTAATTTTATGGCCTGAGGAATGAATGAGGATTGATTTTCGCATCATCTGGCCTTCAACCTTACGCTGATAAGCTACGTTTCCTCGAAATCCGTACCCTTTTGGTCACCATTATTTCGAGTCAAACCTATCATGAAACGTATTCCAACCTTTACCAATCTTCCCTGGTTCCCGCGGTATCGAACCTTCATATTGGCTGTCACGACAGTTCTCCTGAGTCATGGTTCATCGCTTGCTCAGTCGGATCAATCCAATGCGATTGACGGATACATTTCACCGTTTCGCAGCATCGAACTATCAAGCGACGAAGCTGGAGCTATCGCGAAACTCGCGGTTGAGGAGGGAGATTTGATCGAAGCTGGCGGTACCGTTGCAAGGCTCGACGATCGGGTTCAAAAATTACAAGTGCAAATTGCGGAGGAGTTGGCCCACACAACAAGCCAACTCATTGCCGCCAATCAGTTACTTGAAAAGCGAAAAGAAATTTCAAGACGCCTCGGCGAACTCCAACAACGTGGGCACGCAAGTCAAAGCGAAATTATTCGAGCTGAAATGGAACTCTCCATTGCTCAAGCGAAAGTTCTTGCAGCGAAAGAAGAGAAGGCTGTGCGAGAAATTGAACTTCGCCGCGCCGAAGTCCAGCTTAACCGACGAACCATCACTTCACCGTTCGATGGTATTGTCGCAAAAATCCATCGGCGCGAAGGCGAATTCCTTTCGCCTCTGAACCCTGAAGTCGCAACGATCATTCAAGTCGATAAACTTCTAGCCTCCTTTGCAATTATGAGCAACCAACTGGGTCAATTCTCAATTGATCAGGAACACACCATTCGATTAGAGAATGGTTCTCTAATTAAAGGCAGAGTTTATCGAATTGGTGTAGAAACCGACTCGCAGTCCGGCACCGTCGAAATCAAATTACTGATTGAGAATCCGAACTTGAAGCTACGAAGCGGCGAAAGCTGCTCACTAAACTTTTAGAATCCAGCTAAGCCGAGAGGCTTATTTCAATTAGCACCGTGTAGCTCACTCAATGAACCCTCCCATTCTACAATTTGATTTTTCATCGCCACTTCGCTCACCCGTTGGCAACGAAAGTACGCGTCACGATACCGATTCGCCAGGTATTAAATATTCGTATTCAGATCAGCGCTTAATGCAACACTTCGGTGTAGCAATTGCAAATAGCGACTCGATTGACCAAATACATTCAAATATAAGTCAGATCATTAAACGACAAACGGACTGTCTATGTGTATGGAATATCCCCAAAAACACCAATGGCGAATTTGCCCCCCCCCAGCTTCTCGCAGACTCAGAAGACGATCCGCTTTGGCCAGTTGTTGAGTTGCAGGTGAAAGAAATGCTCGCGAGGGTTGCTCGCACTCATCATATGTGTTCCTCTCCCATCCAAACCTCACCACATTCGACGCTCGTTGCCTCACCGATTTCAAAACAAATCAACAAAAAGCCGGATCATGAAATTGACAGCGTTTTGATTGGATGTTTTTCATCGAAAACGGAGAGCATTCTACGTCTCCAATGGTTAACCGGAATCGCTTCTGAAGCAATCAGCCGTTGGCATCAAATACAGAGTTTGAAATCTGAGGAAAACAAGAGTCGTTATCTCGCAGATTCAATTGGACTAATCCACGCTTTAGATCAAACTCAATCTGTTTCCGAAGCAGTCGTGATTCTCGCTAATCACCTGCGCCGACTCTGCAATGCCGAACAGGTGTCAATCTGTTTGACAGATCCTAAAAATGTCGTTTCATTGAAGGCGATCTCGGACGTTGAGCAGATTGATTTAAATGCAGACTCAAATAAAACAATACTGCACGCTTGCCGGCAAACCGCTCGGGAAAACGGTGAAACATGCTACCCCAACAATGAAAATACCGGATCGATCGAACAACTCTCCCTTCAGAAATACTGCAAAGCAAACGGGGCAGAGGCCTGTATCTGCATTCCATTGATCACGGGAGAAAACCAAAAATTAGGCGTTGTTTTACTGGCTTGCTCGCGCGAAAAATTGGAGAACCACCACTACAGGACATATTGTAGCAAATTGGTTCAAATGACCTCGAGTCATGTCGACGTTGTGATTCGAGCTAACCGAAGCACAAGAGACATTGTTTCCGCTGGATTGAATAAATTAAAAAACAGCAGCAAAACACATGCATTTATTCTTGCTGCTTCAATTCTCATTGCGGTGATGCTTATTCCGTTCACTTACAAGGTTAATTGTGAATGCGAGCTGCAACCGGTCTTGCGGCGATTTATCGCAGCACCTCATGATTCAATTCTTGAAAAAACCCACGTAAAGAGTGGGGACACAATTACTACGGACCAGTTAATTGCCTCTCTCGATGGCAGGAAATTGCGAATCGAGCTTTCCGGCCTTCGTGCTGATTACGACGGCGCGAAAAAAAGACGAGAGTCCGCTTTGGCCCTAGGCAACATCGCTGAATCTCAAATCGCGCTCAGCGAAATGAATCGGTTTCTATCAAAAATCGATATCCTCCAACAACAAATGACTCAACTCGAAGTTCGATCTCCAATCAATGGACTCGTTTTAACCGGAGATCTAGATAAAGCCGAAGGCGCACCATTGGAAATGGGACAAACGCTATTTGAGATAGCCCCCTTGAACGAAATGGTTGCCGAAATAATGATCCCCGAATCGGAGATTCAATATGTGCAACCCAAAATGCCGGTAATCTTCAAACTCAATGCCTTTCCACTTAAAAGCTGGACTGGCAAAATTGAACACATCCATCCCTGTACTGAAATCGTTGCAAACCAAAGCGTATTCATCGCAAAGGTTCGACTTCCCAACACCGACAACCAATTCCGCCCTGGAATGCAAGGATCAGCCAAAATCAAAACCCACAAAGCACCTCTCGGCTGGAACCTATTTCATCAGGGCTGGGAGTCCCTAAGATACTGGACGGTTTGGTAACCATGGACAGTAGTATCACCAATCCGAATACCGATCTCTGGCTGGAATCTAAACTGACCCTTCGATCGGAACTAAAATTCGATACACGCTGGGAAGGCGATACCCCCGTCGTTGTTATCGAAGATCCCGTTCGAAGTAAGTATTTCCAAATAGGTGAAAAAGAATATCGCTTCATTGCGTTAATCGACGGTCAGCGAACCGCGCAGGATATCATCGATTTACTAACGGTCTCAAAAGAATTCCCCAATAATAGGGTAGCTACCCAACTTGCAATCGAAGTTAGTCAATGGTTGGTACAGACAAACCTCACTTATGGCAAAGACCAAGACAGTGGCCAACGTCTTAACAATCAATCTGACAAGATCAATCGTCAGAAAATCATGGCTTGGATCAATCCGATCAGTTGCAAATTTCGAATTTTCAATCCGAATCAATTACTTGCGAAAGCACAACCCTGTTTTCAATGGGTTTTTTCGATCTGGTTTTTCATCCTCTGGTGCGCAACCGGTCTGTATGCGTCGGGCCAACTTTATCAACACTGGGATCAATTCTCCATCGCATCGACTGGAATCCTCGCAGGCTTTAGCTGGTTTTGGCTACTGGTCATTTGGGTTTTACTTAAACTAATCCACGAATTAGCACACGGAATTACGTGTCGCAAATACGGAGGAGAAGTCCCGGAAGCCGGTATTTTATTTATCCTATTCACACCGATGGCCTACGTAAATGTGACATCAATGTGGCGATTCACAAATCGTTGGCACCGGATGGCTGTTTCTTCGGCAGGGATGTATGTGGAGCTCTTCATTTCTTTCATCGCTGTGATTACTTGGACTAAGACCAGTGGTGTCACCGCTGATATAGCGTTCAACGTGTTCATCATGTCGAGCCTCACAACAATCCTGTTCAATGCCAATCCACTCATGCGATTCGATGGGTA
The DNA here is from genome assembly GCA_011523945.1 of Mariniblastus sp. Classification (GTDB taxonomy): domain Bacteria; phylum Planctomycetota; class Planctomycetia; order Pirellulales; family Pirellulaceae; genus Mariniblastus. Next base: position 6,366 of record WTFU01000116.1, on the reverse strand, counting down.
CTTCCTACTGTCAGATTTATTGAATATCCCTAACCTTTACAGCAAAGGAACCAAGTGGTTTGGAGACCGAACGCTATCACTCCTGTTTGGGCTTCCCAAGACCGCGAACCTTTGTAAATCAAAAGAACTCCGCACGGTTGCAATCTACGGTTGCCTTGCATTCTTTTGGAAACTATCGATCAGCCTTAGCTTAATTATCGGAGCAGGAGTTCTTTTCGACGGACTTGGGCTCATATTCAGCGTGTTTGGCGTAACACTCTGGTTCGGCCTGCCAATATATCGAACGCTAAAGCTGCTTTTCACGCAAAACTCTCGACGTTCAATCAGTCTTCTGAGAACAGCGCTAAGTCTATGCATTTTGACAAGCCTTGGAGTACTTTTATTCACAACCCTAAAAGCGCCTGCGATAAAATCAGCGCCCGCAATCGTCCAGTTTTCGGAGGAAACCAACCTACGCACTGACACGGAGGGATTCATTCAAAGCATCTTGGTCAGAGAGGGTCAGCGAGTACAAAAAGGACAGCTGCTAGTTGTTTTAGACAACCCTGAAGTCAGCAATGAAGCGAACGAACTAATTCGCATGATTGAAGAATCAGAAATTCAGTACCGCATCTACCGTAAGCAAAATGAGAAGTCATTGGCACTCGCTGAACAGACAAAACAAAAAGAGCTAAAAGAACAACTCAAGGAGAAAACAAAGGCTGTGAATGGGCTAAAAATATCCGCTCCTTTTGACGGTTTCATTTTCCAACGCAATCTTACAAATCGACTCGGCAGTTTCGTTCACCGAGGTGACGAAATACTGACCATCGCCCCGTTCAATACAAAAGAAGTCGTTGTTTCGATCGACCAAAGTGACCTCGAGTCAATACACAGGAATGTTGGAAATCCGATCAAGATCATCATGCCCGGACTGCCGCTATTTCAGTCTAAACTGTCCCGCATCAATCCACGCGCCTCAACCATAGCGACCCACCCCTCACTTTGCGCTCATGCTGACGGGCCGCTTCCAGTCAGGTCAATTACCCGCGACAAAAACACCCAAGCTCCGTATTTTGAGTTACTCTCTCCGCGTTTCAATGCGTTCATCGAATTAAAAGAAACTCAAAGTAGCAGACTGAGATCAGGACAGAGAGGCCGGGCCATATTTTCAACCGTAGAACAATCGCTAGGCGACTACTTTTACGTTGCCGCCTCCGAGTGGCTCGAGGCAAAAATTAGATTTGCGACTCAAAGCGCCGCATTTTAGATAGAAAAAAATGAAAACCAGCTAATCCGATTTGCAAATCAGTGCTTCTGTTTTGTTTCTCCAGAAACACGCCCGACGCCATTCCTAGCCGACGACCACCTCGGCACCGACATTGGCGATTTCCTGCGCCAATTCAGCGGGATCAAAGTCGGATTTAAGATCAATAATCCGGCACTCGGACATACCTCGGAACCACGTTTCTTGATGACGTGCGAATTTACGAGTTCTTACCCGTACTCGCTCAACCGTCTCTTCCATCGTCATCTTATTATCTAAGAAATCGATCACTTCTCGGTAACCAACCGCCTGAGAAGCCGTTTTCCCAATGTCAGACCAACGCTCAACCAAATCTCTTACTTCGTCGACCAAACCCGCTGAGAACATCGACTCAACTCTCGCTTCAATTCTCTGATGGAGAATAGGACGATCGTGGCGAATTGTGAAAACACGGCACTGCTCCGGTTGCCGACCTTCATCAAATTGCATTTGCCAATGACTAATTGGCTTTCCCGTTTGCTTGTAAACCTCCAATGCACGGATGATACGTCGATGATCATTTTCGTGAAGTTTATGTGCGGATACTGGATCGATCATCGCAAGTCGTTGGTGCAAAAATTCAGATCCCGAATTTACAATCTCCTGCTCAATTTCCTTTCGAAATTCCCAATCCGCTGGCGGACCTTCAAATAATCCGCGGAGCAACGCCTTCAGGTAAAGAGCTGTTCCGCCCACGAAAAGAACTTGCTTGCCGGTTGCCTGAATTTCACCAATTTTTTTCAGTGCTGATTCTCGGTACTCAGAAACACTGAATGATTCCGGAGGATCGACGATGTCGATCAAATGGTGTGGCAATTCGGATCGCTGCGTAGCATCCGGTTTGGCTGTACCGATATCCATTCCCCGATAAATAGCCATCGAGTCGAGTGAAATGATTTCAGCGTCTAAAATCCGAGCCAATTCCAAACTGACTTTCGTTTTGCCGCTGGCAGTAGCACCTGTCAAAAACCAGCATTTCAGCGCAAGTTGAATGTCGGAGAGCGGTTGGTTCATGGCAAATTAATTCGCTTGAAAATTTCAGGTCAATTAAATATCGGATATTCATCAAATGAACCGGAAATCTTAGACGGTATTCAACAGCATGAGAACCCATTATGCCTTGAGACGCTGAGTTTCTTTTCCGGCTGCCTCGAAAATCGCCGCTTTAAGATCCTGAAGCTCAAAGGGCTTGGAAATCACCACTGAAATTCCTGCTGCCAAAATAGCCTCAGAGTCAGATTGCCGCGGATAGTTGAGCAACAAAACAAACGGTACGTCAGGAATCTCGGAACTCAACCAATCAATTCGCTTTTCCAACTCTGCCGTCCACGAATCTGCAACAACACACATGACTAAAACAGTAGCAGAGGCAGCAGCATCCCAAATGGAACGTTCTACCCACCGAGAACGCCATCCGAAACTGGCAATCGCATCATCCAGCATTTCGTATTCCGAACGAGTCCAGGCACTCACGCCGATGTATCCAGAGCCAATCGAAACATCCTGCCGAATTGCTTGCGCGACGATACGGTCCGATATTGTCGACGTTCGAGGCGCGTGCCAACTCGTTATGCCTGAATTCTCTAGCTGCTCAACAAACTGGGAATACCTACCCTCCCATTGGTGCCAATAAATCCGAATCACACCCGGATAAGGGGTTCCCGACCTCGACTCCCCTTCACACCAACTACCCAGCAGACCTACAACCGGAACCGATGGAAAGTTGCCGACCAACTCCTCCACTTCTCCCTGTAGAAATTGGTCACGCCTCGACTGGGCTAAAATAACGAGATCATAATTCTGATCCACTACCGTTTCGACCTTGGCAAATGGAACCAGGGTCACCGGAACATCAAATTTAGAAATGATTTTTTGAAAATCGGAATGCCAAAAGTCTCCGGTTACTAAAATCTTATGCGTTACCATCCTACCGTTCCTCAACCAGTCCGTTACTTAAATTCTTACTAATCGATCCGATTATCGCCATCACTAACAATCTGCCATGCGTCCGCGGAAGATCCACTCTCGCGCAACTCCATCAGCCACTCCGACTGCTGAATTAATCGACTCAACCTCGCCAGTACTTTTAGATGGACCGCTTCACTCGTAGAGCCAATCAAAAAAAACACATCTGTTAAGCAGCCTCGCGGTCCTCCAAACGGTATCCCCGAAGTCGTAATCCCCAACGCAAGAAATGGATCTCCCATGATCGATGGAAGCGGCCGCCTCGGATGCAGCAAAGCAACCCCATTCCCCAACGCCGTTGGATGCAATTCTTCGCGGCTGACCAATGCTTCCGCCATTTTACTCGGGTCCCACAGTCTACCTGTTTCTGCCGTCAAATCGCAAATATTCTTGATCACCGAGCTTTTGGTTCGAGCCAAAAAGGGAACGTAAGTCGTCTCCGGCAGCAACAATTCGGAAATTCGAGGTTCCAACACAGGTTCATTACTCGGATTCCGGTACAACACCTTCTCGACTTCGGTTAACCCCTGTTCATCAGAAGCCCCAATTTTCTTTTCAAACCACTGGTGTATCTCAGCCCTGGAAAACCGCCACTTGCCGCCAACCCGACGCCCAGGTAGACGATCTCGGCTCGCCATTTTCCGGATCTGTTCCGGCGTTAAATGTAAATAGGCCGCGAGTGACGTGACGTCAAAATCTTCTTCCATTGAGTTTTTCCGCCATTACAAAAAAAGATCTTAAAACCAGTAATCCCCCGCTCCGAACCAACAGCTTGGAATCTAAACAACATCTTCCGCTAAGCCTACAAGAGATTCTGACTCAGAAGAACCGCATGCAGCTAGCACACTTAATCGCAAGAAAAAAAGTTGAACCGTAGCAGGGCAAAATTTTTGCTCAGCAAACGTCATATTCATTCAATTTTGAGCCATGTCAATTGCGAATCAAAGAAATCTTTTGCAAACGCTTTCATGTCAAACCGCCTCTCTTGATCGGTGATCAACCTTGACGAATGTTTTCGTTTAATGAAAATCCATTTCGTTGGCAGGACGCCGACATGTACTCGCAAACTCGACTAAGTGTGATGCTTAGCTGGACGCGAGTTACTGCGAACGAAATCGCTTTTAAAATTTTGGCATTCGCCAGGCAGGGAGGCCTTGTGAGTACCCAGTTGTTTAATACAAATACGGAACGTGGCATCAGGCTTCGGGACATTCTTCCCGATGCCAAAATAGTCGGGGCCGACGATGTCTTGTTCCAGTCTTGTTGTGGTCTTTGGAAAGACTGCCAAACCGATGATCTCTTTGTGGCCATCATGGACTCTGAACAGGACGGCCATGATTTTACTCAGGAAGCAATTGCTCGTGGAGCGAGTGCTGTCGTAACCGAACGACTCCTCACGACCCATCGCCCCCAATGCCTCGTTAACGATTCACGAGAGGCGTATGGGAAAATCTGCCAAGCACTCGCCGGCAATCCCAGCCAACGGTTGAATTCTATAGGCGTAACCGGGACTGACGGGAAAACCGTCACTTGTCACCTCGTTTCTGGAATTCTGAAAGCCGCCGGCCAGACCACAGGTCTCATCTCATCCATTGAGGTAAATCAGGGAAACAACCAGACATCCGTTCCCGCTACCGATTTGAATTCACCATGGCTTGCCGAACAACTGACCTCGATGGCACTTGCCAATTGTGAAAACGCCGTAATTGAGGTGTCCAGCATCGCTCTCGCAAGACGATGCCTTGCGGGTGTCGAGTTTGACGTCGCCATTCTCACCAACATCCGGGAAAACCATCTCGATTTCCATGGATCTGAGGCAAATTACCAAAGGGCGAAGCTCCGTCTCTTGGATAAACTCAAACCATCAGGACTCGCAATTGTAAATTTAGACGATCCCAAATCACACTTTTTACTTAAGCAAATTGATCGTCCCGTCCTCACGATCGGTATCAAACAAGAGGCCGATATAACGGCCAAGCCAATTAACTGCTCCGCTAGTGAGCAGACGTTCATAATTACCGCTGGCTCCGACTCAATTCCAGTCAGAACCACAACTATTGGCGACCAACATATTTACAACTGCCTCGCTGCAACTGCTGTTGGACTCGCCCAAGGAATTGAGATTGAGACCATTGCCAAAGGTTTGGAATCGGTCGGGCAAATTCCGGGGCGACTTGAAAGGATTGAATGCGGACAAGATTTTGGAGTCTGGATTGATTCCGCACGGAGTAGCGGGCAACTTGCCCACGCCATCCGCTCAATTCGTCAAAATACGAATGGCAAAATCTGGTGCCTCTGTTCAATTAACGAAAAGCACTCACCAAGAGAACGCCAACGCCTCGGAGAAATTGCTGAACGCGCAGCAGATCAAGTCATTATTACCAACACAGCAGGCGGTCCGCTGGTCGACTACGAACCAGCTCATCAAATTCTCGACGGATTCGAGAATCCAGGGAAAGCACAATTGATCCCCAATCGCTTCAAAGCGATCGAATGGGCACTCACCCATGCCAAACCCAACGACGCAGTCCTTATCGCCGGATGCGGCGAACGCCCCTTCGCCCTTATTGGCGAAGAAAACTGGACAATCACCGATCGAGATGTATGTCAGGCATGGCTCTACGACAATGCAGTATTTTCTGAGCCCAATCAACTAGACGATGACCAGCCTAACATCTTCGACATCGACGATTACCGTACTTAATCCGTTAAAAATACCCCCCAACTAATATCAGTCCTCAAAGCCAGTCTTTGAAAAGCTCAAACAGTGCAGTCGCTAGCATAACCCCCACTCCTAAAAAGAATCACAAATCGGTATTGCGTCGCTCAAATTGCTTCAGTAGATGTATTCCATCAAACAACCCAACTGAATTCCAGATCGCGGATTCAGCCCCTCCTACCCAACAAAAAAAACAATACACCTTAAGATCAGTCGACGGTGCTTGAAACGCGGGAATCTCGCACCACCCTCCCTCCTGGGGGTAGAGCATATTTTGCTTATTGTAACTATGGTTTCTGGGTCAACCGTTACAATAAGTGCTCACGGCTGAGCTTGAACTGCGCACTGGGACGAACTCCGTCCCAGTGCCAGGGAACATGAAGCGTTGGTCTCACAC
>WTFU01000205.1 GCA_011523945.1 Mariniblastus sp. | reverse complement strand
AGCGGGGGCGTTCGGGGCCTCAATTGTATTCAGTTGTTTTGTTGTCAGAATCAGCGTAAGCCTTGTCGGGGATGATTGGTCTCAGGTCAATGGCCCGACTCGGAATGGGATTGTCTCGGATACAGAGCTTTTCCGCGACTGGGGGGCAGTGAAGTTGCAGACGGCATGGAGCCGGGAGATTGGCCAAGGGAATTCAGGGCCAGTGGTGCTGGGCGATAGGTTGTACATCTTTCATCGCCCAGGGAAAAGTTATCTGCTCGAGGCATTGAATAAAAATACGGGCGCATTGCTATGGCAACGGGAGCTCCCTGCGGGTTACACCGGTGGAGTCGACGGAGATTTAGGCCCCAAAAGTGTTCCTGTTGTTTCGCAGGGGAAAATTTTCCTTCTCGGTACTGAAGGTAATCTGTTTTGTGTTGATGCTGAGAACGGTGAATTGAAATGGAAAAGGGAATTGCTGAAGGATTACCGCGCGCAACCTGGTTATTTTGGAGTTGGATCTTCACCAATCGTGGTAGATAGTTTGCTGATCCTCAATGTCGGTGGGCGTGACGCGTCGGTTGTCGCATTAGACGTTAACACTGGAAAAGAAGTTTGGCGAACTTTCGATGACGACGCGAGCTATTCCTCACCCATTGAGGTCGAGCTTGGGGGCATTCGTTTTGTGGTGGTGGTGACGCGTCTTAATTTGGTTGGTATCGAATCATTGACGGGTGAGGTTTTGTTTAAAACGCCATTCGGTAAATCCGGGCCAACAGTAAACGGGGCGATTCCTTTACTCGTAAAAAACGATCAGGGTACCTTTATCTTTGTAAGTGCCGCGTATGGTGTTGGGGCCCGTTGGTATCGCATTTCTCCGGACACGATTGAAACTGTTTGGGGAAATGACACTTCGTTTTCCAGTCAGTATTCGACACCGATTGAGTTTCAAGGTGCTCTGTTTGGAACTGCCGGTCGAGAAGACTATGGAAACGGCTCTTTTCGTTGCATTAATCCCACCGATGGAAAAGTTCTTTGGGAACAAGATGGTTTTCCAGTCGGGCATACATTTCTTGTGGGTGAACAATTATTGGTGCTCGACTGTAAGGGGAACCTGCATGTTTTGACTGCGAATCGTGATAAATTTGACCAAGTTTATTCTGGCCAGTTATTTCCGGGAGACGCGCGGTCAATGCCTGCAATATCGAACGGTCTTTTGTACGCGAGATCAAATGCAGTTGCCGGGAAAGGCGTTCTCAAATGCGTTGTAATTGGGAAACCCCGTTGAGGGAAGGACTTGGACGGAAGGGGCAAGGCTTTGGATGGAAAGTCTGGGATAAGGCTTCGGCAACAAAGGCGGTCGCAACTGAATTGAATGGTCACATTGATCTCAGTTTGGACGAATAATCAAGTTGGGAATTTGTTTTCTGTTCTCCTGAACGGTTCCTCGGGCAGGTTGGTCGATTCATAAGCTCCGTGATGAGTATTGTAGAGACGGTTCCGTTTGTAGGGATTGTGATACGAAAATTACCGGAGGTGGCTTCTAATTTCTCGGATGCACAAAAGTTTATGACGTAGATTTTAATATGATTACGCGCCCCGGCGTGAGAATCTTTAAATTACTACAACCATAATGACTGGAAAAGTTCAGTTAAATATAGGCGAAAACACCTAAAAATCCCGTTCCTACCTACCGTTTAGCGTCTATATTTCTGCACCGAGAATTGTCTTCCCCATCAGGGTCGCAAAAAAGTCGAGCCAATACAAACTTGGAAATTTGTAATGTTCCCTCAAGAAATGTCATCGATAATCTTTGTTGGCGTATGGTCATTGACCAGCGTCGGCGTTGGATTGATCAGTGGATTTTTGATTGGACGTCTATACACGCTTGGCAATGAACCCCGGAAAATCAAAAAAGACCGGGAAACAACGATGAATGCGTTGTTGGAAGTGATGAATAGCACTCACCAACTCAACGAGGATGTCGATGTCCATAATGTTGCCCTCCAGTCCGCGAAAAAAGAACTCGAGACCATCGATTCAGAACCACAGTTCGACGCGCTTCAAACGAAACTTGTCGATAATATTACCCGGGTGGTTGAGTCCAATCGCCGTTTGGAAAACGACTTAATCGTTTCACGATTTAAGCTTGAAAATCAAGCTCAGGAAATTGACCGAACTCGTCGAGAGGCCAGGACAGATGCCCTCTGTTGTGTCGGAAATCGTAAAGCCGTTGATGAGAATCTTCAATTTCGCGTTTCACGCTACGACAACAAAGGAATGTCGTTTGGTTTGATGTTGATTGATATCGACCACTTCAAACGAATCAATGATACGTTTGGCCACAAAGCCGGTGACGAGGTTTTGACCAGCATTGCCTTGGCGCTACAGGAGTGCATTCGGCCCAAGGATTTCGTCGGCCGTTTAGGTGGCGACGAGTTCGTGTTGATTCTCGAAGAATTGACAGAAGAGACAGCAGAGTCGGTAGGTAAGAGGATTCGTGCAGCGATTGAGTTGTATGACTTCAGCATAAACTCACTCGGACAGTCCACTGTCGTCACCATGAGTATGGGCCTTTCGGTCGTTGCTCCTGGCGATACCGTTGCCAGTCTGTATGAACGTGCCGATCGAGCATTGTATAAGTCCAAACAGTTGGGGCGGAATCGGTTAAGTACAATTACGGAACGAACATTGAATGCGACTGCTGAAACTGTAAATCTTGGTAATCCCGCAGGCGGTATTTCTTACGAAGCCTTCAAGGCATCTTTTGCAGATAGCAACCTTGAAACATAAATCGTGGGCTAAACTACGATGTGTTTATGAGACGGTGTTGCGTGATTTGCACTCCCAATTTTCTGTGTGCATTTTTTAGATTTTCTCGTGATTTACTCAGGTTTCGAAACTCCACAGGCTTACCCAGTGGAATCAAATCAGAGAGGGTTCTATCCGAGGGCTAAGGGTTTTGATAGAGATCAAAAAATTTTCGAAGGCTTATGGATCGACACCTGCGGTCAGTGATCTTACGTTCTCGGTCAAATCAGGTGAAATACTTGGGTTAATCGGACGCAACGGGGCTGGTAAGACGACGACGATGCGAGCTTTAAGTGGAATCATTCCCTATGGAGCTGGCGAGTTTTTGGTCGATGGCTATTCACTGTCGGAGATGCCGCTCGAGCTAAAGCGGAGAACCGCTTATGTTGCTGATGACCCGCGATTATTTAGCGATCTTAGTGTTGAGCAGCATCTGAAATTTCAAGCAAGCATTTATGGAATTGAAGCCCCCGCGGAAGAGATTGATAGGCTTCTTGATCTCTTTGAACTAGAGGCCAAAAGACATTCCGCAGCATCAACGCTTTCTCGTGGTATGCGTCAGAAGTTAGCGATTTGCTGTGCTTACCTACAGGCACCCACCGCACTTTTGCTTGATGAGCCGATGACGGGATTGGATCCTCATGCGATTCGAGTGCTTAAGGATACGATTGTCGAGCGAGCGTCTCATGGTTGTTCCATTATCATCAGTTCTCATCTTTTGGCGATGGTAGAAGATATATGCAGTCAAATTCTCATACTCGATTGTGGGAAACGTCGCTTCTGGGGAAGTAATGAGGAATTGAAGCAGAGGTTTTCCCAGTCCAAAAACAGCGAGTCAAATTCCCTTGAAGCGGCATTTTTTTCGTCACTCACCGAACTCGGTGAAGATCTTGCCTCAACGATTCAGGCAGGAAGTTCGCAAATCGTTGATTCCTCTATAGCGCATTAACTAGGATATTTCGAGTTGATTTATGGAGCGAGTGTTTCCGAAAACCCTGAATCATCTATTGTGGATAAGATTTAAAGGAAAGCTAAGACGTTGGCTTGGTAGTTTTCAATCACCTCGTCGGCGGGTGATGGCTTTCATTGGGTTTGTTCTGGGTTTAATTTGGGTGTCGCAGGCAGTTGTTGGAATTCTCTTTCGAAATGCAGCCGAACACCAGTCAATGGTTCGGTGGTCCGCCGTCGCCTTAACTCTCTACTTATTATGGCAAGTTCTGAAAACGGTTACTCGAAAGGCGTTTGAGCCTCACGAATGGACGGACGCGGAAAAAGAACTGTTAATTACCGCACCCGTTCCTCGTCATCTGCTAGTAACCTATCGTCTTACCGGCATCGCGGTTGGAACACTTGTTAAAGCGTTGTTTATGTCCATCATCCTTTGGCCAGACCTTCCTGTCTGGCCTGTTGGATTCATCGGATTATTTCTCGCACTGGTGTTTATTGAACTTTTTCGAATTTGTTTCGAACTGGTTTTTGCGGGGAGCAGTCAGCGTTTGCAGTGGGTGTGTCGAGGGGCGGTATTTTTGATATTGCTTGGACCCATCGCGCTGATTTGGTACCGGACCTTGATGGTGATGAATTCGACAGTAACCCAGGATTTGCCCCTGTCCATTTTGTTGTTCAAATCCGTATTGGTGGAACTGAATTCGGTAATAAATTCAAAGATTGGCGTCGGCCTGCTGGGATTGATGAACTGTTTTAGCGAAGTCATCTTTGCTCAGGCATTTTCACTAAACGGCTTGATAAACGTATTGAAAGTTTTTCTGATTACAGGAGCATGTTGTGCTCTGGTTTATCGATTCGATCGATGGGCAGAGTTACGGTTGAAAATTAAAGAGTCGCTTGCGGTGGGGCAAGCCACAGAAGGGCTGGTGATGTCCGTCGTTAAATCGGCAAACAAGGGAACCGGGATCCGGATTCCCTTGCGCATGAGGGGGATGGGGGCAGTCGCCTGGCGGCAATTGATCGGTGCCTATCATTACCGAATGACCTTGGCGATTAGTTTGGGTATTCCAGCAATTCTATGTTGGTGTCCCTTGTTTCTCGATGCCAACCCAGAAGCAACTCTGATCAGCGTGGTTGGTGGTTTATTATTTTATTCATTCCTTTTGTTGCCATCAGCTCTCGTTTTAGATTTTCGACGGGACATCGATCGGTTCGATGTTCTTAAATCACTTCCAGTATCGACGTTCTGGCTCGTGGTTGGGCAACTAGCTACACCCATTTTTTTGGCGACCGTATTCCAGACGGTAGTTTTAATCGTGGCAACCATGTTTAGTTCGATCGTCTGGTCCCAGGCAACTCTAGCTGGGTTGATTCTCGTTGGGTTTAATCTTTTGATTTTTACCGGCGAAAATCTGATTTTTCTATTGTCGCCTTATCGGCGAAATCAGGAAGGATTAGATGTCTTTATCCGTACGGTTTTGACGTTCACCGGAAAAGGGATTGTGTTTGCAATCGCCGTCAGCATTTTGATTTTCTGGGCGACCTTATCCGTAGTTATTGTGGGCAGTCTTGGCTCGTCCATCGTGTGGGCCGTTGCGCTGTTTTGTGTGGGGCTTTGTCTAATAATTGCTGTGGTAGAAGCAGTGCTTCTGCTTGGGCTGATGCGCCTTTTCGAGCGATTTGATCCGAGCGAAGATTGTCCAGCAATGCATTGAAATCGATTGACAGTATGGCTTATGCGATTTTAGCTGCAGAGATTCGAAACGGTCGTTGATAACTGTCTTTCTCGACTGCGAGTTATTTGGCTTCGATTTGGCGACCCTGAATGCCCCCGATTGGCACCATTTTACAAACTTGGCGAGGCACGACACACGTGACCTGGTAGGGAACATCGACCCAATAGGTTTCCACGCGATCTCGTGGGATTTGCTTGGCTTTGCGAATCCAAGTCACTTTTTTTCTCGTTTCTGGAACAGTGGTCCAGTAATACTCGGTTCGAGATTGCGGGACATCGCGATATTTTGTTTTGTAAACAGATCGTGTTCGAACTTCAGGGACCATCACCATAAATGTCTTAATTACTTTGTCGGTAACCGTTTTGGTTTCTGTTCGGAAAGTTGTTCTTGTTTTAATTCTAGGAACCATCTCAACGATTTTTTTGGTTGTAAAAACGGGAACTTTTCGTTCGATATTTCTGTATTCGGTACGGGTTCTAAGTTCTGGAATTAGCTCGGTATATTTCTCTTGTCGCAGGTTGGGAACATCCACATATTTCGTTTGGCGAATTTCTTGATAATCCATCTGCGGGATTTCCACTGTATAGGTTTCTTCAATAACTTTTGGAATTCGAACGGTGTATTGTTCTTCGACCAATCTTGTTTTCTCAACCGGCACGGTAACCACGACGGATTCGGTGACGGTATAAGGCTCTTTTACCGAATAGGTCTCGGATATTTGACGCTCCAACTTTACTGGAGTCCTGTATTCTTGCTTTATTTCTTTCTGTGTCTGAACCGTTTCGTACTCAATGAATGGAATCGTTTTTTTGCGAATTTCGGTTTTGACACTGGTGCGATTGACCTTTCTTGTCTTGGCTACCCAGCGGTATTTTGTAACGGTAAAGGATTCAGAACGAGTGGATGGAACAGAGTCGAGGACATCGAGTTTTGCATTTCGGCTCTCCGGTCGATAACGAGTGACCGGAACCATTTTGGTGCGGGTTTCCTTGCGCTGAACAATAGTGCTGTATTGATAGGGGATTTTTCGCTGCACCGTGACGTAGTCAGTGTAAGGCACTTGATAGGTGGTTATTTGGGGGCACCAGACTTGTGAATGGCAAAGCGTCGTTCCCGATTGGTTAGTGGTAGTGTCGCCTATCAGTTCATTTATTGGATTAATTGTTGTTGGTAAGGGGATGGTTTTCCAGCATCCGGTATCCCGTGTCACACAACGGTATCTCGTAACGGGGACCTGCTGGTCAATGATTCGATAAGCTGTTTGGATGACCTGGACAGGAAGATCGACTGTGTAAGATTTTGCAATATGTTGTGTGTACGGGAGGTTGACGACATATGATTTCGTTACCTGCCGAGGTTCTTGAATGAAAGTTGGAAATGATTTTGTGATCGTCTCCTGATAGGGTTCATTCACATAATAGGTTTCGTCTTCTGTGACGGTGTACGGGGTTGAAACTTTATACTCGTGGATTTTATCCGCGTTAACAGACTGTTGGCTTTGTTCGTTGACTGGGAAAACCTTTGATAGCGTCTCGTAGTCGTAATACTTTTGGGTAACCGGTCTCGTTTTTTCAACCATGCGATAACGCGTTACCTCACGAGGGACCGTACGTTTCTCATATTGAATGTACTTTTGTTCTACCTGCCGTGTCCTCGTTTCGGTTGTGTAATCCACTTTGGGCCGCTTGAGTTCCTGTTTCAGCATGCGAATGACAGGTTTGCGCACGACCTCTTCTACTGCCGACTTCTTGTAATCAGTGACGATTCGAACTCGGTCAACTGGAACCTGAACCGTGTAGGTAACCTGATAGGGTTCTTTTTCAATGACCGTTTTGTAGGTCGTCTCTTGAATTTCGCGCTGCACTGGTTGGTTAACGGTGTAAGGGGTTTCTACTGGAACTTCGTAGCGTTCCTCACGTTCAACGGTGACCACGCGTTGCTGTGGTTTGGGTACCATGACGGTAAAGCTTTCTTGGACGGCTGTTTGATATTCCTCTTGCCGGCTCACCGTTATCGTCCGGCTTTTTTGCTTCGGAATTTGAACGGTATATGTTTGGACTTGGGGTATGTTTTCGTAAACCGTCTCATAAACCCGAATGGTTCGTTGTCGCGGTTCTCGGCAGTAACGGGTTTCAGAAATTGTGTCGTATTCGGTTGACCACTGCGGCACGTAAATTATTTGAGAATTGTCAGTACCATTCTGTCTGGTAGTTGAAGTGTATTCATCTAGCAAACCCGAAGCTTGACTCGAATTGTCGTCATCGATAACGAGCTTAGCCGGAGTCGACGGCAGATTTCCCAGTTCAGAAAACAACGCGGAATTGCCCGTTATAAAAAGCGATGTGAACACCAGTGGGAACGCGAATGGCAGGATTGTTTTTGAAAAGTAGATCATTCTTCGAAATACGGCTGAGCTTGGCCGTAAGCAGACGTAGCAAGGAGGAGTGAACGGCCCAATAAAGCCGTTTCACTAGGCTAGTTGGAAGTCAGGGGCTTCTCAACTGCTTAGTACTCATTATTCAGCAAATTAACTTTGCTAGAGATTTTTCAACTCCAGAGCATTCAGGATTTGTTGCCCCTTGGGTGAAAGCCCATAGAACTTGAAACTACGCGTATTTTCTGTAGGCGCTTCAATCTGGATTTCGAGATCAATGAGGGGTAATAGATGTTTAATCAGCTCAACCCATTCGACAATCAATGAAACCCCGTTCTCCAACATTTCATCGAGGCCCAATTCATCAACTTCTACGGGATTTTGAATTCTATAAGCGTCTAAATGCAGAAATGGAATTCGACCCTCGTGCGGGACGCAGATTGTAAATGTAGGACTTACGATTTGGCCATGTTTAATGCCAAGGCTTTCTCCAATTCCCTGCGTAAGTCGCGTCTTCCCAGCACCGAGTGTTCCGGTCAAGCCAATCAAACTCCCTGCGGTCATCGCTTCGCCGATCGCATGGCCAATCCTAAGGGTGTTTCTTTCTGAGTCAGATTGTAGAACGAGCGAGGGAGGCGGTGAATTCATTGGATCGTTAGTGGATATATCCGCGAGGAATCATAGGGTTGGGGGTGCCGTGACTGTCTAAGATACGTAGACCCTGTTCTTTGGGAGTTACTTCGCCAATATCGGTCAATTGACAGGGTACATCGCTGTCGAGTTTAATTCGTTCAAAAACAGCCGGCGCTACGGTAAGTATGAGTTCAAAATCTTCGCCATCATAGAGCGCACCGTCAAGCGGCTTTGGAGAGTTTGCTGCTTTTAAACTGTTTGAGATCGGTATTTTTTCGGCTTCTATGTCAAGGCCGACGTTGCTTGCATTGGCGAGGAGTTGCAAGTCGAGGGAAAGTGAATCACTGACATCCGTGGCGGCGTGGATCTCGTATCGTCCGGCTAGGTAGTTTGCAAGTTCGATCCGAGGTTCGAATGAAAGGTGATGGCCACTTATACTGCCACCAAAACTCCCCGAGACAACCACTCGATCTGCTGCTTGGGCTCCGTCTAATTTCCACCCGGAAATGGAAGGCGAGCGTTGCCCTATCAGCGTAGCGCCGATGACGAGATTTCCATCCCACCTGTTCGTGTCCCCGCCGATGATCGTTACATTATAATTCGAAGCAATCTCAAGGATCCCGGAATACAATTGTATTGCTTCATCGAGAGAAAAATGACGAGGCATCAGCAGTGTCAGTACGGCATGTGTGGGCATGGCTCCCATGGCCGCAATGTCACTCAAGTTGACTGCGATTGCCTTTCGCCCGATTTGTTCAAGTGAATGAATTGAAGTATCAAAATGAGTGCCTTCGGCGATGGTATCGGTTGTAACCACAGTGTGTGCAGATGACTCAGGTAGAATTGCACCGTCGTCTCCGATGCCTAATATGACACTTTTCCCCAATCCTTGGATTGAAGTGTGATTTCGTAACCAATTGTGGAAGTCATGTTCCATAGCAAGGATCGAAATTGAATTCGGTGAACGCTGGTTTCAATTACTGAGGTAATTGCTTGAAATCTCAGTGGGAATAGATACGTACGGGATGCAGTGCATCGTAATTAGTAATGGAGGGAAATTCCAGCACGCTGCTGCGAACTGATTTGTTAATGGAACAAGATGCGATAACCAAAAAAGAAAACCGCCAGCCATTCGGGTTGGCTGGCGGTTTCCCGGTGATAAACCGTTGGGGGAGGTCAACTCGTCTGGGCGAGTGTCAGCAGCAGCCCTCCTCTAATGCGTTGGCAGTTCAGCCACACGCATCTGACCCCAAAACGGTTCTTTATCTCGGATGATGTAGAACATGAAATCTTTTCTCTCAACGACGTCCGGTCGTTGGAGAACATATGCGAGATTTTCGAGCGATTCTGTTTTCCAACCATGCATCGCAACAAGAATATCACCGGGCATGATTCCTTCTTTTTCTGCAGGACTATTGGATCGAACTGATTTTACCTTAAGCCCACGCTTGTAGTTTGGGTGTTGGTCTGCCATTTGCGAGGAAGGAATCGGTTCAAGCTTCATGCCTAATGGAAGCCAGGCAATTGAATTCGGTGCGGACGATTTAATTGATTTTTCAAGACTCACAATAAAGTTTTTGGTCTCGCCACTCTGAACAGCAGTTACCTTAACTGATTTGTCTTCGGCTGCAAAAAGTAGTGCAGTTTGAAAGTCAAGTTCCAGATTGACCTCCGCTCCGTTTACTTTTGTGATTCTATCGCCGCTTTTGAGTCCTGCTTTTTCAGCAGGGCTTTGGGGGATGATCGCATTGACAATCAGGCTGGGTGAATTTGCTTCATAGACGGTTTGGGTTGAGATACCATGGAAGAGATCACCAGGCACAATTTGGCTCATCAGTTCGGCAGCAATATCGATTGCGTCATTTACTGGAATTGCGAAGGCAATTCCCTGAGCTCCGATTCTCACGGCGACATTGATTCCAATCATATCGCCGTTGATATTCAGTAACGGTCCGCCAGAATTCCCTGGATTAATGGCCGCGTCCGTTTGGATCAAATTCCGGTAGATTTGGTCGTCGTTCACCTGGACGGTTCTTCGAAGCGAGCTGATGATTCCCAAAGTGACCGTGTGTTCGTACCCGTAGGCATTCCCGACGGCGATGACCTGCTCGGCTAACATTAGATCGGAAGAGCTTCCGATCGTGATGGGTGGGAGCGGGTTCTCTGTTTTGATTTTGAGGATCGCCAGGTCCGTTTCAGGGTCGTGGGCTAATAGTGTTGCGGTGGTTTTCTCGCGTTGAGCAGTCGTAACCTCAATGGTTTTAACACCTTCGACAACGTGGTAATTGGTTAAAACGTAGCCTCGCGAATCGATAACAACGCCGGTTCCCATCCCATTTACCTGCTTGGTATCTTGAGACGATCCGCTGCTTGGATCGACAGGGACAGTTTTCCGACCTCGCAAATTAACGACGGAATTTCTGCAGTTTTGGACGGCGCTGACCAGAGGCGAGACTCGATTCGCAGTCAGGTCAGCACGGTCGTCTGCTGATAAACTGGCCGGCAAACTGATTGAAAGAACAATCAAGCTGGCGAGCATCAGCAGATGCTTATGGTTGGGTCGGAATTGCATAAAGCTAGTTGCTTCCTGATGGGCCTCAGCGCGTTGATTGACCATGCGGGATAGGTCGCTCGTGGCGGCATCTCTTACAATGCTTTAAATCGGACCGATGTGTGCATCCCGTTAAGACGTTAAAGCTTGCCGGAAAAGCTTACCAAGTTTGTCATCGTTGGCTCATGCAGGCGGAATTGGGGGCAGTTTCTCAGGAGAAATTTTGCGAGAGTTTCAATATTGGCTAATGTCACCGGAATTTGAGAGGATTGGGTCGGGTTTGAGCTTTTGGAGTTTCGGAAGAACGGGGAGGCTGCTGTGCCAGAAATCCGACGAATTGTGGGAGGGGTGGATGCCCGCTTTCAAGCAATGTTGGGGGCAGTGCTTCAATCGAAACGTAAACTTCTTTAGCTGCTTAATTATTTGTCGAGCTGCAACCATACCGGCAGACGAACGACTTTACCGGTTGGGTTAATCGCGGCGACTACGGTCTCACCGTCAGCGACGAGTTCGCCGTCGAGAGTAATTTCATAGCGGTGGTGAATTCTAACCCCCTTTGCCCTCGTAACGGTCGTTTTGATGTTCAATAAGTCGTCGTCTTTCGCACCGAGATGGTAATTGCAGTGAACTTTTTTGACGACCAGCATGATTCCCTCAGCTTCTAGTTCACGGTAAGAAAGTCCCGAAGCTCTGAGCATCTCGACACGGGCAACTTCGAAGTAATTAAGGTAGTTACTATGGTGGACACGCCCCTGTCCGTCTGTTTCTTGATAACGGACTCGAATCGTGATTTCATGTTCGCGGGGAACGACTGGGGATGAGTTGACCAAGGTCATAGAGTGCCTTAAAGTTAGGGACGTTGATTTACCGTCCAGTATGAACGTTGAGATTCGGCTTGCCAGTCGAATTTAACGGTTTGCATTGTTGGTTTTTTAATCGATGATTCAAATGAAATTCCTGCGACACGCCTTCGCTATTGTTAATTTAAACAAATCATCAAATCAACAGGTTCCGCTGAGTTTGGGAACCTGATGATGCAAGGGGTTACCATTAAAGTTGCTTTATTGATGAGAACAAGATGAGTCAGGGAGAAGATTTTGGATCGGATGTTGATTATCAGACTCTACGAGGTCGTGATTATCCGACGATTTGCCAGTATACCGTGTTTCTCGAGAATCGTGTCGGCGTCCTGTTAGGGCTAATTCGACGGTTTCGTGGAACGCCCGTCAAGATTATGGCGTTGAATATTATCGATTCGACGGAATGTTGTATCGTTAGATTTATACTCAGTCATCCGGAGCAGGGACGTGAAATTTTAGAACGTGCCGGGATGGCGATGATCGAGAGTGAGTTGATCGCTTTGGAATTAGGTGATTGTGATCAACCATTACTTGAGGTTTGTGCTGCCCTTCTACGGGCTGAAGTCAATCTCGTGCAAACTTATCCGTTGATGGTTATGAACAATGAGCGTTCCTTTGTTGCGATCATGGTAGATAACATTGACATCGCCCAACAGACGCTTCAACAAGAGGGTTTTCATATGATCACTGAGAATGAGTTGATGGATTTGAGTTAGTTGGTTTCCGTCGTAGGTCGTTTGGCGAAATGTTTTGCCCTGAATGAATCGGTGAACTAACCTTAATTGCACTCTGTCGGACTGTATTTCAACCGCCACATATTTTTAAGAATCAGAATACGCTTATGCCGATTCGCGTCACATGTACGAAGTGCTATACACGATTTAATGTCAGCGAAAAGTTCGCAGGCAGAGAAGGGCCTTGCCCGAAATGTAAAACAAAAATACGAGTCCCGGAGAAGTCCGAAGAAGTTGTAATCGAGGCTCCCAAAACGGACGGGCCTGTCGATTCGACCGGGCGAGCGGTGCTCGATCCGCTAAGACGTAAAGAAACCAGTCTCTCGTCGGTTCAGTGGACCTTAATCATTGGTTCGATCGTTGGTTTTTTGGCGATTGCCTTAATCTTACGTTTTTCAATCGAGGACGTTGCGAAATTCCCATTGTGGCTGATGGCGGTCTCTGCAATTGCGGTCGCTCCACCGCTTGTATTCATTGCTTATACATTTCTACGGGACCAAGAACTTGAGCCCTATCGGGGCCGTGAGCTTCGATCGCGAGTTGGTGTTTGTTCGATCATTTATCCGATTACTTGGCTTGCTATGCCGCTGGCCTGCTTTGCATTTAACGATAGCTATGAGACGGGATCCTACATCGCTGCAGGAATCGCCATGATTGGAATTGGTGGAGTCGCGGGGATGTTTTGTTTTGAACTTGATTTCCTCATGGGCGCAGTTCATTACGGACTCTATCTTGGTGTATGTTTATTCGGTCGATTTCTATCGGGTGTCGGGTTTTTGCCGGTCACACCAGAGAAAGTTCCCAACGGGGGTGAAGTTGTATCCGGGCTGAGCTTGGAAGCGGGAGTTGAGTTGCTTTCTAGCCTGTGCACGCTCCTGATCTGAGCTTGATCGTAGGTCGCGAAGTCAGCGATCAGCGCATTGGAAAACTTGACTGGGGTGTGCATGAGTTCATTGCTTGATATTCCGGAAATTCGTGGTCTCGACGGTCGGTCCGACTTAATTCGGATTCCGAATCAAATTGATGTGCCGGTAACGCAGCGAATAAAAAATCTGATTGATACTCCTGAATTTCAACGGTTGAAGAAAATCAGCCAACTGGGGATGGTTTCCTTTGTCTATCCCGCGGCGACGCATAGTCGTTTTGAGCATTCGCTTGGAGTTTACCGGAACTCTCTTTTGTTTTTGCGCCAGTTTGCGGAACAACCCGAATTCAATTCACTTGTTTCCAAGAGAGATGCAGAGGTATTAATTCTTGCGTCTCTTTTGCATGATGTTGGGCATTGGCCCTATTGTCACCCGATCGAAGACATTGAGTTGGAAGGAATTCCATCGCATGAAATTTTCGCCACTCGCTATTTGGAGCGGGATTCGATATCCCAAAAGATGCTAGATCAGTGGGGAATCGAGGCGTCCGAAGTTCTCGCGGTTATCAATCGAAAAAGGGAAACGCCTGTTCAAGCAATTTTAAGCTCGATTCTTTCGGGGCCAATTGACATCGACAAAATGGATTACCTTTACCGCGATAGCTTGCATGCGGGTGTTCCGTATGGTCAGAATTTCGATTCGTTGCGATTGATACGCAGTCTCTGTTTAAATGAAAATTCTGACCGCTTGGCGATTACGGAAAAAGGCAGGACGGCGGCGGAACTCATGGTCTTTGCTCGGTATGTCATGTTCAGTGAGGTTTACTGGCACCATACCGTTCGCAGCGCCACTACGATGTTTCAACGAGCCTTTTACCGCTGGTTCGAGGCAAAGCGGCATGAGAGTGATTTTGAGTCTCTGGTTTCTCGGCTTTTTGAATCGGGAGAGACTGAAATGATCCGACAGATGGAGCTCGATTTAAAACGCGAATCGGCCTCGGGCATGTTGGAGCATTTGTTTGGTGTGAATCGACGATTACACAAGCGCGCAGCTAACTTTAGTTTTAATGAAAACGCTTCTACCTTTGAAAAGGTTGCTTACCATCCCTATCCCTGGTTGGTGGCTACGAGTGAGCGATTGACGCAGCTCATTTCGGAGGAGGTTGGTGTACAGATTCCCCCGGATGCGGTCTTGATTGACGCTCCGCCTGTGGGTTTGGAAGTTCAATTTAACGTCGATGTATATTCTCCGAAGTCGAATGCGTACCGCTCACTTGGTGAGGTATCACCGGTAGTTAATACCTTAGCCAAGAGGCAATTTGACGACTTCGTTAAGCAAGTTCGCGTGTTTGTCGAACCCAGCCTGCTTTCACTCGTTGAGCAACTTGATCTCGAGCGTTTGCTCATAGTGGCTTCTGAAAACTAAATAATCTGGATAAGCGATGTTAGAGCTTGAGTTCCTTCAAGTCATTGTCCCGAAAATTGACAAACTTTACATGTTCGATTGTCGACAGTTGGTCGTCGCTTGAAGAGGTGAGAGCTGTCTCGAAGTGGCGATCGATATAGCCCTCATCCATGAGTTGCGTTAGCGTTCTGTCCGACTCTGGGAGCGTTGACTTCAAAAGAATTAGCTCTTCGGCGTTTAGAAAACGGGCAAGGACGACTGCGATGGAATCACTCGTTACATCCCATGACTCGGGTAGACAGCTAATTTCAAACCGGAGCCAGTTTTCGACTCCAAAAAAATTGATGGCTGCCGTTGAAATAAATGAATGCGGATTCAGTGAATCAAAAAAAATCCAATTCGAGGAGCGTTGGCTAAGGGAGCGTGCGTGCATGTCCATTTGCTGTACGGCAGACCAATGAGATTCTGAACTGTCAACCGAGCAATCCAAGTCCCTAATTTTCTGAACTGGCTGTCCTCCGCCCACGATGCAGAGATTGAACATGGGAGGTTGTCGGGGTAGCCATCTCTCTAATCGGGCGGTGAGATCCGGTAGCGTTAAAAGACTGCCTCCCAGTTTTATTACACGGACTGGAATAGAGGGGAATCGTTTCACGTTAACTAATTCTCTGGTCGTGCTGCGCTCTAAAATGAGCGACGGCAAGTGCTGGAACTGACTGGTTTAATGCAATGTCAGCAGAGTACGCGGTGATGTCCGGCGGAGTCGTCGAAAATTCGATGATCGCGTTATGAATAATTTCTTCAGCGATAAACGTACCCCGACCGAGTGTTTTGAAGACGAGAGGAACCTGCGGATGGTTCTTCATCACCTTTTTTAGATGCTGCGCAATTATCGAAACAAAGGCATTTTTTGATTGAAGTGAAATTGAGTCAATCTCATCGGTTTCCAGTTCTAAGGAATCCGCGCAAACCAAACGGGCGATTCGATTTCGGCTGTCGTGGCGGGATGCAGGGCGACCGTCAGCCGTGGCAGTCGAGTCGCGTTCTTCTTCGATTGCATTAAGCCAACGAAAAATGTCAGCCATTGTCGCGAAATTTTCACGGGCAATGGAAACAACTGTCCCACGCAGATCGAATTTGGATGAGATACCAAACACGGGAGTACGGCCGACGCCCGCATAAACTAATTGACCATTGGAAAGGCGATCGAAATCATTTTGAGTGGAGATGACAGGCTCGCCTTCGATGACAGGAATGATATCGGTAGTCGTCGAACCAATATCGAGCACATAGCCGGAATGGTTGTTCGGATCAGTTGAGTAGAGGTAACTAGAGGTTGCGTGCCAGTTGGATGCTGCTGTTTGTTGCCAATGCTCGATAGCTTCCGCACCCGTACAAAGGCGACCGGTCGTTTTATAAAAAAGGGGACTGAATCGAGCGAGTGCGGTGGTTACGGAGTCGACAATGAATTTGACTCCCTCACGCTTGGTTACAAAACAATCGGCGAGTTCGGCAGTCATGGTAATACCGGTTTTTGCACCTTCGGGAAAGTTCGAGGTGATACGTTGGAGTACGGCGGGCAGGTGTTGGTGAGATTGCCAAATTGGAAAAGGGATTTCGGTAGCGTTACCATCGAGATCGCTCCATTTAATATTTGCGCCACCGATATCGAAACCGAAGTAAAGCATCTGGACAGAGCCTATTTGGTAATTGCATTTTGAATTGCGGACTGAATATCAGCAAATTGGAATTGAAATCCGTGGGAGAGTGCAACCCCGGGTATAATTCGGGAGGAATCAAACAGGCTGTTGGCAAATTCCCCGAGAGCTAATTTGACTGCGAATTGAGGAGCAGGCAAAAATGCGGGGCGACTGACAGCTTGGCCGAGGGCTTTTGTGAATTCAAGGTTGCGAACCGGGTTGGGCGCTGTGGCGTTGACGGCGCCGGAAACAGGCTGCTCAATTAACCACTGAATCATCGAGACGAGATCGAGGACATGGATCCACGCCATCCATTGTTTACCGTTGCCCAAAGGACCGCCGAGTCCAGTTCGGAAAAGAGGAACGAGTTTCTTTAGGGCACCGCCGTTTCGGCCGAGAACGATGCCGATTCGGAGATGTATTATTCGAACCCCGAGTTCTTCCAGCGGCGCGGTAGCCGATTCCCATTCTTGGCAGACTTCGGGGAGGAAGCCCCGACCGGCCGGGGCGTCTTCTTCGATAATACTCTCGCCAGTGTCTCCGTAAAAGCCGATGGCGGATGCAGAGATAAAGACCCGTGGTAAATTTCCAGACTGAATGAGTGAGGTGACTAGACTCTTCGTCCCGTCAACGCGGCTCGAGCGAATCTTTGCTTTTTTGGCTGCCGTCCAGCGTCCCTCAGCAATTGATTCACCCATAAGGTTTATCACTGAATCAACCGGTGAGACTTTTTCAAAATCTTCCGCGTTGAGCCCGCTATCCCATCTGATCACACGATCTAAATGATCACTGAGGCCTTCATGGTGGAGCCGTTGTCTGGCGGCCTCTGGGGTTCGAGAAACTACAGTGACACCCCGGAGACGCCTGATTAGGTTTTTACCAACGAATCCGGTTCCGCCGGTCAGTAGAGTTGTCATGGATAGCGTTCGTAGAATGAAGGGACATTGACGGCAAGCCGGGCAACATAACGCTGCGCACAACAGGTAATTGAATCTGTGTACCGTGTTACCAAACCGAGGTTAATGCGCTGCTGTAACGAGCGATTTCAGGAATTCGCTCCTTCAAGTTTGTAACAACTTCGATGCGGTGCTACCATCCATAGGTAGCTTTTTCCGACTTCGGGGCTCGTTGTGAGCCTACGTAACGGGGACAACCTTGAATTATCATATTGAATTGAATGGAGTACCTGATGGTTTTCTCGCTGAACCATTTGCGAGTCGCTTTTTTAAGCGCATTAGCTGTTATTTTTCTATCCACCCTCAGCTATGCCCAGAATGAAGCGGATGGCGGAGAGCGCGGTCGACCCTCTGCGGAGGGATCTGAGCGAGGAGCGGCGGAACGTGGTCGTGGAGGCAGAAGGTCCCGTGGTGGGGAAGAGGCGAAGGGAACGAAGAGTCGAGAGCCTCGAAATCAGGCTTCTGAGTCGGGGAAACCTCAGGAGTTTGAAGCGAAAGCGACTGAGAAGGAACAGGCCCAGCCCGCACCTGAAGCGAAAAAGCAACTTCCACCCGCATTAGCGCAAAGCGTTGCCGATCAATTTAGTTGGCGATCGATTGGTCCAGCTAATATGGGCGGAAGGATCACAGCAATTGCCGTAAGCGAAAAAGATAATTCGACTTGGTGGGCAGCGACCGCTTCCGGTGGCCTGCTGAAAACGACGAACGACGGAAATACCTTTGAGCACCAGTTCGATAAGGAAGCAACGGTTTCGATCGGAGATGTCCAGGTCTCTGCGAGTAACCCCGACATTGTGTGGGTGGGAACGGGGGAATCGAATCCACGGAATAGCGTTTCATGGGGAGACGGCGTCTATAAATCGGTAGACGGTGGTAAAACGTGGAAGAACATGGGTCTGAAAAATACATTTCAGACCGGTGCTTTAGCGATCCATCCAAAAAATCCAGACGTCGTTTGGGTAGGCGCGTTGGGACGCCTTTGGGGGCCAAATCCCGAACGTGGTCTGTTTAAAACCAGCGACGGAGGTAAGACTTGGAAAAAAGTCTTATTCGTAAACGACACGACGGGTGTGATTGATGTACAGCTAAATCCAAAAAATCCGGATCACCTCCTGGTGGCAACTTACGAGCGAAAGCGGGACGGATTTGATGGAAATGACCCGGAACAACGATTCGGCGCGGGCGCAGGAATTTACAAATCGACCGATGGTGGAGAGTCGTTTGAACGCGTAACCAAGGGGTTGCCCACCTGTAAAATGGGACGAATTGGTTTGGACTTTTTTGAGAAAGATCCAAAATATGTCGTTGCGATTGTTGAGTCAGAGAAGATTGCCAAGGAACCGGAGAACTATTCGTTTGCGGGGATTCGCGGTGAAGACGCGGAACTTGGGGCAAAAATAGTTTCGGTGACCAAAGACGGGCCAAGCGACAAAGCGGGGCTCAAAGTTGGAGATATTGTCGCTTCGATTGATGGGAGAGTGGTTCCATCTTATTCGGAGATGCTCAAAGAGATCCACAAGCGATCTGCTGGCAAAACTGTCAAACTCGTGGTCTCGCGGGAGAGGAAGTTGGTCGACATAAATTTGGAGCTTGGTAAGAAACCGAAGCCCCAAGGCTCATCGAGTTCTCGAAATCGTCGAAACGACTTCACTGGAACCTTGGGGGGGCAGGCGGCAAATTTGCAAGACACGCAAGGGCCGGAAGGCTACGAATACGGCGGTATTTATCTTTCTAAAGATGGCGGAACCTCGTGGAAAAGAATCAACTCGCTCAACCCGAGACCGATGTACTACAGTAACATCCAGATCGATCCATTAGATCGCAACAATATTTATGTCTGTGGAACGAGTTTGTATCGTTCAAGTGACGGAGGAGAGACGTTTACTGGAGACGGGGGAAGCGACGGAATTCACGTCGATCACCATGCACTCTGGATCGACAATAAAGATCCGCGCCATATGATCCTTGGAAACGATGGCGGTGTGCATGTTACTCGAGATCGCATGGAACACTGGGATCACTACAACCATGTGGCGATCGGGCAATTTTATCATGCCAGCGTTGACTCGAATTTGGATTTTAATGTCTACGGCGGTCTTCAAGACAACGGGAGTTGGGGTGGACCATCGCGTGGTAAAGATGGTAGCGGGCCGATTAACTCCGATTGGATTAGAGTGGGCGGGGGAGACGGATTTGTAACGCTCTCTGATCCCAATGATCCCAAGCAGATTTATTTTGAAAGCCAAAATGGGGGTATGGGGCGAATTCACCTTGAAACCGGGGAACGCGGTTTCATTCGCCCTCGTGAGCGTGGTGTGAAATTCCGGTTCAATTGGAAGACACCGTTTATTCTCTCACCTCACAATTCGCAGATTCATTACAGCGCTGGAAACTATGTGCTTCGGTCGCTCAAAAAGGGCGACGGAGTGAAGCGGATTTCTCCTGAGATTACCAACACAGATCGAGGAGCAGGAAGTGCGATTTCGGAATCGCCTGCGGAAGAAGGGGTCATCTATGTGGGGACGACGGATGGTGCTGTTTGGATGACCAAAGATGGCGGGGAAAACTGGGAGCCTTTGTTTTTCCAACCGGAAGAAGAAGCAGAAGAAAAATCTGAGGAGAAAACACCCCCGAAGAGTGAGGAAACCTCAGCTAAGCCATCGGGCGATTCAAAAACGGATCCAGTCTCAGGCGACTGGCAGGGGCGAATGATCTCAGATCGAATCCCGGAAGATCGTGCAGCCTTTAATTTCACGTTGAAATTAGCAGATGGAAAAATTTCTGGAGAGGTCGACGGATTCCGTGGAGCGCAAGACATCAGCGAGGGGACTTACAATGCCTCCAATGGTGCGGTGACGTTCTCGGTTGAAAGTCAACGCGGTAGTCGTGATTACACGGGTACCATCAAGAATGGAAAATTCAGTGGCGCGATGACTGCGGGTGGCGGGCAATTTGAAGTTGAAATTGAAGCAACTCGCAAAAAGAAAGATCCAGAATTAGGGATGCAGTTAGGGGCAGTTTCGCTGTTAACTTCCAGCGTCCAGTATTCTGGTAAGTCGGTTCGAATTGCTGACCGGTCAAACAATGACGATCCAATTTCGGGTGAATGGGAATGCGTTATCGAAGATGAAAACGTTCCGGGCGGCAGATTGCAATTTACGCTGGTTCTGACAAAGGGCAATGGTGACAAAGTCACTGGTCAAGTTAGCTCGCAGATGGGTGAATCGGAAATTGTAGATGCAGTCTTCAACGCGAAAACCAAGAGGTTGTTGATTTCTGCTTCCAACGAGGAGTTCGACCTCGAATTCAAAGGGACGGTTTCCGGCAATGACATTTCCGGCATGGTGGAAGTCAACGGCGGTCAACTAGAAGTTGAGTTTTTCGGAAAACGTGCTGCTCCGCCTAAAGAGACAAAGGTGGAGAAGAAAGCAGAGAAATCGAAATTAGAGAAAGCCAAGGCGGATAAAGCCAAGTCTGAGAAACCTAAGTCTGAAAAGGCGAAAGGGAAAGGGGCAACGGTAGACGGCGCGAGCAAGGCTGGCGTGAAGAAGGCAAAGCCGAGTGAGTCGAAACGTCCGAACCCGAAAAAGATGGATCCTGAAGTTCGTCAAGAGGCTCAACCGAAGGCCGAAGCACCTAATGATGCGGTCAGCGGAAGATGGACGGGACAACTGATGTCTCCCAACGGCGAACAGGACTTTACTGTTACTCTGGTGAGAAAATCCAATACAGAAATTGCCGGCGTGTTCGAATCTTCACGGGGTGAGCGCGATATTAACAGTGGAAGTTTTGATCCTGAAACGAAACAATTGACTCTTGTTGCCGATAGTGATGAGTTTACGCTTGAATTAGCTGGAACTGTCAATGGCAGCAAATACGCCGGAGAGGTTGATATCAACGGCGGTTCGTTCACGATGGACTTTGAGCTGTCGAAGAACATGAAGGACCAACCTGTTGTTGAGACAAGTCAGGAAGCAAATCAGGCAGCGAACACCACAAAAGATTCAGATAAAGGACCTGAGAAAGTTGTTGGTCCAGTAGGAGAGAAGTCATTATCCGGTCAAATGCCGGGGCCTCGCTGGGTCAGTTCAATTGAGGCGTCGCGATTTAAAAAGGAACGCGTCTACATTACGATGGACGGACATCGCAGTAATGACGACGGAGTCTACGCATTTGTTTCCAATGATTACGGTAAAACATGGGATTCGCTTACCGATAATTTACCTAGCACAGCCGGTTCGGCTCGAGTGCTGCGTGAAGATATTGAGAATGAAAATCTTTTGCTTCTTGGTTGCGAATTCTCATCTTGGTATTCTATCGATCAGGGACAAACTTGGACTCGAATCAAAGGTGGTTTGCCGACGGTTTCCGTCCATGAATTTGCCATTCATCCGACGGCTGGAGAAGTAGTCGCGGCAACTCATGGCCGTAGTCTTTGGGTTGGTGACCTTTCGGTGCTCCGTCAGTTATCAGTCGATTCATTGAAAGAGGACTCCAAACTTTACGATGTAAAGGATGCGATTCGCTGGCAGCGGCAACCAAGCCGAGGACTAAGTGGGACGCGTCGATTTGTGGGAACGAACCCCGAAGCTGGGACAGTGGTTGCCTATTCCCTCGGAAAAAATGCGCGGCAGGTCGAACTTGAGATTCAAGATCTAAGAGGAGAGACTGTCAAAACATTTGAAGCGCCTAAGACAAAGGGGTTGCACATGCTTCAATGGGACCTGCGTCGTGATTCCGGTGGGCGTTT
Source organism: Mariniblastus sp. (assembly GCA_011523945.1). Classification (GTDB taxonomy): domain Bacteria; phylum Planctomycetota; class Planctomycetia; order Pirellulales; family Pirellulaceae; genus Mariniblastus. The sequence continues at coordinate 3,127 of WTFU01000205.1, read as the reverse complement.
TCGCTCGTCAGCGAATTCAGGTACCTATCTGGTGCGCTTAAAAGTCGATGGGGAGACCCAGCAGACGACCGTAACCGTAAAAACGGATCCTTCCCTTTCGCCTGCGGCAGCAGCAGCTCTCGAGAATGAGACGGAAGATCTCAGCTCGTTACTGTTCGGTCTCGATGACTAATCCCCGAAGTCGATTTTCGAAGTCAGAGAATTTTGTGATCTTTTGGCTTCGCGAGTAGCCGTAAAGAGGGGTGTGGTTGCGCGGATTGGTTAAAATTGTGCCTTTCCATAAAGTAGATAAAAAACAACGGTTTTAGGTGATTGACAGCCTGTCAGGGCGGGCTAAAATGCCCAAACTAACAAGAAAACGTGCGTCCATGCTGATGGAATAGTAAGCGGTTATGACTCACTGGTTCTTTGATTTTCAACTGTGATAAATAGGACGCCGCGGGGCGTTCGTCAGATTGAAGTTTAGGCTTTTATTGTTCCGAGGAGGTTCTTTATGTCGCAACGTTTGTTGGGCATCATGGTGGCGATTGCGTTCGCAATTTCGACACCCTATGTCAACGCTGGGACGCAACACGGGTGTGGGCAAGTTGCCAACCCATGTGGAGATTGCTACGGCGGATCTGTTGTTGATCCCGATGCCAATGGCGGTGTTACCGTTGGTGATGATTGTTGTGGCCAGGAAGTGCGTTTTGTGACTCGTACGGTTTACGAAAACCAAATGATGACCGAGATGCGGACGGTCACACGCACGAGAATGAAAAAAGAAACTCGTACACGCGAGTGTACTGTCAACGTTCAAGTGCCAACCAAGGAAACACAAACTTACACCGTGATGGTTCCCAAGACTTCAATGAAGACGGAGAACTACACCGTTAAGGTTCCTTACACTGAAAACGTAACCATGGAGTATCAGACCCGACGGCCTGTTACAGAGATGGTTGAAAAGACGTATCAGGTTTGCGTACCATATGCCGAAGAGCAGACACAAGAGTACACCGTGATGGTTCCATACAAGGAAATGGTGACTCAGAACTATCAGGTTCGCGTCCCAGTTCGTGAAATGGTTACTCAAACGTACAACGTGAAGGTGCCTTACACCGAGGAAGTGACTCAGTCTTACGTTGTTTGTGTTCCGTACACAGAGAACGTCGAGCAGACTTATCAGGTGCTTGTGCCTTACACGGAAGAGGTCACTCAAACCTATCAGGTTCGCAAGCCTGTCAAGGAAATGGTAACGCAGACTTATTGTGTCCGCGTCCCTTACACGGAAGAGGTTGAGCAGACCTATCAGGTTCGCGTTCCGGTAACGACGCAGGTCGAGCAGACTTATCAGGTTGCAGTTCCGTACACCGAAAACGTGGAGCAAACTTATCAGGTCCGTGTGCCTTACACAGAGAACGTCGAACAGACCTATCAGGTAGCGGTTCCGTACACGGAGAACGTCACACAGACCTATCAGGTTCGTGTTCCTTACACTGAGGAGATCACGCAAACTTATACTGTCTGCGTTCCAGAGACGACTGAAGTTGAAGAAACCTACACAGTAATGGTTCCTAAAACGGAAGAACGAACAGGGACCCGCATGGTATGTGTGCCTGAAACAGTGACTCGCCACAAAACCATGTGCGTTGATAAAGGAGCATGGGAAGAGAAAACATGTCAGGTGGCTTCTCCTTGCTGCACCAAGAGTCGATGTGGTCTTCTTTCACGGCTTGGCTGTGGAAGTAGTTCATGCGGAAATGGTTGCTCAACGGGGTGTGACACTGGTTGCCAAACCATGACCAAGCGCGTTTGGGTTCCAAACGTAGTAAAAGAAGAAGTTGCTTATGAGGCGACTGTGATGAAACAGGTTCCTCAGGAGTACACTTATCAGGTCACCGTCTGCGTTCCAGAAACAAAGACGCGAATGGTTAAGCGAACCACGATGAAACCCGAAGTTAAAACGAGAACTTTGACTTGTACGAAATATCGTTGCGAGACAAAAACTCGGGAGGTACCGGTAACTAAGATGCGTTGTGAGACACGCACTCGTACAGTTCCGTGCACCAAAGTTCGCTGCGAAACTAAAACTCGGACTGTTCCCGTGACGCGCATGCGATGCGAGACCAGAACTCGTATGGTTCCTTGCACCAAAATGACTTGCGAAACTAAAACTCGTATGGTCAAGGTTCAGAAGTGCCGAATGGAAACGCGAACTCGAGAAGTTCCTGTTTGCAAGATGGTCTGTGAAACCAAGACGCGAACTGTACCTGTAACCAAGATGAAGTGCGAGACACGTACTCGCACGGTTGCTTGCACGAAAATGCGGAAGGAAACACGGACGCGAACGGTGCCCGTGCGTCGATGTCGCATTGAGACACGCACCCGCGAAGTCCCAGTTTGCAAAATGGTTTGTGAAACCAAGACGCGTGAAGTTGCTGTTTGTAAGTATCGTCCGGAAACCCGTACACGGACTTGCAAAGTGATGAAAACGCGAATGGAAACAAAGACCTGTAAGGTTCCTGTTTGCAAAATGGTTTGCGAAACGAAAACCCGTACAGTGCCTGTTCAGAAATGTCGATTGGAAACTCGAACTCGGGAAGTCCCGGTAACCGTTTGCGTTCCTGAGACACGAACTCGCGAAGTCACGGTGATGAAGTGTGAGCAACAAACACAAACCCAGGAGTACACAGTTTGTGTTCCTGAAACCTATACCGAGGAAGTAGAGGTTCAGGTTTGTAAGCGGGTTGCAAAAACAGTTCAGGTACCGGTCAAGTGCTGCGGACCTGTCGCTTCTTGCTGTGACAACGAATCGGCTTGCTGTGCAAAACGCTGCTGTGGCCTTCGTGCACTCGGAAGTCGGATCGTAAGTTTGTGCCGAAGTCATCGGTGCTGCAACTAGTTCCGAAAAACTGAAGTAAAAAACAGGGGCGTGCTGATTTTTCAGTACGCTCCTTTTTTTGTCGGGGAATTCGATTCCAGGATAAAACCTGTCTTTTCTGGGATTTGTAGTTTTGAGCCGATTATGGTCAGGCCGGATTCAGACCCTAAATTGGCTTTATTTTTATTCCTTTGAGAAAATTGCGGGTGAACATTCAAGCTCAGGACATCACTTTACGATAAAGGTTGGTACCGATATATTATCGGA